>CALJDU010000076.1 GCA_938024995.1 uncultured bacterium
GCCGGGCCTTGGTAGTTGTTCTGCATCGAGAGCACCGTCTTGGTGCCGTCGCGCATCATCACGACCATGGTCGCGTCGTTGTAGAGCGACTGGTCGGCGCCGCTCACATAGAAGCCGCAGAAGGCGTGAGCAGAGGAGGTCGCGAGACTGAGCGCGAGGACGAGCGAAGGAGTGAGTACGTTCTTCATGAGATTCTCCGGCGGACGATCAACAAAGCGAAGAGCGCGATCGCGGACCCGCCGAGCGCGCCGAGCGGGTCCCCTCCGACCGCGCAACGACTGCACCCTCCTGAGGAGCGCCCTGCGGTTTGCGCTGCGGTCGGTGCTGGCAACGCCGGCGCGGGGGACTGCGCGGTCACGCCGAGCGCCGGCACGTTCTCCTGAACGAAGTTCGCGAGCGGTTGTGCAGCCGGGGCCGCCGCTCCCGCGAGCCGCGGGTTGTTCGCCGCTTGCGTACGGTTGCTCCCGCCGCTCGGCGGTCCGCCCCAGTTGCCGCGACGAGGCTCTTCACACGTCATCTCGCCTTCCCAGGCGTGCAAGATCACGTAGCGACCCTGGAAGTTGTTCGATGAGGACTGCGTCGCTTCGCGCTCCTGAAGCTCACCTTCTCGGTTCGGCGTTCCGCGTCCGCCCACGATCGCGGGCGCCGCACGGAACACCAGATCTTCGCCGAGGTCTTCGCGACCATAGCGATAGTGAAGCCGCGTCAGCACGTATTCGGAACCTCGTCCGAAGAAGGCACCTGGCGCGGGCACATCAGCTTCCGCTTGCCCTCCGGCACCATCGATCACGTCCGCGCCGAGCGTCGCGAGCTCGCCCGGTTGAAGCGGCGTCTGCGGGCACGGATCGCAACTGGTCGCTTGCCAACTGTACTCCGTCACGACGGTGCGCGGGTTCTGCTCCACGACCGCGGAGAAGAGCGACTCATAGAACTCGCCGAAGTTGTCGCGCACGCCGTTGAGCACGCGGATGTTGGTCGGGATGGTGACGTTTTCGTAGTTGGCGACTTCGTAGCGCTGGTTCTTCGCGAGCACGTGCACGATCACGTCTTGCTTGCCTTGGGCGTTGAGCAGTCCAAGACGAACAGGAAGCGAAAACGTCTCGCTCTCATAGTGGAAGCGGAGCGGCGAGAGCACCGCGCGGCCGCCCTCGAACGTGACCTTGGTCGGGTCGACCTTGGCGACGAAGAACTTGGTGCCCGCTTCGACGTAGCCGCGGAGCACGCCCTCGGCGCCGTCCGGGATGTTGTAGTCCTCGGCGCGGAGCCAGGTGTCGAGCCCGGAGCTGTCCTCGGCGCTCAAGATCACGATGTCGTACTCGCCGACTGAGAACTCGGCCTCGATGGTGACGCCGCCGCCGACCGCGCGCGCGCTCGGTAGAGGCGGCATCGCGGCCGCAGACGCCATGTCCATCCCTTCATACTCAGGCTCGACGTAACAAGGGTCCTGCTCCCAGTACTCGACGAGCCGCGGCGCCGCGAGGTTGTCGACGCGCGAGAAGATCTCCCGCGGCAAGGTCTTCACGTTCTCTTCCTGCAGTACCACCGGCACCGGCACGATCATCGCGAACGCTTCCGCTGGACCTTGGTAGTTGTTCTGCATCGAGAGCACCGTCTTGGTGCCGTCGCGCATCATCACGACCATGGTCGCGTCGTTGTAAAGCGACTGGTCGGCGCCGCTCACGTAGAAGCCACAGAACGCGTGGGCGACCGGAGCCGTCGCAGAGGAGAGAGTCAGCCCAGCGAACAACACGCCGAGCACCGAGAGAGAGCGCTTCATCTTTGCTCCTTGAAAGAAGGAGCGACTCAGACCACCCCCCAATCTGAAATCTTGGGTGGGAGTCTACCTCACGGGTCGAGTCGAGCGTCAACGCGTGCGCAACGCAGGAAGCCGGCGAGCGGGATTCGAGGATCTCCATCGCGCCACGAGCCAGACGTTGCCGCCGTCAGCCGGTGCGCAGGCAGTTGTCGAGCTGGTACTCGACGGGAGTGCATGTGCCCGCGACGATCTGGCGACGGATCGCCTGAAAGCGTTCCCCGACGACCGCCAGACCTAAGCCTTCACACGTTTCGGGGATCGCCTGGCTTCCACTGGTGAACCCACCGGTTACGCACTCTGCGGCCTCCGGGTTTGTCGGCTGAAAGTCCTCGAAGCGCGCCACGCCGTCGACGATGTCCGTGATCAACACGCTCCCGCCAACGTCTTGATAGACGCAGCCCTCACCGCTCAAGGGGAGCTCGGCGCAGACGCCTTCTTCTGTGTTGGTCACCTTGATCCGGACCGATCCGGCCGCGACGAAGTCCTCTCCGCGCGCCGTGACGTCGACCGTCAGGTAGCCGTCGAGCTCGTCCCAGGCGAGCTGGTTGAGAAACGGACCGCTCACGAACGCCCCTTCGAAGGGCAGCATCGGGACACGGTCGGTCATCCCTGGGAAGTCCGCGAACATCGCGTAGTCGGCCTCGTGATCGGGATGTGGATCGTTGTTCAACGCGATCTCGAGGCACCCGCCGCCAACGCTGCTCGGCAAACGCACGACCGGCTGGATCATCGTCCCGCCTTGGAAGCCCCAGACCCATCCCACCTCTTGGTCTTCGGTGAAGGCGTTGAAGGTGCCTCCGGTGAGGTCCCCGATCTCGAGCGTGACGGTCGGCGGTCCATCGCTCCCGCGGAACTCGCGACAGTCGGGCGGCTCGTACTCGCTCGTGTCCAGCGACGCGTCGCTCGCGTCCGCGTTGGTGTCCGTCATGTCCGCGTCGACCGTCGCGGTGTCGTCGTCCCCGCACGCCCCCAACGCGAACACTGTCAGGCTGAGCATGAACGCGAACTTGGTTTGTACGGCCATGCGCCGAAGGGTGCCAAAACTCCACATGCTTGGGTGTGATTGCAGGCTTGGTGCCACCTTCAGTTCGCGTTTTCCAACGGGGCGCATTGGTCCGTCGAGAGTGACTAATCGTTCACACTTTGGATTCCAGATCTTCGACTTTTGCGAAAAGCGAAGTGATTTCAGCGCTGGATATCACTGGTACGGACGGTGCTAGGTCCCCGCCCCATGAACACGCTGAAGAGTCTGACGTTCGTTTCGCTTCTCGCGGTGACCGCTTGTGGTCCGCGGATCACGGTCAACCTCCCGCCCACCACCTCGACCCAGGTCACGCCCGTCGCACCGCTCTGCGGTCTCGCGCTCGGGGAGGTCACGCCTTGGAACCACTCTGTGCGCGCCGGCTTCGCGACAGAGATGGGCGGCGCGCACCACAGCTCGCAAGGCTCGATCGCGATCGCAAACGAAGCGTACGTGGTCGAAGGCAAGTTCGCGTACGGCGCGGTGAGTAAAGATCTCGAAGGCGAACACATCCGCGCGTTCTTGCGCACCGGCGAGTGCAGCTATGAGGAGGTCGGGTTCGGGACGACGGATAGCGACGGTCGCGTGTCGATCGAAATGGAACCGCGTGATCCCGGGACCTACGAATACGTGCTCGTCGTCGCCGGCGATCACACGATCGCGCGGAGCACCGCGACCTTGCTTGCCCGCGGTGCGCAGATCGCGGTCTTCGACATCGACGGAACGCTGACGACCGATGACGGCGAGGTCTTCGAAGAGGTGCTCTTGAACGGCACACCCGAGATGCACGACGGCGCAGTCGGCGTGGTCGAACACTATGTCGCCAATGGCGTGCAGCCGATCTACGTGACGGGCCGGACCTACCACCTGACCGGTAAGACGCTCGCTTGGCTCGAAGGCCGCGGCTTCCCCGCCGGTTCCCTGCACACGACCGACAGCATCGGCGACGCGTTGCCGGGCGATGAGGTCGAGGCCTACAAGCTCGCGTTCTTGGAGAGCCTCAAGGCGCTCGACCTCGAGATCGTTGCCGCCTACGGCAACGCCTCAAGCGACGTGTGTGCCTACGCGCGAGCGGGCGTGGCATCTGACGCGACGTTCATCATCGGCGAGAACGCCGGGACCGCGTGCGAAGGCTTCGATGCGTCACAACCCGTGATGAGCTACCCAACGCACCTCGAGGGACTCACGCGATGAACCCGTCCATCACTCTGGCTTTGGATGGAGCTTCTAACTTGGCATTTCACGACACACAGCCCGGGTCCGCGATCACGCGAACCGTCGGGCTCGTCGCCGTCGTCTTCTTTGCTCTGATCCTCGCGACGCCCGAGAGCGCGCTCGCCTGGAGCTCGGGACCGCGATCGTCTGGCTCAAGTCGATCGAGCTCGAGCTCCGGGATCGATGACGACATCAAGCTGTACCTCGTCCTCGCGGCGATCCCGCTCCTCGTCACCGTCGGCGGGATCGTGGTGGACCGGGACCTCATCCAAGGAAGGTTCGGAACGTCCGAAGGCGTCAACTACGGTTTCAGCATCGCCAACCTCATGCTCGGCGCGGGTGTGTTGGGCTACGGGATCAAGCAACGGGAGCCGCTCTTCATCCTGCTCGGGGCGTTGCCCTTCGTGGTCGGCCTGATCGGACTGATCGCGACGCCGATACGGGAGGCGCAACGACGAGATCGCGAAGACCCTGGAGACATCACAGCGCCGTTGCGATCGGGTTCGCGCGCGGGTCTCGGTTGGACCTTCGCGCTTGGGTCCTGAGCTCTTTGGTCGAGGAGTTCAGAGAAGCCCCGCTCAGAAGCCCAGCTCAGAAGCCCAGCTCTCAAGCCCCGTTCAGAAGCCCCGCTCAGAAGCCCAGCTCAATGCCCTCGTCAGACAACCGCTTACGCGCGGCCTCCGCTTTGATCGCGGGCTTGATCGCGAACGCGCAGAAGAGCGTCGCGAGCATCAAGGTGGCGGGCGCCAAGAAGGCGAGGCACGAGATGATTCCGCGGCTGAATCCGTAAATGGCCCACGCGAGCAGCAGCACAACCGAGACCCCAGCCACCGCGGCGCTCGCGAGCGTCGCGATCCGGCGCGCGCGGTAGAGACGCGTCGCGAGGAGGATCAGCGTCACACCAACGATGATCCACACGTAGGGAATCGCGTTCATCGCGGCGACCCGAAAGTTGAGCTCGAGGAGCTGCGCGCCGAGCAGCGCGGTGAGCAATCCGCCGATCGCGGTGATCGCCGAAGCGCCGCGGTTGAGCGAAGTACCGTTGACGATCAAGGCGTCTTCTTCCGCCGCCGGAAGCGCTTCGTTCCCCTCCATGCATCGTCGGTATCACGTCGCGTCCGCTGCGAGCAACGCGACACGGGTTGTGGTTCCGCAGAACTTGCGGCAACACCAGCCCATGCTCACGTCGCGCGCGAAATGGGTGCTCTTCGAAATCGCGATCGCGGGCGGTGAGCGATCGGCTCGGGCGATGGCGCAAGCTAAGATCGATCCGCTTCTTCGGGCGGCCGTTCGAAAGCGCGTCGCGGTCATGTACGCGGACGGCGAGAGCCTGACCCGCGTGAGCGATGTCGCGCACGTCGCGAAGCTCGCTTGGCTGCACGCGGAACAGGCGCCGGTGATTGATCCAGACGACGTCGCGGCGGTCTCGACGCTCTTCGCCGACCAGGCCCCGCGCGCCAAAGAGCCTCCCGCGCGCGCCCCGTCGCTCGCCCTGGGCGCCGTGGTGATCGCGAGCTCGCTGATGCTCTCCGGTGCGTTGGTCTGGTCGCTGTGGCCCAAGCGCGACCTGCACCCGCGCGCGGAGCGAACGGAAGCGGCGTTTGTGGAAGGCGGCCGACCGGAAGAGAGCGGCGCCGCGGTCCGCGCGATCTTCACCGACGCGCTCCCGCTCTGGGTCGCGGCGCTCCAAGGTCGAGGCGATCTGGACGCGGCGCGTGAGGCGCTGATGCAGGAGAGCGAGCGCGCCCTGGGAGCGGAGATCACCAGCTACCTCCGCGCGGTCGTTGCGCAGTCCGAAGAACAAGTCCGGACGCGTCTCCTCGCGGCACAGAGTCACCTCGCCGCGGTCGAAGCGTTCAACGCCTCTTTGCGACGCGCGGGCATCGGCTACTACGTGGACGCCGAGGTCTACGGACAGCACGGCGCCACGAACGCGATCCGGTTTTCGCTCGCGTCGTTCGAGGTACTGGAGGTCACGCCCTACGAAGCGCTGGGCGATACGGAAGCGGGCGAGGAGAGCGAGACCGTTCGCGCGCTGGTCATCCGCCGCGTCGACCCCCACGGTCAGCCGCTCGGGCTGCTCGGCTTCACGCGGCCCTACATCACGGACGCGCTCGTTTTGGAGGAACGCATCGAGGAGTTCTTGGTGGACCCGGTGCTTCCCTCCGCGGCGCCGAACGCGCGCCTCTCGTTGTTTGACGAAGACACGCGGGAGGCGCCGTACGCGGTCGCGGTCGAAACGGTCGCGGCAGAAGATGTGCGCAACGAGCTCGCGCGCCTGGCGCTCGGCGTGAACGAATTGCGCGCGCTAGCGGAACCGCTTCAAACGCGGCTTGAGCTGGTCCGCGGTTGGAAGACGACGCTCGCGCGAACCGGCACGACCATTGTGCTGCCCGGCGCGTACGACATGGACGTCTCGCGGTACGCGGGTCTGCGAGGTCAGGTGCTCAACGGGGAGTGGGCCGCGTTTGAGCGCGCTCAAGACGCGCTTGATCAAGACGCCGTTCGCGCGACCTACGCGACCCTCGCGCGCGCCTATCGACGATCGATCGAGCAGCACGAGGTGCAGCATCGCCTCGACTTCATACGTGGGCCCCTCCCGATGCCCGAGGCGCTCGTGACGCTCACGGGGCCACGGATGCGGGGCCAAGCGGGCGACCAGCAGGAGAACAAGCGCGCGATCACCGCGGTTCGCGAGCTGAGCGCGTACCTGAGCGAGCTCGCGCGGTCTCGCACGCTCACGAAGCTCAACCTCGTGCATCTCGTGCGCTTCGCGCTTCACCCCACCCAACACGGGAGCCCGGAAATGGCCGCCGCGCTGGTGATCTTCCAAGCGCTCGCGAAGGAGCTGGGGAGCGAGCCCAGCGCGTTTGTGGTCGCGCATCAGATCGATCGCGAAGCGGTCGCCGCGGCCTTTATGGCGATCCGAGAAAACGAGGCCGAGGAGATTCGGGCCGCGGCAAACCGCGTCTACGCGTCGCTCTTCTCCCGTGAGCTGAGACCGCTCCGCCTCGTCGCGCGATAGAGGTCGACGCGGGTGCGCGCAAGTGGTGCGCGCGGCTGGTTCAAGCGCGGCTTGTTCGGGCGCGGCTTTGTGGGGAGGCGCGGCTTTGTTGGGACGCGCGGCTTTGTTGGGAGGTGCGCGGTCCCTTTTGGACGTTTCTCTTCCGTATTCTTGTTCGCGCGAGTTGACGCCTTCGCCCCGTGACCCTCGCCCCTCGGTGGGATGAAGAAGTCAGACCTTCCAACGAAAACATGCCCGGTCTGTGACCGACCGTTCGCGTGGCGTAGGAAGTGGAAGAACGTCTGGCCGGACGTGATCTATTGCTCTGAGCGGTGTCGACGCTCGAAGCGAACACTTCCTCGAAGGACACCCACGAAGGACACCCACGAAGGACCCTGAGCTCACTGTTTCACGGTGCGCGAGTGTCGGAAGAGCCGTTCCTCGTAGCGTCGAACGTCGTGCGACGATCACCAACAGCATGGCGTTCGCTCGGCTTCCAAGGCACGTCCGTCTTGGCCAGTCTGCTCGCGCGCGTTAGCGTTCCGGGAAGGGGAGGCTTGATGAAGCACTGGTTGATCATGATCGCGGTTATCGCCGCACTCGGATGTGGCGATGACGACAGTGGCGGCGACGCTGGAACGGACACCGGCACGGGGATGGATACGGGCGGCGCTGACACCAGCGGTACCGACACTGGCAGCGGTGCGTTGACCGCGTGCGAAGGCGAGCAGCTCTACTTGCGCGTGACGGCCAACGACGGCGACCGCGACTATGTCATCAGCGCAAACGAAGCGGACACAGCGGGCTTCTCGGTTTCGGGAACGGACATCTTTACGCTCAACATCATCTACGCGGACCCGCTCGACGAGTTCCGCACGGCCGCGATGTCCTTGAGCCACGAGATGGGCGATCCGCCAAGCGCGGGCGAGACCTCCTCGCTCAACGGTTCCGGCACGCTCGGCCTGGGTGATGAAGACGGCGCGACGACGATCTCGATGAACTGTCGTTTCGAGCCGATCGGGAGCGCCGGGAGCGCGACCATCGACGAGGTCGCCTACACCGAACCCGATGCGCTGGGAGCCTCCAACACATCGATCATTCGTGGCTCGATGACGTTGACCGGAGAGTGCGCGGTCAGCCGCGAAGCGATGCCCGCGGAGCTCGAGGAGATCACGATGAACATCGAGTTCTGTCTCGACGGGCAGAAGTTGTAGCCGCTACGCGCGCGTCGTCTTCATCACGCGCGCGAGCGTTGCCACCTCGTCCGTGATGATCGCGCCGAGGCCCAGCGGGAGCAGCCGGCGCATGTTCGCCTCATCGTTGACGGTCCAGGTGTTGACCTCAAGACCTGCGGCGTTCGCCATCGCGATGAAGCGTCTCGTGACGTCGCCGATGTTTGGGTGGACCGCGTCGAAGCCCGCGTTCTTCGCGCGTTCGATGAGGTGACCATCCCGTTCGTCTCGCTGTTCTCAAAACTCGAGCGACGCCAGACCGCCAAAGCCACGCGCCTTGCCGCCATCTCCGCTCCTCGAAGATGCTATGCATCGACTTCGTCACGCAGACGCACCCATCCACGCAGCCCTGATGCTCTGGCGACGCCCGAATTTTGAGAACAGCTCGTCGACCTCGTTCTCGTACACCCCGACCAGCTTCTCCCAGAGCCAGCCGAGCTCGATGTTCTCTGTTCCGCGTTGGTGCATCTGGTCGCGCATCGCCGCGAGGAGCTCGGGGTCGAATGAGCTCACGAGCAGTCGTCGCTTCGGAACCGGGTCCGCGTGCAAAACGTCGAGCACGGCGCGCGCGTAGGCGTCCCGTTCTTGCAGCGGACACGGCGCGCCGCTCACCTTCACTTCCACGTTGAGCGGGATGGAGACCGCGGCGAGAACCTCGGCGAGCGTATCGATGCGCACGTCGCGGTGATCGCTGCCTTCCCCAACCCAAAGGTCCCGCAGCTGCGCCAAGGTCATCGCGCTAACGCAACCGCTGCCGTTCGTGGTGCGGTCCACCGTGTCGTCGTGCATCAAGACCGGCACGCCGTCGGCGCTCAGCAAGACGTCGAACTCCACCATCTCGGCGCCCTCTTCGATCGCGCGCTGTATCGAGATCAAGGTGTTCTCGGGAAACGGGTTTCCCGAAACCGTCTTGCCGGTCCCGCGGTGTCCGCAGAGCAAAGTGCGCGAGGTCATCGCCGGAGTGTACCGAGCGAATGAAGCGCGCACTGTCCTGCAGCCACGTTCTTTCGCGTGACTCAACTGAATGACGGTAGCGCGGAACCGATCGGACGCTCACGCTTGCGCCGACCGTGACCTCCGCAGACGACACCTGCCGCGCAGTCGCAGAGGGATTGCTCAGACGATCTTTTAATCGACGCGGTCCGCGCCGCCCATCTTTGAGCGCGCCCACTCGATGCCCGTGAGCGCGTCGTCGAAGATCTGAAAGCGATAGCTCGGGGGAGCGAGCCAGTGAACCGCCGTGATAAAGCGACGATGAACTTCATCGCCGATGATGAGCGCGACCACGTCGAGCTTGACGCGTTGAAGGTCCGCCACTTTGCGTTCAAAGCCCGCGTAGTGTTGGCGCTCCGCGGCCCCCACCTTGTCCACGGACACCGCGCGCATATCGACGACGATCGAGACCGTTTCGTCGAGTTCTCGAAGACCCGCTTCTGCGCTCGCGAAGAACTCGAGCGCCTCCTTCTGTGAACTCTCCTGAGGAAACTTCAAGAAGTACAAGCGAGGAGCAAGAAGGGTAATCCACGGGTGCAACGGCTCTTTCGCCATACGCGGACACTACTTCCTTCCATTCACGCCACGCTAGGGATGAGGAAAGCGCGGGTGGGCTTTGATCGTCTTGAGGTCGTCCTCGGCGAAGACCTTCAATCGGTTCTCCGGGGTCGCGGTTTGGAGCGAGAGCTCGACCTCGTCTACCGCTTCATCATCGCGCCCCATCTTCGCGAGGATGCAGGCCCGGATGAAGTGCGGGTACCAGTGGGTGTCTTTGAGCGCGATCGCTTTGTCGGACCAGCTCAGCGCTTCGTCGAGCCGCCCCAAGTTGTTCAGGACGCTCGCCTTGTTGCCGACCGCGAGCGCTGACTCAGGGTTCGCCAGGATCGCCATCTCGAAGCAGACCAGCTCTTGCTCGGCGTCGCCGCGATCGCCCGCGATGCACGCCTTGACCAACCAGCCGCCTTCGAACGTGGCGAGCGGGGGGATCTCTTCGCACAGCTTGATGCTGCGCCCCGCGAGCGCGTCGGCTTTGTCCGGCTCGGTCTTGTAGATCTTCTGCGCGAGCCGATAGAGCGCGAAGGCCAAGCGCGTCTTCATCGCGAGGACGACGCGCCCTTCCGAGATCGGGATCAGAGCGTCGAAGATCTCGATCGCGCCAGCGTAGTCACCGCGCTCATAGGCCTCCAAGCCGTCTTTGGGAGTGGGCATGCCGCGAGCATAAGCGCTTCGCGGTCCGCGACGCGACGACAACTTCGTCGCCCTTTACGCGTCGCGCTACGACTTCGGGAAGCGAAGCGAGGTCGTCTCGATGAGATCTTTTTGCAGCGTCGTAAAGAACTCGGTCCCGTCGAGCGACGCGGAAACTTGTCCGATCCCCAAGACGCCGAGAAATCCTTGCGCGATGCCGGTGAGCGCGCCGCCGACTTGTCCGACGAAGAGCGTGCTCCCGCAGCCGAGCTGTCCCACGCCGATGCCCGCCGATAAGCCGATCTGTCCTACGCCGAAGAGGAGACCAAACCCGTAGAAGCCGATCATGACCACGCCCGCGCCACCGCCCAGCGAGAGCACGCCGACGCCGCCCATCGCGATCCACGCTTGAGCCGATCCATAGCCCACTAGCGGTACGCCGAGCACCGTCTCTTTGGGGAGGTCGACGGCGTAGGTGAGCCCCAAGGCCGTGACGACGATCGGGATGAGGAGGAAGAAGATGCGCACGTGACGCCAGTGTATCGCAGGTCGATCGGGTGTAGGGTCGTGGCGTGCGCTTCTTAGAGGTCACCCGGGGTCACGGTCGCGATCTCTCCGCATGGAAGCAGGTCACGGAGACCGCGAGCGGCACGACCCACGTCGACTTCATCGACTCGCCCTTCGGTGTGACCAGCAGCACGACGACGCGGTTCATGGCCGCGCTGAAGCTCGGCTTCAAGCAGACGCTCTGGTTGCTCTCCAAGCTCATCATCGCCTCGCCGGTCTTCGTCGCGCTGCAGTTCGTCCTCAACGGTGGCCCCTACGCGAAGTACGTGATCGTGGGGTTCGTGCTCTTGGTCTGCGGGTTCTTCGCCGCCCTCAACGCTTTCGTTTTCTTTTCGTTCCTTCACCACTTCTACGCGAAGCGCGCCAACCTGATCGCCGCGGCGCGTGATCCGGAATCCTACGCCGTCGATCTGTTGGAGGCCGGGCACGTCGAGATCTTCGGACGCGTCCGCGCGCTCGCGCCAGGCGACGTCGTGACGCAGCACGTCTCGTTGGATCCCGAGTTTCGTCTGACCATGGTCAACGACTTCGTCCTCGAGGATCCATCGGGTCGCCTCACGTACGTCAGCGTCGAGGAGGCGCCGACCCTCGCGGGACCTCCCGCGCCCCCCCTCGACGTCGCGCGTCACGTGGATCTCTTTCGCTTGCTGGACCGTCGCCCCACGAAGACCGGCGACGCGATGGTGCTCCGCGAAGGGGCGCGCGTTCGCTTGGTCACGCCGCGCGTCGAGTCGGTCGCCAACCTGGAGCGCATCGAGATCGATGGCGAGATCAAATCCGCGGCGCGCGAGGGAGGCGCCGCGTCCCAAGGGCGTTACCGCGAAGCGCTCGGGAGCGGCCAGCTCGCGCGCGTCAGCCGTGACAGCTTGATCATCGCGCGCTGAATCTGTGTTTTGGGGCGCGCCTTGACCGTTCACGCGTGGGTCGGGACTGCTAACCTGTCGCCGTGCAGGCCGACCATCCCGAGAGCGATCCGGAAGCGCGCTACCTCTTGGAGCTCGAGAAAGAGTTCCCGCGCCTCAAGGTGATCGAAAAGGATCGCGACCCGCTCAGCCTGCTGATCGATCGCGCGCTTAAGGTGATCACGGCGGGCGGCCAGTCGTCGTACATGACGAGCTACGTGACCACGCTCGGCTCGCGGATCTACGTCCCCGCCAACTGGAAGCAGCGAGACGCCTGGTCGCGCTATGTGACGATGCGACACGAAGCGGTGCATATGCGCCAGTTCAAGCGCTTCACCTTCCTCGGGATGAGCGCGATCTACCTGATACCGTTCTTCCCGCTCGGGCTCGCCTACGGGCGCGCGCGGATCGAATGGGAGGCGTACCGCGAGACGCTGGTCGCGACTGCCGAGGTGTGGGGCGTCGACGCGATCGAGTCACGCGCTTGCCGCGCGAACATCGTCCACCAGTTCACGTCGGCGGCGTACGGTTGGATGTGGCCGTTCCCGAAGCAGGTGAACGCTTGGATCGACGAAGCGATCGAGGAGATCAAGCGCGGGATCGAAGACGGAACGATCACGCGCGTCCATTGATGTCTCCGAAAGAGACCCGTCGTCGAGCTCAGAACTCGAGCTCGGCGCTTACCGTGTTGTTCCCAGCGTCGGTCGCGCGAACGGCGAGGATGTGTTGGCCTTCGCCGAGGTCGGTCGGGAGGGCGAGCTCGAACTCTTCGTTGTCGGTGTCGAGGAGGTGGTCCTTGGGGAAGAACATCCGCCATTCGCCGCCATCGATCGCGTACTCGAGCTTCGCGATCGGTCCGAGCGAGTCGATCGCGCGGCCGCGCGCGTTTCCTCCGCGCGTGATGAGCCCCTCGATGCGCGGCGGGTGGTTGTCGATCAAGATCGGCTCGGACTCCGTCGCGCTGCGCTGCGTGAGCTCTTCCGGGTTTTGCCGCTCATCGCTGCCGCTCACCTCGACCACGTAGTAGCCGTCGGGCAAGCCGTTCGTTTGCCAGGCGTAGTTCGTCGCGGTGAGCTGCTCGTCCTCGCGCAAGACGTCGCGCCACACGCTCTGGTTCTCGTTGCGGAAGCGGATCCGGTAACGCATCGGATCGCCGTCCGGGTTGTCGATCGTCCAGCTCAGGTTGTAGGTCGTCGAGGGCGCGGCCTGCGCGGCGCCGCGCGCGGCGGTCTTGGCTTTTCCACGCTTCGCGGAGGCGCGTCGCTTGAGGCCGACTGAGGTGATGGTCGCGCGCTGGTTCTGCGGGAGATAGTAAAGCGTCACGGCGCGGAGCACGTCGTCCGCCCCGGTGAGCTGCGCGCGGACCTGTACGTAGCGCGCGCCCTGGCTACGGGTCGGGCCGGGCGAGGTCATCGGCGCCGACCAGTCGCTCCAAGAGTCATCCGGGTCTGCGGTGTTGCCGCTGCGCGTCGAGAAGCGGAACGAGCCACTGCCGCGCCAGGTGAGCTGACCGAAGCGCGCGCTGAAGCGGGCGTCGAGCACTTTACTCTGCCACATCGCGTTCTCCGGTCGGCCTTCGCGCACGCGGTAGATCGCCGCGCCGTCTCCGGTCGTGAATACGGGCGATGAACCGGTGAGCGAGAGCGTGAGCACCTGACGCTCGTCGACGTCGAGGTAGGTGGCGCTGGTGCGGTCGGTGCCGACGCGGAAGATGCGTCCCTGCTTACCGCCCGCGACAAAAATGGCGCCGCTCTCTTCAAGCTCCACGTCCGTGAAGTGCCCATCGTCGCGCGAGAAGATCCGCTCGGCGCGGTCACCTTCGACGCGCCAGAGTCGTCCCTTGCCGGCGCGCGGTCGGCTCGGTCCCTTGGTGACTTTGGAGGTGCCGGCGCGCGGGGCGGCGAACTCGTTCGCGACCGCCGCGATGACGCCGCCGCGCGCGGAGATGGCGGTGACCTCGTTGCCCGGGAAGTCGTAGACCACATCCGCGTCGCCGGGGCCGTTGAGCTTGAGCAGAAGCGCGTCGTCGCTGGTGCCGGCGTAGAGCGCGTCTCCGTCGAGCGCGAGCGTCATTACATGCGCCGCTTCGGAATCGTAGAGCAGCTCGGCCTGACCTTGCGTCGAGATCGAGAAGACCTTGCCCTCCGGACCGGTCGCCGCGATGAGGCGGTTGCCGCGCCAGGCGAGATCCCAGATGTGCTCCGCGTTCTCTGGGCGGGCCAGCTCGCTCACCGCGCCGGCGGAATCGATCTTGTAGATGCGTCCTTCCGGGAGCGTTCCTGCGTAGAGGGTCCCCTCGTGCATCAAGAGCGAGCGCACGAGGAGCTGCCCGGTCTCCGCGAAGACGCTGACCTGGTCGCCCGTGACCTTGAAGATCTTCCCGTCGTTGCCGCTGCCGACGTACACGGTCTCGCCATCACGCGCGATGCTGTGCGCGACGACCGCTTCGGCGAGCTCGATCCGCGTGGTCTGCGCTCCAACCGTGACGTGTCCACGAGAGTGAACCATCGTTCCGTCGAGCTCACCGGCAGCGAGACTCGCGGCGTCATCGAGCGAGAAGTGAAGCGTCGTGACCGCGTCGGCGGGCGGCGCGAAAAGCGCGAGCGAGCTGAGCGTGGTGGCCAGGGTGACGAGGAGAAGGAGTCGCTTGTTCATCGTGTGCTGTGACTAGTGGGTGCGGTGACTACGGGTGCGAGAACGCGGCGTTCCCACGGAGAAGAAGACGAAGAGAGGGGTCAGCGATCGCGCGGGGTGTCGCGAACGTTGAGGCGCACGACCGCGCCGCCGACCAGGACCTGATCAAGCGGGATCTCTTGGCGCTCGTAGGTGTTGAACGGACGACCGGGACCGCCGCCGTTGACCAGCTGCAAGGTGTTGAGCGCCGAGGGCGGGAGCGAGCGAACGACGTGGCCATCAAAGCGCAGTCCGCGGCTAGGCATCTTGAGCGAGGCGACCAAGGAGGTCGCGGGGTACGCCTCTTCGATTGCGTCGATCAGATCGTCGAGGGAGCGGGCCCGGCCTTGTTGGATCCGGACCGCGTTGCCCGCCGCGAAAGACACCTCGATCGTCTTGCCGGCCGCGTGGGTCGGGACGCGAATAGGCACAGTGCGGACCACGTCATCGTTTCCGAACGAGCGCAGCGTGACGAAGACGTTGACGGTGGAGCCGGGGTCCACCTCGTTGCTCGCGACCTGCGCGTCCATCAGGACCAACACGTCGCGGCTGAACTCCACGTCGAGCTCGATGTCGAGGGAGGTCACGCGGGACTCCACAAACGGGTTGCCGAAGGCCGCCTCCATCGCGCGGAACATCCGGAGCCGCGCGAGGGACTGCAGATCGCCCGGACCGGCGCCCATGTAGCCGCGATCCTCCAGCGAGACATCGGCGTGACCCTCGATCCCGACCGTGGTGCGCGCGGCGTAGACGACGTCCGTCTGGTCGCTCGAGGTGGCCTTGATCGCGTTCGCCATCGCGCCGAACGCGAGCATCGGGGAGAGGAAGCGGTGACTGGCGAGCTCCACGTTCCACTCATCTCGCATGGCGCCCTCGATGCCGTTGAGCTTGATGCGCATCGGGATCGTCGCGGGGGTCATCGCGGTGTCCATCACGATCGCCGACTGACGATCGTGAATGAGCGCGCCGACCGGGTTGAGCGCCTCCGCGATCTTGAACGAGCGCGCGATGCTCGCGAGGATGTGGAGCACGTTCGCGGTCGCGGTTGGGAGCCCGAGCTCACCTGCGTTCATCATTGGGTGACCGAACGCGATCACGCGGTTACCGGTGCCGACGTGCGTGACCGTGCCGACGCCCGTCGCGGAGATGTCGCCGCGAATGAGCTGCACCGCGATGGCGCCGCCGTCGACAAACGAGGTGTAGCCCGGACCCGTTTGTGTTCCGCCTGTTTGACCGCCGCCCGCCTGCATCGGGGTCAGGCCGAACGGCGCGAGCTCTTCGCGCAAGAGCGACGCGACCTCGTCGGTGAAGCCGCCGAGCATGACCGGGGTGGCCGCGGGACGGATCCGCGTGTCATCGCTCATGTCGATCCCAACGCGGGCCGCGTGTGCGCGAAGCGTGGTGAAGGCGTCGTGGCGCGGGGCGTCCTGATCTCCTCCTCGGAACGCCGGGAGCCCACCGATGTTCGCGCGTCGTCGGCGTGGAACCTTGGTCGCGCGGCGTGGACGCTTGGCGAGGACGCGCGCGCCCGGGAACGAATCGGGCCGCACTGGGCGACGCATCTCGCTCAACATGTTCGAGATCGGCGTGACGCCCGCGACCGGATCGCGACCAAAGGGCCAGCCGTAGGCGTACGCACCAGCGAGCCGATCATCGAGGTAGATCGGGCTCCCCGACATACCACCGACCACGAGCGCGTGATCCAGTGTCGGGTGCATCGTCTTGACGAGGATGAGGTCCTGGTCCGGGCGGAAGTTGTGCAGCACATCGATCACTTCAACTTCGAAGCGCTCGGGCTGTGTTCCGCGAAAGACGGTCATGCCGTATCCGCGCATCCCGGGCCTGATCTCATCGACGCCGATCGTTTCCGGACCGCTTTGAGCGGAACCGAGCGCGACCGCGATGAAGCTGACCACGACCGTCAGCGCGACCAACGAGAGAGGACGTTCCATGCGGCACGATCCTTAGCGCACTTTTGGCGGTGGCGTCTGAGGAAGTGGCCGGTCTCGGCCAGAAGGCGAGCTGTCTAGTCGTCCCAGTGACGGACGACTACCCTGTCGCGGCGTGTGCCAAGAGCTGACCATCGAGAAGCGTGGTCAGCGCGTCCGCACTCAGCGGTCGTTCAACACATGCATCGACTCCAGCGAGACGCGCAAACGTCAGGATGTCGGTGGTCTTCTTCATGACCATGAGGACGACGGGGATCTCGGGGTGCGAACGATGAAGCCCCTTCGCGACCTGGAGGCCGTCCATGCCTGGGAGGTCTTCCGCGATCAGTACGAGGTCAACGGGCCACTCGCTGATCAACGCGAGCGCGCCGTCTCCCGAGCTCGTCCCGACCACGCGGTGGCCTCGAACGGTCAAGCTCCGGGCGAGCTGCCACTGCACATCCGGGTTGGCCTCCACGATGAGGATCCCGTTCGTCTTTTTTGAGATTCCGCTGTCCAAAGTGCCCGTGGAGGTGTGGTTGCGGTCAGCCCAAGTGTGGACTTCACCCCCCAACGAGGCCCAACTATAAGCCGACCGACCAGACACTGCAATGTACATAACCTTTGAGGGTAAATTGTCACCAAATAGACTGGGAAAATCGAGACTATTGTTGGGTAAACAGGATTAGGACGTCGGGAGTTCGATATGAAACGTGGTCGACGTCTCATCGCTCTCCACGCGGATGCTTCCCTTCATCCGGAGCACCTGGTGCTTCACGATCGCCAATCCCAATCCGGTGCCGCCCTCATCTCGCGAGCGCCCTTCGTCCACTCGATAGAAGCGTTCGAAGAGTCGGCCGAGATGCTCCTTGGGGATCGGGGTGGTGTTGAACACCGAGAGCGCGAGGACTTGCGCGTCGGACTTCTTGGCGATGCCCACCTCGACCTTCACCTCACCATCGACGGTGTACTTGATCGCGTTGCTGACGAGATTCACCAAAACTTGATCAAGCGCGCGCTCGTCTGCCTTCGCGTGACCTTCGCCGACCACCGAGATCGTGAGCCCATGATCGATCGCGCTCTGCTCCAGTCCCGCCACGACATCGCGCGCGCAGCGACCGACGTCGACGTCGACCCGCTTGGTGTTCTCCTCCGGCGACTCCGCCCGCGAGAGCGCGACCAAGTCATTGACCAAGTGCTGCAGTCGCAAGGTGTGCTTGAGGATGATGTCCAAGAAGCGCTCGGCGGTTTCAGGACGTTTGTGCGCGCCACCGCGAAGCGTCTCGGCGTACCCACGGATCGCGGTCAGCGGCGTTCGCAACTCGTGACTGGCGTTCGCGACGAAGTCACGCCGGATCGAGTCCGCTTCCTTCAAGCGCGTCACGTCGTGAAGAACCGTGACGACGCCAGGTCGCTGCGCGTCGCTCCCGGTGTCGAGCGGCGAGACCTGCGCCTCGAAGATGCGCCGCACCCCAAAGACCATCAGCTCGAGCTCGACCGTGTTCTCGATCCCGCGACGTGACGCGCGGACGGCGGCGCGGAGATCCTCGTTTCGCCAAACCTCCATGGGCGTTCGCCCGATGCTCTCGGGAGCGAGGCGATCGAAAGCGTCGTTCGTTTGCTCGATGCGCCCCAGGCTGTCGGTCACGAACACTGCTTCGACCATCGAGTTGAGGACGGTCCGTAGCGCGTCCTCTCCGAGCCGCAGCTGCTCGATGCGCTCCGTGAGCACGTCCGCGACTCCATCGATCCCGCGACCCATTTCCCCCAGCTCATCGAGCCTCTCGCTCTTCGTTCGCGCGGAGAAGTCCCCTTCTGCCAATCGGTCGACGACGGTGGAGATGCTCCTCGCTGGTGAAACGACGACGCGGTGAAAAACCCAGATGAGCGTCAGCATCAAGGCGATCGCGAGCGCGGAGCCGACCCAGAGCAGCTGTCGCGTGCCTTCCCGAAGCGACCGGACCAGCTCGGTGCTGCGCGAGACCGTGACCCAATCTGAGCCGATCGCGCGGCTGAGCGCAAAGCGTCCGTCTACTTCGTAGAGACGATCGGGTTGTCGTTCGTTCGGCTGCGTCGCGGAGCGCTCGACCCGGCAACCGAAGCGCTCCGCGATGGTCGCGGCGTCCGCGGGTGGCTCGAAGGCGTCGAGCGCTTCGGTGAGCTCGGACTCGACCACCGCCCTCGCCCTTCGGTTTGAGAGCGGCTCTTCGATCATCATGATGGTGAGCACGAGCGCGCACGTGGCGCTCCCCAGCGACCCGACGATCACCTGACTCAATCCGCTCCGTCTCTTGATCATGGTCGCCCGCGAACGGAGCTCTCAGCGTACCTGCAAACGACGCGCGAGGAGACGGGCAAAAGACGAGGCGATGCCGAACGCAGCGCAAAGCGACGTGGGGGCAGAGGTTCGCCGTGCGCACAGGACCTCATCCGAGCAGGTGACAAACAAGTGACAGCCGCCAAGAGGGTTCGTTGCATGAACTGCTTGTGACTGCTCCGTCGCGCGCTAACCTCCGCACGTGCCGAGAGTGTTGGTGGTTGAAGACGAGGTCGACCTCGCCGAGCTCGTCGCGTTCAATCTGCGAGAGGCGGGCCATGAGGTGGTGACCGCTGGGACCGGTGCAAGCGCGCTCGCGGAGATCAAACGCGCGCGTCCAGACCTCGTCGTCCTGGACGTTATGCTTCCCGACATCAGCGGGCTGGAGGTGTGCCGCCGGCTCCGGCGAGAGCGACGCGACGTCCCGGTCGTGATGCTGACGGCGAAGGGCGAAGAAGTGGACCGGATCGTCGGCTTCGAGGTCGGCGCAGATGACTACGTCGTGAAACCGTTCAGCCCACGTGAGCTCGTGCTCCGCGTGGACGCGATCCTCCGGCGCACCTCACGCGCCGCGCCGCCCACGGAAGACAGCCCGGAGCCGATTCAGATCGGTGTCTTGCTGCTCGACGTCGCCGCGCATCGCGTGGACGTCGAGGGACAAGAGGTGCACCTGACCGCGCTCGAGTTTCGGCTCCTGTTGGATCTCGCTTCCCGCCGGGGCCGGGTGCAGTCACGTGACCGATTGCTGGAGCGCGTCTGGGGATACTCGAAGGGCGTCGAGACCCGCACCGTCGACACGCACGTCAAGCGGCTCCGCGAGAAACTCGGCGCCGCCTCGAAGTACATCGAGACCGTGCGCGGCGTGGGCTACCGCATGCAGTCCAGCTAGATGCGGGCGGTCCGCTAGACGCTCGAGGGAGCGGGTCTGAATAGACCTGACCATTGATCACATCTCGGATCTCTCCGGGAATTTCGTCATGACCAAGGTGTTCGTTGGTCATGACAAGCATTTCAGCATGGGCAGCAAACGAGTTCGGTGACGCGGAGCTGGGCGACGAGAGGCGGACGAAGCGACTCGTGATGCTCGCGAGCCAGTTCGCGAGTTCGCCGGCGGGGAAAGTCACCGAGGTTGTTAGAATCGCGGCGCAGCGGGAGGCCGCGTTTCGCTTCGTTGAGAATCACGCGATCGCGCCGTCGGCGATTGCGGCCGCTCACCACCGGGCGACAGCGCGACGTTGTCGCGGAAACAATGAAGTCGTCGTCGCGGTCGACCAGGCATGTCTGAGCGTCACCGATCGGGTCGGCAAGCCCGGCTTTGGACACGTCACTCCGAAGTCGGGACGTATCCGCGGACTCCAGGTGATGTCTGCGCTCTGCGTTAGCAAGAGCGGCACCGTGCTGGGTCTCGTCGCGCAGCAGTGGTGGTCGCGACTCGAGAAGTCGCCTGAGTACAAGACCGACGCACGACCAGCGCAAGAGCGAGAATCTGATCTGTGGCGGCGTGCGCTCTTGCAAGCCAACGAGCAGCTGCGGGCGACCGCTCCTCACGTCACGCCGTTCTTCCAGCTCGATCGCGGTGGCGATTGCCGCGCGGTCCTTCAAGTGGTGCGCAACGAAGGGCTCAAGGTCACCATCCGCTCGGCTCACGACCGCGCGCTCGCGAGCGGCTCCCGGCTGCACAAAACAATGCTCCGAGCGCCTGTTCTTGGATACATCTACGTCAACGTTCGTCGTCGGCCCAACCGTCCTGGACGTGTCGCTCGTCTCGCGGTTCGAGCGCGCTCAGTGACGCTTCGGTTGCGCGACTACCGCACGCGCAGCGATGAGGCGATGCAGATCCAGTGCGTGCACGTTCGGGAGACGCATGCGCCGCGAGGGACGAAGCCGCTTGAGTGGTGGCTTCTTACGACCGCTTCTGTCGCGACGTTTGAAGAGGCCGCGAACATCGCCAAGACGTACACTCTGCGATGGAAGATCGAGGAACTCCACCGCGCTTGGAAGAGCGGCGTCTGTAACATCGAAGACTCGCAACTTCGCACGGCCGAGAACTTCAAGCGGTGGGCTACCATCGCGGTCGCCGTGGCTGCCCGATCAGAACATCTCAAGACGCGCTCGCGCGCTGAACCCGACACAAGTGCGACCACCGAGTTCAGCCGAGCCGAAATCGACGCGGCCATCATCTTGCTCGAACACAAGAAGTACGCCGTCGGCGATGAACTAACGCTAGTGCAGGTGGTCGATATGATCGCACGCATCGGCGGCTACATCGGAAAGAGCTCGGGAGGCCCGCCCGGCGTGCGCACGATCCAACGCGGATTGGACAAGATCGCGCCCGCTGCTCAGGCGATCGAGGTCCTTCGAAATAGTGGCTAGTGGTCAGCTGAATAGACCCTCCGTGAAAGTAAAGTAGGGTGTCGCTATGAGCGTCACCTTGATCGCCGTCTTGTGCGGGGCCGTTGTGGTCCTCGGGATCGTCTTCGCGGCCGGGGTCGGCTTCATGAAGAAGTCCAGCGCGGGCCCCAGTCCGAGCCGAGGAGACGCGCCCATCGCGGCGGCTCCCCGAGCGCGCGAGGTCACGTTTGTCATGCGCTTCGACGCGAAAGACAAAGCGTACATCGAGGGCATCGTCGGCAGCGGCGGCCCGTTGATGGGCGCTCAGGTTCGGGACGCCGCGCTCAATCTTGTTCGCGCGGCGGGAGACGCGACGCATGCCTTCGTCGGTCCGTCTCGTGGCGGTCCCCCGGTCAGCGCGCGCGCGCCCTCTGCGGATCCGACCGGCATCATCGTCGCGCTCTCATCCAACACAACGCGACCCCTCGACACCGTCGGGGACGACACGGACGCGACCACCATCGCGGATGCTCTTCGTGAGCTCGGCGCGATGCGCGATGATCAGATCCGCGGCGGGACGCTCGCGATCCTCGCGATGGATCCGAGCGCGGGCTCTGTCACCTTGGTGCCGCTCCGCAAAGAGGCCCTCCCTGGCCAACAGATCTGTCCGTACTGCGCGAGCTCGTTCCCGGCCTATGAGACGCAGTGCGGATCCTGTGGCGCGCGAGTGAAGACCTGAGTGCCTGAGCTGACCGCAGAAGGGCTCCGCGCTGCCCTGGCGTCCTACGATCGCCAGCACTGGCCGGCGCTCCCGGGACGCAAGAACGACGTGCCCGCCGCGATCTTGCTCCCGCTCTTGCTCGAGAGAGAACCGCGCGCGCTGTTCACGAAGCGAACCGCGACCCTGCGCAAACACGCGGGCGAGATCTGTTTCCCAGGAGGTCGTCCCGACGAGGTCGACGAGGATCTCAAGGCGACGGCGCTGCGCGAGGCGAACGAAGAGGTCGGCTTGATCGATGTCTGTGTCGTCGGGCAGCTCTCCAGCATCCCGCTTTACACGTCCGACTTTCGACTCGAGCCGTTCGTGGGTGTGGTGCCCAAGGACGCGACCTTCACGCTCTGCGCCGATGAGGTCGACTCGCTCGTCTTTCTCTCCCTCGACGATGTGTTCTCGCTTCCGCACCTGCACTGCATCGACTGGTTCAACCCGCTCACGAACGAGCACCGGCACGCTCCGGTGTTTGAGTCTCCCGCCGGGCTCATCTTCGGCGGGACCGCGTACGCCTTCTTGGAGCTCCTCAAGGTGATCGCGCCGCTGCTCGCCGTGTCTGTGCCGCCGCTTCAAGCGGGCCGATATCAGTGGAGCGATGTCCTTGCCGGCAACCGCTCGTAGCGGCGCGCAGACGCTGACGCGAGCAAAGCGCAATAGAGTGGTAGCGTCTCGTCATGTCGAACGCGACCGTGCTCATCGTCGACGATGAGAAGAACATCCTCTCGACTCTCAGCCGCGCGCTCCGCGTCGAGGACTACGACGTCGACGTCGCCGGCAACGCCGCGATCGCGCTCGAGAAGATCGCGGCCAAGACCTACGATCTGTTGTTGCTGGACGTGCAGCTGCCCGGGATGGATGGGCTCTCGCTGCTCCGGAAGCTCCGCGAACAAAAGAACGACGTCCCCGCGATCATGATGAGCGGCCACGGCACGACCGAGATCGCGGTCGAGGCCACCAAGATCGGCGCCTTTACGTTCCTCGACAAACCGATCAGCACTGACCACTTACTCGTCGCGCTTCAGAACTGCCTCGGCTTCCAGAAGCTGACCGCGGAGAACCGTGAGCTCAAAAAGCGCACGGGAGCCGAAGGTGAGCTGCTCGGAGAGAGCCGCGCGATGCTCGATCTGCGCGAACGGGTCGGGCTGGCCGCGAACGCGAACGCCTCGGTGCTCGTGCAAGGAGAGCGCGGCACGGGCAAGGAGCTGGTCGCGCGGGCGATTCATCTGGGGAGCGGACGCGCGCGGCAGAGCTACGAAAAGCTGAACTGCGCGGCGGTCCCCAAGGAGCTCATCGAGAGCGAGCTCTTCGGTCACGAAGCGGGCGCGTTCACCGGAGCGACAAAGCAGCGCAAAGGAAAGTTCGAGCGCGCGAGCGGCGGGACGCTCTTCCTCGATGAGGTCGGCGACATGCCGCAGCCAATGCAGGCGAAGCTCTTGCGGGTGCTCCAGGAGGGCGAGCTCGAGCGGGTCGGCGGCAACAAGCTCATCAAGGTGGACGTGCGCGTGGTCGCGGCGACCAACAAGTCGCTCCCCGTCGAGATTGAAGAAGGACGTTTTCGCGCGGACCTCTACGATCGGCTCAACGTGTTGCCGATCCGGGTCCCGCCGCTGCGCGAACGCATCGAGGACGTTGGCTTGCTCGCGAGTCATTTCCTGGAGCAGGTCTGCGAGAGCAACGACCGACCGGGGACCTCCCTTTCCCCCGGCGCGATGAAGCTGCTCAGCGCGTACGACTACCCGGGCAACGTTCGCGAGCTCCGTAACCTGATCGAGCGCATCGTGATCCTGACGCCGAGCGACGTGGTGACCGAGAGCGACGCGCGCGCGCTCTTGCCGATCGGCGGCGGCGCCCGTAGCGGTGGCTTCTATGTCCCAGGCAAGCGCCTCAAGGAGATGATGGAGGCGGTCGAGCGTGATCTCATCTTGCGGGCGCTGGA
Source organism: uncultured bacterium (assembly GCA_938024995.1). Classification (GTDB taxonomy): domain Bacteria; phylum Myxococcota_A; class Polyangia; order Polyangiales; family Houyiibacteriaceae; genus CALJDU01. The sequence continues at coordinate 23,896 of CALJDU010000076.1, forward strand.
ATTCCACAAGGGGCACATCACGAAGACCGCGGCCGACCTCGGGCTTGAGCGGAGCCATCTCTACAAGAAGATGAAGGCGCTCGGGATTCGAAAAGAGAAGGAAGAGAAGTGACGCGCGCTTGGCTCGTCACGGCGTCGCTCCTCCTCGTCGCGTGCGGTGACACCACCGACACCATGATGATGATGCCGCCGACACCGGGAACCGCGACCGAGGTCCTGGCGTTGGAGTGGAGCGCGGGGGATTCCCTCGGCTTGGTCCTGCTCGATCGGCAGACGAAGAACCCCGCGACGCTCCGGACGGATGACGTCAGCTGTTCCTTGACGCAGCAGGTCGGCACCGCGCTGGAGAGCGGTGGTGTGGTCGTGACCGATCGCGAGGGTCCTTGCTTCGTCACTGAAGAGGTCGGCTTTGATCTGACCGGCCGTGAATCGACCATCGCGCCCGCCTGCGCGGGTCTCCTGAGCGTCCGCTATGGCGACGTCGCGCGCACCGTGAACCTCTGCGATGGCCCCGTGCACGCGCCGCCTGCGAACGTCGACTGCGATGTCGCGCAGAGCGCGTCGCTGAGCGTGCAGAGCGGAAACGAAGAAGACAACGATGTGGTCCCGAGCATCGATGTGACGGTTCCGCCCGCCGAGCGCCCGACGGTGATGAGCCCGGTACCGCAAGGTGAAGGGAACGCGCTTTGGCCGGACAGCGCGCTCTTGGTGGGCTGGGGCGGGGTCGGCGCGGAAGCGATCGAGATCATTGTCTCCGCGCGCACAGGTGGCGCGACCCTCCGCTGCCACGTTCCAGACACGGGCTCCTTTACGATTCCCGAGCGCCTGGTCGCCCCCTATCGCGCTGCGCCCGCGTACCTTGAGGTTCGCAGGATCGAACAAGCGACCAGCAACGCGAGCGCCGACTTCCGCGTGAGCACGCGGACCAACGACGTGATCTGGTTGAACCTCCGGGGCGGCTGACGCGTACCGTCGCGCCTTGTTATGCTCTCGCCGTGACGACTCGCGTCGGGTTCGCGCTCCTTCACCTGGTCGTCGGTGGATGGCTAGTCGGTTGCAGCGTCAACTTTGCGCCGCTCGCTCCGGACGTTGGCGTTCGCCGCGACACCGCGCCGTTCAGAGACGTCGCGGACGACGGCTTGGACGCCCGGGACACGGGCCGGCCCGACACCCTCGGCCGCGACACCAGTCCGCCGGTCGACTGCGTCTTCGTCAGCCCCGCGGGTCGGGACGGTGGGGATGGATCGCTCGACCGGCCCTTCGGGACAATCACTCGCGCGTTGATGACGTCGAACAGCGTCTGCTTGATCGCGGGGACCTACAACGAGTCGGTCGTGATCACAGGGGCGGCCAAGATCCGAGGCGGATTCTGTGCCGACGGGTCCGTCATGGGCGGTTGTGGCGCACAGCTTCGCGGCACTGGCGTCGCGATCGATGTGCGATCCGATGCGGACCTCAGCCTTGAGCAGCTCATGGTTCGCGCGAACGCAGAGAGCAGCGCGGGAGCGTCCGCGATCGCGCTCCGCGTCAACAACGCCCGGGCGCGTCTCGCGAAGGTAGAGCTCTCAAGCGGAAACGGCCGGCCAGGAGACGCGGGTACCGATGGTGCCGCGGGGGCGGTCGGCGCGCAGGGAAGCAATGGAGGCTCAAGCAGCGGGAGCGCCGGCGCGGGCGGCACGGGTCCGTGCGGAAACGGATTTGGTGGCGGGGTCGGTGGCCGGAGCCTTCCACGACGAACGCCCGCTCGCGGGAGCGGACCAAACGGCGGCGCGCCTGGTGCGGACGACCGCATGAGTCCGACCGCCGGAGGTCCTGGAGGCAACGGCGCGATGAGCGGGACCACGAGCTTGAGCGGCGGCCCGGCGCGTGAACGTGGGATGTTCGTCAACGGCACATACACACCAACGCAGGGGGACCCGGGAACGACTGGCGGTTCGGGCACCGGCGGCAGCGGTGGGGGCGGCGGGGGCGGTGATACGGACGGGCCCGGCGGCGGCGGCGGCGGCGGCGGTGGCGGCGGCGGATGTGGCGGCGCGGGCGGCGGCGGCGGCGGGAGCGGGGGTGGTTCCTTCGGGATCGTCGCCATCAACGGAATGGTCACGCTCACGGACGTCACGATTCAAACTGGAAACGGCGGCGCGGGCGGCGTCGGTGGGACGGCGGGCAGAGGTGGCCAAGGTGGTCAAGGCGGTCAAGGCGGCGCCGCGACGGATCTTCTCTTGCTCGGTCGGTCCGCCGCTGGAGGCCCGGGCGGTCGCGGCGGCCCAGGAGGTCCCGGGGGTCGCGGCGGCGGCGGCGCGGGTGGCCCGTCGGTCGGGGTCGCGATCGTCGGGACGGCGACGGTCGAGAGCGAAGGACCGTTGGCCGTGATGCTCGGGCGAGGCGGAGCGCGCGGCGGTCCGAACGGAGTGGTCGGCGAAGCACAGGAACGCCTGCGCTTCTGAGCGCGTTCGTTCAGGACGAGGAGGCGTCTTCGTCGCTGCGCTCGAGCGACGTCGGGGTCACGCAATCGTCGTCTGCTGCGTCGATGAGCGCGTCACCGTCGTTGTCGAGTCCGTCTTCGCAGACCCCCAGTTCGCTCACGTCGAGGCCATCGCGACAGCCGCCGTCTTCGCCGTCGATCAAGCCGTCGCCGTCATCGTCGATGCCGTTCGCGCACGCGGTCTGTAGCTCATCGCTGGCCTCGGAGAGACAGCTCGGGTCGTCGGCGTCGATCAAGCCGTCGCCATTGTTGTCGAGCCCATCGGTGCATGACGTGCCTTCGCTCCAGTCGAGCGAGAAGCGGCACCCTGTGTCCTCAAAGTCGATCAAGCCGTCCCCGTCGTTGTCGAGCCCGTCAACGCAGGGAGGCGCGCCTTCGAAACGCACGAGCGCGTCTTCATAGCCGTTCCAGCGACCGTTGAAGAAACGAACGCGCGGGAGATTGAGCGCGCCTTGCCGCGGCGTCCGGAGCGCGACCTGGCAGCCGGGGTCAAGGTCATCGGTCAAGCCATCGCCATCGTCGTCCAGCCCGTTCGTGCAGTCGCCGAGATCCGTAACCTGCCCCAACGCTGAGGACTGCTCGTTGCCGCGCAGGGTGTACTCACACTGGCGGTCTTCTTGATCGATCTTCCCGTCGTCCTCATTGTCGACGCCGTCGAGACACGGTCCAAGGTCGCCAGGCTGGAGCGCCGCGAGGAGCCCGATGCCCCATTCGTCTGTCGCGCTTTGAAAACGACACTCTTCCTCGTCGAGATCGAGGACGCCGTCGCCGTCATTGTCGATGCCGTCGAGGCAGTGATGCCGGGTCTCACGACCCAAGATCGCGCAACCCGGATCCTCGTCGTCGATCAGACCGTTGCGGTTGTCGTCTTCCCCATTGGTGCAGCTGTTGTCTGGCGGCTGGCACTCATCGCCTTGGCAGAGCCACTCGTTGCGCGGCGCGTCCGGGTCGCCGTCTTCGGGGACCGCGCATTGCGGATCATCTGCGTCGACGCGACCATCGTGATCGTTGTCGAGCCCGTCTTCGCAGGACGAGGGAAGGGACTCGTCGTTTCCGTTGAAGCGGCAGCCGAACCCGAGGCAACACGAGTCGTCTCTACGGTCGAGGTCGTCGTCCCCGTCATCGTCGATCCCGTTCGCGCAGGCGGGCTCAGGTCGCCCACCGCAGACCGCGCCCGCTTCGCCGCGCTCATCTTCGTCACCGTCAAAGTCGGTCTCGCGATCTCCGGTCGCGAACCAGTCGATCCGTTCGAGCGTGAAGACCGCGCTCGGGTCGAAGATCCCTTCCGGCGCGACGTTGGCGACGAGGGTGTCCGAAGCGGCGTCGTAGCTGACCGAGATCCCAAAGGCGTCCCAGCGACCGCCCGTCGCGTCGATGTCAGCGAACGCGATCGAGAACTCGCACTCAAAGCTCCGCGCCAGCTGGCGCCCCGAGGTGCGATCGGCGCGTCCGACGATGGTGCGGTCGACCTGGTCGATCGTGAGCAAGATGCGGCGGCGCTGACCGAGGATCTCTTGGACGCCGACCCAGGCGCCGCGGACATCACCGAAATCGCCGGGCGGAACAGAGAGCTCGGGAAACGCAGGTGGCGCGTCACACGAGCCGCACAAGCCGCACAAGAGGACCGCGAACGCGCTCAGTGCCCGAGCTGATCGCACGCTTCTTGGCTCCCTTCGAAACAGGCTGCTTCCAGATCGGCGCGGGATGGGTCGCGCGGCAGTCGCGCCGGCACCTCTTCCGGCGGAGGGTCGTCCACCGCGGGCGGCGGCGTTGTCTCGGCGGCTGGGGGCTCGGTCACCTCTGCGCGACTTTCAGCGGGAGGCAGCTCGCGCGGGATCTGCGTCTCGCTCGAACACGCGAAGAGGGACAACGCGATCGCGATCGACCAGCTCCGGTGCATACTCATTGTCTTTCGCGCTCTCGTCACTGTTCGCTCGTCACTGTTCGCTCGTCAGTCGCGGGTCCGCATCTTAAAGGTCCGTAACAAGAGCGATCCGCTCCCGCAAGAAGACCGGATACGCGCTCCGCGGCGCGCGCGCTCTTTTCGTTCGTCGACGCCGCAAAAGCGAGTCAGACTCGCCGCGCTATGACCTCGCCCGGACGTTCCTTTGCTCACCTTGATCTCGACGCGCTGCGGGTCGACCTGGACGCCTTGAAGGCCGAGCTTCGCGCCGATGCTTCAGGTGATGACCTCGCGCACCTCAAGAAGATGCTCTGGTGGGGACGCGCCTCGACGGTCTTGGGAACGCTCCTCGCTTTTGTCCCGAACCCGCTCTCGATCTTCCTCTTGAGCACCGGGAGCGTCGCGCGTTGGGCGATGGTCGCGCATCACGTTCTGCACCGCGGCTACGATCGGATCCCGGGCGCGCCCAAGCGGCTCACGTCCAAAGGGTTCGCGCGGGGATGGCGCCGCACCTTCGACTGGCTCGACTGGCTCGACCCGGCGGCCTGGAGCTACGAGCACAATGTTCTGCATCACTACAAGCTCGGCGAGGATCACGATCCTGATCAGCCCGAGGAGGTGCTCGACTTCTTGCGGGAGAGCCGCGCGCCGGTCGTGATTCGCTACCTCTTCTTGGCCCTCACCGCGATGACCTGGCGCTTCGTCTACTACGCGCCCAACACCACGGCGACGCTCTACCGTCACGAGCAGCAGAAGAAGGGCAAGGAGCTCAAGCCATACAGCCTGCTCGACCCGCGGGTGTGGATGCCGTTCACTCAGCCCGGCGCGCGGCTGTGGGCGCGCTGCTTTCTGCCGTACGTGATCGTGCGCTTTGGGTTGATGCCCTTGCCCTTCCTCGCGCTCGGCACGGGGACCTACCTCGCCGCGCTCTTCAACTTCGTCGCGGCGGAGCTGCTCGCGAACGTTCACTCGTTTTTGATCATCGTCCCCAACCACGCGGGCGAAGACCTCTATCGGTTTGATTCATCGATTGACGACCGTGGTGAGTTTTACCTTCGGCAGATCATCGGCTCGACGAACTACCGGACCGGGGGCGACCTGAACGACTTTTTCCATGGCTGGCTCAACTATCAGATCGAGCATCATGTCTTCCCGGACATGTCGATGCTTCAGTATCGGAAAGCGCAGCCGAAGGTGCAGGCGCTCTGCGAGAAGCACGGCGTACCCTACGTACAAGAGTCCGTCTGGATCCGCGCACGCAAGCTCGCTCGGCTAGCGGTGGGGAAAGACACGATGACCTTCGCGGAAACGAGCGAAGCGGTCGCTTAGGTGAGTCGATTTCGCCGCTCAATCATGAGTCATTGCGACGTTCGCACGAAGTCTTTGCCCAAGCTCACCCAATCGGTGAATAGACCGTGAGCCTTTTGGAGAAGTACGCTCATGAGGATGCGTACCCCGTTCATGGTTGGGCTTCTCTTGGTTGGGGCGTGTAGCTGCGGGAGCTCCAACGAGTGCGCGACGGTTGACGATTGCAGCTCAGGCGAGATCTGCGTCGACAACGCCTGCGTTCCGGGATCCACCGACACCGGGATGGTGGACTCGGGCATGGAAGACACGGGAAGCGGCGACACGGGCGACACCGGGACGGTGGACAGCGGTCCCGCGCCGTCGGGTGAGACGGTCATCATGAGCATCTCTGGGGGTGGTCAGGCGAGCTCGCCGCGGCTCCAGATGTGGGGCGCGATCGGCGGGCCTCAACCGAGCGGGCCCGCGAGCAGTCCTCGGTATCGCCTCATCGCGGGTGAAGGCGCTCTCCCAGAATGAACGCGCCCACGAACAACAACAGCGGTCCTGTTTCACGAGTGAGAAGTCCTGCGTGGCGAACCCGAGAGTACAACCCTCAAGAGGTGTTTGAGATGCGAGTCGTTTTGTCTAAAAGTTTGGTTTGGTTCGCCGCGATGGGCTGTGCTCTCGTGGTCTGTGGCCTGATCGCGCCGACCGCCAACGCGCAAAGCGCACCATCGCTGATTCCGTTCCAAGGACGGCTCGCCGAGTCGGATACAGGGTCATGGCTCAATGGCGAAGTCAGCCTCCGGCTCGCGCTATACCCGACCGAAGCGGGCGGCACGCCGGTGTACTCTGAGACCCAGACGGTTAACGTCGAGAACGGTAGCTTCGTCGTATACATCGGCGATGTTGAAGCGCTGGACCTCGGACTGTTTCGTATCAGCGAGACGCTCTACCTTGGGGTCACCGTTGACGATGACGCGGAGATGAGCCCGCGCTATCAGTTGGCGACGACGCCGTACGCGGGCTTCGCGCAGTTCTGTGGCGACTCCTCCCTTCTCGACGGTCGGGCCGCGGATGCGTTCGCGCCGACCGGGCATGAGCATTCCTTTGCGGACCTCGCAGGCGTACCGGCAGATCTCTTGGACGGCGATTCGGACACGACATACACGGCGGGCGTCGGTCTGGAGCTGGTCGGAACGGTCTTCAGTATTGACGGAAGCGCGGTGCAGTCACGCATCACCGGGACGTGCGCGATCGGGACCGCGATCACGTCGATCGCGGCCGACGGCAGCGTCGTCTGCGGCGCCGGCGCGGGCGATATCTCCGGTGTGATCGCGGGAGCAGGTTTGACGGGAGGTGGCGCGAGCGGCGACGTCGCGTTGGAGGTCGCGTTCGGGGGCGACGGGAGCGCGGCGGAAGCGGCGCGCTCAGACCACACCCATGACGAATACCTCCCGGTGACTGCGTTGAGCGCGGCGCAGGCGACGACTCTGACAGGCGGAGGCAACGCTGACGCGCTTCACACCCACGCCGCGATGCCGAACCCATGGTTCGTGTGCGGAACGATCAACCAGATGACGTCCTGTCAGATGCCGGATCGACCCGCCGCGCAGTACGAGTACGGCTTCGCATACAACTCGCCGGAGCCGCGCGCGGCGCACTGCACGACATGGAACCGGGGTTTCCGTTTCTATAACAAGGACCCCTACTTCGTGAACGCGGACAACCCGACCTCCAACATGCGATGGGGCGGGACGATGTGGTACACGGGCACCGACTCGAGCGACGACGACAGCTGCCCGGCGACCTCGTGGCGTCACCGTTACTGGTACCTCAACAGCAACGTGATCGCGCCGCTCGGCGGCAACGGCTGCTTCGCCAACGGCGCCTTTGGAACGAGCACCTTGAACGTCTACTGTCGCGAGCGCCGCTGATCTCCACATCACACGGGGGTTCGCTCCGAATGGCGCGCAGGTCTTTGTTGATCTGCGCGCTTCTCGTTTCCTGTGCGCAGGCTGAACCCGAGGCCCCCGCGCCTGAGGTCACGCCGGCACAGACCCTCTCGGGAGAAGAAGCGATCCACCATGTGCCTGTATTGGAGCAACGCGGTGTGGGTTGCGTGCCGTACGCGGCTGCCGCGGTCGCGCAATTTCATGGCGTCGCGATCGACCCGCTCGCGCTGCTCCGTGCGCTCCCTGTGACCCCGCGTGGCATCGCGTACGCTGATGTCGTGGCGGCGCTGCGCGAGCGTGACCTGCGCGTGGACATCTTTCACCCGACGCTTGAGGAGCTCCGCCGTTACCCGCAGCCGCTCTTGGTCGGCTTGTCGAACGACCTCCGCGCCGATCACGCCTTGGTCGTCGAGGGCTACGCCGGAGGTCGATATCACGTGATGGATCCCGCCAACCCGGGCCTCCGACAGATGGATCAACAGACCCTCGAGCGTGGGTTTTCCGCGAGCGGTCGCGTCGCGATGCGGATCTCCCGGCCGGAGTAGCCACCCTTCGCTACTCTTGAGGCATGTGGTCCCGCTTCTCGCTCGCCCTTGTCCTGATCACTGCCTTCGTTGCTTGCGGCGACGACGACGCGCCCGTGCGTGACGGCGGGATGGACGTCTCGACGGATTCAGGCGGCGAAGACACCAACGCGACTGACGCCACGCGCGGTGATCGCGACGGCGACACGATCACGGACCGACAAGAGGGCGAGGGCGCGGTCGATACCGATGGTGACGGGACGCCCGATAGCGAAGACGACGATAGCGATGGCGACGGACTGAGCGACGCCGAAGAAGCAGGCGACAGTGATCCCGCGACCGCTGCCATCGACACCGACGGTGACGGCACCGAAGACTTCCGTGATCTTGACAGCGATGACGACGGGCTCCCGGATCGCATCGAGGAGATGCGCGGGACCGATCGCTTGGACCGGGACAGCGATGGAGACGGGGTCGACGATCTGGTCGAAGTGGCCGCGGGAACGGACCCGCTCGACGCCAGCGAAGACCCCCGCAGCCGCGGAGACTTCTTCTACGTCGTCCCGTACGAGGAGGCGCCGACTCCCGAGCGGGACACCCTCCGGTTCACCGCGGCCATCCAAAAAGCGGACGTCTTCTTCCTCATCGATACCAGCCGCTCCATGCAGCCCTACATCGACAACATCACCGACAACCTTCGCTCGTCGATCGTGCCGGCGCTCCGCGACGCGATCCCGGACGTGTGGTTCGGTGTCGGGCAGTTCGACATCGCGCCGGAGGACGTCTTCCCGGGTGGCCTCTGCAACGGGATCAAGAGCGAGCAAGGATCGAGCGACGATGTCGCCGCGATCGAGATGGCGCTGCGAGGCCTCTCGACGCCGTGCTCGGGCTACGAGCCGTACGCGCAGACGCTCTGGCTCTACGCGACCAACGACCACCCGCGCTGGACCTCGGTGAGCGATCCGATGTGCGCAGACGGTCGGGTCGGTTTCGGTTGCGCGCGAGACGACGCGCTCCCGATCATGGTCGTGGTCGGAGACGAGGCCTTTGACGAGAGCTTTTTTCGGAGCCGCGCGGGTGTCGGTTTCGCGCCGACGGTGAGCGAGCTGGTCGAGGCCTACGGCGAGATCGGCGGGCGCATCATCGTGTTGGGCCCGACCGCGGTGGTCGGAAGCGAGGATCGGATGAGCTTCGACCCGCTGCTCGAGGAGCTCCTCGAGGAGACCCGCTCGGTCGATCGCGCGGGAGAGCCGCTCTTGCTCCCGACCTCTTCTTTTGATGACGCCTCTGGCGATCTGATCGACGCGGTCACGCGACTCGCGGGCGGCGCGGCGCTCGACGTGAGCCCGCGCCTCGACGATCGCGACGACGACGGAGTGAACGCCGTCGACTTCATCGACCACGTCGAGGCCAACGACTCGGGCGCCGATGGATGTACCGCAGGCCTCGCGCGAGAAGATCGAGATGAGGACGGCGTGCTGGAGACCTTCGTGGACGTCCCCGGGCGAACGCCGGTGTGCTTCGACCTGGTGCCCGCGATCAACCGGATCGTCCCGCCCACCGACACCCCGCAGGTCTTCCGCGGCGCGATCACGTTGTTGGGAGATGGGGTGACGGAACTCGACGCCCGCGACATCTACTTCCTGGTCCCCCCACGCGCCGAAACCATGGTGCCTTTTTAAGGGAGGGTCTGTTCGGGCAACTGTCGGACACTCCGCGAGCCTTCCCTCCCAACGAGCAAGTAGTTGGGAGCCTCCCTCCTACGTTCGCGTAGCGGAGTATCGTTCGCTTCGCGAACTCCGCATCTTCCCTCCCGACGAGCGAGTAGTTGGGAGCCTCCCTCCTACGTTCGCTGCTCTCCTTTTTCGGAGGGTCTGTTCGGCCCTCCCTCCCAACGAGCAAGTCGTTGGGAGCCTCCCTCCTCCGTTCGCTTCGCCTGCCGTTTGTTTCGCTGCGCTGTTAGGCTCCGCGCGTGACTGACGCCGCTCCGAAGGGTTTCTCGCCTCGCTCGGTCTCGATCTTCTTCGCGCTGGCCGCGCTTATCCATCTCGTCTCGATCTTCACGCGCTTTGACGCGCTGGCCGCGATGCTCCCGAACGGCGTGGACGGCGGCCTTCTCGTCGGCACCATCGCGTTGCTCTTGGTCGAGGGGATCGTTGAGAGCCGCGTCGACTACGGCGAGCAGATGGTGGAGCTCCCGCTCTGGATGCAGATCAAGAGTAAGCCCATCAAGCTGGCGTTCACCTTTGGCTTCACCTATCTCGCGATCGTTTTGCTACAGACGCTCGACCTTGAGATCGGTCCGATCGATCCGTCTCCTCCCGAAGAGTGGGATCTCCCCAAGCGCCTCCAGTTCTTCGCGATGATGAGCGTCGGGATGTTCTTCCCCAACTACCTCGCGGCGAGCGGCGGCCTCATCCCCGCGCTACGCGTGATCGCGTCTCCGCTCAAGCGCGTCCCGTTCTTCGTCGCGCTGATCATCGGCATGGTCGCGGGAATCGCGCTGGGCTTTGGCGCGGTGATGGCGGTCTCGTCCACCGCGATCGGCGAGGGCGTCGCCTTTGTGAACGCAATTGAGGAGCACCCGGTTGTCGTCGTCGGGACCGCCGTCGTAACGCTTATCACCAGTCTCGTGGGTACATTCTTCGCGAAAAGCGAGTAGCCGCGCCCAAGCGCGCGATCGCATGGGGTAGGCCAAAGCGAGCGTTCCGATTATGCTGCGCGCATGTCCGTTCGCGCTTCTTCTTCCTCGCTTCATCTCTTCACGGTCGCGCTCGCGTGCGTCGCCCTTGTCGCCTGCGGTGACGACGATCGCCCTTCGAGCGACACCGGCGGCGGCGGCATGGACGTCGGCGACACCAACACCACGGGTGACACCAACGGGACCGACACCACCGTGGTCCGGCCCGACACCGGCGTCTTCGATCCGTTCGATCCGGTCAACGGCTGCGGAAGCTCGACCATTGAGACCGAGCGCGTTCCCGGCAACCTCCTCATCGTGTTTGATCGCTCGGGGAGCATGGACGGCGAGGTCGGCGGCAGCACCAAGTGGGCGCTCGCGACCAGCGGCATCAACAACGTCCTCTCGTCGGTTCCTGATGAGCTGAGCGCGTCTCTTATGCTCTTCTCGCGCGGCGGTGACTGCTCCGTCGACTCCACCCCGGACGTGCCGATGGCGCCGCTCCCGACCAGCCGAGGCGCGATCGCGTCTGCGCTTGGTTCGTCGAGCCCGGGCGGCAGCACCCCGGCCTTCGATGCGCTCCTCGCGGGCTACGACTACCTCAACACGCTCACGGTCCCTGGACCGCAAGGCGTCGTGCTCGTCAGCGATGGCGGCGAGAGCTGCTCCTTTGAGCGCCGCGCGGAGGTCATGCGGCGCGTTGAGGACGAGCGTGTATTGCGCAACCGTCTCACCTTCGCGGTCGGCCTGAACTTCGCCGACAACAACATGAGCGAGATCGCGTTCCGCGGCGGCACGCCCCGCAACGACACCTGTGCGGCGATGTGCACCAGCGGGAGCTGCCTGACGGACGCCGACTGCGGCGGGTCCACCTGCGCGAAGTTCATCGAGAGCGAGCCGGGCTTCTGCTCCTGCGAGACCGATGGCGAGTGCATCGGCGCCCAGACCTGCGAAGCGCCGCCCGTCACCTTCGGCTGTGACTTCTTCCCGGCGCTCTGCGCGAAGCGCTGCGAGGGTCCCGCGGACTGCTGTCACTACAACGCGGGTGCCGGCGACTTCCGCGCGGAGTTTGAGGACGCGCTCGGCGAGATCGCCGGTCGCCTTCTCGACAGCTGCGTGTTCGAGGTTCCCGAGGGCGAGATGTTTGACCCAAGCCTCGTCAACGTCGGTGTCACCTTCGACGGAGAGTCGCGCTCAGTCTTGCGCCGCAGCTCAGACAGCTCGATGGACTCGTGGAACTACACGACGCCGGAGAACGAGTCGATCATCATCCAAGGCCCGATCTGCGAGCGCCTGCTCGCTGGTGAATCGGGTCGCGTGGAGATCGTGCTCGGCTGCTCGACGCTCATCTAACGAGCTTGCCGGACCACGAAGCAGAGGAGATCGCCTGGAACGAGGACGGGGTTATCCTGGCCTCGGGCAGCTCGATCTTCTCTGTGCGCTTAACGTGGGCGCAGATCCGCGTGATCGAGCCCCACGCCGTGTTCCCCTTCATCCGGATCGCGTGGAACGACGTGGTTGAGCAAGAGCGCTTGATGCCGCGCGCCGACGTCATCTTGACCCGGCTCAACTACAACAAGCTGGAAGCGAACTTCGTCGACTTCTTAGAAGCTGCCGAAGCGCGCCTTGGAGAGCGCGTCCAGCGTTCAGGATGGTGGGCTCGCGACCCGAGTCCGTTCGAGGAGATCGATCCCTCGCGCTGGCCAAAGAAGTCACGCGGCGGCTATCGCGGCGCAGGCAACACGGAGACGATCATCTACAAGCGCCAAGCGCTGCCCTTCGACCTCGCGCTTGGCGCGATGTTCAGTCGCTTCCAAGCCGACGAACGGTACCACTTGCGCCCGACCAAGTGCGCGTTGACGGACGACCATCTCTACGCGGCCGGTCGCTCCAAGAAGCTCTACCGAGCGCCGCTCGCTCGGCTTCACCGAGGTCGCACAATCGGCCACATCGTTCGCAAGGCGCCGCGACCCTTCGGCGTCTTCTTTGGTCGTCGCGCGTTCCTTCACCTGCGTCTGTTGTTCGACCACAAGCTGATCAAGGCGCTCTTTCAGAAGATATAGCGGCTCGCGGCCGACCCTTAGTCGACGAAGCCCCATTCGCGCGCGTAGCGACCGACCTCGCTGACATGGCTGAGCTTGAGCTTGGTGCGGACGCGCTCGACGTGCGTGTAGACCGTGCTGAGCGAGACCCCGATGTCGAACGCGATCTCCTTGGGCGTCTGGCACGCGACCAGCTGTTCAAAGACTTGGTATTCGCGCTTGGTGAGCGTCTCGTGGGGCGCGGCGCCGACCTCTTTCATGAGCGCGCGGAGCTCCTCGGGGAGCACCTCGTTGCCCTTGTGCACTTCGCGGATGGCGAGCTCGAGCGCGTCGAGCGTGCTGGACTTGGAGACGTAGCCGGACGCGCCACCCGAGGCCAGGTTCGCGACCAAAGCGTCCGGGCTCCGTAGCGTGAATAAGATCACCCGGACGCCGCGCGCGACGAGCTCCTGCATGCTCGCGCGTCCCTTCACGCCGGGCATCTGCACGTCCATCACGACGACATCGGGCAGCTCTTGATCGAGATGGGCGGACAGCTCCTCGAAGGAGTTCCCGGACGCGAGGACCTCGATGCCCTCGACCCGAACCAGGTGACGCCGAACCCCTTCGACGATAACGGGGTGGTCGTCCGCGATGACGACGCGAACCGTCACGCTGAGCGCTCCGCCGGGAGCCGTACCTCGATCTCGGTTCCAGCGTCATCGCTCGAGACGCTGAAGGCGCCGCCGAGCGCGGTCGCGCGCTCTCGCATCCCGATCAAGCCCCAACCGCTCGGGTCATGGTCGACGTCAAAGCCGGCGCCGTCGTCTCGCACGCGCACAACAACCTCGTCTTCTTCCTCGAACACCGCGACTTCGGTCTGCTCCGCGTTCGCGTGCTTGAGCACATTGGTGAGCGCCTCTTGCACCGTTCGATAGATGGCTTCGCGGGTGGCGGTGGAGATCTCATCGCCGACCGCGACGTTCGTCTTCAGCTGCAGCTGCGAGCGTTCTTGAATCGGCTGCACCAGCTGGGCGATCGTGGTCTGCATATCGACCGGTGCGGTCGTGTGATTGCGCAGGCCCGAGACGAGGCGCTTCGATGAGTTCGCGAGCGTCTCGATGATGTCGTTCAAAAAGCGTAGCTCCTCTGCGCTCTGTTCGTCTTCGTTGAAGGAGCGCGCGAGGTTGTTGAGCTCCATCCGCGCGCCCACGATGAGTTGTCCGAGATCGTCATGAAGCGCGCGCGCGAGATCAGCGCGCTCATCGATCCGGACCGTCTCGAGCTGACCCGCCAACTTGTGCACCGTGTTCGTCTTGACGATGACCTCTTCGGCGAGCTCCGCGTTGAACTTTGCGAGCTGAAGCTTCTGACGCTCAATGGTTCGCGAGAAGAGGAAGCGATCCCGAGTCAGGCCATAGACCCAGTGCGAGAGGAGCACGCTGACTAACGTGAAGGACGCGAGGTACATCGCCGGGATGTGGATGTATGGGTGGTCGAGGTACTCGGGGTGCGGGAGGAAGTAGGCGAGGAGGAAAGGGAGGAGGATCGCGAGCGTCATCCCGATCCGTGGCCCCAGCGCGCACGGGAGCACGACCGTGAGCGGCGGCAGAACGTAGACGTTGTAGAAGAAGGGACCGTCGAGGTTGCCGAGCGAGCCGAGCAAAGTACCGCCGGCAAACGAGACCACGCTAAACGCCAGACACGCGCACGCGAGCGGGTGTTTCGCGCCGATCTGCGTGTAACGAACCATCGCCCAACAGAGCGCGGAGCCAAGGATCTGGATCGGGAGCCAGCGCGCGGCGAGCTCTGCTTGAACCTTCCCTGGGTGGCCGATCTGACCCACGATGAACGCGACGAAAAAGATGCAGGTGAACAACGCCGCGCCGTACTCCACACGGCCGCGTGTCGAATCACGGGCAAAGTCCTCGAACGCTTCCAGTGCTTCTGGCGCGTAACCCATCCGAGCTCCCAAGTTACCAGATGGGAAGGGCATGACGATCATCGAACTTGCGCTGGACACCATGTCGACCTTTGACTGGAGGTCGCGTGCGCGATTCAAAAGCGATCGTGAACACCACTCCGGGGAACAAGGGTCAACTTGGTGCGTGTTGGTCGCGAAGCCTAGTGACCCAACTTGTTCAATTCGCGACGTCGCTCAAGACGCGAGAGGATGTCCAAGACCTGTTGAACACCACGTCGCGGGTGAACACAATTGACGGGCACATTGCGCGTTCGTGCACCGCAAGTTGAGGAGCAGGTTTGGACTAGCGCATCTCATAACCTTGGTGCTCGGGTGGTTGCCGACGGACGTGATCGCTCTAGCCGGCCGCGGCGCGAAGCTTCTTCACGTCGTCCGGCTCCGCGATCACGATCAGCGCGTCACCCGGCGCGAGTTCATGGTCGCCGCCTGGGTTGTAGGTGTACTCGCCGCCCTCTGTGCGGACCGCGATCACGAGCGCGCCGATGTCGCGGATGTCGGAGTCCGCGAGCGTTTGTCCCGCGAGGTGGCTTTGATTCGTGATCGTGACGTCTTCAATGCGAAGCGTACGGCTCCCGCCGTGGAGAACCTTGTCGAGGAACTCAACCGCCGCCGGACGGATCATCTCGGCGACGAGTCGCATCCCACCGATGCGGTTCGGAGACACGATCGCGTCGGCTCCGCCGAGCCGCAGCTTTCGTCTCGCGCTCGCCTCGACCGCTTTGGCGACGATGCGCGCGTCGCGGTTGGCGTCACGCGCGGTGACCGTCACGAAGAGGTTGTCCTTGTCTTCGCTCAGGCACGCGATGATCCCAGTCGCGCGGCTGACTCCGGCTCGCTCAAGCGCGTGGTCGTCGGTCGCGTCGCCGGTGACGTGCAAGATCTCCGTCGCGAGATCTTCCGCGAGCACCCGGACCCGTTCTTCGTCGAGATCGATCACCACGAACGGTGACCCCACCGCGACGAGCTCACGGATGACGTGCTCGCCCGTGTTGCCTGCGCCGCAGACAATCACGTGGTTCTTGAGTCGATCGATGCGCCCGGTCATTCTTCGCTGGCGCAGCATACCTTGCAGGTCGCCTTCGACCACGAGCGCGGTCAGGTTTGATAGGAAGTAAAGAAGGGTCCCGGTCCCGACCAAGATGAGCAGCAGCGTCACGACGCGCGCCATCGGGATGTGCTGCATGCCTTCGAGGGTCTCGGCGAAGCCGACCGTCGAGAGCGTGATGATGGTCATGTAGAGGCAGTCGAACCACGCCCAGCGACCGTTCCCGATCCGGTAGTACGCCGTCGCGCCCATCAAAACGACGCAGGTCAGGATCAGCGCCGCGACAAAGAGGCGCCCGATGACGTTGGTTCGAAGATCATCGGGGAGTCGCTGCGCCACGGGCGTAGGATGTCGGTGCCTGCCATAGAGTCAACGGCTCCACCGATCTTCGCGTCCTCCGAAGACCACCGCGGAGTACTTGACCGAGGCATCGCGCACGTCGGACAACGCCCCCGTGACCGATCACGACCTCGAGAACAACGAGCAAGCGAGCGACGCCCCGGCCTCCGTGGAGACCAAGCGGGCAGGCCGCGGCCTGATCTCGATCGCGGGCGCGAAGATCTTTTTCATCCTGACGAGCTACGCGGTGCAGCTCTCGCTCCCGCGGCTCCTCGAGACCCCGGAGATGTTCGGCCTCTATTCGGCGGCGATGAGCGGCGTCTCGATCCTCAACAACGTCCTGATCGCCTCAACCATCCAGTCCGTGAGCAAGTTTGTCTCGGAAGATGAGTCGCGGGGGCCCAAGGTCATCCGCGACGCGCTGAAGATCCAGTTGGTCATCGGCGGCGCGCTCGCGATGATCCTATTTACGGCTGCGCCGATGCTCGCCGAGTTCCTGCTCGACGACGCGCTGACTCCGCTTCTTCGGGTCGCTTCGTTGGTCGTGTTCTCGTACTCGCTCTACGCGGTCTTTGTCGGTTCGCTCAACGGGCGCCGCCTCTTTCAGAAGCAAGCGATGCTCGACGTCACCTTCTCGACGTTGAGAACGGGCGGCATCTTGACCGGCGCGGCACTCGGCTTTGGTGCGCTCGGCGCGCTGAGCGGGTTCTCGGGCGCCGCGGTTTGCATCGCGCTCGCGGCCGCTGCGTTCGTCGGGTTCGGCAAAGCGGGGCGCGCGCTTCCGCTCAAGACCTGGTTCGCGTTCATGGCGCCGATCTGGCTCTACCAAGGGTTCCTCAACGGCGTGCTGCAGCTCGACGTGCAGATCCTCAAGAAGACGATCGCGGAGCTCGCGATGATGGACGGCGCGGCGATGACCGATGCCGCGGGGCTCGCGAGCGAACACGTCGGCTTCTATCGCGCCGCGCAGACGTTCGCGTTCGTTCCCTATCAGCTGATCTTGTCGATGACCTTCATCGTCTTCCCGATGATCTCGCGCGCGACCAGTGATGGTGATCTCGAGAGCGCGCGCTCAACGATCCGCGCCGCGATGCGCTTCTCGCTCTTGGTGCTCTTGGCCATCGCGGCTCCGATCAGTGGCTCGGCCGACGGCGTGCTCCGAATCGCGTACCCCGAGGCGTACTTGGTCGGTGCTCCCGCGCTCAGCATCCTGGTCCTCGGGATGGTGTTCTTCGCGCTCTTCGTGATCGCCGCGACGGTCTTGAGCAGCGCCGGCAAGCCGAGCCACGCGGCGGTCATCGCGCTCATCGCGTTGATCGTCGTCGTCATCGCGAACCGCGTCTTGATCACGCGCGCCGGCGTCCTGAACTTTGAGGCGCTCCCGATGGCGGCGTTGGCGACGACGCTCGGTACCATCGTCGCCTTTGCGCTCGCGGGCGGTGCAGTGTTCTTCCGCTTCCGCGCGCTCTTCGGGATCCTAACGCTCGCGCGCGCTTCGATCGCCGCGGTGGTCGCGTACTTCATCGCGCAGAACGTCCCGCACGACAGCCGCATCCTCGCGATCGGCGCGCTGGCCGCGGGCTTCTTCGGCTTCCTGGGCGTGCTCGTGATCACGCGCGAGGTCACCGGACGCGACCTGGCCGCCGTGAAGCAGATCATCGGTCGCTAGCCTGCTGCTCGTGTCACGGTGCTCGCGTCACCAGCCGCTGGCGGCGCGGCGCGAGAGCCAAACCGGGTGCGAGAAGCGCGTCGTCGTGGGTGGCGCGAATCGGACTCTCGCGCGCGACACGACCGCCGCGATGCACTCACGCATCGCGATGTGTTCGCCTGTGATCGAGGTGCGGAGGTTCGCGAGCGAGACCCGACCGCGCGGCGTCACGTCGACGTCGATCCAGTTCTTGCCCCAGTCGCCGTCGACGCACTCATTCATCTCATCCCGGTGCTTGTTGAGCGCCGCGTGCACCCGCGGCTCCAGGGTCAGCTGCGGATCGGGATCGCGCCGCGTCGCGGGCTGACGCGCCAACTGGTAGACGCGGGCCAAGTGAACGGAGGGCGCGTGACGCGCGCGGTAGTTGAGGTGACGCGTCGATCGGTGAACCGCGCGACGCGCGCAGATCATCAACGCGCGATCCGCCGGCGTCGGCCAGAGGGTCACGCGGATCTTAAAGTGGCGTCCGTCTTCCGGGTCCTGCGCGCCGGTCACGGTGACCCGCAGCCGGGTGTCGCGACGACGCGGACAGCGCTCGATCCAGGGACGCGCGTGGTCGAGCGCTTGGGTGAGCTCCTCCAGCGTGACCGCGTTCGGCAACCGCGGACGGGTCAGCTCGAAGAAGGTCGTGATGAGGAGCATCTCGCGTTCGACCGGACGGGTCAGTTGCAGCCCCTCGCGGAGCTGACGCTCGGCGCACGTCAGATCGATCCGCCGATGCTCATCGTAGAGCCCGATGTTGGGTGCGCGCGCACCCGCGGGGTAGACGACTCGAATGACCGTTCGCTGTGGCGGACCGTCCTGCATCAGGCGGCGCGGCGGCGGGCGGAGACAACGAATGATCTCTTCCCCCATGCCGCGAAGTTGAGCGTCGACCTCCGCGCGCGAGGTCCGCGCGCTCTCGGCTGCTGGCTCGTCCTGCGCGGCCGCGGGACGGAGCGCGGTCACCGTCAAGACCAGTAGAGCTATGAGCGCGCCGCGCATCTCGCGACATCTAATCTGCTCGCGCGACCGCCGTCGACTTTCGGAACGTCCGGACGTCGCGTCGCGCCGTCTCTACAGAAGCGTGAAGACGAACGCCGCTGCGACGCCGAGCAAAAGAAGCGCCGCGAGCGCGATCACGAGGGGCGCCCAGTTTTGCTCGGGCGGCGAGGAATAGACGCCGCGAAGGGACGGGACGTCTGTCGGCGGCGGGTGGGTCGAGGTGACCGGGGCGCGTTGCTCCCAACGAAGCGGGAGCGTGAGCGGGACGGAGCGCCCCTTGCTGGTTTGCCCGTAGCGCGGGGGCGCGTCGAGGAGGCTGTACTTGATCTCGGCCTCGCCGCCGATCTTGCGGATGCGCTCCTCAAGCTCGTTGGCTTCGGACTCCTTCAGTCCGCTGCGAACGACAAGGGGGGCGGCGTTGACGATCGCGAGGGCGATGTCGATGTCGATCTCAAACTCGGCGGCCATCCGCGCCGATGCCGGTCTCGGGTCGGCCGCGAAGCCGTCCAGCTCGACGTCGAATCGATAGTCTTCGGTCGCGTCCTCGATCACGCGCGCATCGTAGCGAGGACGGCGCTCTCTTCAACGCTTCTGACGACCGCGCCGCGCTCTCATTGTTGCTCGGCGCGCTGCGCCTCTGCCGCGACGCGACTCGGGAGAACACGGAAGCCCGTCACCGGGTTCGAGATTGGCCCGCGAATTCGGCCCGACAACACCCGAACGGGTACCGGCGGGGTCAGCTCATAGCGGTAGCCGCGTGATCGAATTCGAAACGTCATCGCGCGACCGCGATGGCGAATGTTGCGTGAGTACCGAACGTCGAGTGAGCCGTGTCGCGTGTGTCGACGATGGTCTAAGACGAACGATGAGAGCCGCACCGCGAGGTGATTGAAGAGGCGATGGCAGCCGTGACTCGAGCCGTTTGTGATCGAGCGGTAGCTCACCGAACCATGCACGCGGATCCCCTCGTCCTGAAAGCGCGGCGGCTCGTCCGGGTCGCGTGAGTTGACGACCTTGTGGTGCATCATCATCACGAGGCCAAACGCTGAGCGATAGCCGGGACCGAAGAGGCCGTGGTTGGGCGCCCAGCCGTCCGAGGTTCGGCGCACGAGCTCATCGTCGGGCGCGCTTCGAGGAGGGAGCCAAGCCGGCGCGGCGATCACGTCGCGCCAAACGCGGTCGCCGACGGACGAGTTTTTGTAGCGCAGCGCGGTGCCCCCACCCGGAACGTTCTCGGTCTTCCAGCCACCGATCGTCGTGCTCCAGCGGACGAGCGCGATGTCGCGACCCTCGTGATGTGTATAGAGCGTGAAGACGGGGCGCCGCTGTACGTGTTGCCGACGACGACGACCGTTCTCGTCGTAGGGGTATTGATAGAAGACGTCCCCGCGGTCGACCTCGGCCCGGAGCTCCATGTGCCCGCTGTGATATTCGGGGAGCGGGGGCAGCTCGATCGCGACCTCTTCGACGCCCGCTTCGAGAAGCGCGGAAAGCGATGCGCGCGCGCTCTCTACGCTGGTGAACCCAAGCGCTTCTGCCGCGCGTTCGGTCGCGGGCGTGATCAGATCAGGAGCGCCGTTGTCCGCCGCGGGCTGACGCGCGTCGTGACGAAACTCGGGGGCGTCGAGCGTACGACCGAGCGCGTCACCCCATTCACGCGTCGCCGACCCGTCCTCGAGGAGACCGGTCGCGGACACGACGCGCTCACGCAAGACGCGCAGCAGTGTCTCGAAGTCTTGTTCGCGACTGTCTTGCCGAAGCGCCTGCCGCGTCGCCTCGTCGAGCAACCCACCGGAGACGATCATGTGCATGCGTTGGTACTTCGCGAGCCCGCCGCTGAGCCGCGTATCGAACACGCCGTACTCGCCGCGACGCGGATGAAGCTCTTCGCACTCAAGATGGGCGCGCGCCGCTTCGATCGAATCGACAAAGGCGGATTGTCTCTCGAGCTGCGCGTAGTGCCGCCCGTGCTCGGGGTGCCCATCCAGCTCGGCAATGCTCGCGAGCCCGAGCTCTTCGGTGAGCCGTCCCAAGCGATGACGGAGATAGCGAACCGAGTTCGCGCGCGCGACCTGCTCTTCGCGCGTCGGTGCCCACGGACGGAGCGTCCCGCTCAGACGGTCGAGCGCGTCGTTATCGATCGAGGCGTGACAGGAGTGACGCTCGTCGTCGTTGAGCCGCGAGCGCATGACCGAGAGCGTCGGAAAGATGCCGAAGAGTTCTAGAAAACGCTCCGGCTCAAAGTCTTCTGGCAAGTCTTCGAAGCGCTCGTTCGCGAGCGCGATGATCACGTCGCGATAGGGAAGCGCGGGTACCGCTCCGTCGGGGTCTTCGTCGAAGATGCTCGCGGTCCAGTCGTCGCTCAGGTCGATGAGGGTGAGCCCGCGGTTCGCGACGTCCTCTCGGCAGACCTCTCCGGACTTATCGCCACCTGCGTAGATCGGGAGCGGGTCCTCGCAGGTTGGCGCGGCCGGTTCGACCGGTTCGACCGGGACGTCTTCTTCGCGCTGCGCTTCGTCGATCCTCGTCTCTGCCGCCGGTTCCGGCGGCGCCGGGGTGGCCGCAGAGGCGCGTTCGGTATGAACCACCGCCCCTGCCGGCTCTTGGCAGGCCGCCGCGAGCAGTAGCAACGCAACGAGGAGCGACCTCATGTTTTCAAGCTAACCACCGCCGCCCGCGAAACCACTCTGATCGGCGTGGCGCGACGTGGGTGTTGTGATCTGGCTCGCGATCCTCCGCGCGAACCTTCACCTTCCGGCTGGAAGTCCACCCTTTCGGGGATCGCATCCGGCCGTGATCGCGGGTTCGTCCCCACGGCCGAGCCGGATCGCTTGCACGACCGCCACGTTACGGATCGGCTCGATCACGTGACCGCGTGCGCGGAGCTCGCGCTGCACTTCTTCCGGAAGCGGCGCGAACTCTTCCACCCGGAGCTGGTTCGGCGTGCCTTGGTGATGAATACGCGGCGCCGAGAGCGCGTCGCCGAGCGGCATGTCGAGCAAGAGCGTGTTCATCGCGACCTGTTGAATGGCGGTCACGATGCGGCTCCCTCCCGCCGCGCCAGCGCACAATCGCGGACCGTCTGCGTCGAACACGATGGTCGGCGACATGGTCGACACCGGTCGACGTCCGGGACCTGGGAGATTCGGTGCGCCGCCGACCAAACCAAAGGCGTTCGCCTCGCCGACCGCGCGCGCGAAGTCGTCCATCTCGTCGTTCATCACGATGCCGGCCGCGGTGTACCGCGCGCCAAAAGGGAGGTTCACCGTCGTCGTGACCGACGCGATGTTCCCTTCCCCGTCAACCACGCAGAGGTGACTGGTGCCCGTGTTGTCGGGTTGTGTCACGCGTTCATCGAGACGGATCGGCAGGTCGTAGTCGGCGCTCGGCATCGCCAGCGTCGGGTGGAACGCGCTGATCCGCGCGGCGACGCGATCCGCCGAGAGCATCTGCGCGATCGGGAGCGAGACGTGATCGGGGTCGCCGAAGTAGCGCTGCCGATCAAAGAACGGTCCCTTCCAGCTCTCCGCGACCGCGTGGAGCCACCCGGCGTTCGCGTTGCTTCCGGGCGTCCGCGGCCGGTAACGCTCGGGGAGGCCGTCAAGAATCGCGAGGCTCTGCAGCATGGTGTAGCCGCCTGCGCTTGGAGGCGGCGCGGTCACGAAGCGCAGCCCGAAGTGGTCGGCCGAGAGCGGCTCTCGCTCGACCACCTCGTAGTCGCGAAGATCTTGCGCGGTGAAGATCCCGCCCCGCGCTCGATTTCGCGAGACGATCTCACGCGCGATCGGACCGTCATAGATCGCCTGCGCGCCGCGCTCACCGAACGCGCGCAAGGTTCGGCCGAGCGTCGGTCGGCGGACGACCGTCCCTGGCTCGATGGGTCCTTGCTCTGACGCGAACCACTCACGCATCACGTCGTCTTCACGCATCTGCGCGCCAAAGGGTCCGGTCATCCGTGTCACGTACGCGGTCATCGGGAAACCGTCTTCGGCGAGCTTCACGGACGGGGCGACCACCGTCTCGAGCGGGAGCGCACCAAAGCGCGTCACCATCATGTCGATGCCAGCGGGCTCACCGGGAACGCCGCTGGCGAGACCTCCCAGCTGCGAGGCGCGCGCCGCGGGACCTTCTCCTGGGTTGGGCACATCATCGTACATCGACGCGGACGACGCAGCCGGCGCACGTTCGCGAAAATCGAGGAAGGTGAGCGATTGGTCGCTGGCCTTGTAGTAGAGGAGGAAGCCGCCGCCGCCCATTCCGCTCGACGCAGGGTTCACGACGCCGAGCGCGAGCATGGTCGCGGCCGCCGCGTCCGCTGCGTTGCCGCCCGCCTCCAGAATCTCCGCCCCGACCTGCGAAGCGATCGGCTGGTCCGCGGCGACCGCGTGTCGGGTGAAGTCACGCGCAAACGCAGGCGGGGCTTCCGCTTCGGGCTCGGGAACGTTCTGCGCGCCGAGCGGCGAACTCAACGCGCCAAGAGCGAGGATGGCGAACGCGCGAAAGAGGGAGCGAGTCATGGTGACGCGACGTTATCAGGCTTGGTGTTTCTCCGGGTCACCGCGCTCAGAGGCGTCAGAGCGCGGAGAGTCGGCGGGCGAGTTGGTCTTCGTAGAGCGAGCTGGGCTCGAGCGTTCGGGCGGCGCCTTCGCCTTCGATGAGGTCCATCGGCTCGGTGCCGCGACCTTGTCCCGTGAGGTCGAGCGCTTCGAGGTCAGCGAACACCTCGACGTCTTCGGTGCCGATGACGTAACCGCGCCCAAACTGGAAGCTCCGGATGGACGCGCCGCGGTGATTCCAAAAGACGTTCTCTTTCGCGCTGTGTCCCGCGCCGCTTGAGTAGCCGTTTCGGTTGACCGCGGCCCAGCCATCGTTCGCGGTGTTGCTGTCGATCAAGTTCGCGGTCGCGAGCGAGTGGTGAAACTCGCTGAGCCCGACCAGCGGGATGCCGCCTCGGGACGTGAGTGATTGTCCGTCGAGCGATTGGCAGCGCAGCCACACCACGCCGGAGGTGCCGTGGTCCCAGTTCTGAATGAAGCCGTGTCGTCCTCGCCGCGCGACGTCGTCCGCGAAGAGCACCTCGTTGCTGCGCGAGACCTCGAAGAGGTAGCCGTTGCCGCCCGGACCGCGGTTCTGCGCAAAGGAGATCTCTGAGCGCTGTACGGTCACCCGGTGGCTATCGAGGATCTTGATCCCGCCGCTCATCACGTGCGCTTCGCCGTCTCCAAGCGTCGAGGCGAAGCTCGTGAGTCCATCGATCCAGGCGTCCGCGACCCATTCCATCCGAACGAGATGCGCTCGGTTGAGCGACCACGCCGCGTCCTCAGTGTTCGCGTTGCTCATCGCGATCTGCTCGACGCCGACTTCGCGGATCACGCCGTCGAGCCGCTGAAGCATCGCGCCGTCGCTGACACGTACCTCGTCACGGAGCGGCACATCGAAGCGCACCTCGCCGCCTTCCAGGGACGTGATGGTTCGCCGATACATGTGCTTGTACTGGTCGACGAAGGTGACCCAGGTGTCCGTCATCCCGTGCCGCTCAATGAAGTCGGTGGTGATGCGAAACCCGATCGCGATCTCGTCGCCGACCGCGAGCCCATCCGTATCACCGACCCGCACGAACTGCGCGCGCGCTTGTCCGTCCGCGCTGAGGGGTCGCGCTTGCGAGGTGGCGCGGCCTCCGCGAAAGAGCAGGTGCGCACCGTCGCTCATGCCCTCGCTTCGGGAAAAGAAGATTCGCGACGCGGCGCCTTCTCCGCGCATGACGACGCCTGAGGCGTCGACCACGAGCACGCCGTCGACGCGATAGTCGCCCGCGGGAACCCTGACCACGCCTCCGTCGAGCTCCGCGGCGTCGATGGCTTCCTGAAACGCGGCGGTCGCGTCCGCGCTTCCATCGGCGGTCGCTCCGTAGGTCGTCACGTCGAAGATCGGTCCGTCGCGAAACGGGAGGGCGCGCTCCCCTTGAAACGCGCCGGCATAGGAGAAGTCATGAAGGAACGCTCCGTCGACGGTAAACGCCGGGGTCCAGTCGTCCGGGTAGAGCGAGGAGCGCCACGAGGCTGTGCTTGCATCGGTGTCCGCGCCAGTGTCGATCGCGCTGGTGTCCGTCGCGTCCGTCGCGTCCATCCCGTTGGTGTCCGTGGCGTTGGTGTCCATCGCGCGGGTGTCTCCTCCGGTGTCCATCGCGTCGGCGGGACCCTCGTCGTCCCCGCACCCCAGCGCGCTGATCAAGAGAGCGAGGTTCAGGAGAGCAAGTGAAGCGAGGCGAGCGGGCATTCCCAGAGCGTCCCGCAAAATCCGAGGACGTTACAAGCAAGCGATTCAAACCGAAGGCAATGCGAACGAAGTGAGAGGGGAACGTTGGGGAGAGAGGGGGATCGAAAAAGACCCCAAAGAATCAGAGCGCGTTGGCGTCGAAGCGAACGGGTTCCCGTGGCACGGCGGCGAGCCGAAAAGAGCCGAGCAACGCCTCCAAGGAGGTCTCGCGTCCGGGAACGCCCAGGCTCTGTCCGAGCGCGCCCAAGATCCGCTCCTTGCGCAAGCCTCGATCGCGAAGCGCGGCGATGGAGATGGAGCCCGCGCGCTTTGCGAAGCGCACGCCCGTGTGGTCTTGCGCGAGCGGGACGTGGAGAAAACGCGGCGCGGGGAGGCCGAGCGCGTCGTAGAGCGCGAGCTGGCGAGGGGTCGAGGGAACGAGATCCTCTCCGCGCACGACGAGATCGATCTTGGCGTTCGCGTCGTCGACCACGACCGCGAGTTGATAGGCGTGGACGCCGTCTTTGCGTCTCACCACGAAGTCGCCGTCGCGCTCTTCCGCGACGTCACCGACGAAGAGGTCCGAGTAGCCACGCGACGTGAAGCGAAACCGCAGAGCCGCGTCACGCTCAGGGTGGGTCGGTCCCTCGCGGCAGGTCCCGGGATAGATCGCGCTCGCTCCGTGCGGCGCGGACGCCACGATCTCTTTGCGGGAACAGGTGCACCGATAGCAACGCGTCCCGAGCTTCTCGATGGCGTCGTTGTACGCACCCGCGCGCGTCGATTGAAACGTGGGGCCCTCGTCCCAGGTCAGCCCGAGCCACTCGTGGTCCGCGAGGATCCGATCGGCCGATCCCGCGACCACCCGCGGTGGGTCCAGATCTTCGATCCGCATGACGACGCTTCCGCCGCGCTGCTTGACCAAGAGCCAGGCCAACAGATGCGTCCGCGCGTGGCCCAGGTGCAGATCGCCCGTGGGAGATGGCGCGAAACGCGTCCGTGGAGCCGCGCCGATCCCGAGTTCCTCTTTCGTTTCCCGCACAGCTTTGGCATACAGCATGACGATGCGCGGCGTCGGCTACAACGGTTGCTTCCCCACGGGGCGGCACTACCCCGGGATCGCGGATCGCATCGCGGCGATGATTCAAAACGTCGTCGGCCTGGCCGAGGAGTTTGACGCCGCCGCGAATTGGGCCGAGCTGCCGATCGCGGTCATCGACTTCGAGACCACCGGCGTGAACCCAGAGGTTGATCGCGTCATCGAGATCGGCATCTGCTTGTTCGATGGCGGTGAGCTCGGCATCCGCGAAGGGCTCTTGGTGAACCCTGGGATCCCGATCGACGAAGAGTCACGCGCCATCCACGGCATCACCGATGAAGAGCTCGAGGGCGCGCCCGATTTTGAGACCACCTTGCCGCGCGTGATCGAGCTGCTCCAAGGACGGCTCCCGGTCGCCTACAACCACCAGTTCGATCGCGCGTTTCTCTATGCCGAGATCGGGCGCGTGAAGACGCAGCTGACCGACGGCACGCTCCCGCCTGCGCTGCGCCCCGAGACCGTCTGGATCGACCCCTTGGTGTGGGCGCGCGAGACCTTCAAAGAAGAGAAGTCACGCAAGCTGACCGCGGTCGCCGAGCGCTTGGGGGTCCCGCTGGAACAGGCTCACCGCGCGGCGGGCGACGCAGAAGCGACCGGACGCGTGCTCTTCGCGCTGGCCCAGCACATGCCGCACGCCTATGGCGAGATCGTGCGTCTGCAAGGTCGCTACGCCGCGTTCCAGGACGCCGAGATGACCTGGAAGCGCTTCAAGTAGCGCGAGCGCGCGAGGCACGTTTCAAGATCACGGGAGGAACTCGGGGAACCACACGGTCGGCACGCGATCGTTCTGGATCATCGACGCGAGGTCCATGCTGATCGCGACGCTCACGTGAATGAGGAACCCGCTCCAGATGGATCGGGTCTTCATCGCGAGGGTCCCGAGCACGACGCCCGCGAAGATCGCGCCGAAGGTCTCTGCCATCGGTTTGCCGAAGTGGATCATCACGTACGGGACGGTCATCGCGATGATCGCGTGGCTCCCCATCATCGCTTTGCCGGCCTTGAGCCACCAACCGCGGAAGAAGAACTCCAGGCTGAAGAACTGCGCGGCGTACATCAGCTCCCAGCTGATGAAGTCGAACCAGCTGCGCCCGCTTCGCCGGTAGAACGGGTAGTAGCTCGTGAACTCTTCGCTAAAGCTCACGCCGACCACGCAGACGAAGACGATGCCGAAGAAGAGCACGTAGATCCAGGCGTGCTCGAGGAACCCCTTTGTGGAGAGACCTTGGTCGCGGATGCGTTCGCCGCTCAGCTTGATGATGACCAGCGGGAGCAGGAAAAAGCCGAGGACGCGCCAGCCAGCCCACCATCCGTGATGGTAAAGCTCGCGCCATTCCGAGAGATGGAGCGTCGTCCAAAACGTCTCAGCGGCGCCATCCCGCTCTGCCATGGCGTCCGCGATCTTGCGGAACGTCGTCGGCATGCCGAGGTACTCCATCAAGATCAAGAAGACCGCGCCGAACCCGAACGCGAGCAGGGGTCGCCAATCGTAGCCCTTGCCTTCCGCGCGACGCTCGGCGCGCAGCGCCTCGGCCTCCTCGTCCATCTGCTTCCAGGTGTCGAGGAAGAACGCGCGCGGGTGAAGCTGAAGGAGTTTTTCTTTGAGGGTGCTCACCGAGTGATCTCTTCTACGGGTCTCATCGGAGACGCTTCTGCGCCGTCGGTGCATTCACCCAACGCTCGATTCGCTCAGCTGCGCGCTCGACGGGTGTTAGCGCGGGCGGTACGGGAGGACTGAGCATGGCGCCTCGTTGTAGCTCACGCCGTCCTCGTTTCGAACCTCGGCGTTTTGCTCGAAGTCGGCATGGCCCGCGATGAAGCCGCGTCGGCTGTCGATGAACGCGAGCGCCAAGCACATCTCTTGGTCGCCGATGCCGTACCCGACGTTGGAATCGGTCGGGTTGTCGTAGCCGCAGGTGAACCGGAGCCCGGTCGCGCCGCTCAGATCGATGGGCGGGTCAAAGACCTCGCCGAGCGGTTCCCCGATCCCGCTGTTGACCGCGAAGACGCGCTCGCCGTCGTTGGGTCCGCCGATGACCTCGAGCTCCAGCTTCTCTCCGAGCGCGTGGTAGTGCGGCAGGATGTAGTAGAGCGAGAAGTCGATCGGGCCGCCGTTGGCCGCGGTGAAGTCGCAGTCCATCGTAAACTCGGAACGGCTGCGCGCTTTGATTTCAAGGTCCAGGTAGTCGAACGCGACGCCGTTGAGGCGCGTCTCGACCTGCGACTCCGGAACGCTGTCGAGGTGCATCGTGACCTGCGGTCGCTGCGGCTCGGGCGTGATGTTCAGGACGTGTACCTGACCGAGGATGACGGTGTTCGGCGGTAAGCGGATCGCGACGCCTTCCGGGAACGCCTGCGCTTCTTCTTCCGCCTGGGTCGACTGCGCGAAGACCACGCCACCGGCGGCTCCCGCGCCGAGGCTGCTGAACCCGCGATCGGTGCAGCGCCAGCGACCGTGTCCTCCAGGGTAGGTGTCCTCTTGGACGTAGAACCAGTTGGAGTGGTGCAGACCAGGCCCCGCTTCCATTCGCACGGTGTTGACCCAGATCGGCTCTTCGTTCCCGAGCGCCCAGCTCAAGCAGATGTTGGAGTCCTCGCCGCGAACCCCAATCTCGATCGGCTCGAAGGTCTCGCTGTAGGTAACGGGTTCGCCCGTGCCGGTGTCGACAAACGTGTCGGACCCGCCCGTGTCGGCCGCGCCTGTGTCGGCGCTCGTGTCGACCCCGGTGTCGGTCGCTGTGTCGTCATCGCCGCACCCGCCGAGCAGCGCGAAGGAGAGGACGAGCGAGCCCATTGCAAAACGAAGCATGCGGAAAACGTATCGCCGCCTGTCTCGGAAAGCGAGCCCGCCCCGCTTCCAAGCCGACCGCCTAGAAGAGGAAAGGGACGACGCGCCAGCGAGTGGTCTTCGTGAACGCGAGGTACTCCGGGTCTTGGGTAAGCACCTTCTCTTCGGCGAGGATCCGCAGGACCAGCAGCAGGTCGAGCGCGAGGTAAACGATGAAGTTGTGCCAGCTGAAGTAGCCGAGGAGGAAGCCGATCTGGATCCCGAGGTACGAGGTGTAAATCGGGTGACGCACCAAGCGGTACGGGCCGCTCGTGACGACGCCTCGGTTCGCGGGCAACAGACCAAAGCTGCGCCCGAGATGGAACTTCGCGTAGAGCTGAAAAAGCGTCGCGGCGACCTGAATCGAGATCGCCACGCCCTCTGCGACGAGCGGTTCACCACGTTTGAGCTGGATGAGCAGGAAGTAGAACGAGGCGCCGAACGTGATGAACAGCTCGTACAAACCTCGGTTCACTTGCTTCGGGAGCTTCGCGATGACGACCAAGGTCACCGTGAT
Organism: uncultured bacterium; assembly: GCA_938024995.1. Taxonomy (GTDB): domain Bacteria; phylum Myxococcota_A; class Polyangia; order Polyangiales; family Houyiibacteriaceae; genus CALJDU01. Next base: position 53,506 of record CALJDU010000076.1, read on the forward strand.
GATCTCGGCGACCAGCGACAGAAAGAGGACCCACTTCCACTCCACCCGGAGCTCGTGGGCCATCCGCAGCACAAAGATCATGAGGAAGGCGACCACCAGGATCCGGCCGACGATCTCGACGAAACGCGGGTCAAAGAGCGGCTTCTTCGTCGCGTTGCCGTCGGGAGTGGGTGGGGAGGGCGCTTCTGCAGACGCTTCGCGGTTCGCTTCTTCGCCGGTCATCGCCCGGAGCATACCCGTAGAAACCGAGGAGTTCGCGGGAGATTCAGTGAGACGACTGTCACACAGGATTTTCGATCTCTTCGTGCGTGCCTGCTAACGTTCTTCGATGTCCCTCCCGATTACGTTCTTCCAGCAGCTCCCGAAAACCGACCTCCACGTGCACCTGGACGGTTCGCTCCGCCTGGAGACCATCCTCGAGCTCGCCCAGACCGACGGGATTGAGCTGCCCGCGACCACCCCTGCGGAGCTGGCCCGCGCGATGCACTGCGGCGAGAACACCGGGAGCCTGGTCGAGTACCTGAAGGCCTTCGACGTCACGTTGAAGGTGATGCAGACCGAAGACTCGCTTCACCGCATCGCGTACGAGCTCGCGGAAGACAACGCGAAAGAGAACGTCCGTTACATGGAGGTCCGCTACGCGCCGATGCTCCACACTCGTAAAGGGCTTCGCCTCGCGGCGGTGGTCGAGGCGGTGCTTCGTGGTTTGGCGGACGCGCAGCGCGACTTCGGCATCGAGTCGAACGTCATCCTCTGCGGGATTCGGAACATCTCGCCGCAGTCCTCCCTCGAGATGGCGCAGCTCGCGGTTGCCTACAAGAACCGAGGCATCCTCGCGTTCGACCTCGCGGGCGCCGAGTACGACCACCCAGCCAAGCATCACATCGAGGCCTTCCAGCTCGTTCGGCAGAACAACATCAGCGTGACCATTCACGCGGGTGAGGCGTACGGTCCGGAGTCCATCCACCAAGCGATTCACGACTGCGGCGCGCACCGCATCGGTCATGGTTGTCGACTCCGCGAGGACGGCGACCTTCTCCACTACGTGAACGATCACCGCATCGCGCTGGAGTGTTGCCCGTCCTCGAACGTGCAGACCGGCGCGGTTCGCGATCTAAGCAGCCACCCGATGAAGCTCTACTACGACCTCGGGATCCGGGTCACGATCAACACGGACAACCGATTGATCACGGACACCACGGTTTCGAAAGAGCTCTGGCTCTGCCACACGCAGATGGGCTTTTCGGTTCGCGATCTGAAGCACATCGTCATCAACGGGTTCAAGGCCGCGTTCCTGCCGTTCCACCGCAAGCAGGCCTTGATCCGGAGCATCATGCCGGAGCTTGGTGAGTTCAACGAGGACGGTACGCGGACGCCATCGCAGCGCCCGGCGGACGCACGCGCGCTCCCGACCGCCGACATCGACGCCTAGCGCGTCAGCGGCCAGATGATCGACGCGCACTGCCACCTCGATTTCGAGGTGTTTGACGTGGATCGCGACGCGCTCATGTCGGCACGTGACGAACGTGATGTCGGCATCGACGGCTTCGTGGTCCCTGGGACGCGTCCCTCGCGCTTCGGAAAGCTCGCTCGTGACGCGCGCTGTCACGTCGCGGTCGGGGTTCACCCCGCCTACCTCGACGAGATGATCACCGCCGAGCATCTCGCCAACGCGGCGGAACGAAACGGCGCGATCGCGATCGGTGAGTTCGGCCTCGACCGTCGGCTCCGCGAACGTTTCTCGCTCGAACGTCAGCAAGGCTACGCGCGGGTCCAGCTCACGGTCGCGGAGGCGCTCGAGCTCCCCGTGATCTTGCACGTGGTCCGCGAGCACGGCGCGATGCTCGCGTTGCTCGAGGACTTCCCCAAGACGCGCGGGATGGTCCACTCGTTCTCGGGGAGCGCGGAGGTCGCGCGTGACTACCTTCGTCGCGGGTTCCACCTCAGCTTTTCGCCACTCGTGCTCTGGGAGAAGAGCAAGGTGCGCGCAGTAGTCACGGATGTACCGCGTGACCGCTTGCTCATCGAGACTGATGCGCCGGATCAGGGGAGCGACAAAAGCCCCGACGGACGCTCTGAGCCCGCGCTCCTCTTTCGCGTGCGTGATGAGGTCGCGCGTCTTCGCGACGAGAGCCCGGGGTCGATCGCGAAGTGCACCGCCGCCAACGCCCGCGCGCTCTTCTCGATCGCGTCAAGCGCGTCCTGACGAGACTGGTCATCGCGCGCCCTCCGCCGTAGGAGTTCGAGTATGGAACTCCGCAGTGACTTCGCGCGTCGGGAAGTGGTCGCAACTGAGAACGAGCCTTGGGTACCGTCGCCGAGCGCCGGCGTCGATCGCCGTATGCTCGACCGCGTGGGAGACGAAGTCGCGCGCGCGACCAGCGTGGTTCGCTACGCACCGGGCAGCTCGTTTCCGGAGCACACGCACGAGCGCGGCGAAGAGTTCTTCGTGCTGGAGGGCGTCTTCAGTGATGAGCACGGCGACTACCCGGCGGGCACCTACGTACGGAACCCACCAGGCTCCGCGCACGCACCGTTCACGAAAGACGGCTGCACGATTTTCGTGAAGCTGAGGCAGTTCGAGGACGACGACACCGAGCGCGTCGTGGTCAACACCCAGAGCGCGCCGTTTTCGCCGGGGCTCGTTCCCGGGCTCTCCGTGCTCGGGCTCCATTCGCACCTGGGCGTCAACACCGCGCTGGTGCGCTGGGCACCCGGGACTCTGTTTCAGCCGCACAAGCACTGGGGCGGCGAAGAGATCTACGTGCTCGAAGGCGTCTTCAGTGACGAGTACGGCGACTATCCGCGAGGGACCTGGCTGCGCAGCCCGCACCTCAGCGCGCACACGCCGTTTACGGAACCTGGCTGCTTGATCTACGTGAAGGTCGGCCACCTCGCGTAACCGTTGTCTGCACCTGCGTACAAGAGACAGAAGAGAAGCGCTCGCTTTCGCAACGCGAAGGCCCCTTGGTCTTGGTGTCGCGAGTCGCGGCGTTGACAGGCCCGAACGTACGGCTAGCCGCGGCGACGCGTCACCAGGAACAACGCGAGCAAGATCGCAAAGGGCGGGGTGGTTCCGCGGGACGTCGCAGAACACCCGGAGCTCTCCTCGCAGCTCTTTCGGATCATGACGCTGACCGGCTCGGACCGTTCTCCGGCGTGATTCACGGCGCGGACTTCGATCCTGGAAGTGGTCGTCTCCACGGCACGCTGAAGCGTGAAGGACGGCTCGGAGACGAAGTGTTCAAGTTCGTCGTCGATCGTGACCTCGTAGAACGCGGCGTCGACATCGGACCAGCTCACGAAGAGCTCTTGCTCCCATCGCGGGTATCGACCTTGGGGGCACGGCCCACCATCTTCGAGATAGCGACACGAGGCGACGGCCTCTTCGTCGAACACCGGGACCTCGGGAACGCTCGCGTCGGCTCCTTCGACGACCTCAAAGTGAACGTCGGCCGGCGGGGCCACGGAGACGCAACCATCGTCGTTGACACGGAAGGTGTAGTTCCCGGCCGCGAGGGGAGCGCTCGGGGTCCCTTCCCAAACAACGCGGGTCGCGGGAACAGGGAGCAGCCGTACGTCGCGCAGATCTTGATTCGTCCAGAGCACCTCAATGGACTCTCCGGTGGCGTCACTCTCGAGTTCGAAATAGCCGCTTGAACCGTCACAGAGGATGCCCGCCACGGTGACGACGAGCCTCGCATTGGGCGGCACGATGGTGTCGTTGGACGGGGACACGATGACGGCGTCGCTGGTGGGAGCATAGCTACACGCCTCCGCCCCCGCTGGGATGAGGAAGGCGGTGACTAACGCGATGAGTAGGCAAGCATGGAACTTCATGCTCCAAGACAATGCAGCGATCGCGCCAGCGACCTATGCATCTCTAGGCGCGTTGGCGACGTCGGGTGAAGACGAACGCCGCGAAGAGGAGCGCGGCGATCGGTGAGCCGCTTTGCGCGCCGGGAACCGCACATCCGCAGCCGTCGTCGATGGGCGCGGGTTCCCCTGCGTCTGTTCCGGCATCGCGGGTACCGGTGTCTTCGCCCGCGTCGGTGCCGCCGTCGCTTCCCGCGTCGGTACCGGCGTCCATCTCCACGACCTGGCACATTGGGTCACACCCCACGCTATCCACGTCACACGTCTCGCCGGTGTCGACCACTCCGTCGCCGCAGGAAGGGGAGACGCAGGTCGTGCGGCACGCGTCGGGGTCTGTGTCGCTGTTGTCCGCTCCGTGATCGCATTCTTCGCCGTCGTCGACGACCCCATCGCCACACAGGCTCTCGGTGCAGTCATCCCGACAGGCGACTCCGTCTGCTTCGGGGTCGCACGCTTCGCCATCGTCGACGACGCCGTCGCCGCAGCTCGCGAGCTCGCAGGTCGTGCGGCAGGCGTCGGCGATCGCGTCGCTGTTGTCGTCGCCGTCGTCGCAGGCTTCATCCGTGTCCAAGATTCCGTCGCCGCAATCGGGCGCGCTGCAATCGGTTCGGCAGCGATCCGGCGCGTCGGCGTTGCCTTCGCCATCATCGCAGCCCTCTTCGGGATCCGTCACGCCGTCGCCGCACCCCGCGTCGCGGCAGTTGCTCCGGCATTCCGCGCCCGGTGCGTCGCTGTTGAGCGGCCCAAGATCGCACTCTTCGCCGGCGTCCACGGTTCCGTCGCCACAGCGCGGACCGCTCGTCGGGTCGCAGCTCTCGTTGACACGCAAGAACGCGGCCGTCGACGCGTTGCCGGCGAGATCCACCGCGCGTACCTCGACCATCGCCAACGTCGTCTCTTCCAGGCGCTGCAGCGTGAACATGGGCTCGGCGCCGGCGTACTCAAGCTGACCATCGACCGTGACCTCGTAGTGGCTGACGTCTGCGGCGGAGAACGTGACCTCGAGACGTTGTCGCCATCGCGGGAACGCGCCCACGTCACAACTGGTTCCGAACATCTCGAAGCGGCAGTTGGGGGTCGCCGCGCCGAGCATGGGGGCTTCGGGCGCGGCGGTGTCCGCGTCGGCGCCGACCGTGAAGACCACCTCTTCGGCGTCCGTCGACTCATCACATCCGACCGGGCTGGTGTAGTCGAGCGCGCGGAAGACATACGAGCCGGCCGCGAGGGGCGCCGTCGGCGTGCCTTCCCAGAGCAGGAAGGTTGTCGGCAACGCGATGAAGCGTGTGTTGCGCAGCTCTCGGTTTGTCCAGGTGACCGCGACCGCTTCGGCGGTGTCGCGATTCACGAGCTCGAACGCAGCGCTGGCGGCTGGACACGCGGTGCCGCTCGAGAGCGCATAGACCTTGGCGTTGCTCGGCGCGGTCGCTCCCGCCGCTGGCGCGACGATCGTGTTGGTCAACGTCGGGAAGAACGAACAGGCGCGCGCGACGTTGGGGGAGAAGGCGGCGATCGACGTCAGGAGGGAGAGCATAAGGAGAAGCGGACGCATACCGAGAGCTTCCCCTGTTCCGCGCGAGCGAACAAGTCGCCCATGTGTCCCGCGCTACGAGAGCGCGTCGCGGCGACGCCCGATGAACGCGAGCCAGAAGATGAGGCCGGTGCCTGCCCATCCGGGCCAGTTGCCGGTGCTCTGGTAGAGCGTCCAGCCATCGAGCATCGGGATGTTGGCGTGCAAGGTCGCGCGCTCGAAGACGCCGCTGTGCGTGAGGACGCGTCCGACTGGATCGACGACCGCGCTGACGCCGCTGTTGGTCGAGCGAACGAGCGCGCGGTGATGCTCGACCGCTCGGAACTTCGCCAGCGCGAGGTGAATCCACGGCTCTTGGGTGTCGCCGAACCAAGCGTCGTTGGTGATGTTGACGAGGAGGTGGGGGTTGGCCTGCTGCACCGCGCTCCGCGTGAAGGTCGGGAGCGTGTCCTCGTAGCAAAGCAAGGTGCTGATGCGGTAGCCGTTCCACTCGAAGGGCCGCTGGTGATCGCCGGGCGTGAAGTGGCCGGTGTTCGGTGACCACTCATAGAGGATGGGGAAGGTCTCGCCGAACGGGAGGTACTCACCGAACGCGAGCAAGTAGGTCTTGTCGTAGGTCCCGAGGATCTCGCCATCGCCGTCGAGCATGTACGCGGTGTTGTAGCTCTTGTCTTCGCGGCGGCTGAGCCCGCCAAAGAGAGTCGGGGTGCTGACGCGGCCGAGGACGCGCCGCTTCAGGTTCCGTTCCTCTTCGGGAATGAAGAACGTATACGCGCTCTCTGGCCACACCAGGAGGTCCAAGCCTTCGCCGAGCTCTTCCTCAAGCTCGAGGCTCTGCTCAAGATGACGGCGGTGGCCTTCGTACGGGTCCTCTCGCTTGTCGAAGATGCCCATGTTCACTTGCACCAGCCCGACCTCGAGATGGTCAGCCGCTTCGGCGCGCTGATCGGTTTCGTGGATGCGATAGCCGCCGTAGGCCAGCGTGAAGACGAGCGCGCCGACCGCCGCGATCAAGGCGCGCTTGGGGAAGCGCTCACCACGGGTGCGATGACGCCAGACCTCGATGAGCACGCCGTTGAGCGGCACCGCGAGCGCGGACAAGAGCACCGGCCCGCCGAGATCCGCGACCTGCATGAAGATCGGCATGTCGTGAAAGCCCGCACCGAGGTAGCTCGGGAAGAGGAAGAGGAAGATCGTCTCGAGCGCGCAGAGCGCCGGGACCAGCGCGACCGTGACTGACCAACCTCGTCGCCGCGCGCGATCGTAGAGCCAGAAGAGCGCCGTCTGCTGGAGCCCGTGGTAGAGCCAAAAGATCGACGCGATCCCGATGTTCGCGAGCATCCCGAAGCCAGAGAACTGCTCGAGCATCTCGACGAGCCAGTAGTAGCCGCCGGTGTACCCGATGCTGCCGTGGACAAAGCCGAGCAAGAGGATCCGCTTCGTCGTCGCGCCGGCTTCGCGTTCCCGCTCGATCGCGAACATCGTCGGAACGAAACAGACGAACGCGAGCGGCCACACCGAAAAAGTCGTCGCGAGGCACTGCACGATCCCGGCGAACCCGGCGAGCGCGAGGTGCTGCCAGCGCGCCGCGGTTGAGAGCGGTGCGCGCGCGGGCTCGTCAGCGGGCGCGCTGCCAGACTCGCTGGCAGACTCGCGGGCAGACTCGCTGGCCTCCGCCACTTCCTCTGCGTTCGCCTTCGTCTTTTTCGCGGCGGGCTTCTTCTTTCCGCTCTTCTTCTTTTTGCTCACGCCTTCGCTCGCTTCTGCAGGGTGGCCTCGATCGATTCACGCAAGACGCGCAGCAAGGTGTCTAGATCGTCGCGCGGGATGGTTAGGCTCGGGATGACGTAGACCGTGTTGCCGAGCGGACGCATGTGCGCGCCGCGGGCGAGCGCCTCTTCGTGTACCTCCCACCCGATCGGGCCGTAGTAGCCTGCGTCGCCGAGATCGATCGCCGCGACCATCCCGCAGGAACGGGTCCGCCGCACCCCTTCGATGCCGTTCATGTCCGCGATCGCGGTGGCCAACGTCTGGGCGCTCTCCTTGGCTTGGCTGAGCACGTCTTCTTCGCGATAGATCGCGAGCACTTCGCGCGCGACCGCGGCGCCGAGCGGGTTGCCGCAGAACGTGTGCCCGTGCATCAGCGCGCGCGTCTTGTCGCCACGGAAGCCGTCGTAGATGCGCTCGGTCGCGAGCGTCGCGGAGAAGGGGAGCACCCCGCCGGACAAGCCCTTCGCGGTGCAGAGCAGATCGGGCGCGATGTCCGCGTGGTCGCTCGCCCACATCTCTCCGGTGCGGCCAAAGCCGGTGAAGACCTCGTCGCAGATCAGGAACGTCCCCGCGCGATCACAGGCTCGCCGCATGCGGCGTAAGAGCGCCGGCGAGTACATACGCATTCCGGCCGAGCCTTGCACGAGCGGCTCGATCACGAGCCCCGCGATCGTGTCGCCGTGCAGATCGAGCGTCGCCTCGATCTGCGTCACCAAATGCTCCCAGCCCGCTTCCTGACCGTCTGCGTGTACGCCCGGATCGTCGCCGCGGATCGTGTCGAACAAGAGCGGGTCGAAGACGGCCGAGAACTCACTGACCGCGCTCACGCTCATCACGCCGATGGTGTCGCCGTGGTAGCCGCCCGGGAGCGCGATGAACCGGCGACGCTTGGGCTGTCCGTTTTGCTGCCAGTACTGAAACGCGATCTTGAGCGCGACCTCGACCGAGGTGCTCCCGTTGTCGCTGTAGAAGACGCGGGTGAGCCCTTCGGGCGCGACGTGGGTGAGCTCTTGCGCCAGGAGCGCGGCCGGTTCGTGGGTCACGCCCGCGAAGGTGCAGTGCATCATGTCGCTCGCTTGGCGAACGAGCGCTTCGCGAAGACGCGGGTGACCGTGACCCAAGTTGTTGCACCACCACGAACCGCTCGCGTCGAGGAAGCGCTTGCCCGAGGCGTCGTAGAGCCACTGACCTTCGGCGCGCGAGATGACGAGCGGTTCTTTACGCTCGTGATCTTCGCTCGACGTGTAGGGCCTCCACACGTGTTTGCGATCGATCGCGATGAGATCTTGCCGCGCGCTCATGCGCCCGGGCTATCAACGGGCGCGCGAGGGGGCAAGTCACGCGAGAGACCGAGGGGTCGGGGAGACTCAACAGCGCCCCCGCTTCCTCGCTTCACCGGTGTCGAAAGTGGAAGGGGATGCTGGCGACCGCGATGCCGCCGCCTGTGACTGGGGGGAAGGAGAGCGCGCGCACGGTCCGGACGACGCAGCTGTCGAGGTCTCTGTCGATCCCTCTCCGCGCGTTGACCGCGTTGATCCCGCCGCTCGCGTTGATGATGACCGCGACCTCGACGATGCCCGCGAGGCTTGGGTCGCGGGTGAGCGCTTCGTCATAGCAGGCGCCGATCAGCTCGACGCTTTCGCGGATCGGTCCGGTCAACTGGGCGGGATCGAGCGCGCCGCGGACATCGAGCGCGCCGACGGAGACGCTCTCGAAATCGGGGTCTGCGGCAGCTGGCGCCGCGACCTGCACCTCGGGCCCAGCTTGCTCTTCGACTTGGGGCGGTTCCGTTTCCGTTTCCGCGTGCGCCGCCGGCGTGACCACGGTGGGCACGGGCGCGGCAGTTCCGCAGGCCGTGAGAAGAGCGACGACGAAAGACGGCAGCGTGATGCGCATGTCGGATCCTAAGCGATCCCGATCGCTCCGAGCTATGACGTTTGGAAGACGAACGGAAACACGACGATGACGAGCCCGCCGCCCGGCGGATCGGGAAACCGCCAGCGCCGGATCTTCGTTTCGATGCAGGCGTCTACGTCGGGATGTATGCCTTGCCCTTCCGCGATCGAAGCGGAGCGGACCTCGCCGCGCGGGCTGATCACAATGCGCGCGCGAGCGACGCCGCGCAGAGGCGGGTCACGTTGAAGCGCGGTTTCGTAGCACTGACGGATGTCGCCCTGGTGAGCGCGCGCGACTCGCCCGATCGCGTCGCGGTCGAGTGAGCCGAGGATGGTCGGCCGCTCATCGATCGCGGACCTGGTGTTGGCCGAAGCGGGCGCTGGAGTGGGCGCGGTCGGCGCTGGTGTCAAAGCGGGCGTCGCGGCGCGCGGCGAGAACACGAAGGGGTAGACCACGGTGAGCGGGCTACGGGGTCGGGGAAAGCGCCAGGTCGCGATCTCGGAGATCACGCATCCGTCGACCTTGGGATGAAGCGCGCGGGTCAGCTCGACGCGTTCGGTGGTTCCGTCGGTCGCGATAGTAAAGCGAGCTCGCATCGACCCCGCGAGGTCTGGGAGCTCTGAGATCGCGCGTTCATAACAAGAGCGGATCGGCGCGAGGTTCCGTCGGACGACCCGTTGAATGATCGCGCGATTGTAGGAGGGGCCGACGGTCACGTTGCTTTGCACGATCCGCGGCGGGCCTCGTCGCGCGCCAGGATGGGGAGCGTGGCCATATCGCGTCGGGTACACGACGGTGGCACCGGACTCCGCCGCGTTCGTGTTCACGTCCGTCTGTGTTTCGACTTCGGGGGCCGGCGCGTTCACGTCGGTCTGCGTTTCGGTTTCGGGCGCCGGGTCATTCGTGATCACGCGGGCGACGACGGCTTCGACTTGCTCACGCTCTTCGAGCGCTTGCTCGGGCGTCGCAGTGACGGGCGCGTGCGTTTCGTGCGCGACGACCGCCGGGTGCGCCGCTTCAGTCGTTGGCGTTCCGCCGCACGCCGTTCCCAACATCACTGTTCCCAGCGTCACCGCGACCCGCATCACCGCGATCCGTAACGAACCTGAGGAGAGTCGATCCATGACGCGAGCGTACGCCACGGGTGACGTCCGCCAGTGGATGCCCTTTCCGATCACCTGGACGTCAGCTGACCCCGTCGCCCGAATTCCCGTGGCGAGCTCCTTCGAGAGCGTTTCCTCTTGGCGCTTCACGATGCCCTCTGTTCAGGCCCATGGACATGCGACTCGCGTTCTCCGCGCGCGAGCGCGCCAAAGCGCCCACCCGCGTATCTCGCCGCGAAGACCCAGATGACCAGCAGCACGACCGTCGCGAGCGAGAGCCACCGGACCGCGTCGTAGGAGGTGAACACCGCAGTGATGCCGAGGCTCAGCGCGATCGCGACGACCTTGGCGACGCGCTGCATGAACATGTCGATGAACGCCTTCGCCGCGTACTTCTCTTCTTGGGTCGTCGGGACATAGAGCGCCTCTTTGGACGTCTGGTGGATGGAGTAGAAGAACGCGCCGTCCGCGGTGTTGAGCGCGCTGCCCATGAGGAGCGTGGGCACCGCGAGGAAACCGAGCGAGCCGACCATCGCCGCGACCGGCAGGAACATGAGCGCGACGGTGATGCCGAAGCGCTGCATCACCACGCTCACCACGAAGAGCTGAAGGATGAGCGCGACGAAGTTGGTGATCGCGTAGACCGTCGCGAAGTGGGCGCCGATCGCGTCACCATCGAGGAACTCGGCCACCGCGCTGGTGAACTGAAAGTCCATGAGCGTCGAGACCATTTCGTAGAGCCCGACCATCGCGACGATCGCGAGGAGGTAGCGCGAACGGCGCACGAGCTTGGCGCCCGCGAGCGCGTCGCTCAGGCGGAGCTCACGATACGCGGAGTGCGAACCCGGGATGGACGACGAGCGACCTTCCCGGCGAACGAGCGCCCCGGCATAGGCGCCGACGAAGACGATCAAGATCGCGAGGCCGAGGCAGAGCCACATCCACTGGTGCGGCGCGAGCGCGTCGATGCGCGCGCGAACGACCATCGAGCCGACCGATCCGCCGACGACTCCGCCGAGACCGATCACGCCGTAGAGCCGCTTGGCTTCGTCGGGCAGCACGCTGTCGTGGATGAACGCGAAGAAGGTCGCGAGCATCACCGTCGAGTAGAGGTCGCCGAAGAGGTAGAAGCTCCAGACGGTGACCGTGTTGGGTTGCTGCAGATGCTGCGCGAAGAAGACGAAGCCCGCGATGAAGAGCGCGCTGAAGACATAGGTCAGGCGCTCGCGGCGCAACCGACGCGAGAGCAACGTGAAGACGCCCGCCGCGACCAGCGCCGCGAAAACGTTGAGCACCTTGGCGACCAGCTCGGCGCGCGAGGCAGACAGGTGCGTGCCGAAGAGCACGATCCCGCTCGCGTCGTACGTGCCGATGAAGAGCGCCTTCTTGATCGGCTTAAGGACCCAGAAGGTGGTCACGACCAAAAAGAAGTACGAGAACATCACGATCGCGAGCGGCCACTCCGCGCGCTTGATCGCGACGACGTCGCGCAGCAGACCTGACGCGCGCTTCTTCTCCTCGGGTTCCACGCTCACGTTGACGGAGACGTTTCAGAGAGCGGAACGTTCTCATCGCGTGACGTGGCGAGAAGTTCGCGCGCGAACCGCTCCGCGATCGCGCGCTGACTCCGCGCGAGATGGATCTTGGGTCGCTTGGACTGCATCGCGCGCACGGTCTCGTCCACGGTCGCATAGTCGCCGCGCGCGAGTAATGCGCAGCAGGCGAGGAGCGAAGAGCGCCCGTGTCCCGCCGCGCAGTGGACGTAGACGGGGCCCTCAAAGCGCGCGACCTCGTGGGCGAGCGCGCTCAAGTCCTCGAGCGCGGGCTGGATTCCGTCGAGCGTGGGCAAGCAGCGGTACGCGCCGAACGCTTGGGCGCTCTTTGGCTCAAGGAACTCCGCGGTCATGTCGACCACCATCGCGGCATCACGCGGGAGGGCCTCGGCCTCAGTGATCCGGCCGACGTACATGCGGTCGGCGACGAGGTTGTACACGGGTTCGGAGCTGACCGCGGTGCGGAGTCGACGCACGCTCTGCATGACGATGAGGAACGGCCCGGCGACGAGATAAGCGAGGGGATGACGGGTGTTGTCGCGGCGTTTCCCGAGTACCCACGCGCCGAGACCGAGGTAGCCCGCTGCGGTCCACGCGAAGCTGAAGGCGAGCCAAGCCAAGAGCGCGCCGCCTACCATCCAGCCAGGCTCGCCGTACGAAACGCAAAGGGCGGCGAGCGCCGCGAAGACACCCGCGAGCGCGAGGAGCAAGGTGCCGATCTGCACCGCCCGAGAGTGGACCGCATCGCGTAGAGAATCCACTTCGCGGCTTGCATGCATCGGGCGGGACGACCACCCTCAGCACATGACGCGCGCTTTGATTCTCTTCGTCTTGTCCTTCTCTGTGCTGGCGATCGCTTGCGGGGATGACGACACCGCTGTCGACACGGGAACCGCGGAAGACACGGGCAGCGGAGAAGATACGGGAACCTCGGAAGACACCGGCGGGACCGATACGGGCGAAGCCGACACCGGCGAAGCCGACACCGGCGAGGCAGACACCGGCGAAGGCGATAGCGGGGAAGCGGACACGGGCATGGCCGACACGGGGACGCCCGACACGGGCATGGTCGACACAGGTACGCCAGACACCGGACCCGTCGGACCCGGCGAATGCAGCGACAGTTGCACTCCCACGTGCCTACGCGCGTTCACGTGCGTGAAAGAGTGCGGCGGACCCGTCATGAACTGTGGCTGCTGCACCTGCGCACCGGGAAGCATCGACTCGATCGGCTGCCCAGCCGACTCCTGAGCCGTGAGAACACTCTCGCGGATTTTGGAAAAGACAATGATTCCGGCGACTCCTTGGGCTTGCTGAAAATGAAAATGAATATCAAACTCTCTGGCGAATGGAGCTGTCTGCCCACCTCCCGAGAGTTCGTCAGCGTTTTCTGACGGATCACGATCGATCCTCTCTTCGGATCGCCTGCTTCGTTTTCACGTCGCTCGCTGCCCACGCGCTCCTGACCTTTGTCGAGGTGGACGCCTCCGCACCGGAGCCGCCTGCGCCGCAGGTTCTCTCCTTCATGATTGTCGACGAGCCTGCGGAGCCGGCCATCGAGGTCGCGCCTGAGCCGATCGTCGAGGCCCCCGAGCCTGAGGTCGCGCCCGAGCCCGAGCCCGAGGTGGTCGCGGTCGCTCCTGTTCGTCGACGCGTGCGCCGACCGGTTCACGAAGAGACGCCCCCGGCGCCCGCTGAGGCTCCCGTGGCGGAAGCGCCTCCGCTCGGCACTGTGAACTCGACCGACGGCGGCATGGCGACCGACCGCGTCGCGGGTTCGGGCGAGATGGGCTCCACACAAGGTGAAGTGGGCGGCACGGGAACGCGTGGCATCGTCGCTCCGGCTCCTGCCCCTGCGGCTCCGGAACCACGCATCAACCGTCGCGCCCTTGCCCGGTCTTATGTCCGTCGTGTTCGCGCGCAGATCGGATCACCGGCGTACCCACGCGCTGCCCGTCGGCGTCATCTTCAAGGCACCGTGCTCGTCGGTATCCGCATCGACCGCCAAGGCAACATCGCCGGCGTTCGCGTCAAGGAGTCGTCGGGGCACTCGGTGCTCGATGCCGCCGCGCTCGCTCGCTATCAGGCGGTCGACACCGTGATCGCGCCGCCAGAAGAGCTCGCCTGGCGGACCCGCGAAGTGACGCTGCCCGTGACCTTCGCGCTCCGCTAGCATCGCGAATCGGAGTTTCGGTGGTAGCGTTCGCTCATGAAGCGGACGCTTTTCTTTTTGCTCCTCACTTGTGCGCTCGCCTGCGGTGACGACGACACTGGCGCGACGGATACCGGCGGCGCAGATACCAGTACAGGGGACACGGCCGTCACGCCTGACGCGAGCGCTGACACGAATCCGGCCGACACGAACCCCGCTGAAGACACCAGCGTCGCGGAGGACACCAATCCTCCTGGCGACCTCCGCTCAACTGTGATGACCGCTGAGTTCGGCGCGGTAACCGAGCCGCTCTCGCTCGCCTACTTCGGCCGCAACCTGGACGGCAGTTTCCACGTCGAGGTGCATGGCGACCCGATCGACGAAGAGTGCCCGACCATGGGCACGCCTTCCCCAGGTCGCTCGCTCGTCCTCGGCTCCTTCGCGAGCCCCGTGGCCGCGGAACAAGATCTCGTCGCCGCGGTCCTCTTCGACTTCCGCGGGACGCTCACCGACGCGCCGCTCTTGCGCTTTACGAGCGGAACCCAGAACGGCCTGACCTGGTCGCTCATGGGCGAGGCAGATGACGAGATGAGCGTCGCGGTGGACGTGACCTTCCCCGGCGGAACCGTGACCGGCCGCTTCTACGCGACCCACTGCGAGTCGATGGACGAACGCGCCCCGTAAGCAGCCTGCTTATGGGAAGGGGTTCGCTCCGCCGTTTGTTCACGTTGTGTGGTCAAGCGGATCCTTCACTACGAACGCGCCCATCATGGAGACGATCGGGCGTACATCGATCTGGATCACGGGGTCTTCGCGGTCTTTGACGGAGCATCGGGAATGCCAGGTGGGGCGCTTGCAGCAGAGCGTGCCCGCGCTCGCATCGAGCAGATCGCGAAGCGGCGATTCGCGCACGCGACCGGGACGTTGGCGATCGAGCTGGTCGGGAAGCTCGTCGAGCTTGACCGCGTTCTCTATGCCGACGTTCGCGCAGGGGAGACCACCGCCTTGTGTGTGCATGTCGACGCGACGCACGTCAGCTTGGCGAGCGCTGGAGACTCAAGTGTCTATCGGTACGCGAACAACACGCTGATGCGAGAGACACCGGCCGTCGCTGGACATCGTCTCGGGAGCGGTCGCGCAGATCCGATCCCTAGCACGTTCGCCACCCGCGGTAGGCTCCTGCTCACGACCGATGGACTCACCCGCGCGACCACGACCGAAGCGATCGAGAGCGCGCTCCGCGACCCTGATCTCGACCAGGCGTTCTCGCGACTCGCCGAACAGAGCGAGCGCAGCGAAGATGACGTCTGTTTCCTATTGCTTGAGCTCAACCCGAGCGTCAGAGCTTGAGCGCGGAGAGCACGCCCGAGCGCGGCACGCTCTCGATCTCTTGGGCGCGATGCCCGAGGAGTGAGTTTGCGGCGATAAAGCCGGTCGTGACCGCGCGCTCCATCAGCGCGGAGGGCTGCTCGATGCGAACAAAGTCGCCGGCCAGCGTGACCATCCGCTCGGGCGTGATCACGCTCGGGCGCCTCGCGTGGCTCCCCGGGGCGAACGCCGGGCAGTCCCAGCGACACAGGTAGCGCTCCTCCAGAATCGTCGCGTCACGCGTCTCGGGGTAGAGCTCGTGGAGCCCCGCTAAGAGGTTCGTCTTGATCGCTTCTTCGTGGTGCACCGGGTCGACCGCGTAAGCGTGAAGCTCCACCACGGAACCACCGCGCTGCTCCGCTTGCGCGCGCGACTCGTCCTCGAGCTTCTCGTAGACGCTGATGTTGTCGAGCAAGCCGACCCCCGCGGTTCCCGCGAAGGGCGCGCGGTGAGCCGCGACCGGGCGGTCGAGCCACAGACGCCAGACGACGAAAGGCCAGGTCACCTCCAGCGCGTCGACATCACTCCGCCACGTCTCGTTACCGAGCGTCTTGGAGCGCGCGACCAGCTCACGGAGCGGGTTCACCGAGAGCCCGAGCACCACGCCGTCGAAGCGCGTGGATCGCGAGCCCACGTGCACGTCATAGCCGTTCGCGTGTCCGGGGGCGCGCTCGACACGTTCAACCGCGGTGCCGGTCTGCACGTTGACGTCGAGCGAGCGCAGGTAGTGACCGAGCGGGTTGAAGAGGCCGCGCGAGAACGGGACGTTCATCGTGTCGAAGACCAGGCCCTCCGGGTTGCCCATGAAGTAGAAGTGGAACTGCATAAGCAGCTCGGCGGCGGAGAGGTTCTCTTCGCGGCTGAAGAACGAGTGCGAGAAGACATCGAAGAGCATCCGCCGCGCTTCTTCTGGGAAGCTCAACGAGTCGAGGTACTCGCGCGCGCTCATGTGATCGTAGCGCTCATAGGTATGCGGACCGAAGGCCAGCATCGCGGCGGCCGCTTTGCGATCGATCTGGAGGAGCGCCTGAAGACCGAGCGAATCAGTGCGGCGCACCAGCTCCGCGATGTTCAGCGGAGCGCGTTTTGGGAGCGCGCGAAAAGAGGCCTTCGCGCCGTCTTCGCCGAGCACCGGGTAGTCGGTCATCGGCGTCAGGCACGAGAGCTCAGGATCCACTCGCCGCATCAAGGCGCGCAGGTTGTAGTACTGCCGGAAGAAGGCGTGGAAGCCGCGCTCCATCTGAAACGAGGTGCCGTCTTTGAGCTCGTCGTTCCACGCCGCGGCGCGCCCGCCCAAGATGTCCTCGCGCTCGTAGAGCGTGACGCGGGCGCCGTTTTCCGCCAAGACGGTGGCCGCCGCCAAGCCCGCGAGACCGCCGCCGACAACCGCCGTTTCCAGGCGCCGCTTGATGCCGCTCTGTCGCATGTCGCTCACGCCTGACTCCGGGTGGGTTTGCGCGCCATGAAGGAATGGACGATCTCGCGCTGCCATCCGTCGAGCGGGAGGGTGTGCACATCGCGGAAGCCCGCGCGCAGCAAGCGACGCTCGAACCCGCGCTTGCCGTCAAACTCGTTCACGCTGCGGCGCAGGTAGCGATAGATCTTTGTGGAGCCCGCGGTGAACAAGCCGCCCGGGATGATCACGCCCACGCTCACCGCGTTCCAGATCGCGCGGCTCTTGAGCGAGTCGGCGACGGAGTACTCGTGAAAGCAAATGTGTCCCCCCGGCGCGAGCAAGGCGAAGAGGTTCGCGAGGCAGCGATCGGGGTCTGGGATGTTGCGGATCCCGTACGCCATCAAGATCGCGTCAAAGGGTCCTTCTGCGCCGGCCGCGACGGGATCGGTCGCGTCGCCCAAGATGAACTCGGCGTCGAGGTGCGTCTTCGTTCGCGCCTTCGTGATCATGCCTTCGGAGGCGTCGAGGCCGACGAGCTTCGCGCGCGGGAACGCCTTGCGCATCGCGCCGGTCGAGAGCCCGGTTCCGCAGCAGAGATCAAGCACGCGCCGTGTTCGATCGGGCGCCGCGTCTTTGACGTCCGCGTCGCTCAAGGCGTCCGCGAGGCGCGCCGCGCTCATCTCAAGATGACGAACGTAACCCGGGTTCGCCCCGGTCAGAAAATCATAGGTCCGCGCGATACGATCGAAGTCGCGAGGGACGCGGCGCTTTTGCTCTTGGATCTCCACGGCGGAGGTATAGGAGGGCGAGCCGGATCGGTCCACAGGACACGAGCGAGATCACAAACGCCTGGTCAAACACGAGTACAAACCTGGACAGCGTGTTGAAGAACATCTGCGTGCTCTTCTCTTGGGAAAGAAGTAACCCTAGGTCAGGCCGTTCGTGATGAAGACGCAGACGCACACAGGACAGGGCTCCCCCAACACGGTCGACTTGATCATCGTTGGCGGCGGCGCGTCCGGTCTCAGCCTCGCGGTGCACTTGCTCGACGCGGGGTACCAAGGAGAGCTGCTCGTCCTCGATCGCCGGGAGACGTTTGAAGAGGACCGGACGTTTTGCAACTTCCGGGTGGACCCGCACCCGTTTGAATCGTGCGTGGTGCATCGGTATCCACGCTGGCGGGTTCGTGATCATGGCGCGGGCGAGCGCGGCTGGATCACGCGAACGAGCGAACGGCATCCCTACGAGCGGATCTCGTCTCTCGCGTTCTACCTGGAAGGCCAGCGCCGCATCCGTGAAGCGAAGAACGCGCGCTTGCTTTTGTCGGCGACGGTCAGCGAGGTGCGCGGGGGGTCAGGGTCGGCCGAAGTGATCGCGACGGTCGCGGGCGCTGAGACGCGGTTCCGCGCACCGCTCGTCTTCGACTCCCGACCTGCCGAGCTCTTGCCGTCCGACACCGCGCTCATCCAACACTTCGAAGGATGGTTCATCGAGACGCGAGACGCGGTCTTCGATCCCGAGGTCGCGACGCTCATGGACTTTGACGTCCCTGGGTGCCCGGCGTCGACGCATTTCCTTTACGTGTTGCCAGACAGCCCAACGAGCGCGTTGATCGAGGACACCTACTTCACGAAGACGCGCGAACCGGACGTGCCCTACGAAGCGACTCTGCTCCGCGCGTGTTCTCGTTACGGCGAATATCGCGTGACGCGGAAAGAGCGCGGCGTGCTCCCGATGTCGGTCGGTGCCCCCGCTCCCGCTCCCCGAGGCGTGACGCGCATCGGTCTCGCTGGCGGCGCGGCCAAGCCCGCGAGCGGGTACGTCTTCTCGTTTATCCAGCGCTGGTCGGCCGCGATCGCCGAGGCCGTGGTCGCGGGTCAGCCGATCCCGAAGATGCCGCGGAACGCGCGAACCCGAGCGCTTGACGACATCTTCCTCGCGGAGCTCGCGGCCCGCCCGCACGTGGCGCCAGGTCTGTTCACCGCGATGTTCGATCGCGTGCCGGTCGACATGTTGGTTCGCTTCCTCAACGAACGGTCTTCGCCTCGGGACGAGCTGTCGATTATGCGGGCGCTGCCCGCCTCGCCAATGGTGAAGCGCGCGCTCGCCCTCGGCGCGCGTCGTGCGTTCGGTCACGCCCTTCGTCGCTAACGTCAGGCGCCTTCGCGCGCTTTGCACCATGCTCTGGGTAGCGCTCGCCTCGAGGATGAATCGAAACGAGCGCGCGGCGTTCAAACCGCAGAAGGAGATTTCGAAATGGGAATCCTTACCTGGATCGTGCTCGGCCTCGTCTCGGGCGTCATCGCCAAGTTCCTCATGCCCGGCGACCAAGAGGGTGGCTGGATCAAGACGATCCTCCTCGGCATCGTCGGCGCGCTCCTCGGCGGGTTCATCGGGAACTACTTCGGCTTTGGTGGCGTTGACGGTTTCAACTTCAAGAGCGTGGTCGTCGCGACGGTCGGCGCGTTGCTGCTCCTCATTCCCGGACGCATCCTCAAGAAAATTTGAGCTGACGCTTATGGGGGAGCGGCGTTTCGGCGTGAGCAACACCACGGCGAGCCGCGTCTTTTCGCCGCCACAATCTCACGCAGACACGGTTCCGAAGCCGGAACGCGATTGGAGGATTGACCATGGGGATGATGAAAAAGGGCTCGAAGGGCGAGGACGTTCAGGCGCTGCAGAAGCAGCTCGCGGACCTTGGCTATGAGGTCGACGTGAACGGCGACTTTGGCGCGATCACGCACTGGGCGGTCGTGAACTTCCAGGCGATGTTCGGCTACACGACCGATGGCATCGCGGGCCCGGGGACGCTCGGGTTGATCGAAGCGCAGCTCGGCTATGGCTGGAACGCCAAGGATCCAGAGGCGCACAGCAAGGCGCTTCGCGCGCAGGGACTCAAGGCTTAGGCGTTTTCGCCGCGAGCAGGGAGGGTCCGCTTCGGCGGGCCCTTTTTGCGTTCGGGTCGAGGCGCGATCGAAAATCCCCCTGGGTGAACACCTACGGATTTCCTATGCGAGCGATCACCGTAGCCCTTAGTATTTCGCGCTGACGTGACGGACGAGGAGACCCCCGCCAGTATCGGACGCTATCAAATCGTCCGACGCCTCGGCACCGGCGGCATGGCTGAGGTGTTCTTGGCGAAGTCGGCTGGCGCCGAAGGCATTGAGAAGCTGCTCGTGCTCAAGCGCGTGCTGCCGACCTTCGCCCGAAGCGCGAAGTTCATCTCGATGTTCGTCGATGAGGCCAAGGTCGCGATGCGGCTCAACCATCCGAACATCGTCCAGGTCTACGCCTTCGAGCAGGTGAAGCGAGAGTTCTTGCTCGCGATGGAGTTCGTGGACGGACTCGATCTCGGGCGTCTCGTCGCGGCGTGTCGACGCAAGAAGGTTCGCGTTCCGTATGGGCTCGCCGCCTTCATCGTGATGGAGGTCGCCAAGGGTCTCGACTACGCGCACAAGCGCAAGGACGAGCGCGGCGATCCGATGGAGATCGTGCACCGCGACGTCAGCCCACAGAACGTGTTGCTGACGTACGACGGAGTCGTGAAGGTCGCGGACTTCGGCATCGCGAAAGCGCGCATGGTCTCGGAGGAGACCGGCGTCATCAAAGGCAAGTTCTCCTACATGTCACCGGAGCAGGCGAGGGGCGCCCGGGTCGATCCGCGGAGCGACGTCTATTCGCTCGGCGTGCTCTTGGCGGAGCTGCTGATGGGGCGCGCGATGTATCCGGGCGTGCACGGGATCGACGTGCTCGAGCGTGTACGCCGCTCCGAGGTCACCTACCCCAAGAACGTCGACCCTGAGGTCCCGGTCGAGCTCAACCGCATCGTCCAGCGCGCGACCTCCGAGGATCGCGAAGAGCGCTACCAGTCCGGCCGCTCGCTCGCCGGCGCGATCAACCAGTACCTCCGTCTTGAAGAAGAGGTCTGGGACATGGAAGCGCTTGAGCGTTTCCTCGCCGAGCACATCCCGCGCAGCCCCGAGGACGCGCGCGAAGCGCAGAAGATCGCGACCTTCGTGGGCGGAGAGACGGTCTTCTCTGGGGTCGGACAGCGCGAGCTTCGAGAGCGTCGCCAGGTCGTCGTGGTCGCCGGTCGAGTGCGCGCTGACATCACCAATACCGGAACGGAGTCTGGCGTCGACATCGGAACGGAAGCCGCCAAGGTCCTCGCGGACATCGCGTACAAAGCGGACGCGGTGCTCTCGTGGCCCGACGGACTCGGCAAGAACCGATTTCGTTTCATCCTCGGGCTCGGCAAAGCGTCCGTCAACGATCCCTTCCGCGCCTCGACGCTCGCGCTCGATCTGCTCGAGGCGCTCGACGGCCTGAGCGCCGATCTCTTGATCCCCGTGACCGCCTCGGTGGGGCTCTCGCGCGGCGCGGTCTCGACCGTCCGCGACCAAGGTGGACGCTTGCTTCGCTACACGCCGGTGGGCGCGGTGCTCGAGGTGGCGGAGCGCTTGGCGGACGCCGGACGCATCAATGATGTCTTGGTCGCGGGCGAAGTGTTCCGGATGGTCCGACGCGACTTTCAGTTCGCGAGGCGAGACAGCGACGTGGACGTCCGCACCGATCCGGGCGGAGCCCCTCGCGGGATCCGCTCCTGGCGCTTGATCGGCGCGCGCACGCGCGAAGAAAAAGCAGAAGAGCTTCGGGCGTCTGCTCGGGCGAGCGAGATCGTGGGTCGCGATGACGAGATGGCGAACCTCCACGCGGTCTTCGATGAAGCCGTCACCACCAAGCGCGCCCTCTTTTGTTCGGTCATCGGCGAGCTCGGGGTCGGCAAGACCGCGGTGGTCGCGGCCGCGATTGAGTCGATCGGGAGCGCGGCGCCACGCGTGCTGCGAACCGAGTCCACCATCGCGACGACGGACCTCCCGTTTGGCGCGGTCGCGGAGCTCGTTCGCGAGTGCTGCGAGATCCCGGATCGGGCGAGCGCTGAAGAGGCCCGCGAGAAGCTCAAGACCGCGCTCGACACCTTGATCACGAGCGACAAGCGCCGCGCGGAGTGCTCGCGCGGCCTGACCCGTTTGATCGCGCCGCGAAAAGAAGACGGTCCGATCGAGAACGCGAACGTCATCACGCGCGGCGTCGAGATCTTGGTCTACGAACTGGCCTCGCGCGCCCCGCTTATCATCTGGGTCGACTCGCTTCAGTGGTGCGACACCCCGAGCCTGGAGCTGGTCCGCGCGCTTCGGCAGCGCCCCTACGATGTACCCGTGCTCGTGATCATGGGGACCCGCCCCGACGAGCGGGTGACGAGCGCCTTGGCGGGGGTGCCGGAGATCGCGCTCTACGAGCTCGGTGACGACGACCGCCGCGCGCTGCTGCGCAAGCACTTCGGCGACGCGGATGTTCCGGAAGACGTCGAGCGGGCGATCCTCTCTCGCGCCGGCGGCAAC
Source organism: uncultured bacterium (assembly GCA_938024995.1). Classification (GTDB taxonomy): domain Bacteria; phylum Myxococcota_A; class Polyangia; order Polyangiales; family Houyiibacteriaceae; genus CALJDU01. The sequence goes on from CALJDU010000076.1 coordinate 75,550, forward strand.
CCCTTCTTCTTGATCGAGCTGGTCGACGCTTTGCTGGAACGCGGGGTCGTGACGATCGGCGACGGCATGGGCCGACGTCGCGTGACCAAGCGCCCGGGCGCGAGCATTCAGCTCCCGACGACGCTCGAGGGCGTGATCGCGTCGCGTCTCGATGAGCTCCCGGAGATCCAGCGCCGCGCTTTGCGGTGGCTCGCGCTCGCGGGAGGTGGACTGCGTACCGCGGAGCTGTCGACGCTCGCGGGGACCAGCCTGGAAGCGCCGCTCGCCGAGCTTAAGAGCCGCGGCTTCATCAGTATGCGCGGCGAGTCACTCGGGTTCGCGAGCGCGGTTGTTCGTCACGTCGCGTATGAGGCGACCGATGTCCAAGATCGCGTCAGCATGCATCGGCGGGTCGCGACGCTCTTGTCGCGGAGCGGGGCGCAGGCCGCGCGGATCGCGCGGCACCTGGAGCAGGCGGGCGATAGCGCGGGCGCGGCGCAGGCTTATCTCGACGCCGCGGACCAAGCGCTCGCGATGTACTCCAACACCGACGCTTTCCGCTTCTTTGGGCGCGCGCTCTTGCTCCTGCCGCCAGGCGACGCGCAGCGCTTCCGGGCGCACGTGGGGCGCGAACAGATCCTTCGCTTCCTCGGGCGACCTCATGAGCAGCAGCGCGAGCTGGAGGCGATGCGCGCGATCACCGAGCGACGCGTCGATCCCGGGAAGCGCGCGCTCGCGCTGAATCGCCTCGCGCGTTTCGAACTCGACGCTGGTCGCGTGGAGGGCGTGGAAGAGAGCCTCCAAGAGGCTCGCGAAAACGCGCGCGCCGCGGGCGATCGTCAGGCCGAGATCGACTCGTTACGACTCGAGGCAGAGCTCGCGCGTGACGTGGGCGAACCGGATCGAGCGCTCGCTGCGTGTGACCGAGCGCTCGAGCGCGCGGGTTACCAACCGCACCTTCTTCCTTCGCGCGGCAGCGTGTTGGTGCAGCGCGGCATCTTGCTTCGCCGCCTCGGCCGGAGCGCCGACGCGTTCGAGAACTACGCCGAGGCCATCGTGATTTTTCGGCGGCTCGGGAACAAGCGAAACGAGGCCTTCGCGCTCAACAGCTTGGGCGTCGCGCTGACCTCAACCGGCGAATACGAAGACGCGATCAACGCGTTTCGCGCTTCGGTGTGGCTCGACCGCGAAACGGGTGATCGCCTGCGCTTGGGACGCAAGCTCAGCAACATCGGTCAGCTCTACGACACGCTTGGTGATCGGGAACGTGCGCAAGAGTTCGTGACGCGCGCGCTCGACGTGTTCGAGGCGGTAGATGATCGCGCGGGACGTTGCGACGCGCTCTGCGCGATGGCCGAGCTGATGCTCGCGGCGGGCCGAGGCGCAGAGGCGGCGTTGGTCCCGCTGGATCAGGCGCGGCGGATCTCCGAGCGCCTGAACGGCAAGTATGAGATGGCGCGCGAGCGGCTCGTCCGCGCCTACCTGGAGCGCGAGCGAGGCGACCACGTCGCGGCGCGAGAAGCGGCCCGCGCGGCCGTGGACATGGCGAAAGCGGACGGCCTGCGGAGCTACGAGGTTCACGGTCTGGTGCTGCTCTCCCGCGCGTTCGTCGACGAAGGCGACAAGGAGAACGCCTTGATGGTCGCGGAAGAAGCGCGCGCGCGAGGCGATGAAACGACGGTCGAGCGCGCGGAACAGGCGCTCTTCATCTTGGCCGAGGTCTTTGAGTCGCTCGATCGCCGACTGGACGCGGAGCTCGCCTATCGCGACGCCGCGACGATCGTGGACGGGCGTCTCGAGATGTTACGCGACCCGCGGCTTCGCGAGCGTTACTTGGCCACCCGTGAGGTCAAAGCGTTGCGCGCGATGGAGCACGCGCCAGCGTGACCGACACACGCAAACCCAGCCTCGGCGTGGTCCTCTCCGGAGGTGGAGCGCGCGGCGCGTATGAGGTCGGCGTCCTCAGCTACATCTTCGGTGACCTCGCGAAGAACCGCGTGATCGACATCGACATGGTCTGCGGGACCAGCGTCGGCGCGGTCAACGGGACGTTCCTGGCGTCGACGGTCGACGACACCGTCGCGGGCATGGTGCACCTCGAGGAGATGTGGCTCGAGCTCGAGCTCGCCGACGTCTTGAGCTTTGGCCTGCGTCAGCTCTCAGGCGTCCATCGCGTCCTCCTCGGCGGCGGCAATCGTCCCCGCGGGATCTTCGACGCGCGCCCCCTTGCGCGCATCGTCGGCGACGGCGTGAAGTGGAAGAAGCTCCAAGAGAACGTGATGAGCGGCCGGCTCAAAGCGCTCACGGTGTCGGCGACCCGCGTCTCGACCGGGCGCCCCGTCATCTTCACCGAAGCGCGCGACGACGTGGAGGTGCCGGCGGAGCTGCCTTCCCGCGCGACCATGCACCGGTCGCGGATCGGGCCGTCGCACGTGCTCGCCTCGGCGGCGATCCCGATCGTCTTCCCGCCCGTCTTGATCGGCAACGCGCTTCACTGCGACGGCGGCCTCCGCCTTAACACGCCGACCTCTCCGGCGATCCACTTGGGCGCTGACAAGCTCTTGGTGCTCGGCGTGAGCCGGCCCGGGACGCCGCCCTCGGGTCCAGTGCGCCCGCCCGGCGCGACGTTCTTGCTGGGGAAGGTGCTGAACGCCTTCTTGCTCGATCACGTCAACGCGGACCTTCAAGAGCTCAGCCGCATCAACCGCATCTTGCGCGACGGCGTCGACGAGTTCGGTGACGGCTTCATCGACACGATTAACCGGAACGCCAGCGCGCGCGGTGAACCGCCGCTTCGGATGATCGAGTCGCTCGCGATTCACCCGAGCGAAGACATCGGTCACCTCGCGGCGGAGCATCTCGAGACGCACCAGGTGAAGTTCGGGCGGATGCTGGGGCGGACCTTTATGCGCCTGCTCGACGTCGGCGGCGGAGGCGACGCAGATCTCGCGAGCTATCTCATGTTTGATGGTGCGTTCGCGCGCCGCTTGATCGAGCTGGGGCGCCGCGACGCGCGCGCGATGAAAGACGAGATCGAGGCGTTCCTCTACTGAGGCGCTTCTTCCGCGCTCCGTCTGCTCTTCCTCTGATGGGCGTTCCGTGATTGAGTCCCGCGCGCATGCGCATGACCCGACAGCGGATGTTCCTGATCTTCTTCGCGGTAGCGTTCCTCGGGAGCTACGCGATCGCGTTCGCGTTCGCGCCGGCGTGGACCTCTAGCGCTGCCCGCGCGATCAACATCGCGTACGCCTTGCCGGTGCTCCTGGCGACCCTGCTCCTTCAAGGCCCGATCATGAAGCAGCCGGTCTTGGGGCCCCTTGGGCTCTCGATGAAGGTTAACCGTTGGTGGTTCGTCGCGTGGCTCTTGCCGGTGGTGTGGTTGGCGCTCGCGGTCGCGCTCGGTGCGTTGCTGTTCTCCTTTGAGGTCGTGACCGACGCGGCGGGGCTCCTCGCGAGCAAGCGAGGGCTCCTCCCCGTGGACCAGCTCGAGGCGTTCGATCAATACGCGCTTGAGAACCCTCCGGCCCATCCGCTCTGGCTGGTGGCGCAGGCGCTCCCGGCGGGGATCACGCTCAACCTCTTGATCGCGCTCGCAGAAGAGCTCGGCTTCCGCGGCTTTCTCTTTCGCGAGGTCCGCGGCGGGTTCTGGCGTCGCTCATTCGTGATCGGCGCGCTCTGGAGCGCTTGGCTGGTCCCGACTGTGCTCTTCGGGAACCACTTCCCGGAGGACCGCATCTTCGGCGCCTTCTCGCTCATCGCGTTTGGCTTCCTCTCCTCGCCGATCTTGGTCTACCTCCGCATCCGCTCCGGCTCGGTGATCGCGGTCGCCGCGACCCGCGGAACGCTCATGGCGCTGACCCACGTCGCGGCGGACGTCAGTGTTGGCGCGACCGCGTTGACGCGGCCTTTCTATGGCGTCAGCGGAGTGCTCGCGGCCGCGCTCGTGATGATCGGGCTCATCGTCGTCGATCGTCAGACCGCGCATCCGATTCTCTTTCGTCCAGCCAAGGTCGAGGATCCGGCGAGCGAGCCGACGTGACCCAGCTCCAGATCAAAGAAGAAGGCGCGGCGGCGCAGGTGCGAGACGCGATCGATGCATGGCTCGCCAAAGGCCAGCGCTTCGCGCTCTTGGATCGCGTCGGTTGCTTCGCGGTTGTGATCTGCGTCCTCTTCGCGATGGGCGCCGCGGTCACTGAGTCGTGGCGCGTCATGGGCGCCTTCGGGGTCGCCTCCCTCGTCTTCTACTGGCTGGCCACTCGATTCGATTCCGACTTGGCCGACGATGAGCGCCTGACCTTCGCGCGCGAGGTCGCTCACGCGTTAAGCGAGACACCGGATCTCAGTGACGCCGTTCGCCTCGACCTTGAGCTGCGACCGCACGTCGCCTTCGCCCCGGAAGAAAAGACCCAGCGCACCGATCTGGGCATCCGGGCGCGCTACCTCCAGCGCTGGCTCACGTTGCGCGTGGGCGAGCTGGAGGTCGCCGTCACGCGTCAGACCATCGAAGACCAGCACGGCATCGAGGTACAGAGCCAGACCGTGACCGAATGGGTGGAGGTGCTCTCGCATGAGGCCTCGTCGGAGCTCCAGGTCGAAGGACTCCGCTGGGATGACGGGTGCTGGGTCGCGGAGGAAACGGTCTCGCCGAGCGACCTCGTCGCGATCCTCCGCGCGCTTCGCGACTGACCTTCTTCTTGGGGGTCTTTTTCGAGACCTTCGGTAGACGGGCGCCCCTCTCTCCCGTTGTCACCACGTCGCTTGCTCTTGTTTCTGGCAGGGATTGTGGTTGTCGCCTCAGTGCGCCGGCCGAGTGCTATTAACTCGCGGCGCCTGGTTGCTCTGACGCGCTCTCCGGCGCAAAGTTCTGCGCGCGGCGTTTGGCCGTGAGCGAAAGCCACTCGCGCCGCGAGCAGCCGCTTTCGCAATCAGCACAGAGGAAAATCGTCGTGACGCAGATCGCTCTTGAACAAGGTGCCGCCAAGATCCCCGAAGCCAAGATGGAGATCCCGCCAACGGAACAAGCGGCGATCGACGAAGCGGTCGCGATCCTGACCGATGGTGCTGAGAAGTGGATCAAGCTCGCGGTGCGTGAGCAGATCGTCATCCTCGAGGAGCTCCTGCAGTCCACCTACGGACAAGCGGATCGCTGGGTACGCGAAGCGTGCAAGGCCAAGGGTCTCGACATCAAGTCATCGCACTCGGGCGAAGAGTGGATGGGCGGACCGGTCGTCACGCTTCGCAACATTCAGCTCTTCGCGCGCTCGCTCCGCGACATCGAGAAGTACGGCGTGCCTCAGCTGCCGGCCGCGCCCTTCACGCGCCCGAACGGTCAAGTGGTCGTCCCGGTGATGCCGACCGACACGTGGGACAAGGTTCTCTTCACTGGCTTTAGCGCCGAGGTGTGGCTGGACCCGGAGGTCTCCATCTCGCAGGTGCGCGAAAACCAAGCGGCCTACTACCGCACGCCGATCGCCGATCGCGAAGCCAAGGTCGCGCTCGTGCTGGGCGCTGGCAACGTCTCGTCGATCGGTCCGATGGACACGCTCTACAAGCTCTTCGTCGAGGGCCAGACGGTCGTGCTCAAGATGAACCCGGTCAACGCCTACCTCGGTCCGGTCATCCAAGACGCCTTCGAGCCGCTCATTCGTCGCGGCTTCATGCGGATCGTCTACGGAGGTGCGCAAGAGGGTCAGTACCTCTGCACGCACAGCGGCGTGCAGGAGATCCACATCACCGGGTCGGACAAGACGCACGACGCGATCGTGTGGGGCATGGACGCCGCGGAGAAGAAGAAGGCCGGCGAGCGCCAGAACGACAAGCGCGTCACGAGCGAGCTGGGCAACGTCAGCCCGATCATCGTGGTTCCGGGTCCCTGGGATCAGAAGGACCTCGACTTCCAGGGCGAGAACATCGCCAGCTCTTTGACGAACAACGCGGGCTTCAACTGCAACGCCACGCGCGTGGTCGTTCAGCACGAAGGGTGGGCCCAGCGTGACTCGCTCCTTGAGTCGATCAAGCGCGCGTTCCAGCGAGCGCCCGAGCGGGTGCCCTACTACCCCGGCGCCGAAGATCGCCAAGCCGCGTTCCTCGAGGCGCACCCCGACGCGATTCAGATCGGTCGCCGCGGCGCTGGTTGCGTGCCGTGGACGATGATCACGGGGCTCGATCCCGCGAAGAAGGACGACATCTGTTTCACCACGGAAGCCTGGTGCGGCGTGACCAGTGAGGTTGCGCTCTCCTCGGCGGACGTCGTCTCGTACATCGACGAGGCGGTCGAGTTCTGCAACGACACGCTCTGGGGCACGCTCGCGTGTTCGATCGTTGTGCACCCGACCTCGCTGAAGGACCCGAAGGTCAAGGCCGCGGTCGACCGCGCGATCGCCAACCTTCGTTACGGCTCCGTCGCCGTCAATCACTGGGCCGCGTTGGCGTACGCCTTTGTGTCCACGACGTGGGGCGCGTACCCGGGTCACACCGACGAGGACATCAAGTCGGGCGTGGGCGTCGTGCACAACTCCTACTTCTTCGACCGTCCGCAAAAGTCAGTCGTGCGTGGGCCGTTCCGGGTCGCTCCGAAGCCCGCGTGGTTCGTGTCCAACAAGACCAGCCACGAGGTCGGGAAGAAGCTCACGGACTTCACGGTGAAGCCGAGCCCCGCCAAGGTGCCGGGCATGCTCTGGTCTGCGATTCGGGGTTAAGACTCAGGTTCGACCGGATCGGGGCGATCCCGATCGGTCGCGCTGAGGTAGGCTACCTTGCGAGTGGCCGCGCCAAAGAGGCGTCGGTCGATATCGCTGAGCCCACGCTTGAGAGACGTCTACGCGAACCTGCTGCGGAACACCCGCGGGATGAGCCCCGAACACCAACGGGAGCGCGAAGGTTGGTTCGCCTCCCTCGTGCTCGCGGAGAAAGAGGACTTCCTCTTCGAGTTCGAGTCGCTGCTCAAGGGTCTCGGTTGCATGGGGGACGTGCGGAACCACTCCGGCGGGATCGACGCGCCCAAGGACTACGACACCTGGCGACTGCGATGCGTTCGCGCGGCGCTTCAGCGTTGCGTCACGCTCATCGAAGAGTTCTTTAGCAAGAAGATCCCGGAGCGAATGCTCGACGGTCCTCCGTCTCCCCAGCGCTCCCTCGCGGAGACCCGCTACTTCTTCGTCTCGCATCTCGAGATGGTGGACGGGATCCTTCGGATGGGCGACATCCGACACGAGCAGGTGCAAGGTGTGCTCAACGAGGTCACCGAGACCATCGCGAAGAACACGTTCTTCAACCCGCTCGTCGCGCTCGAGTTCCGCGTTGAGTTTGATCGCGTCCCCAACACCGATGTGCTCGAGGCGCTGCGCTCCACCCATCGCGAGGCCGCGCATCAGGTCCTCGCGCTCGCGTTTCTGACGATGTTCCGTGGGCTCCGGTACCTCGCGCAGATCGAGATCTCTGCGCCGAACGATCTTAAGCTCGCGCACGTCTTGCTCGCGGTCGTTCGAAGCGACCTCCGCGTTCTGCACCGCTTCCTTTCCAAGAAGGTCGGCGCGACCCTGGCGGATGGTTTTGAGCGCGAGCTCCTCTTGCTCCCGGTCGAAGAGCTCGCGCTTCAAGCGGAGTCGCTCTCCGCCGAGTGTGATCAGCTCGCGTCGCTCCGCGCGCTCTTGGAGTCGATCGGCCACACGCTCCAGCAAGAGGTGCGGATGGTCTATCAAGAGATCCCGGCGGTGTGCGAAGACCTTGCGGCGATGGAGGCCGCGACGCACCGGATCCGGGCGCTGATCCACCACTCGATCTTTGCGCTCTACGCCGAGCTTCGCCCCAACAATGATCGACCACGGCTCCGCTCGAACCCTGAGGTCCGGCGCATCTCCAGTGATCGCTTGCGTCGCGAGGTCTGGATGTTCCAGCGCGTGATCCAAGCGTTCGTCGCGAAGGCGCGGGTGTCGGAAGGGAAGGACACGTGGAGCCAGTCGTCGAGCTTCCACTTCGTCCGCGAGTTCCTGCATCACTTCCGCCGGCTCGGGCTCCAGCTCACGCGGCTCAGCGGGTATGAGCACGTGACGCCCTTCATGACCGCGCTCTCGGTCTTGCGTCGCGACGATGTGCTCAATCGAGAACATGTTCTTCACGCGGCAGATGAGTGCGCGCGCTTCAGTGAACATCTCGACTCGTTGTTCGACGAGCTCTCCGAACGGGATGAGCTCAAGGACCACCCGTTTGACCGGCGCCGCGCGGCCATCGCGCTACGCGGTTACCTCGCGAACGGTGTCGACAAGCGGCGGCAGACCGCGGACCTCTCGGAGGTCGTCGTGCAGGGTGACAGCACCGTTCCCACGAGCTGACCTTAGGGCTGGCACGCGTCTTGGATTACAGGGGGGGAGGTCGCTCTGTCTGGAGCCTCCTGTCACCAGCTCCGATGTACAAGACTTCCACCCACGCGCCCCACTCGTTTCCTCGTGACACGGATACACCGACAGATTCCGTCGGAATCAGTTCCGTGACGGTTGATGAGCGCTCAAATGATTTCGTACGCTCGCGTCATGCGGTGGAGCCAATGATCCCCATGCCATCTTCACGTGAACCCTCGTTTTGGGGAAAAGCCAAGAAGGGCGCCTCCTGGGCTGCGCTTCTGTCCGACCGCGGCGGAGCCATCTACGTGGAGTACGTCACGCTCTTGGTTTTGGTGTCGTTGATCGCGGCCGCCGCCATCGCCGCGGTGGGCGCGCCCATGGTCAACACGTACCGCTTCGCGCAGTACGTATTGGGCGCTCCGCTTCCTTGAGACTCTGGAGCCAGATCGTGAACACCCACCCTCGCCTCAAAGAGCTCGCCTCCCTCCTCGCGGATCGTCGCGGGGCGATCACCGTCGAGTACACCGTCATCTTGGTGATGATCGCGATCATCTCGATCGGCGCGTGGAACGCCTACCGAGACTCGGTGAAGAACAACATTAACTCCGAGTACACGACGTTCGGATACACGGGTTCATGATCTCCAGTTCGCTCATGACGGCCCTTCAGATCGCCGCGATCGCGATCGCCGCGATCTCCGCGATCACAGACTGGCGCCTCGGGCGGATCCCCAACTGGCTCACCTTCCCCACGATCATCGTCCCGCCGATCGTCTTGCTGGTCGTCGATGGTCGCGACGCGGCGATCGCGTCTCTCGCGGGGATCTTGTTTTGCGTGGTCGCGCCCTACTTGCTCTTCCGCTCACGCGCGATGGGCGCGGGCGACGTCAAGCTCTTCGCGGGCCTCGGCGCCTTGCTCGGTGCCTTCTTGGGCATCGAAGCGGAGTTCTTCTCGATCTTGATCGCGGCGCTCTTCGCGCTCATCGGGTTGGCAGCTCGGGGCGTCCTTATGCGAACGCTCTCGAACACGTTCTACCTCGCGCTCAACCCCATCCTTCCCAAAGCGAAGCGCCGCAAGATTGAGCGCGCCCTTCTCGATCGCGTGCGCCTCGGCCCGGCGGTTCTGATCGGCACCTTCATCGCGATCATGCTCCGTAATCCGTACTTTTTGGCGCAAATCGGAGGCGCGACGTGAGAGTCGAAGAGAAACAGGTCGACGAGAATCGGGACCATGTGAATCGGGACCATGTGGATCGCATCATGAAGGACGTCGACGAAGACGGCCTGCTGCTCGGCGAGAGCGGGGTGGTCTACACCGAGTTCCTTATCGCGTTCATCCCGGTCTTCCTGATGTTCCTGTGCATGGTCCAGCTGTCGCTCATGTACGTCGCGAACCTGGCGACCGAGCACGCCGCGACCACCGCGGTGCGCGCCGCCGTCGTGGTGCTCCCCGACAACCCGCGCCGTTACGACGACGACCCGCAAAACCAGATCTCATACTCTGGCGCCGGCATCGGCTCCGCGATCATGGATCTTCTCGGCTCGCTCGGCTTGTCCGGTGACTCGCCGCCCTCCGCCGAAGGCGATGGTAGCTCCCGACTGCGCGCGATTCGCTCCGCGGCCTCGCTTCCTTTGATGGCCGTTTCGCCCTCGCTCGACTCGTTGATCAGCGACGCCGCGCTTGAGCGGGCGGTTGGCGGGAGCATCGGGAGCCGCGCGGCGACCGGCGTGTTGCTCTACAACCGCGCCGCGGTCGCGGTGACGTTCCCCGATAGCCCCGGCGCGGACTCCTTCACGGAATCGTTTGGCCCGGATGATGATGTCACCACGCGCGTGACCTACATGTTCCACTGCGCGGTTCCGCTCGCCTCGATGATGATGTGCGACAGCTACCTCTCGCTCCGTACCGGCATCCCGGTCGACGAGATCCTCGACCTCATCGGAGGTGGCGGGATCCTCGAGACCATCGAGGCTGCGCGCCGTCGTCGCGCCCGTTTGGCGGACCAAAGCGTGGCGATGGACGAGCTGCAGAAGGCCGAGATCCCGTGGCTCGGGTGGCTGACATTGTTGACCGGTTCGCGGTTCCGAACGATGCGCGCAGAAGCGACGCTCCGGCTCCAGGGCGCTGACTACGAGTACCAAGACTGATGACGAGCCCAAGCAATCACTCCGCAGGCAGCTTCCTGAAGAGCAGCGCGCAAGCGATCTGGGGCGCGCTGGCGCTCGTGCTCTTCTCCGAACAGTCGAGCTCGACCATCGTCACGCACGACGTCGCCCTGGACGACGAGTTCGGTCCGCTTGAGCCTCAGTCGCTCATTCGCGAAGACGGCGGCGCCATGATGGTCATCGGCGTCTTCATGGCGGTCTTCGTCGTCGGGATGCTCTACTACATCGCTGGTATCGGCGAGACGATCGTCTACCGCGAGCGCATGCTCGACGCGGCCGACGCGGGCTCCTTTGCCGGCGCGGTGATGTACGCGCGCGGCATGAACGTCGTCGCGCTGCTCAACATGATCATGGCGATCGTGATCGCGGTCCTGGTCGCGCTCAAAGTGGTCTACGCGATCATCGTCGGCGCGGAGATCGCCGCGGGTCTGATCTGCCTCGGCTGCGGTCCCTGGTGTGGACCCTGCTGCGCGGCGTGTCCGTTCATCTCTCCGCTCGAGAGCGCGAGGCGCGCAGTGGACCGCGTGATCGACGTTGTGGAGCCCACCGTGGAGACGATCGTCGAGATCGCCAGCGGCATCCAAGAGGGCGTGAAGTACGCCTATCCGCTCGCGGCTCAAGCCAAGGTCATCTCGATCGGCTTCTCGCAATACAACGAACCGACGAACGCCGGGTTCATGTATCCGATCATTCCGAAGCTCCCGATCGAGGTCGACGACAGTGATCTGCTCTGCGACAAGGCCGGTCAGGAAGCGGGCTCATTGGCGGTCGCGCCGATCGCCGCGACGCCGGCGGGTCGCTTCTTCTCCACCGCGACGGGCGCGCTCGCCCGTACCTTCTCAAGCTACTTCTGCGGGGACACGGAAGAGTCCGCCAAGCGCATCGAAGAAGACGCAGAGCTCGGCGAAGAGCCGTTCCAGATCCGCGGCATCATGATCGGCGACCCGCCCTTTGATCGAAACGAGGCCCGGGTCGCGCTCGCGAGCTGGGGACGCGACGAAGGACGCGGGATCGGTTTTGACGTGTTCCGCCTCATCGACCACGTGAGCTTCTCGCAGGCCGAGTTCTACTTCTCCGATGGCGCAGAAGAGCGCGAAGAGTGGATGTGGCGAATGCTCTGGCGCGCGCGCTTTAGGCGCTTCTACTCGCCGATCGGCGGAGACTTCTCCGGCGTGTGCGGACCGTGCGGCGATATCGCGCGGATCATCGGGGTCGGGGACGTGGTGATTCACTAATGCGCAAACACGAAAAACGCAGATACGAAAAAGAGCAGAGCGTTCCGTGTGAACTGCCGGGCGAGCAGGCGGACCGTTCGTTCCTCGCGCTCCTCCGCGACAAGCAAGGCGCGGCGTACACCGAGGCCGCGATCATGCTCCCGCTTTTCATCTTGGTGTGGGGCTGCGTGATGTTCGTCCACAGCGGCTTCATGCACGCGATCGATCAAGGCTCCCACGCACGTCAGGCGACCTGGGCCGAGGTCATGGAAAACTGTGAAGGCGGCGGCGGCGAAGACGCGACCGATCCCTTCCTCGGACCCGTCGGCGACATCTTGCTCCGCATCGATCGCCTGATCGGGATGATCCCGTTCCTCGGTGACTACTGGCCAGGAATGGTCGTCGAGGAGAGAAAGTTCACCAACACGACCTCCGTCACGCAGCCTGGTGTTTTGGGCGGCGGGACGGCGACCGCGGGTCACCACTTGATCCTGTCGTGCAACGAGAGACCGCGTCCGGACCTAACCGTGGCCGGAATGGTGGGGCGCGCGTGGTCGCTCTTTGGAATTTAGAATGAGCGCAACGAAAACAAGCTCAAGCGGCTCACGCGGGCGATGGCTCCGCGAAAAAGCGATGGTCGTGCTTCGCGTGGGGACGCTCTTGGCGTTTGTCTATGCCGGCGCGATGATCTTCCTCGGTTACCAAGCGCGCGCTCAAATGAGCGAAGTGTTCTTGGGTGTCGGTGAAGAGATGATGCGTTACGCCGACGCGGATCGTCACTCCGAGGTGCGTCAGCTGAACGTGAACGGGCAGACGCTCTACGTGATGTCCGGAAGCGCCGACCGTGAGCTCAGCGAGGTCCTCGACTGGTACGAAGCGCGCTGTCACGAGCGCGATGGGCAGTTCGCGCAGCAGTTCCAAGACCTGGTCGACCAAGGTCGCCTCGGCAGCCTCGAAGAGGCGAAAGAAGGAGACCCAACGCTGCGTGAAGAGAGCGACGACGCGGGCTTCGTGGCTTGTATGGACATCGGCAGCAACGAGCGCCTCGAGACCGAAGGCGTGGCCGGACGCATCGCGCGTTTCCAAGAGACCCTCGACCTCGCGGAGTTCGGGACCTTCCGCTACATCTACGCCATCCGCGGCGAGCGCAAGACCGTGTTCCTCAACATGTGGACCTCGGGTTCGTTCCAGATCGACGAGATGTTTCCCGAGCAGGGCGACGCACCCGGTGTGGACCCCGAAGGCGTCCCGCGTCCGCCTGGCTCTGAGCGGATCTTCTCGGCGCACGAGACCGGCATCGCGCACTCCGTGACGCTCTACGCTCGCTCTAGCGACAACGCCGATGAGCTCGAGCGCTTCTACCGCACCGAGATGCCGGAGCGCGGGTTTACGCTCCTTGAGCTCACCGACGATGAGCTCGAGCGCGCCAAGCGTGAGCTCGACCTTCCTGACGAGGTCGCCGAGCAGCTCTCGCGCCGCGTCCCGCACCACCTCGTGTTCGAGCAGGACGATCGACTCGTCTCGGTGCACCTTCGTGACCATCGCACCGCCGGCGGGACCGCCACGGTGCTCACGTCCGACTGACGGAACCCGATGAGACGGAACCACATGACCCAGCTCCTCCGCGTCCTCCCGGTCGCCTGTGCACTGCTCTTGAGCGTGTCTGGGTGTGATGTGTTCGACTCACCGAACGCTGAGTTTAGGCCGTCGGACGAGCCGAGCCGCTTGGTCGAAGAAGAGCACCCGCTGCGACGCGCGCAGAACGTTCCCGGAGGTCGCGGGAGCGTTGTCTCGAGCGCGGGCGAAGCGGAGCCCGTGTACGGAGCCGGCGGGGGCGGGGGCAGCCGGACCGGTGACCCACGGCTCGCCCGCGCGCAGTTCGCGGAAGCGGTTCGGGAGCGACCCATCCACCCCGACGACATCCAGCAAGCGACGGCGGCCTTGGTCGGGACCGACTCCCGTGACATCGGCGATGGCAACGCCTGCGAGCAGGCCTACACCGCGTTCAGCTCATTCACGAACGAGTACGAGCGTCAGCCCGGAGCGGGTCGCGGTCGCCCAACGAGCCGTGAGCGGTTCATGGAGGCCTGTCGCGCGATGCCGGAGACGCTTCAGCGTTGCTGGGTCCCTGACTACGCCTTGGCGCATAAGGACGAGTGCGACGAAGCGCGCGGGACCCCAGGCGGGACCGGTCGACGTTTCGCCGACCGCACGAACGAGCGTCAAGCGAACCCCGGATCCGCGCGTGGCATCAGCGGCGAAGAGGTTGATCAGAGCGCGGCAAACGCCGAGCAGCGCGCGCGAGAGCGCCGCGAGCGCGACTCGAACCGCTAGCGGCGAGAGGTGCCTGAGAGCATCGCGCAGAGCCTTCTCGTGCTCGACACGACGATTCGTCAGCTCATGGCTCGGTTTCCTCTCCGAACGTACAGTGCGCTGGAGCCTGGGCGAGTGCGGGTCTTCGGCTTCACGATCGCGGGCGAAGCGCAGACGTCGTCGACGCGCTCAGACCTTTCGTGCATCGGCTACCAGCTCATCGGCGAGCGCGATGACGGGACCTTCTTCTACAACGGGAACGACTGGCGTCCGTTCTCCCTCGCGATGCGTGAAGGGACGCTCGATGTCGAAATCAACGAACCGCCCATGGTGTTGACGCGACGCGAAACGTACCAGACGGATTCTATGGAGCGCGCGCGTACCGGGGTCCGAGCGATTCACGATGCGATCATTCGCGCCGACGAGATGGTCGTGCTGACTGGCCAGATCACGATCCGCGCGGAGGCACCTCCGCGCGGCTACCGAGAGAGCCTGCGCAAGCCGGTCCTGCTTCTCGAAGGGATCGCGCGCGACGCTCGGCTTCTTCGACCAGGCCGGTGACACGTCCATCTGCGGGTTCCCGAGATCACTCCCCGCTGAGCCGCCCCGTGAAAAACGAGCGGAGCAGCTCCGGATCGTACGCTTCTTCCGAGACCACCGAGGTCGCGCCCTCCGCGTCACGAACCGCGAGGAGGCGTCGTCGTACGACCTCCTGAGCCGACACTCGCTCCGTGAGGAAGCGACCGTCCGGCGCGGTCGCGTAGGTGAAGGGACGCGGCCTTGAGCGCACCGATCGAAAGGTCCGTGTCTCTCCGTCGGGTCGCGTCACGACCACGCCTTGGCGCGAACGGTTCGCCCGCCACCCCTCCGGGCCGTCCGCATCGGGGGCTCGCGCCGGCGCTGAGCGCTCGGGACGCTCGAGGTGATTCGTGACCTCTCCAGTCTCCAGGTTGACCTCGAGCCACTGATCGACGCCCTCAAAGTAAAGCGCGCCGTCCACCATGCGCGTCGCCGCGCCGCACGCTTCTCCATCGCAGAAGAGCGGAGGACCGTCTTCGGTCGCCTGAACATCGTCCGATCCGGTCCAATCAATCGGGAGTCTTCGTCGCGACCCGTCACGCTGATCCAGGAGCACGCCGCGTCCGCTCAAGAGATATCGACCCTCCGGGCTCGCCCACCGTAGTCCGCCGCGGGCGAACGCGGTTCGATCGCGCCCGGTTCGGAGATCACAACGCTTGGTTCCGGCGTAGACCTCCATCCGCTCCCACGAGAGCCCGTAGAAGGGGCTGCCTTCGCACGCGATCTCGCGCACGCCGTCTCGGTCCGCGACGATCACACCGAACCGCCCACCGAAGACCACGCCGCTCCCTTCGGGATGCGCGGACGTGAACCAGACGCTGTGTTCGGTGCCCGCGGGATACTCGCGCAAGGTCTCGCCGTCCCAATAGTGAACCGCGTCCCTGTAGCCAGGTGAACCGAGGATCGCGACGCGTCCGCCGGGACCCACCTCGTGCATCCCGCCACCCGTCACCTCTGCGAGCACCCGTTCCGCTGCGAGATCGTAGACCACGAAGTCGTCGTCATGAACCGCGAGCGCGCCTTCTTCGATAATGGACAGGAGGCGAACCGCGACCTCTCGCGGATCGCCGTCGCCGTCGCTCGGGAAGACGAGCGAAGCGTTCCGTCCGCCGACGAAGACACGCGAACCGTCCGCGCTCACGCCCAATGAGTAAACTCGATTCGAGGGGTCCGTGTGCGCGAGCTCGATCTTGCGTTCCCACAAGAGGCGACCATCGCCGGTCGCGCGCGCGCTCAAGGCGGAGCCGATGACGAGATAGACGACGCGACCGTCGGGGGAGCTGGCCAGGTGCCTCGCGTTCTCCTCGACGCTCCAGACGGGCCGGAAGTTCCCCGCGTCGCGCCCGACCGTTCCGCCTCCCACCGTGATCAATCGATGGCGCGTCACCCAGTACATGTGTCGCGCCGCTGCGAGATCGACCTGGTTCCGGAGAACAAACTGACCCTCTTCGTTTTCGACGAATAGATATTCGCGACTGTTGCTCGAGAGGAGAAAGCGGGTGCCGTTTGGAGAGACCGCGCGGACGTAGGCCTCGTCGGGTTCGCCCGGCACAACGAGATCGGACGCAGCGCCGCCGAAGACCGAGTGAACGGCGAGGTCGAAGCCGAACCCCGTGACGACGCGATCGCCGGACAGGCCGTCGACGACGAATCGCCCCCCGCCGCGACGCTCGGCGTGACGCACGAGCCCCGTGTCGCCATCGATCGAGGCGAAGTGTCCGGCCTCGTCGGCGATGACGAGGTGACCATCTGGCGTGAAGTCTACGCTGCCCGTACTTCGGTGGGTCCACTGAGGCACGATCGTGATCGCGGCGAGAGCGGGTTCCGTAGGTGCCTCGCTCGTGACCACATGTTGCTCAGCAACGACTACGTCAGGAGCCACCACGTGTACGCTCGTCGCCGCTTGATCTGGGTGCGCAGTCGTCGTGTTCGGTCGCGTCGCGCCACACGCGACAAGGAACGCGCCGAGGACGGAGACGAGCGCTTGGTTCCGGTGGTACGCGGTCATGGGACGGACCGTAGTCGACTGGGGTCTCACTTCCGACCACCGTGTGGAAGACCCTGTACGTCTCTCGCGTCCATCCTTCCCGTAGACGCACGCCGTGCTCTTGCACCTGAACGCGAACAGTCTTCCGGCCGACCGCGGCTACAAGCTCGACCAGCGAAACGAAAACGGGTAGTGGACCTTGACCGCACCGTCGCCGCTCGGTCGCGGAAAGCGCCAGGTCCGCGCGACATCGATCACGCACTCCGTCATCGCGTCGTGAATCTCGGGCGCGCGCTCTTGTTCTCGATAGGCACACGCGACGCGGCCGTTGAGGTCGATCACAAACGTTAACACCAACCGTCCCTGACGAATCGCGAAGCGCTCTCCGCACTCCGCGTAGCGGAACCCGTGTGACCGGATCTCGTCTTGAATCGCCGCCCTCGGGAGGCTGCCGGTGAGCCCGGACGCTTCAAGCGATCCTGACGTCGACCAGCCGTCATCCGCTCCCGCGCACGCGAGTTCCGCGGCAGGTGACATCGCGCTTGAGCTCCACGTCGTCCGGGGGGTGTTGTTGAAACACGCGGTCAAAAGGACCGCAGACACGCAGATGACCGAGAGCATCGTGATTCCGAGTCGTTGCATGGAGCATGAGTAAGAACCGCGGCGAGACCGGCCATAACGCAAACGCATCACGCGCCCGATCAGCTTTTGAAGTTTCCACGCGTCGCTCTCGTTCCTTCTGCGTTCTCGACGCATGAAGCACCCAAACGCTCTTTTCACGCTCCTCTTCTCCTTGGCTCTCTCCGGCAGCGCGTTCGCGCAAGACGAGCCCGCGTTTCACGTCGACGTTCTCTATGGCGTCTCGCCGGACAGCGCGACGTTCGTGGTCCGGCAGGACGCCCACATCGCCGCTCCGGAAAACGTTCGCGTCGTTCGCGAACCCCGAGTGAGCCACGGTTGCTGTTCCGGCGCCCGCCGCCCGGGGCTCTCGGTCGGCGCGATCCGCGGGGTTGCTCCGCGAACGTTCACCGTATTGAATCAAGACGGGACCGCGCAGGTCGTCACCGCGAGTGAGGCGATCTCGTACTCGACGGGGCGCGGCTGGGGACTCGTCGGGGAGCAGCAGACTTGGCGCTCGGGTCTGATCGTAGAAGCCAAGCTCGGTGCGTTCGTCGCGCTCGAAGGCGCGCTGGACGAGGCATCGTTTGAGCCGTTCCGCCACGACGCGCGCCCTTCGCTCTTCGCTCGACGGGACGAGCTGATCCCGCACGCCTCGATACGAACCCTCGCGAATCACGAAACACCGGGCCTGTGGATTCTCGGTTCTCCGCACGAACGACAAGTCGTGCTGCGCGGGAGTCAGATCTTGTTCTGGATGGAGGGACCGCCGCAGTACCCAAACCCCGCGATACCCCCAGCGCTTCCCCGCTCACTTCGCCGCGCGTCGGCAACGATCGCGGGAGCGGTCCGCGTCAACGGCTCGCTCTTCTTGCTCATGACGCCGCGAGCGCAACTGGAAGCCGAACGCGGCTTCGTCTTGGTTCCCGCCCGTCCGCGCACGAGTTGAGGATCGCGGGTTCACACGACGTCGCCCAGTCGCGCTTGCTTCCCGATCCGGATCGCCTCAGCATCGCGGTAATGGAGGGGCAACACGATCTGGAAATGTTCCGTCCGCGTGAGAGCGGAGAGCGCTTGGTCTTCGCGATCGAAGCGCAGAGAACCCCACTGCGCACCTGGCTGACCCTCACCGGGCTCGCGGGCGTGTTGATCGGGTTCGGGATGCAGGCGAGCGCGCACTTTGGCGTGGCGTTGTTGCTCGCGACGGCTTTTGTGTTCGCGGGGTACCAAGTGGTCCGGCAAGGCGCCGCGCGAACCATCCTTCGCTTCTTGGATGAAGGCGTCGAGATCACCGTCGACGCGCGGATCTGGGTTCGTGTTCCGTGGGAGCGAATCAAGCGCGTGGTGATGAACGCGGAGGGGGGCGCGACGCTCGACACGGGCGGACCGGAAGCAGCCGGCGTCGCGGTCGCGAACCTCGCGAAGGATCACCTCGAGAAGTTGCTCGCGAGCGAGCTCCTGCCAGCGCACATCGAGGTGGTGGAGTTCGACATTCCGCGCGCCAAGAGCTCTCCCGGGAAGACCTTCGCGTTGTGGCTGGTCTTGGTCTTCGCGTTCGTCGTGATCTGGAAGCTGGTGGCGCGATGAGCGAATCACTCGGCCCTTTTCGTCGTGACGGGCGCATGCATTTCGCGACAGAGTCGCTTCAAGATGAGCTCGCTCAGCGGGCCGTCCGCAGCGGCGCGCGGATCGATTTTTCAACGTACCTCTTCATTCTCGCGCTTGGGCCGATCGCGTTTGCGGCTGTCGCAGGTGCCCCGTGGATCACGGCGCTCTCTGTCATCCTCTTTCTTCTCGGGTGGCAGACGCACCGGAGCTACGCCGCCGCCCGCGCAAAGGCGACGACTTCGGCGCGCCGCCGCGCGTGGATCACGGAGGACGGCGTGCTGATCGACGGGGTCCTCGGGCCGACCCGCTGGGGATGGGATTGCATCGCGGACGTTCGAGTCGTCGGGGCATACATCGTGGTCGCGTTCACGAGTCGAGAGGCGTTGGTCATTCCCGCGCCTGAAGACAGCGAGCGCCTCGTCGCGTCCATTCGGGCTCGCGCCCTTGGAAAAGCGAAGGCACCGGGCGGCTTGCTCCTCGTGCTCGCGGTTCTCTACGCGGTCTCGGTCGCCGTCGGCCTCGTCGCGCTCCACTTTCGCTGAGGTCAGTTTCGCCGAAGCCAGAGTCTCACAGCTGGCGCAGCTTCTCGCGTTACGTCTCGCAACGTAGCGATGTCACGACGTCTGTCTCGAACGTCATCATCTCCCCGGACCGATCCACCCCAGGGCAGACGTCTTCCCACGCCATCACGACCTCGAAGAACATGTCCTCGTGGGACGATAGCTCGATCCACGCTTCTGACTCGCGAGGCGAGTCGCTCTCACCCGCGGCCCGGATCGCGCGCAGGCTCGCGCAGGACTGCTCGGCGCCGTCGACCACCTCGACGATGGCTCGCCACTCCACGTGTCCACACGTCCGGTCGACCGCCGCGGTGGGCGGGACCGAAGCTTCGGTCGAGCTCTCGTTTCGATGAACGGGGGACGCCAGGGGTGCGCTGGCAGAACCACAGGCACAGAGCAGAAGGCTGGCGAGAAGGAGGGCAACAAGAGCTCGCATCAGCATCAAGTGCCCGCGTCCGAAGAAAACGTGACCAAGAAAGTTTGCTGCGTTGAAACGCGAGCCGTTGGTGAAGCGCTGAGAATGCGGTGTGCGACGGCGCCCATTCGGGTACGCCGTCGAACTGTTCGCGCAGACCCGTGCGCGACAGCTCCCGCGATAGCTCGTGCGCGACTACTCAGGAACCGGAAGCGCTTCGCGAATGTCCGCGCAGGTATCCGTGCTCCGGCCGAGCTTCATTTCAAACGTGCCGGGAGCGAATCGGAAGACGGGCGTGTGACTGTGGACGAAGCGCGCTTGCGCCCGCGTGCAGTTGCGACCCTCCGCCGAACCCAAGCGATGACAGTCTACGACCTGCGCGTCGAACGACTCCAGCTCGGCCGCGCCGGTGGCTTCAAGACAGCCGACGCGCTCGCCCGAGATCGCGAAGCGGGCGCGTAGCGCGACCCCGACCGCGTCCGCTGTCGACGCCGCCATCGGGTTGGCGGTCGCGCTCGCGATGGTGATGGGCGGGACGAACCCTTCGCCCGTACGCGGGAACGCGGTGAGGCCCAAGACGCCGTCGCCGTCCGGATCCAAAATACGCTCACGAAGCGCGGCGGTCCGGGTCCAGTCTTCGGGCCACTCTTCGTCGCCGTCGGGATCAAAGTCGGCGCCGAGGACGAGCCACTGCGGGTCGACGGAGAACGGCGCGTCCGGCTCAAGCGACTCAAAGGTCACGGTCGTCGAGAGCTCGTCTTCCAATGCGTCGAACACCTCCACCGGAGTGTCGAGCTGGATCGCGCCCATGTAACCGATGTTCTTCTGAACCTCGGGGAGCAGGTTGCCGCACAAGCGCACGGTCGCGCTGACCATCTCGGACTCTTCAAACGCGAGCTCCTGGCGAAGCCACACATGCATCACGCCTTCGCCAGGGTCGTAGCCTGGGATGCCGGCGGTCACGTCGGGGTCTTCGGGATCCCAAGTGGCCGGGATGTCGAGACGCATCGCCGTCGTCACGGTCAGGTCGGAGGGGCACAAGACCGGCGGTCGGTTCGTGTCTTCGGGAGCGGTATCTGCGACCGCGGTGTCTTCGGCGGGGGTGGTGTCTTCCGCAGTGGTGTCCTCCGTCGCGTCTTCCGTCACGTCCGGGCTGGCGTCGCGGGTCGAGGAGTCATCGTCTCCGCAGCCTCCGAAGCACATCATGGCGAAGAGCGTGAGGAGCAGCGGAAGCGTTTGTCTCATCCCAACATTGTAGCGATCACCCCGATGGCCGCACACGTACCCTAGACCGCGACGCGCCATCCCTGACTCGGGACAGCGCGTTGAGAACAGCTCGTCCTCTTGTCGAACGACCGCGCTAGTCGAGCGCGTCGCCGATCTCGTCGGCCGCGGGCTCGAGCGCGTCGCTGGTCGCGTCCGTCGCAGAGTCCATAGCGTCGCCTGCCGCGTCGCCTGCCGCGTCGCCTGCAGAGTCCACCGCGTCACCCGCCGCGTCGCCTGCGGATTCCACCAGGTCGGTTGCCGTATCGCTCGCCGAGTCGATCGCGGAATCGGCCGCGTCCGTTCCAGAGTCCACAGTGGAGTGAGCGGCGTCCGTGGTCGTGTCGACCGTCGTCGCGGGCGGGTCGATCAGCGGCTCCGGTTCCTCTTCGAGCTGGGTCACGGGACCACTCGCGAGCGGCGTGTACACCACGCCACTTCCGCTCTCGCGGGTCTCGCCACGGCCGAAGTGGTACGAGAAGTCGAAGTAGAGCCCGTTCAGCGCGATGGAGTACTCGCCCGCCGCGCCGCACGAGAGGCATCCCGCGCGTCCCTCAATGTCCGCCGCGGTGATCGTGGTGCCACCGGCTCGATACGCGTACGCCGCGTTGATCTGCCAAGGACCGGCGTTGTAGCCGACGCCGACAGTTCCAACGAAGGTGGCCGCCGGCGGGGTGCCGAACGCGGTCGGGTACGCGCGGTTCGAGGTCTGCTGATCCCAGATGAACCCGAGACGAATCGGGAGCTTGCCGTCGAGCAAGCGGTACTCCGCGCCGAGGCGCACGGTCCAGGCGTTCTGCCAGTCCGAGACCTGGGTGACCGGAATGATGCCGCCCGTGATTCGCCCGCGGGGGTTCTGCGACTGCAGCGCATACTCGGCGTCGATGGCGCCGCCGAACGCTCCAAAGTCGACCCGGCCGCCCATGCTGAACCGGCTCGGGAGCGTGAAGCTGCCGTTGTACGTCTCGACCGCGTCTGCGTTCAGCAAGTAGCCGTCGCCTTCCACGTCCGTCACGGTCTTGTGCCGGTAGGTCAGGCCCACGGAGAAGTGATCGAGGAACTCGTACTTCGCGCCGATGCGGAAACCCGCGAAGCTGATCCCGGTCAACGCGAAGCCTGCGACGGTTCCGACGTCGCGCTCACGATCGAGGCTCGCGTAGGTGATGCGGTAACCGGCGCCGATGCTGAAGCCAGAGTTCGGGATCTCAAACGCGATGCCCGGTGAGATCTCTAGGAAGAAGAGCGTCGTCGAGTCGGTGCCACCATCGTACGCGTAGGTCGCGCCGGCGGAAGCGACGGGGTAGACCGCGAGACCCGCGGTGAGCCACTCGTTGATGCGCCCTGAGCCACCCGCGAGGAAGAACGGGCCGACCGTCGTCTCCGACGTGATGTTCTGATCGTTCTCGGCCGGGTTGCCGGTGATGGTCCCGACGAGGAGGGAGAAGTCGCCCATCAATGTGAGCTTCTCGGTTCCGCTCAAACCGGCAGGGTTGTGAAAGAGCGCTGATGGATCGTCGACATAGCCGACCGCCGTTCCGCCCATCCCGAGATGGCGCGCGGAGTAGAGCATCGGTGTGTCGTAGCCGCCCGCCTGGACCTCGGGCGGTGAGACCAACGCGCTCATGGCCAGCGCCAGGATGAACGCCGCGGCAAAACGCGGCGCGCGGTTGCTAAGGCCGCAGCGGATCAGTGCATTCGTCATTCGGTTCTCCATCACGTCACCAGTAGGTCTCCGTCGCCCAGGAGGTGTCAATCTTCGTTTGCGTGCGGGCGCGGCCGAGATCCGGTCAGCACGGATTGACCAAGCGAATAAACAAGGCGATAAGCAGAAATGCGCACTCGCTTCTGTATCGTCTTGCTCTCGTTCTCTTTCTCCCTTTTGGGGTGCGGAGATGATGACTCTGGCGGGGAGGATGTCGGCACCGACGCGTCGGATGACGCGATGGTCGACACCAACCCAGCGCCCGACACGAACCCTGGCGTGGACGCTGATCCTGGCTCGTGCACCGAGGGCATCCCGCGGACGACGGTCGGCGGCGGCGTGGGTGACAGCTTCCCGGGCTTCGAGCTTGAGGATTGCGCCGGCGGCACCGTCGACTTCTACGACGAGGCGAGCTTCTGCGAAGCGGAGCTGACCGTCGTGAGCTTCGCGGCGGGTTGGTGTGGCCCCTGCATCATCGAGAGCTCTGGCCTCGCGCAGCTTGATCGCGACTACCGTGACCGTGGCGTCCGCATCATTCAGATCTTGCTGCAGAAGCCCGACTACAGCCCCGCGGACATTCCGTACTGCCAGGGCTGGGTGGAGCGCTTCGGTCTGACCAACATCGAGGTCATCGACCCGACGGATAACCTCCTCCGCGCGACGGCGGTGGGTCCCGACATCTCGCTTCCGCTTACGATCATCATCGGCAAGGACGGGGTCGTGAAGTCGCGTCAGGAAGGCGTCGTGGACGAGACGCTTCCCGAGCTTCGGCGCGCGATCGACGACGCGCTCGGTATGCCCACGACGACCGTTGGCTTGGGCGAGACCTGCGGCGGCATGTTCGTCTGTGGCTCCGGAGCGGTTTGCTCGGACGCGATGATCTGTGTTCCGGACCCCGCGCTCATGGCGGCCTGCGATGGCGCGACGCCCGTGACCTTGGAGCCGGGCGTGACCACGCAGATGGTGACCATCGCTCCCGGCCGCGGCGTTATCCGCGCGACTTGTGGAGACACCGGCGGTGCCGAGGCGCTGCTCGACCTCACCGTGCCGGAAGGTTCCTACGACCTGATCATCACGACCGACACGCCGACCAACCAGGCGGTTTCGGGTCTCGACACGGTCCTCTACCTCCGCAACGAGTGCCTCGAGTCCTCTGGCGAGCTTTGCGTGGACGACATCGTGCCGCCGACCATGGCGATGCCGATGGGCAACCTCTTCACCGAGATCAGCGTCCCGCGCATCTCCGCCGGCGTCCACACGTTGGGCGTTGAGCTCTACGGCGGCGCGAGCTCGGCGGCAGCGGTCGAGGTCTCGATCGAGCTGCGCGCGCTCTAAGGCTGACGCTGTCGGCGCTTGTTGGCGCACATCGATGAAACGGTCAGGCGACATGTCGTCTGACCGTTTGTCGTTTCACAGCCTCAAGGAAAAGAGCGGGGCGGGATTCGAACCCGCGTCCTCCTGGTTATGAGCCAGGCGCGTCGGCCTCTGCGCTACCCACCCGGAGTCTACCGTGGAGCCGTCGCGCTCGCAGCCTCCTACAAGGGGGCCTCGAGGCCTAGCCAATCAAGACGAACGCTCTACGATCACGCCATGACCGATCTTCAGCTCGACGTCTGGTCCGATATCGCTTGCCCGTGGTGCTACGTCGGCAAGCGCCGGCTTGAGGCCGCGATCGCGGATTACGATGGGGAGGTCACGGTGCATTGGCGCTCCTTCCAGCTCGATCCCAGCGCGCGCGCGGAGTACAGCGCCGATGTCAGCTACGTCGAGCGCCTCGCACGGAAGTACGGTCGTTCACGCGCAGAGGCGCAAGGAATGATCGATGGCATGACGCAGACCGCGGCGGGCGAAGGGCTCGACTTTCACTTTGAGAAGATCCGCGCGGGCAACACCTTTGACGCGCATCGGGCGCTCCACTTCGCGCACGCGCATGGAAAGCAGGGCGCGCTCAAGGAGCGACTCTTCGCGGCGTACTTGGAAGAGGGAGCGCTGATGAGCGACGTTGACACCCTGGTTCGCCTGGGGTCCGAAGTGGGTCTCGATGACGAGCTCCTCCGCGCTTGTCTCGCCAGCGATCAGTACGCCGCAGAGGTTCGCGACGACGTCGCGCAAGCGGGAGCGCTCGGTGTTCGTGGCGTCCCGTTCTTCGTCGTTGAGCGGCGCTTCGGGATGTCCGGCGCGCAACCTGCCGACGCGTTCCTCGATGTGTTTGAGCGGGCCGCGAGCGAGAAGATCGAGCTGCTCACGCCAGCGGCGGACGACGGCGCCGTGTGCGGTCCCGACGGCTGCGCTTGACGCTGCGATTCTAGCTAGCGAAGCCGGACGCGCGCGAACATGAGCGGGTCGCGCGAGACGGTGGAGCCGTACGCGAGGTAGAGGAAGTCGCCGACGCGATGGATGGCCGGCTCTTCTCCGCGGCGCATCGGCAGGGCGGTGGACCAGCTGCCGCGCACGTCTTGGTGGACCATCAGGCCGTCGCTCACGACCACGAGGCGTCCGTCTTCTTGGTAGGCGAGGGTCGCGTTCTCGACATCGGTTCCAAGCGGAAGAACGCGTTCGCTCCAGCTCCCCGCGCGCGTTCGCGTCGCGTAGACGTTCTCGATCGTCGATACGCCGCGGGTGTAGGAAACGCGAAGCTCGTCGCCGTCCGTGATGTCGACCTGCGCGCGGTTGAAGTACTCGCGAGAGCGACCGATGCCCTGGCTCACGTCGATGTCTTCGAAGCGCAGCGATGCTCCGTCGTCAAACGCGAGTCGAAGTGATGAACGCTCGTCACTACCGGACGGCTCGTAGGCTTCGTAGACGATGAAGGGGCGCTCGCCAAAACCAACGGCGAGACGCGGGTGCGAGATACCCGTTGTGCGCTCGTCGATCTGCTCGGTCGTCCACGTCGATCCGTTCCACACGGCGTAGATGAGATCGTTCCATACGCTGCGGTTCTCGCGCATGTAGACGACGTGCGGCGTGTCGCCAGCCATCACGAGGTCGATGGTGCCGCCGGTGCCGAGCGTTCCCGGCAAGTTCGGTCGCGCGGTGAAGGTGCGGCCGCCATCGCTCGAGCGCTGGTACGTGATCGCTCCGTCGCGTCCCGCCAGAAGCACATGAACGTCGCCCGCGTCGTCCACCTCAACGACCGCGCGGTTGCTGCCTTGCGCGCTCCCGAGTTCTTGATCGCTCCAGCGTGAGGTCTCCGCGTCGAAGCGCGCGAGTCGCGTTCGCCACGGGCCACCGGACACCAACGTGTAAACCACGTAGACATTGCCGCGCGCGTCGACGTCGATGTCCGCGAAGTCGCCGTCTTCCGCGATCTCGGTCTCGGGAACCTCGCAGCATCCCTCGACACACGCGACCTCGGAGATCGCGCACTCGCCACATCCTTCGTCGAACGAGCCGTCGCAATCTTCGTCGCCGCCTTCGCCATCGCAGAGATCTTCGGCCGCGCACCCAGGCCTGCTCGCGTCCGCGGCGGGCGCGTCCTCTCGCGCGTCCCGCGATGTATCCGTCATCGCGTCAGTCCCGGGACCGCTGGTGTCGGCCGTCGCGTCGGTCCCGGCGTCCGCGCTCGCGTCGGTTCCGGCGTCCGCGCCGTTCGTGTCGCTGGTCGCGTCACCCAGGTCCGCGTCGAGCTCTGTGCCCGTGTCGTCGCCGAGCCCGCGTCGGTTGTCGCCACAGCCCACGGTGATGACGCCGAGGAGGAGAACGAAAAGGAAGAAGGCGTACTTCATACGCGGTCTTACGGCTTCGGATTGAAGAGCTTCCCTCTAATATTCTCTGTTCCGCGCCGCCGGCGCTGACCCGCTTGCTCCGCTTCGCTCCGGCACCTTCTAGATCACGTCCGCTTTTCGGTAGCTCCCCAGCACCCGGCAGAGCGCGCAGATCTCCTCGAGCTCGCGGATCACTTCGGCCACCTCGGGGTGATCGGTGTGTCCGTCGAGGTCGAGGAAGAAGACGTAGTCCCAGGCTTTGCGACGCGTCGGGCGGCTCTCGATGCGCGTCAGGTTGATCCCGCGCTGCGCGATGGGTTGCAGGATCTCGTGGAGACAGCCGGGGCGATCGGGCAGCGAGAGCACGAGCGACGTCTTGAAGCGCTCGTGAGCGTAGTCGTCCGTGAGTGAACCGCTCGCCCGGGGACCGCCCACGACCAGAAAGCGCGTGATGTTCTCGGAGACATCCTGAAGCTTCGTCCGCGCCACCGTGAGCCCATAGATCCGGCTCGCGAACTCGGCGGCAATGGCCGCGCTCTTGGCGTCTCGGGCGGCGGCTTGGGCGGCGGCCGCGGTGGAGCTGCTCTCGACCAAGGTGGCGCGCGGGAGGTTGGCGGTGAGCCACGCGCGGCACTGCGCGAGCGCTTGCGGATGGCTGTAGACCCGCTCGATCTCGCTCACGGGAACGTCATCGCGGGTGAGCAAGCAGTGGTCGACGTTGACGGAGATCTCGGCGTGGATCGCGAGCTCGGCGTCCAAAAACGAATCGAGCGTGTGGTTCACGACGCCCTCGGTGGAGTTCTCGACCGGCACCACGCCGAAGTCGGCTTGGCCGCGCGTGACCTCGGAGAAGACCGCGCCGATGGAGCCACAAGGAACCGCGCGCGCGGAGGTGCCGAAGTGTCGCCGCACCGCTTGGTGCGTAAAGGTCGCCTCGGGTCCCAGGTAGGCCACGGTGACCGATGCCTCGAGGCTCAAGCACGCGCTGATGATCTCTTGGAAGACGGGTCGCAAGGCGGAGCTCGGAAAGGGACCGCTGTTTTTCTCTTGCAGCTGGTCGATGATCGCGCGCTCACGGTCCGGCACGTAGAACACCGCGTGCTCGCTCTTGCTGCCGCGCCCAGGATCACGGCGCTTGATCTCGCCGACCTCCACCGCGAGCTGCGCGCGCTTGTTCAGGAGCGAGAGGAGCTGCGTGTCCACCGCGTCGATCGCGTCACGAAAAGGAGCGAGCGGGTTCTCTTTGTCATCGGTCACGCGCAGAGTGTGCCCTGAAACCACGCGCTTGCCCTCTTGCCGCTTGATCTCGAGCGCAGCTACCGCGCTGTTCGCGTCGCACGTCTCAGCGCCACTGACTTCGCGCACGTTTGTTCCTCGCGGAGCTCGCACGCGCGGTCGTAGGCCACGAGTGCTCAAGTTGACTGATTCAAACTCGGGCGGATCGTGCGCAGCGCCTACTGCCGGGTCGTCTTCGCCAGCGAACGTCCGGGCGCGCCGGCCCTTCATCCCTCTTGCCCGTGTTGGCTTGAAGACCTTTTACGTCTGCTGGTCGCGTGTTTCTCTCGTCCGGTGGACCGCGCGATCGCTAGCTTTGTTCGCGATGATGAGGGGCACTGGGTCGCGGTGCTCGCCTGTGGGCATCGACAGCACGTTCGGCACAAGCCGCCGTTTGAGGTTCGCGAGTGGGTCACGACCGAAACGGGCCGCGCGTCACGAGTGGGTGCCCCGCTCGACTGCCTCTTTTGTGACCAGCCCGTGCTCCCAGCGGAGCACGAGGTGTACAAGACGACCCCGACCTTCAGAGAGACGACCGTGCCGACGGGCTTGCTTCGTGATCACCGAACGAAGGCGGGCACCTTTGGTCGTATCGTCGTGACCGAGGGGCGCTTGCTCTATGTGATCACGGAAGGTGCGTATCGAGGTTCGTGGATCCTCGGGCCGCATGCCGCCGGGATCATCGAACCCGAGGTCCTGCATCACGTCGCGACACGCGGAGGGGTGACCTTTCGCGTCGAGTTCATTCGCGCGCGTTGATGTCGCGATCATCGCGCTACGCTGCGCGCATGCACGCTCTCCTGAAGTCGCCATCTCCTAGGTTCCTCCTGACGTTGGTCGCGAGTCTCTTCGTGAGCGCGGCGTGCGGTGGAACGCCCAGCGCGCCGACCTCTGCAGAACGTGTTGAACGCGTCGCGGAAGAGGCCGTCGCGGACGAAGCTCTCACGGACGAAGTGGAGGTCGCCCCGGTCACCTCGGCGCCCGAGTCCGCGGCGTCGCGCTACTGCGCCGAGAGCTTTGACGACCGGAATGGCTGCGTGCCGTGGCTGCAGCTGGAGGTGGTCGGCGACGAGGACGACGATCCGGATGGCGAGCTCGAGTACAGCCAATACGTCCGCCACCCCAACGGCGACTTCATCGACCTCCCGTTCACCGGAGTGGAAGACGGCGGCACGCCGTGCACGTCGGAGCTCACCGGGAAGCGTCAGGGCGAACTGTTGATCATCGACTGGGAGCTCTCGTGCCGTTGCTACGACTGCTCGGATTTCGAGAACGATCCCTGCATCGCGTCCGACCCATGGATCGGCTCGCGCGAGACCATCGTCCTGAAGGTGACGGCCGACGACCTCTTGTGGGTCACAATGGTGAAGGAGAACGCGCATCCGCATTTCGAAGCGAACGGAGCGCTCCTGACGCGGCACCTCTCGAACGGTGACGATCGCGTGGTCGATCTCTCGAGCTGCGACGGCTGCGTCTCGTTGTTGAGCAATGACCTGAGGACCGGCGGCGAGTGTGTCACCCGCTACGACTGTCCAGGCGGCGGTTGTCTCGACGGTCGGTGCGGATGCGATGAGAGTTCGCCTTGCGACGCCGGGTCCGCGTGTCTCGACGCGCCCGACGGCGCGATCTGCGTCGCGGTACCCGAGGGCTGCGACGTCGCGACGACCGCGAGCGCGTACTCCAACGCGTGCTTTGCCGCGATTCGCCAAGGAGACGACGCGGCCGCTGAGACGCCGTGCACGTGTGCCGAGGCGTTCGCGGCGACCGGGACCCCCCAAACGCAGCGCGCGCTCTACTACAACGTGGGTCGCTACGCCGAGATGATCGGGAGCGGCGAAGAGATCGCCGCGTACTGTCGTTCGCTCGCGATTCGAGCGAACGCGGTCGTCCAGCGTCGCCTCGAAGCTGCCTGGGCGGCACAGAACTGAGCGCCCTCAGAAAAAACGCGTCGCGCTGAATCCTGCTGCGTTCTCACACTGAAAGGCAGGAATTTGCGATGAACGTAGAGAGACTCTTTAAGGTGTTGGTGCTCGGGGGCGCGATGCTTGGTTGCACCTCAACAAGCGCGCCACCGGCGCAAACCGCCGGCAACGCGCACAAGCAGCTCAGCGAGAGCGAGTCGAGCAGCGCGAGCAGAAGCGCCGAGGGGACGAGCAGCGCGGCGAGCGCGCAAGAGTTCGTTGAAGCGCAAGGCTGCGGTGCGCCAAGCGCAGACGAGAACGACAACGTCGGCGAAGGCGTGCAGGTGTCCTGGTGACGTTGGCCGCGAGCGCTTCGCTTCGCGAACGCGCGGCAGACTTTTGGTTCGCGCGTGAACAGGCCGAGGTGCTCGCGGCGACCCTCTTCTTTTCGCTCGCGCAGGGGATGCGCGATGCCGATGCGCCGGACGCGCTCGTGTCCCTCGCGGAGCGCTCGGGTCGAGATGAGCTGGACCATGCGGACCGGTGCCGCGCGGTCGTGTCTCGCCTTAGCGATCGGGAGCGGGCGCCCGTGTCGCGTCAGCTGCGAAGGGTCGCGCTCGGTCCAGCCTCGCTCTCACCGGAAGCGCGCACGCTCTATGGCGCGGTCGCGATGGGATGCGTGACCGAGACGCTGAGCACGGCGCTCTTGCTGAACATTCAGCGTCACGCGACCGACGCGTTGGTCGCCGAAACCGTTCACGCGATCTTGCGAGACGAAGTGCAGCACAGTCGACTCGGGTGGGCGTACCTCGCGCATCGCGCGGAGCGAGAGGGCTGCGGTTGGCTCCGCGCGTCGCTCCCGAACATGCTCAAGGCCGCGCTCGACGACGAGATGAGGGAGAGCGCTGACCTTCAGCTCGCGTCCGGAGCGCTCGCCGGCTTCGGGATCTTGTCTGGAACCGACGCGGCGCGTATCTGCCAGGACGTGATCACGACCGTCATCGCCCCAGGGATCGATCGATTGATTCCCGAGCCCGCGCTCGTGACATGAGAATCAGTC
This sequence comes from uncultured bacterium, assembly GCA_938024995.1. Taxonomy (GTDB): domain Bacteria; phylum Myxococcota_A; class Polyangia; order Polyangiales; family Houyiibacteriaceae; genus CALJDU01. The sequence goes on from CALJDU010000076.1 coordinate 106,232, forward strand.
CGCGGAGAGCTCGCCGACCAGCTCCGCGAGCTCCGACGGGAGCTTGGACTTCACCTTAAGGATCCCGCCGCTCGGGTGCGGGAAGATGATCGTCGAGGCGTGGAGGAAGTGTCGGTCGAGGCCGGGAGGGCCGCCATAGCGTTCGTCGCCCACGAGCGGGTGGCCGATCGTCGCGAGGTGGACGCGGACCTGGTGTCGCCGCGCGAAGCGAGCACGCACGGACACCAAGGAGCGCACGCCGGCTTCGGTCATGACGACGTCAGCGCGTAAGACCTCGGTCAACGCGTGCTTGGCGCCGAGTCGAGAGATATCGCGTTCGTCGAGACAGGCCCGGACGCGTGACTTGTCACCGGGCTCGTTCGCGATCGGGAGATCGATCGTCTGCGTGGAGACCTCGCCTTCGCAGAGCGCGAGGTAGCGCTTGTCGAAACGGCCCGCGCGAAGCTCGCTCCGCAAGGCGTGGAACGCCTCCTCCGAACGCGCGCACACGAGGACGCCCGAGGTGTCGAGATCAAGGCGGTGAAGGATGCCGGGTTCACGGTCCGCGTAGCCGACGCCCTGCATCTCTGGGAATCGCGCGACGAGCGCGTTCGCGACCGTGTCGGTCTCGTCGTTTCGGAGCGGGTGACAGGCGCGCTTGGCGGGCTTGTCGATGACCACGACGTGCTCGTCCTCATGAAGGACGACGAGATCAAGATCCGGGTTCGCGGTAGGTCGAAAGTCGCGCGGCGTCGGGGCGCCCTCCAGCGTCACGACGTCGCCGCTGTGAACACGGGTACCCTTCTTTACGCGGCGCCCGTTGATGCGCACCTTGCCTTCTTCGGCGAACTCGCGCGCGATCGCGCGGCTCATCGCGGGTACACGCGCCACGAGGACGCGGTCCACTCGATGTCCATCTTCACTCTCACTGATCTCAATGCGCACGGCGGGCGTATCCCACGGGGAGGGACGACGCGCCAGCCCGCGCTCTAGCAGGCCGCTGAAAAACTCGCAGGCGCGCTTCGCGCGCGGCCTCGCACCTCGTCCGTCGTCCGCCGACGCTCAAAAATACTCGGCATTGTTGTCGGTCAGTGGACACGAACGCGATACGGGCAGCATCACAAATCGCATCCAGCGACTTTTTC
>CALJDU010000077.1 GCA_938024995.1 uncultured bacterium
TCGGCTCGGCAGCGTGCGTCGCGTTGTGGACGCGACAACTGGTGCAGTCGCGCAAGCGATCGACTACGACAGCTACGGACGCGTGCTCTCAGACTCTGCGCCGGGCTTCCAGCCGTTTGGCTACGCGGGCGGCATCTACGACCCGGACACATCGTTGGTTCGCTTCGGCGCGCGGGACTACGACGCTGAGGTCGGGCGGTGGACGGCTAAGGATCCGATTTTGTTCGGGGGCGGGGACACGAACATCTATGCGTACGCTTTGGGAGATCCGATTGATGCAATCGACATCAACGGGAACCACCCACTGATCTGGGCACTCGCCGGCGCAGCCGCCTCAATCCTCCTGGCGCCAAACAGTGCAGGAGACTCGTCAGCACCTGGTGATCAAGGTTGGGGCGCGATGATTGTGGGCGACGCAGTCGGCGGCGTCGCAGCACTCGCCGTCGCAAAACTTCTAAAGAAGGCGGTCACAGCAGCGTGCGAGTCCGCCGCCTCGGGCGCTTCATCAGCCGCTTCATCAGCCGCCTCATCAGCATCCACCGGCCTCACTGGGCGAGTCGCCTCGAGAATCAATGTGGCGTGGGGCCGAAGCAAGCACTACACCCCACTAAGGAACTCCGGCCATCCTGTGTCCGCCGGTTTCGACCATGTTGTCGAGGGACACTTTGGAAAGCAAATCGGTGCAAACAGATCTGTTTTCACGATTCGACAAGATCAACTAATTCGAATTCTCCAGGACCCACGAACCGTTCACTCTCCGGTACGAGAAGCGTTTGAAGGCCATTTCCTCCGGGAAGTTGATGTTGGCACAATCGTCGGACAAGCATCCGGAAACCGTGGTGGTGGAATGACTTCGGTTCTGAGAATTTTCACGGACAGAGCTGGCAACCTCATCACGACGTACCCATGGTAAAGCCGAACACTCGATTAACAACGGCGTGGCTCGTTCTGAGCGCATCCGTCAAGTCCTCTGCTAACGCAACAGAAGCTCTTTGTTGCGTCCAGACATGGCTCCAACAAACCCCGGCGCTTTCTCAGCATGCCGAAGCAGTCGTCTACGGCCTCAAGTTCCTTGAGGAACTACCACTCGCCGAATATCCGTTAGCAACAGACCCGATCGCTCTCCATGATGCAGTCGAGGCGTTCACATCTGCTACTCCACATCGAGTCAGCTCGATGGCGGATAGGATTCGGAACCTTTTTTGGGCACTTGCGAGCGTCCATTCCGAGATCCTATGCCAGCGGTGTGAGCAAGACTATCTCATTTTCGCAACACGGATCAATCCGCCGCATGAAGTCCTATTGACCTGCGATCAGTGTGGCTTTCTTTGCACAACATCAGGAGGAACCACCGTCACCTCACGGACTACGCTCTCAAAAAGGGCAGACCTCACGCGCGCAGAACTAAAACAGGATCGGCACTAATAGGTATTACCTCTCGACTGACGCCACGAGTACAGCTCATCCTGAGCAATCGGGGACACCTCCCGACTGACTTTCCGAACGCGCTTCCGCTCGGCTAGAGTGTGCCCGTGAGGGGTTGTGCGAATCGACAGGTCACGAGTCACGACTACGCCGAGGTCGGCAACGTGCTCGAAGTCGTGCTCCCCGACGACACCCGCGTCACCTACGAAGTCGACCCCCGCGGACGACGCGTGCTCGAGCACGTTGGTTGACTACTGATTAGTACGTAGTACTAATGAGAAAGAGAAGAGCGCGGAGCGGACTTTTGGTCGTGGGTCGGGCCGTAGGATAGCTCGAATGAGCGACCGTTTGTGAGCCCGAAGTTCTGCGTTTCCGCTCACGGGCGAACGGAACCATGCGACTTCAATGCCGGCTTATCGCGGACGCACCTATGCGTGACCTGAGACTTTGCCAAGTCGCGCATCGCCCTCGTCGGCGCTCTCCACGAACCTAATCGTCGGGTCTTCGCGCGCGAGGCGTTGCGACCGGCGTCGGTCTACGCAGGTCGTCGCTGCGCGCGACGTTCCGCGACGAAGCCGGCGACATGCGCAACTCGGCCGTGTCGTGTTCACCGGCGTCACCTGTGATCACGTGCGCGTCGTTTTCCTTCCCGTCATCCGTTCGCGCATCCGCGCAGTTCCGCAGCGACCTCGCGACGTCGTCCGCTTGGTCGGGCCACTTCTGCTCGATACGCTCTTCCATCCATCCGTACGCCAACGCGAGCGCATCGCTTCTGTCGCTCTCGGTTGTCCGAGCCACCTCGTCTTCGTACGGCAGATAGTTCCCCTCGACATCGAGGTACGCGCGGATCAAACGGCTGCTCTCGGGCGGGTCCGCGACCGTCACTTCGTCTTCAATGCGCTTCTTGTGCGTGCTGTATGGAAAGCACACGACGTCACGGACGAGCGTCATTCGCTTGCCGTCTTTATCTGGCTTCTTGCGTTGCTGACTCAAGGAACGCGTGTCGTCTGCCTCCCATTTGTTGAGCTCCGCTTTCCGTTCAAAGAGACGCGCGCGGGCGTGCGAAGACCTCTTCTCTGCGATCTCTTTTCCGCACTGCTCGTGAGCGCGGAACGTCGGATGCTTGCGCGCTTCTTCTCCCTTGGGAGGCCGCTCGCCCAAGAACGCATACTCACCGCTCCGCTGCTCTTTGAGAGCACCTCGATCGCGTGGCGTGTTCGGACGCGCCCAAGGATCGAGTTCAAGAAGATGCGCGGCGTCGCGTGCAAGCTTTCCGCCCCGCTTCGACAGCGCCTGCTCGCACGCGCGCTCTTTGCGCGTGACGTCGCGCTTGAGCGCCTCGAGATCTCCGCCCCATCGATAGAGCAACGCCGGCGGCGGGACGATCTCGACTTTCACCACGTCGGGATGCTTGTCGACCGCGAAGTAGAACGGCGGTCTCTTGAACGTGCGCGTCGTCCCCCAGTCGTTCGCGCGGATCAGAAACCCGGGGTACTCGTCGATGCTGGAAACGATCCCTGCGAGCATCGGGTTCATCACGCAGTACAGATGTCGACTCAGCGCCGCTTCCGCGTTCGCCAAGATCATGTCGTGCGGATTGCGCGCGTCCCAAACGCTCGCGAAGGGCTCGACACCGCCTCGCCGCATGAGTCCCGGAAGCGACTTGGCGAGCTCGCCGTTGAGCGCCTTCTTGAACGGACCCGAGTGCCCATAGCCCATCGACGTGATTAGGTGCTGGTGGTTCGACATCAACACGCCGCCGCACACTTGGGTCTTGTTCCACGCTTCGACGTCTTGCACCTTCTCCCGGGCTAGCTTCGCCGCTTCCTTCTCACGTTTGAGCGAGCCGTCGAACTTCAGCAGCGCGAGCCCGAGTACGTAGCCGTAGAGGTCGTGCGCGGTGAAAGTGAACGTCTCCGGATCTGCGAACATGTAGAGCTTCCTCGTGCGACAGTCGCTCGTTTCGTCGCGCATACACGCGGGTCGCAGGTGGTCGAAGCCGTCGCAGTTCAAGTTTCGGCAGATGCCGTTATAGAGCGGGTCGTCGCTCACCTCGAATGTGTACGGACGCGACGAGAATGCGTACTTCCGATCCGCAGTGCGCCGCGTCGTCATGACGGTTGCGCCCGGAACATCGATGCGGAGCGAATTGCCCATGCGATGAAGACAGCAACGTTCGTGCCCGCATCACGCGAACGTGATTTCAAGGAGTTAGCAGCGCAGATCGGCGGATTCGATGGCGGTTCGCCGGCGCCCGCCAGTCTCGCGCCTCTTCCTCGAAGAGTACGTAGTACTGGATCGGATATCGAGCCACGCGCCCGCACGCCCCCGACCTCATCGTTCGCGCGGACGCGACCTTCCGCGTGGTCGTCGACCGGCTCGGAAGCGTACGGCGCGTTGTGGACGCGACAACCGGCGCAGTCGCGCAAGCCATCAACTACGACAGCTACGGCCGCGTGCTCTGCGCCGTGTTGGACCCTACTGAGCAATCGGGGGCGCCTCTCGACTGACTGTCCGAACGCGCTAGTTCACGAACGGACCGCCAGCGAGACTCGCGTTCAATGTTGCTAGATACAGATGTCGTTGCGGCATGACGAGGCGACTCGTGTCTTATTGCTGCTCTCCCGCCCCGTGCTCCTTGGACCCGAGCGCTCCTTCGGTCACGACAACATCTTCGCGATGAGGATCAGGAACGCGATTGCCCCACGAGAGACCGAGAGTCAGCTGGAGTCGGCTGCTCCTGTGCTCCTTGCGGCGAGCGGCGTACCGTCTCTGTCGATGGCCGACGAGTCCCGACATGTTCGATTCGCGCGCGGTACAAAGACGAGCGACTCCGCGTGCGTGGTCGAGCTCGCGTTGGAAGCGCCGGATTGGTCCGGTGTACAGCGTCTGGCCACGTTCTTGATGTTCTTCACGGCCATCGCCCCGGGGTTGGCCGCGCCCTCGACGTTGACCTTCGTCTCGCTCGGCCTGCTCCTGCTGGCAGCGCTGGTGTTCGTCTACCAAAAAGAGCTCCGCGAGCGCTCTGTGCGCATCGGCACCGATGGCGTTTCCGTCCGTCTCGGTCCGCGGCGCACGCGCTTCTTTCCGTTCCCGCGAATCGTTCGGGCGGAGCACGACGGGCACCTTCTGGTCCTCGTTGTAAAGACGCCGACGGGAGAGGAGCGCGTGGTCCTCGGCAAGCACGCGACCGCACCGCACATGGCCCGGCACCCGCGTTCCTTCGGTCACGGCGACAGTCTCGCGGAGTGGATCCACAACGCGCGAGACCTCGCGCTCGCGCGTGCACGAGAGGGGTCGTCACCCGTCGCATCGGGCACCTACCGCGACGCCGGCGAGCAAGCGTCGACGTGGGTCGAGGTGGCCGATCCGATGACCGAGGTGGACCGACGCGTGGCGGCGGCGGGCCGCGTTCGGGTGGACGCGAGCACCAAGTCGCGGCTGCGAGAGGTCGCCGCCGAGTCTGCCTCACCCGCGCTCGTTGAAGCGATCACGGACCGCCTCGAGATGTTCACCGAGGCGGGCTGAGCACGCGAGATGTCCTAGCAGCCTGCCTGCTAGTTCGTTCGGCGGATCGGAGCCAAAGGGACACCGGCGACATGCGCGAGTCGGCCTCTCGCGATGAGGCCCAACCCTTTGACGTTCATCAGTATTCGGCGTGAGCGCGCCGCGAGTTGGCAGCTCCGAATCGCGTTCACACGTTCTCCTATGACCCCCCACCTTTGGAGAACCCGATGTCACGCTCTGCCCTATTCTCTCTTCCGCTTCTGCTCGTCTACGCCGCCCTCTTCGTCGGTTGCGACAACGACAACAAAGGCCTCGACGACGCCGGAACGGACGCCGCGCGCGATGCCGAAACGGACGTCGCGCTCGAAGACGCTCCGGACAGTGCGACTGACACGTTGGACCCGGCACCACCGACCGTCGGCGACGTTTTCGACTGCGGGCGAACTGGAGCGGGCGGACTCGCCGCCGGAAACGACGATGTCCGGCTCGTCCGCCATGACGTAGACCTCGACGTCTATCCCGATGCGTTGTGCAACGACGGCACGGGCGCGGTGTTCTACTACCGCCCTCATGTCGGCGCTGAGCACGCCGACCGCTGGGTGATCCAACTCCAAGGCGGAGGCGGCTGCAAGACGGCACAAGAGTGCGCGAACCGCTGGTGCCGCGTGGACACCAACTTCGGGATGAACACCATGACGTCCAACGGTCTCCCGGACACCACCGACGGCAAAGGGATCCTCGCGCGACGCGTCGAGAACCCGCATGGCGACTGGAACCAGGTGTTCGTGAAGTTTTGTTCGTCGGACGCGTGGAGCGGACGCGCGCGCGATGTTGACGTCGAGGCGATGCATCCGGTCAACGGTGGCGACGCGGTGCCGTACCGCATCCACTTCCTCGGCCACCAGATTCTCGAGGCTGTCATCGGAACGCTCCGCGCCGACGCCGGCACGACGCTCACGTTCGACGACGTCGCCATGCCGAACCTTCGCGACGCGGAAGAGGTCGCATTCGTCGGCGCTTCCGCTGGCGGCAACGGCGTCGTCAACAACCTCGACTGGCTCGCCGACGAGCTCGCGCCGACCGTCGTGCGCGGGTTGGTCGATAGCGCGTTCTTTCCCGAGCTCGGACAGCTCGACCACAGCGCGAGCCTCGCCTGCATCGAGCACGGCCATTGTGATTACGAGTCCTTCGCGCGCGCGAACGATGAGCGCTCGCCCTACGACGCGTTGCTCGACGCGAGCTGCGTCGCCTCGCATGAGGCGGTCGGCGCCGAATACGTCTGCTCGGACACGTCGCACGTTCTTCGCCATCACCTCACGACGCCGTTCTTCGTGCGAATGGGGCTTCAGGACTCGCTGCTCTCGAGCGGCTTCGTCGAGCTCGGCTTCGGCGTCGGCGAGCCCGGCCCGAGCGACTTGCTCACCTTCGCGACGACCGTGCGCCGAGAGCTGCTCGCGCTCGAGACGCTCCCGCTGAGCGCGGAGGAAGGCGCGGCGATCAGCGTCGCGCCCGGCGCGTACGGGCCGTCGTGCGCCAAGCACGAGACGCTCCGCAGCGACCCCAACACGTATGACGTCACGGTCCGCTCTGACGGCGAAGACCACGCTTTCATGGACGTCTATCAAGCGTGGCGAACCGGCGGCACACCGACCGTGATCGCGACCAGCAACCCGACCGCCGACGTCTGTCCCGGTCGCTAGCGCGTGATTCGAAAGAGCGGGCGAGTCGCTGCGGGGGGTCCGCTGAACCCAGCTCAACACCGGATCACGCCACCTCTCTCGAACCACGCTCAAACCGAACGTCGCCCCAGGCGCTCCCGTCACGTTAGACTTCGGTATGCGTGACGAGGAGCTCCGCGCGGCGGTCATCGCCGACCCGAACAACGCGCACGCCTTCACGGTGCTCGCGGACCTCCTCACGGAACAAGGTGATCCGCGCGGCGAGCTCATCCGGCTGCAGCAGAGCGGAAACGCGGAAGAAGCCGCGCAGTACTTGAAGCGACACGAAGGGGTCCTGCTTGGCCCGCTCGCTCCGCACCAACGAACGCAAGACGACTCCGACGGTTACTCAAGTCTCCGGACCGCCGCGCAGGCCTCCCGCTGGAAGGAGACGCGTCGCGAAGCGTTCCTTTGGCGCAACGGGTTCATTCATCGCGTCCGGCTGAGCGCGAACATCCACTGCCGCGAACCGATCACCCAGAGCGTTGCCGAGATCCTCGACCTCGTACTCGCGCACCGCTCGGGACAGTTCGTGGTCGAGTTTGCATTTCAGTCCAACGGCGACCCGACGGAAGGAGATCTTCAAGACATCATCGAACTCCTCAGCCGGCGCGCTCCCGAGACCACGCAAAAGATCACGCTCGGCGACAACGTCGATCAGATCAGTTGGCACACGGTCGGAAACGTGGAGCCGCTCTGGCGCGTGACCTCTCTGCGCGAGTTCGAGATGGAGAGCGGGAGCTTTACGCTTGGCGACATCGTGGCGCCTGCGCTGAAGCGCGCTGTCATCGTCACCGGCGGTCTCACTCGCGCGAACGGTGCGAGCATCGCCGAGGCGGCGATCCCTGCGATCGAGCACCTTGAGGTCTACGTCGGAGATCCAGAGTACGGAGGCGACTGCACGCTCGACGACCTCGCGCCGCTGCTCCAGCGAACAGACCTCACGCAGCTGCGCACGCTCGGTCTCGAGAACGCCATGTTTACCGACGACCTTGTGCGCATGCTCGTCGCCGCCCCGATTTTGAAAACGGTCACCTCGCTGAACCTCTCGCAGGGAACGCTGACCGATGAGGGCGCGCGGATCCTCGTCGCAAGCAAAGGCGCGCTCGAACGGATCACCGACCTCGATGTGTCGCAGAGCTTCTTGACGCCGGACGGGATCGAGCTCCTGAGCGAGCTCGGCGCCGAGGTTGACGTTTCCGATCAGGAAGAGCCGTGGGATGATGACGGGACGCCCGGCTACTTCGTGAACATCGCGGAGTAACTCTCAACAACATCGCGGCATCCATTTTGCATTTTGGCATGCAACATGAATCGAACTGGCTTGGGTTGGCACACTGCGCTTCTCGCGATGTGTTTGATGTGGACCGCGTGCGGCGACGACGACACGGACACCGCAGACGCGGGAACGGACACCTCCGACTGCGAGATGGTCTCGTGTTTCGAGCCGGCGTGTTGTGTGGAGGTGGAACGAGCCTGTAGCGGTGCCTGTCCCGCCGGCACGATCGAGGGCAGCTGCGCTCCTCCCACGCCGCCACCTTGTTACATCGGACCGTGCTGTGAAGAGGTCCCGTCGAGCGACTGCGGTCGCGCGTGTCCAGAGGGAACGTCGCGCGAGTGCACTCCGGACCCATTGTGCGAGGGAGCGCTGAGCGAGTGTGTCCGCGCGTCCGACTGCTCGCTTCAGCCCGCCGACTGTTGCTTCGGCTGCGGCGTGACCGAGATGATCTCAGTCGCCCCGCGCTCACTTCCTGATTACGAAGAAATGTGCTCCGACATCGAGTGCCCAGAGCTGCTCTGCCCATCCGCGCGCTCGCCCTTCCGCGCCGCCTGCGTGGAGAACAGCTGCGAAGCGCTGCGAATCGACGACTTGGCCTACACCGCGTGCAGCGAAGACAGTGAGTGCGAGGTAGCGATCGACGGCTGCTGTGAGTGCGAGAGTGTGTTCGTCGCGATCCGCACGGACGTGCGCGACGAGTTCAACGCCGTGGTGTGCACCGAAGAGATGCGCGCGGAACCGTGCGCGCGATGCGAGCCGATCCCTCCGCGGAGCGCAGCGTGTGTCGACTCGCGCTGCGTGATCGCTGACTAAGACTCCTCGTGCCCCCCCAAGGTTCGCGCAACAGGTTGCGTCTTGGAGGTCCGTCCGGGTCCACGTATCGTTGGTCGAATGGGCGAGAGAGATCTCAAAGTCACGGTTCGGGCACGAGACATCGCCAAACCGCTGATGACACAGGCGTGGATGAACGCACTGTTATGCCTGGCCGGCGTCTTCGCGTTCGTTGATGAGGGCGTACGAATGGGTTCTGGAGCTGGTCTTGCTTTCCACCTCTCGTTCGCTTTCGTTCTTGTCGCGGTGTTGTTCTTCCCGTTTTGGAAGCTCCCGCGAGCGGTCGCGCTCACGCGCAGCGCGCTTGAGGTCCGTAACGTCTTTGGAGCGCGCATCGCGCAACACCGCGTCACCCACCAAGAAGAACGTGACGACCTCGGTCTTTGGCTGGACGAGAGAGACCGCGAGCGTGTCGAGCGGTGGTTCTCACGGCAGGCGAAGCACGCGAGCTGGTACCAGCGGCTTCAGCCAGATGCACGGGCGCGGGTCGCGAAGTCGCTTTGGGAGCTCGACGTTGACGAGGGCGGGTCTACCTCTCGCGCGGTGACGGTCTGGCTCGCGTCGGTCCCGCTCTTCGGGTGGCCTGTTCGTCGGGTCGTCGTTCGACTGGCACGCGACGGGCTCTCGCGCTCGGTCGGAAAGAGCGAGCCGACGTTCTACGCGTGGAGCGAGATCCACTCCGCGGAAGAGCTCGGGGGCGTCACGCTCTTGCGGCTGCACTCGGGAAAGACGGTTACACTTGGCCGACTGGATCCGAGCGTGGACATGAGCTCACGCGTGCGCTCGTTTGGTGAAGGAGCGACGCTCGCGAAGTGGATTCGAAACGCGGTCGGCCACGCAGTTCGCGCGGAGCCGGAACAGAGATACGCATCATCTGGTTATCGGGAGCGTCGCGTTTCGCCGATCGCGATCACCAAGGACCCAAGCGCTCCCGTTCCTGAGCGGGTCGCCGCGCTTTGTCGCGTCGCGATCGATCCCGTTTCAGTAAAGGAGCTCGAAGAGGTCGCCGAAGAGTCCGCCGCTCCAGCGTTGCGTGAGGCGATCGCCGAGCGACTCGCGGCTGCAGAATAGACTCGCCCCCGCGTCGTTCAGTGTACGAAAGCTGCGCAAAAGCGCTTCTTCGTCCCGCGAGAGCACACAAACACAGCCAGTCGTTTCGTTGAGATCAACGCATTTTTGCAGCGAATTCCACGTTCACCCTGTGATTCCGGACGCTTACAAATCGGGCAATAATCAAAGTATTGGTTGATAGTCCTCTCTCGTCACCCTTACCGTAGGTGTGCGTAAACGAACACCAAGTGAGTTAACGCGAGGAGGATCCGATGAAGAGAAGCCGAAGACACCTGATCGCCTTGATGCTCTTTGCGCTCCTGACCGTTGGCTGCATCGCCGATGAGAACGCGCCGTTCGAGACCATCGACCTCCCGATTGTCGGCGGGACGACGACGGCGATCGAGAGCGCTCCCTGGCAGGTTTCACTCCGGCGCTTCGGGTCGCACTTCTGCGGCGGGACGATCATCTCCGCGGAGTGGATCATCACGGCCGCGCACTGCGTGGACGACGGTGGGCGCAACGTCACCGTGGTCGCCGGGACCGGCCAGATAAACGGCGCGGGCCAGCAGCGCACGCTCGCGGGCGGACGCATCGCGGCGGGCTACGTGACGCCAGAGCGCGGCAAGGACTTCGCGCTGCTTCAGCTCAGCGCCCCGCTCACGCTTGATGGCGTACGAGCGCGCGCGATCCGGGTCATGACCCCCGAGTTCGAGGCGGCCGGGTTCACATCGCCCGGCGTGATGGCGATGGTGAGCGGTTGGGGAACAACGCGTGAAGGCGGCTCGCTCGCCCGAGACCTCCAAGCGGTCGAGCTCCCCATCGTCTCGTTAAGCGACGCACAACGAGTCTACGGTGGGTTGACCAGCGACCAGCTCGCGGCCGGCTTCGCGAGCGGCGGACGTGACTCGTGCCAAGGAGACAGCGGCGGACCGTTGGTCGTCGATGGCCCCGACGGGAACAAGTGGTTGGCGGGTGTCGTGAGCTGGGGATCCGGCTGCGCGCGCCGAGGTGTCCCGGGCATGTACGCGCGCGTGGCGAGCTTCTCTGGTTTTGTTCGTGACCTGACCGGGATCGACGTGGACGCCCCAGTCGACGGGCTGCCCGAGCCGGAGCCTGAGCCGGAGCCCGAGCCGGAGCCCGAGCCGGAGCCCGAGCCGGAGCCCGAGCCGATGCCGGACCCCGAGCCGATGCCGGACCCCGAGCCTGAACCCGAGCCGATGCCTGAACCCGTTCCTGAGCCCACGCGAACCGGGAGCGCGAGCGCGTCGCTCGGTACCGGGCAGCTCATCAACTACCAGCCGATTCGCATTCGCGGCGGTTCCGAGTTCACGGTCGACATGAGCGGCAGCGGAGATGCCGACCTCTATGTTCGCTTTGGCGGTGCCCCCAACTTCCGCGTCTTCGACTGTCGCCCGTACGCCGGAAACGCTTTCGAGGGATGCGTCATGACGGCGCCCCCGGGCGGCACCGATGCCTACATCATGGTCCACGGCTTCACCGCCACGAACTTCCGCATCGACGTCACCTGGACGCCCGCCCCCTAGCAGCTGCTAGCCGGCTACGGCCGCTCGAGCACGTACAGACACCAATGGCTTCGACAAGCGAGGAGCTCCGCTTCCTTTGCGAGCGCTTCTCGCTGGGCTTGGTCATGCCCAACATCCGCGAGTACATACTCCGCGTTCCGCGACAAGCTCTCGCGACTGGTCTGTCGGCAAGAGCACGCCGCCACGGTTTCGCCTTCTGCTCCGTAGACCAGCAAGTGCTGGTTCCCGCGGCGGTGCCAGGTCTGATTTGAGTTCCCTTCGCGTAGCGCGGAGTGCCAAACGGCGGCGCCGCGCCACCCCGAGGCGGTTCCCTGCGCGAAGCTATCAGAGCGTCCGAGACTGCAGCGTCGGTAGCTCATCCGCGTTCCGGGTTCCGCCATCTCCATGAGCTCGAGGAACCCCTCGCTCTCTTCCACGAACAAGCGGGTGTCGACGACGCTCAGGAGGAGCCCGGAGAGGAGCGAGACCGCGAGAAGCGCGCGCGTGCTCGCCGTGGCCGAGGCGGCGACCGCGCAGGTGATGAGCGCGACCATCAAAGAGAAGGTCAAGGCGCGCTCGCGAACCGCCCAGATGACGGGTGCGGTCGCGTAGGTTGGCGACGCGAGCCCCGCCAACACCATGAGCGCGAGCAACGAGAAGAAGAGCAGCTGTCGCGTGGTGGGTCGCTTTCGGCGCAGCCAGATCACCGATCCGGCGATCGCCGTGATCCCGATGAGCGCGCGGGGGAACCAACTGTTCTGCGAGGGGCCGAGCACCGCCTCACGAACCTGCGCCGAGAGCAGCCGGGTCTCCCAGACCGCGCGCACCCGGCGTCCGACCGCGTCTCCAGAGAAGAGCCGAATGACCAAGACCGTCAGGCTGATCGTGAGCGCCGCCATCATGACGCTGTGAAGCAGTCGTCGATGTCGCGTCGTGAGCGTGGGGGCGCCCGCGATCGCGACCACGAAGGGAGCGACCGCTGGATGGAAGAAGGTCGCCAGCGTGCCCCACGCGACCACTCCCACCGAGTCGCGTGGACGTCCGCGACGCACCCACGCGATCGCGGCGGCCGCTTGAAAGGGCAGGAGCGCGAAGGCGAGCGTGTTGGAGAGGAAGCCGTGCATCGCGACGCTGTTCCACGAGAAGAGCGTCGAGAGCGCGAAGCCGAGCGCGAGGATGACCGAGGTGGAGGCGCGCTCGGGATGGCCCCGGGTCCACTCGTAGAGCATGAGGCTGAAGCCCAGCCCGGTCAGGAAGAACGTCAGGACGTAGAACCACATCGCGGCGCGTAGCGGAGTGGTGACGGTCGCCACGCTCGCGATCCCGCGCTGAGTGATTTGGTACGGGTGAAACGTCGGGTTGATCTCCATGAACGCCCGGAGCGGACTGTCCAGGTCGGCGTTCAGGGTCGCCGCCGTAGTGACGTGATGGGCCGTGTCCATCGTCGGCGGGAGCGGCAACGAGAGCCAAAAGACGACGTGGCCCAAGAAGACCAGCGCACCGATCACGAGCGCGACCTGGTCGAGCGTTTGGCTACGCCTTGAGCGAGACACTCAGCGCCTCACATCCCGCGCGCCGCATCGCGTGGGGGACTCGAAGTTCACGGGAGGTGTGGCGTGCAATTGCAGGGATCAGGTCGAGGTCAGTGCGCGCGCACTCTACCTACGACTGAGCCGAACTCCCAAGTGAAGAGCGGCTCAGTCAGCTTTGTGTCTTCAGCTAGTCGGTGAGGTTGACGATGCGGGTGGTCGTCTCGCCAGGTCGGATATTGACCGTGATGGTCTTCCGGATGTTGAACTCAGGGTTCACCAACGTGACGCGGTGACGTCCGGAGGAAAGCGAGATGTTCATCTGCGGCGTGGTGCCGATGTTCTGGCCATCCACGCTCACCTGCGACCAAGGCCGGCTGTTGATGCGGAGGCGACCCGGTCCGCCCATCACGGCGACCTCGGAGGGGCCGGTGGAGTTGGTCGAGCCGCCTCCGGACGGGTTACGTTGGCGAACGCGCTGGCGAGGCCGGGTGCGGCGCTGCTTTGAGCGGCTCGCGACCGCGACGGGCTCTGCCTCCGCGCTTCGTGACAAGGTCGCGGCGACTGTTGGCGCGGCATCGTCGTAGCGCACGACGAGCGGCGCGGTGTGGGTCTCGTACCCGTCGCTCACCATCTCGACGGTCCAGTTCCCGCCGGTGAGGTCGATGGTGCTGGTCAGCGGAGCGCGTCCGAGCTGACGACGTTCGCTACCGCGCAACAAGGAGACGGTCGCGCCGCGTGGCTCCGACGAGAAGCGGATGCTGACTGACGCGGGTTGAAGCGTGACCTGCGGCACGGTCTGGGGAGCACCTTCGGCGACCTGGATGGTCTGCGTGTAGGCGCGCTTGCCCGGCTGCTCGACCCGCATTTCGTGAGTGCCGACCGGCACGTCGGTGAGCGCGATCGGCGTCGTCCCGACCTCGCGGTTGTCGATGAACACGCGGGCCCCCGCCGGTGTGGTGGTGAAGTTCAGACCCCCCACGGCGACCGCCGGCGCCTCCGAGACGAGCTCCACGGTCGGGAGCGCGAGTGACTCGCCATCGCTCAACGTGAACTCGTGTCGCCAGCTTCGGAAGCCCGCTTTGCGAACCTCGATGGTGTGTGGTGCTTCCGCCGCGAGCGACGGCACGACGAATGGACTCGTGGTCGCGGCGAGCGGCTGACCATCGACCAGCACAACAACGTCAGGCGGGATCGTGGCGAGCTGCACGCTTCCCGGATCTGGGTCCGAGAAGAAGAGGAAGTAGGCGCCGAGCCCAAGGAGGAGCAATACGCCAGCGGCCGCGAGGAAGATCGGGAGCAGCCGGCTCGGTGTCTTCTTTTCATGTGTGCGCGTGACCGCGGTTGGCTCCGTACGCGGCGCGACCGGGGCGCCGGACTGCGGTCCAAAGGGCGAAGGAAGACCCGACGAAGACGAAGAGGGAGCGATGGGAGACGGCGCTCCGGAGGCGGCTTGTCCAAACGGCGACGGTGCACCACCACCAGTGTTCGAGCTGGCTCCGACGCGCGGCATTCCGACCTTTGCGGCGGTCGCGATCGATGGCCCGGTAAGGGTCTGTGGCGCCGCGCTGGAGACCGGCGGGAACGCGGCCTCAATGGAGTCGGGCTTGTCGTAGATCGCCGTCGCCAACTCGTCTTCGTCCCAGTCCATGTCGAGCTGAGGCGCGTTCGAGGAAGGGGGCGGAAGCGGCGGTGGCGGCGCTTGCGTCCGCGGCGCGGGGGGCGGCGGCGGCCCCATGCTGCCCATCCCCATCATCGTCGACTTCAACGGCTGCTGCGACATGTTCGCGGCGACCTGTTGCTGCGGAGGCTGTTGCTGCGGAGGCTGGGGAGGAGCGGTTCGCGAGGGAATGTCGTCGAACGCTTCGAGGCCCGAACGCGGCGCCTGAAGCTTGCGGTACTCCTCGTCGCGCGCGGTCTCCCGCGCGATCTCGTCCGAGAAGGACTTGCGCATGTAGCCGCTGAGGTCCTTGCGCGCGAAGAAGTTCCCGCTCGTGTACATGAACGACTGCAGGTCGTCGTGCAGATCCATCGCCGTCTGGTAGCGATCCTCCACGTCCTTCGCGAGCGCCTTGAGCACGATCTGCTCAAGCTCTTCGGGGATGCGCCGGTTGTAGGTGGACGGCGGCATGATGTCGACGTTCCGCACCTTCTCCAGCGTCGAGAAGTCACTCTCGCCAACGAAGAGTCGCTCTCCCGTGAGGAGCTCGTAGAGCACGATGCCGACCGCGAAAATGTCGCTTCGGCGATCCAGCGGGAGGCCGCGGACCTGCTCGGGCGACATGTAGCCGAACTTCCCCTTGAGGATGCCCGCCTGCGTCTTTCCTGCTTTGTTGGCCGCTTTCGCGATGCCGAAGTCGATGAGCTTGATCTCGCCGTCGTACGAGATGAGGACGTTCTGCGGAGAGACGTCGCGATGCACGAGATGAAGGTCGCGGCCTGACGAGTCGCGCTTGTTGTGCGCGTAGTCGAGGCCTTCGCAGACCTTCATGATGCCGTAGCAGGCCATCGGGACGGGCACGGTTTCGCCGCGCTTGCGGACACGGTCGAAGATCGCGCGCAGGTCCTTGCCGTGCACATACTCCATCGCAATGAAGTAGCTCTCGCTCTCCTTACCGAGATCGAAGATCTGAGCGATGTTCGCGTGCGTCAGCTGCACCGCGATTTTCGCCTCGTCGATGAACATCGTGATGAACTCTTGGTCCTCCGCGATGCTCGGAAGGATCCGCTTCACCGCGACGAGGCGCTCAAACCCCTCCACGCCAAACGCCTTCCCTTTGAAGACTTCGGCCATTCCTCCGACGTTCACACGCTCGAGGAGGAGGTATTTTCCGAATGGAATCGGCTTCTTCACGACCTTAGGCTCCCAGCTTTGGGCATGAGGTGACCTCGCCCGAAGACATTCGCGGGACAATAGGACGTGAAGCGCTTGTGGTCAAAAGGACCAACAGAGTCGCAAGAGTTTGAAATCGTAAACCTTTTCAACCGACAGCCGATCTCCACCGCGTCGCGGGCGCAGACGCATCCGCGAATTCGCGTTGGTGAGTGGTTGGACGGGCTGCGCCAGGAATCCTTGGACTGATGTCCAAAACCCGTGGTCTGGGAGAACCGATGCCTAAGGGGCAGCGTCTTGTGGAGTCGCGAAACGGCGCGGCCGGTCTGGGTCACGGAAGTAGCGCACCCGCGTGTCCTGCATGATCCCCCAGTACATGTACGGGCGCGGCTCGACGTTTGGAAAGAGCACCTCGGTCTCTTCGCGTTCATCGATCCGGATCGCGATCGCGTCGCGCTCCGAGAGTTCGCGCTCGTAGGCGTCAGGACCAATGGTTGTGTCGTCGTCGAGCTGAAAGACCAAGCGCGTGTCGCCGAGCGCGAGCGCATCATCCACTCCTGCGCGCTGCAGTCGCTCGCGAAGCGAAGTGCTGTCTTGGGCGCCGCGCTCCGCGTACACGATGAAGCCATCGCCATCGACACCAACGGCTGCAGGCGCATCGGGAACGTCGGCGAGGCGAGATCCATAGAGCACGACCTTCGCGTCTTCGGGCGGCGCGCCCACCGCGAAGCGATCTTCGATCAGCACGTGCTCGGAGTAGAGCGCGAGCTCCCCGGTACGCTGTGCCCCGCTCCACCACGCGAGCGCTCTCGGACGTTCCGCTTCGCCGTTCGGCGCGGGCCCATCAAACGCCGCCCGCCGCGGATCGATCCGCACAAGCCACGCGCGACCGCTCTCATCGTCGCCCTCGCCTGCCAGCCACGTGCGCGCAAACGTGTGTGGCCACCCGTTGTTGGGCAGTCCGCGTGAATCAAAGCGACCGTCCTCGCCGAGCTCACGGGTCTCGGGAACGATCTCGGCCGCACGCGCCTCCCCCTCCCCATCGACGGGAGCCGCCTGCGCACCGGCGAGCGGAAGGTTGGGCCCGGGAAGCAAAGGCTTCTGCGTGAGATAGAAAAAGTCGCGCGGGTCGGTCTGGATGTAACGGGGCATCCGCATGGGCGACATGCTCTTCGCGAGCAAGCGACCGCGGGCGATGAAGCGTCGACGACTATTGGGTACGCGAAGCTCAAACTCCGAACGATGACGTCGTCGCCCAAGCGATGGGAACGGGCGGTCGGCGTCACGCACGTTGTAGAACTCGAACGCCGTGTGGCGCTGGTTCATGTCGAGGTGCATGCCGCGAACACAGCGCGCCGCGATCATCGCTTTCCCAAGCTCCTCGGCGCCCATCGATTTGCCCCAGAAGTAAGCGAAGAAGCCTTCGCGTGTCAGACACAGGCCGGAGCGATCGATGTAGACCTGCTCGTCCGCGTCTGCTGGCGCGGCGCCCCACCACCAGCGACGCCATGGGTTCCAGAGCTCGCCCTCCACCACGCTCGTCAGGTTCTGACGCATCTCGACCATCTCGTCGGGGATCTGGCGCAGCGCCCAGCCTTCCCGAAAGTGCCGCACGCCTTCTGGCGGATCGGACCACGAACCCATGCCGACGTGTCCATCTTCGAATACCGCAACGGTCGCCGCCCACGGCTTCGGTGGGAGATAGACGCGCCCCTCGCTCATCATTCCGAACTCGCCGTGAAGCGACTGGAACCCACCATTGAACGCACCGATGAGACGCTTGAAGTTTTGGTCTCTCGGCACGCGGCCGCGACCTGTGGCGCCGGTCGCGCTCTCCGGTTCGCGGGTGCCGGTCATGACGCGTAGCTGAACCTGGCGTGCGTCCCACACCACGACGTAGACGCGTGTCCAGGGGCGATCGGGATCGACCTGCAGGAACGTGGTCGCGAACGGAGGCGGCGCGTTGGGGTATTGCGAGAGAAAGGGATCGTCGACCACCGCGTTCCACTCACCCTCGCCTTCGACGGGCCTCGGGATGATCGGCGTCAGTCGTGCGGGCGGCCAACCGATCTCCGGATCGGTCGCGCTCAGTTCCGCTCGGCGGAGCGTCTGCTCTTCGGTCGCGTTCTCGTCGATTCCCAGCTCATCGGCGACCTCCGCAACCGTCTCGGTCTCCGTGCGTCCGATCGCTGCGTACCACTGGCGCTGCGCCCAGTCCTTGGCGGTAAAGACCCGATGCTCGAGCCAGGCGATCGGCTCCGGACCCACAAAAGACAGATTTCGAACCGAGTCGACCACCCAGGTGATCTTGCCCGGCTGGCCCTTCTCGCTTGGCTGGGCGACCAGCCGCGGGCTCTCGCTCTCTCCCGTTCGTGGGTCAACCATGAGCCGCTCTCCGTCCAGCTCGACGAAGAGCTGCACCTCGCTGCCCAGCTCTTCTGCGGAAAGCGTCACGTCCGTGGCAGGCGGGTCGAGCGCGACCCGAAGCCGACCAAAGCCGACCGAACGCCCGGTCTCTTGGAAATTCGTGATGGCGTTCTGGACCTTGGCGCGCCGTGGCCAGTCCGCGGTGACCGAAGCGGGCTCCCCGCTTAGCTGAACAACGGTCACGGCGTCGGTTTGGCCATCTACTTGCGAGACGTAGGCCGCCACATCGCCTGCGCGGATCAGTTGGGTCTCCGCGGCGCCAGACGTTCGGCTCAAGTTGCTGAGGCGTGACAAGGCGAAAACCGCTGTGTCTCCGCGCATCTTCACGTACGCGGCGTAGAGGTCTGAGAGCGCTTGGTCGTCCTCTGCCCGCTCCGCGGTGAACAGGACGAGTCCAGACGACACAGCGGAAGGCGGGTCGACGAACACCGGAGCGCCGACAAGAGCCAGCCCTTCCGCGGCGATCGCCCCCCGAAACGAGGAGACGCGATCTTCGCCGACGAAGACGGAATCTTTCACGAAGACGCCGCCGACCACGAGCGCGGACAGGGCGAGGCCGATCACGCCAGCGCGGGTGGATGCGAACGTGCGGAGCACCGCGTGCTTCTACCATGCAGACGCGCGCCTTGTCCGGCTCCCGCGCGCTCTGGTAAAGCCGAGACGTGATGCAGAAGACGTTCCTTCTTATTCTCCTGACGGGACTTGTCCTGAGCGTGGCCAGTCCAGGCAGCGCACAGCGACGGCGCGCCCGCGCGGCTGCCCAGGCTCCCCGCGTGACGCTTCGTGATCTCCCCACGATCGCCCCGAAGCTGAACAGCGCGAACCCCGACGAAGTCAGAGAGGCGATCGATCTGCTCGTGGTCATCGACCACCGCGACGTCATCCCGCACTTGGCGGACCTGCTTCACTCAGGACGCAACGACGCCATTACGAACCGCGCGCTTGAAGCCCTCCGCGGGCTCGCACGTGTCGAGAGCGTCGAGGTGCTGACCGAGTTCACGACCCACCGCCGCGTCTCCGCGAGACGACGTGCCTACGCCGCGCTCGCCGCGATCGAAGACGACCGGGTCAGCGCGCTCCTGCAGCGTGGACTTCGCGACAGTGATCGCTCCGTACGTGGGGCTGTGGCCCTCGCGCTCGGGAACATCGGCGCGACCGATGCCATCGACATTCTCTTCCGCGCTTTTGATCGCGGCGTCATCGAGTCCGCGATCGCGATCGGCAAGCTCGGGAACGAGGAAAGCATCGAGCGATTCAGCGGCTACCTCGGCCAGCGTTCGCTTGGCGTGGTTCTCTCGGGCTACGACCAATACCTGCGCCGCGATGACATCAGTGAAGAGGCGAAGCTCACCATTGTGGACCGTCTCGGCGAGGTCGCGGGCGGCACCGTTCGCGAGTTCCTCAGCGCCTACCTCCGCACCTTCAGCGACCGCAACCGAAGCGAGCTCAAGCAGCGCGTGGAAGAGACGATTCGGCGCATCCCCGAGGGCAACCAAGGTCAGACGATTGGAGGTGCGAAGTGAACCCGTTCATCACACACGGCCGCGCCGCTCTCTTCGCGGTCGCGCTGGCGTCCGTTCTCCCCGGTTGCCTCACCTACGGCTACACGCCGGCCTTCGACACGCGCTTTCCGGATAACCAGGAAGACGCGGTCGCGGAGATCAACGCTTCCCTTCCCGCCGCCGAACCACGCGGCGGAGAGCGAGTGCTCGCGGTCGCGACGACCCACGGTGATGACCGCGCAGTGGTCGGTCTGGACGTGACGGGCGGCGCCGAGCTTTGGCGCACCCCCCTCGCCGCGATGACGCGTCCCGAGATCCTCGGCGACGTCGTCGTCACCAGTACGCGTGAAGAGGTCGTCGCGCTCGACGCGGCGTCCGGAAACCCGCTCTGGCGCAAGCCCGTCGACAGCCTCGCCCACGTCGGCACCTCGCGCTCGGGCGGCACGATCTTCTACGTATTGAGCATCGGCGCGTCCGGTGGCGCGACGCGAATCGGGCGCGTTATCGCCGTCAACGCGCGGTCCGGGCTTTTGGTCTGGCAGCGCGAAATCGCGGGTGTGCTCGGGCATCCGACGACGC
The DNA here is from genome assembly GCA_938024995.1 of uncultured bacterium. GTDB lineage: Bacteria > Myxococcota_A > Polyangia > Polyangiales > Houyiibacteriaceae > CALJDU01. The sequence goes on from CALJDU010000077.1 coordinate 20,207, forward strand.
GCGGACCGTTCGTGTTCGTTCCGTGGGACCGGCAGAACATCGCCATCCTCAACGTCACCGACGGCGTCGAGCGCGCTCGAATCCGCTCGACCGACGACGTCATCTCCTGGGTCTTCAGCGACCCGACCGGTCTGTACTACGGCGACAAGCGCGTCTACCGTTTCGACACCAAGTCGCACTTCGGTTCGCGGACCGAGCAGACGCACATGGAACCCGTTCTTCAAGACGCGCCACGTGAACCGGCGGTCTGGGACGATGGCTTCATCCCGGCACCCGGCACTCGCTCCGCCCGTGGTCGCATCCGGACGTACTTCGCGCCGAGCGCAGGCGGGGAGATGATCACACCGGAGACCGACCGGCTCTACTACGTCTACTACCGCTACGTCTTCGCGTTCAACGCCGCCCAGGAGCTTCAATGGGTTCGCATTGTCGACCAAGACATCATCAACGCGCGGGTGCTCCCGTCGGGGCTCTTCACAGTTGGCGAACGCGGGAAGATGAACCTCCTCGACGTCGCGACCGGGAACGACCGCTGGGTTGGGGGCGTCGAGGCCGAGTTCGCTTCGGTCGCGCTTGAGGTCGACGGGTTCGGCGGAGGCGGTGACCCTGGCGAAGCGCGTAGCCTGCGCACTTCGCTCCAGGAGGTCGCGGGCGACCTCGATAACCGATTGGTCCCGGCCAGGGCGTACGCGATCCAGCAGCTCGCCGGCATGGACGATCCCGAGATCACGCGTGACCTGCTCGACCTTTACGCGCAGCGGTCCACTCCAGGCGCGCTCCGCGAGACGATCAGCACCGCGCTTCAAGCGCGAACGTCTGGGCAGAGCTTCCTCGTCTCCGCGCTCGACCAGCGCTACGACTACCTGGACGAGACCGAGTCTCCGCCGCTGTCGCTCATCGTTCCCTCGCTCATTCAAAATGAAGAGCGCAGCGCGGTCACCGGACTGGTTCGGCACATGCTCGATCACGAGACCCCCATCGACGTGCTCCCGCTCGTGACGCGTGCGGTGGTCGTCCTCGGCGGCGAAGAGGTCATCCCGGCGCTGCGCGACTTCGTCGTGCTCTATCACGCGGACTCGACCTTCACGGAGAAGCCCGAAGCGATCACGATCGCGGCGCAGGGCATCTTTGAAAACGGCGGCACGGATGGACGCGAGCTCCTGCAGGGTCTCATCGCGGACGCCTCGACGACCGCGCCCCTTGGCGAAGCGATGAACGGGTTCTTTGAGCAAGAGGTCGCCAACGCGGAAGCCGCAGAGCGAGCAGAGGTCGAAGCGGCTGAGCGCGCCGCAGCGGAAGCGGCCCGGCAGGAAGAAGCGGCGCGTCCGCTCGTCTTGTCTCAGCAGCAGGTCAACCAAACGTTCGCCGAGCACGCCGAAGAGCTGCGCGTTTGCATGAACGAGGAGCTCGGCCGAAACCCGCGCCTCGCGCAGATCCGCGTCACGTTCATCATCGAAGGCGCCGGCAACGCGCGAGACTTCACGTTCGCACCGAACACCGACGAGTTCATCGCCTGCATGTCCCCGAAGGTCGCGGCGATCGAGTTTCCGAAGTTCCGATCACGACGTCAGCGCGGTGCGGTCACCGTCCGACTCGGGACGCAGCCTGTCGCGACGCAAGAGTCCGGAGACCCTGCCCTTCCGAATGTGTGGTGGGCGCTCTCCATGTCGCGCGCCGCAGAACAAGAAGGCGCGATGAGCCGCCCTTGGTGGGAGGTTCGTCAAGCCAGCGAGGGCCCCGGCCAAGGAGGTCAGGTGGCTGAAAGCGGTCAAGGCGGTCAAGGCGGCGAAGGCGGCGAAGGCGGCGAAGGCGGTCAAGCCGGCGAAGGCGGGCAAGGCGGCGAAGGCGGCGAAGGCGGCGAAGGCGGCGAAGGCGGCGAAGGCAGCCCGTGGTGGCTCCAAGGCCAAAACGCTGAAGGCGGCGAAGGCAGCGAAGGCGGCGAAGGCAGCGAAGGCAGCGAAGGCGGCGAAGGCGGCGAAGGCGGCGGCGATGAGCCTCCCCCGAACGAAGACCAGTGGTGGTTACCTGCGGGCGGCTGACCTCCGTCACCAAAGCATGACAAAGGCCGACCCATTCCGGGTCGGCCTTTTGCGTTGTCCGCTACGCGTCCCAGCGCGCCTCCGCGTCAACCAACGCGCGCATCACCTCGCGTGAGGTTTGCCGTACCGCTTCATCGTGCTCTGAGAAGCGGTCCGGGTGCAGCTCCTTCGCGAACCGCCGGAGCGCGCGGCGAGCCTGGTTGCGGTCGGCCGCGCGAGGGAGTTCCAAGAGCACCTGCGGCGCTGCGCTCTTTTCGACTTCGCGATGCTTCCGGAGAAGCAACCGGTACGGCGCGGTCGTGGCGCTTCCGATCGCGCCGACGGTGATCAGCGCGCCGATCATTTGCTTGGTCTCCGGCTGACTGATCGAGGCGCGCAAGACATCGCGCTCCATCGGCGCGCGCGTGAGAAGCGACACCACCTGACGCGCCTCTTCGCCCATCGTGAGTTGCTTGACCAGCTCTCGACCGACCCGCGTGATCGCGAGGCGGCGCGGCGCCTTCGCGAGCGTGTCGTTGGGGGCGACGCGACGCACCGCTGACACCAGGAGATCCGCGATCGTGATGCCGTCGACCGTGTCGAGCTGCGTCGCGCGTCGCCCTTCAAGAAACTCCGTCCGCGCGTTCACGAGGCTCAACCCCTTCGCGACCCGCGCGATCATCTGCTCCGCGAGAGCCGCGTTCAACTTGCGTCGCGACGTGGACCCCGACTCGACGAGCCACGTGCCGATCGGCGCAACGGGTGGGTTCTGCTGAAGCGCCTTCGCGTAGGCAACGACGTTAATCGCCTCACGCGCGATGAGCACCTCGCCGATGGAGTACGCCGCGCTCTCCTCCCCAGAGAACGACGCGAACACAGGAGCGCCGCGTTCGATCGTCAAACGGAGCGTCGCGTCCTCCCCAACAACCTCAAACACACCCGTCGCTTTTGCGCGTTCAACCGCCAGCAATGCCACGAGTGTGGTGCGTGAGAAAACCATGGATCGGGTCTAGATCACCTCATCCGAAGTACGAAATTTTCGACTTTCGAATCTCTCGCAAATGCGTGAGACCATTGAGTCTTTTGGGTGAGTTCTCCCCAAACCGTGTCGTCCCCCAAATGACACAGTGCCGTTCACAACATATCTTTACAGCGTGGACACAAAACTCGCTCTGGTTCTTGTCACCATTTTGGTGTGGTCTCACCCCTCCATCACCGCTGCGTGTGAGCTTGAGATGGGAACGGCGACCGTGAACTCCACGTTTGGAGGGAGTCCCACCACCATCAACTTCCAGACCGCGTTCGCCATCCCCCCTGCGGTGTTCATCATCCCGAACCGCAGCGGTGGCGACCCCTGTCACACCCGCCTCTTCGGGACCTCCGCCACGGGGTTCGATGTTGCCTGTGTCGAGCCCAGTTCCCACGACGGTCCGCACATCGCGATGACCGTGAACTACGTCGCGGCGACGCCCGGTGGCTGTGATCTCAACGGGACTCCTTTCGAGGTGGTCTGCCAGGACGTCAAAGACGTTCAGGGACCGACCGCGACGGGTTGGCAGAGCTCCAGCTTCCTCAACACCTACTCGTCCACCCCGGGGTTCCTTGCCCAGATTCAGTCCGACAACAACGGTGGTCTCCCCGATCCCAGTTCGGACCCGGCTTGTCCTTGGCTCACAACGGCAACGCAATCGCTCGGTACGTCATCCGTGGAGCTCGCGCTTGAGCAGAGCGAAGACGAGACCTGTGCCGTCACCGAGCCAGAACGCGTTTGCTACTTCGCGATCGAAGACGAAGTTTTTCGGTTTCGCGACGACGAAGGTGCCGGCGTCACTTGCGACACGTTCTTCAGCACCTCGGAGGGCTGGGATGAGGGCTGCACGGACGTCGACCTCACCGGACTCGGCGACGCTCCGCTCGCGGTTGGGTACAAGGTCACACACGAGAGCAACGACGGCGGCTGGGTCCGCAACTGCGGCGTCGGAGGCGCGACGGTGGGATACGTCATCGACGAAGACCGTGTCCTCGACCGAGAGCGAAGCAGCCGAGGGGAACGGATCTCGACGTTCGCGTGCAGCGACGCGTTTCACGCGAGCGCGCTGACCGAGGCCGTCATCGAGTCTGTCCACGCGACCACGGATACGCGCGGGGCCGTGACGGTTCACTTCGCGACCTCCGTGGAAATGGGCACGCTCGGCTTCTACCTCTACGCCGCCGACGACATGAGCGGCCCGCTTCACCAAGAGATGCTCGCCGCCGATCTCGAGAGCGGGCTCGGCGCGGAGTATCGCGTGTTCGACCGCGCCGCGGTTCCCGAGCAGACGAGGACCTACTTCGTCGTGGAACGCGAGCGTCTCGGCTTCAAGCGCTACGGTCCCTTCGAGGTGGAGATCCCGGCGCGTCCGGCGCTCGACACGCGCGACCACGGCCTGCCGCAGCTCGGGCTCCCGCAGCACGCCCGCACGCGCGTCCTCGACGCTGAGCTTCCCGAGATGGGTCGCACCTCGCGCGGTCTTCCCCTCGCGGATGTCTTCCGCACCGCGCGGCTCTCCATCCGGGAGAAGGCGCTCGAGCCCGACACAGGCACGCTTGAGGTTCGCGTCGACCATGACGGCTTTGTCGCTGTCGCCGCGCCCCCGGGCGCCCGCCGCGGACGCGTCTGCATCCGTCGACGTGGCGAGCAGGTTCCGCACATGTGGTCGGGCGACGACCTCGTCTTCTTCGGACAAGGACCCGACGACCCGCAGCTTCCGTTCGCGGTCTACCAAGTCACCGAGGGACGCTGTCGTGGCGCGCGACGGATCGCTCAGGTCACGCCGCGCGACCCGAGCGTCGTGTTCAGCGAGCGCGTCCACGAAGACAACCGCGTCCCGCTGACGGTCCTGCCCGCGACGGACCTCGACATCTTCCGCGGCGCTGCGCTTCACCGCGGCGCGCCGGAGACGACCTTTCGGATCACCGCGCCGCGCGCCGAGGGCCCGGCCTCCGTGATCATCACGGCCCAAGCGGTGAGCGAGCGCGTCTCGTTGATCGTCGAGCACGACGGCGAGGCGGTGGGAACGATCGAGATCCCCGCGAACGAGCGCGCCTCGAGCGAGGTCCCGCTGACGCTCACGTCGCGCGACGTCTCGGTCACGTTGCGACTCGCGGACACCTCGTCGAGCGCCTTCTTCGATCACGCCACGCTGCGCTTCGCGTCCCCGGCGGCGCTTGAAGACGGCGAGCAGGTTCAGTTCACCGCGGAGCGAGACGAGCGCGTCACGCTGACCGGCGACGGCCCGCTGTGGATCATCGAGGAGGACACCGAGCGGATGGCGTTCGGCGACGGCGAGGTCGCGATTCGCGTGGAACGAGGGCACCGCTACGTGGCGCTGAGCGGGACCCCAGAGCGCGCAGAGACTCATCGTGGCGGTTTACCGCACGAGCCAGCCCGGTCGCTCGACGCGGTCGTGATCGCGCCGCGGATCCTCGCCGAAGCCGCTCTGGAGGTCGTCGCGCTTCATGAGGCGAGCGGACTGAACAGCGAGGTCGCGGTCGCCGAGGATCTCTACGCGCGATACATGCACGGAGAACACCACCCCGACGCCCTTCGCTTCTACCTACGAGAAGCCGCGAAGGCGGGGGCGAGATACGCGCTGCTGCTCGGCGACGCCCACGTCGACGTCCGCGGACATCTCGGCGCGGGAGCCCCGCTCCTCCCCTCGGTCTTGGTCAGCACCCCGCGCGGCGTCTTGATCTCGGACGCATCCCTCGCGCCCGGCGAGATGACCGTCGGTCGCCTTCCCGTACGCGACGAAGCTGACGCGAGCGCCGCGCTTCGCAACCTCGCTCGCGCGTACGAGAGCGGTCCACGCCAGAGCGTGCGTATCGCCGACAACAGCGACCGCGCGGGAGACTTCGCGCGCGACCTTGGCGCCCTTCCGCTAGACGGCGAGCTGATCGCGCTCAGCGATTCGGTCACCGTCGCGCAAGCGCAGGAGGCGCTGGCGGACGCGGTCAACGACGGCGCGAGCGTGCTCGTTTACGCTGGACACGGCGGCATGGATCGCATGACGGGCGAAGGCCTCATCTCGACGCGCAACGTGGAGGACCTTCACTTCAACGACGCCGCGGTCGTCATCGCGCCGACCTGCTGGATCGGGCGCGGCGGCGTCCCCACGTTCCAGAGCCTCGCGGAAGTCTGGACGACGCGTCACGGAGGCGCGGCGGCGGTCTGGGCGACCTCAGGCCTCGCGAGTCACGCCGACGGCCAAGAGCTCACCCGCGGCTTCCTCTCCGCGAGCGGCGACCGGCTCGGTGACGCCGTCGCGGCGGGCTACAAACGCTACGAGGCGAGAACTCGAGAGGACCTCGCGCCCTTCCTCACGCTCTTCGGCGACCCCGCGATGCCGTTCGCGATCCGCGAGTAAGCCTCGACTTACGGGAGCGACGAAGAGCGTCTGATGATGCTCTTGTGAAGCTCGGCGAGCGCCGCGGGCTTGGGGTGGGCTCCGCGCTCTCTCAAGACCCTTAGATCAGTCAAGACCCTTAGATCAGTTTGGCCTCGTGAACTCGTCCCACACGAGCGCGTCTTCTTTTTCGCCCAGCACGTTGAAGATCTCGAGCGCGAGCGCCTTGCCCTTCACCTGTGCTTTGGGGAGCTCGACCACCTCGAAGTAGTCCTTCACGCGTTCGTAGGTCCCGCGGCTGATCAGGACCTGCCCCGCCTTCGCGACTGAGCAGAGCCGCGCGCCGACGTTCACCGCGTCGCCGATGACGGTGTACTCAAGCGCTTTGCTGCTACCCAGGTAGCCCGCGACGACCTCGCCGGTGTTGATACCGATACCAATGGCGAGCGGCGGCCAGCCATCCTTTTCGCGTGCTTCGTTGAACTGGGCGAGAACCCGCATCATCTCGATCGCCGTGCGAACGGCGCGGATGGGGTCATCCTCGTGCGCCACGGGTGCCCCGAAGAGCGCCATGATCTCGTCACCGACGAACTTGTCGAGCGTTCCTTCGTACTGGAAAATGATCTCGACCATCAGCTCGAAGTACTCGTTGAGCATGTCGACGATGTCGCTCGGCTGTGCTTCCTCGCTCATCGCGGTGAACCCGCGGATGTCGCTGAAGAGCATCGTGGTCTCGCGGAGCTGTCCGCCCTTCTCGACCTCGACCTTGCCCGCGATCACCTGCTCCGCGATGGCAGGCGAGAGGAGACGTTGAAAGCGTTCTCGCGTGACCGCTTCGTGCTCCAGCTTCTTCGCGTAGAGGCTGTTTTGGATCGCGACCGCGGCCTGGTTCGCGACCGTCTGGAAGAGCTGCAGATCCTTCTCGGTGAAGGCGTTCGCCGCGATCTGCGAGTCGAGCATCATGATGCCGAAGACCTCGCTGTCGTGGAGCAGCGGCACCGCCATCGAGGAACGAATGCCCTGCATGATGATCGAGTGCGCGCCCTGAAAACGGGAGTCGACGCTCGCGTCACTGCTGAGCACCGCCGCCTTGTCGCGCAGAACCTCGTCCAGGATGGTCGTCGAGATCACGAGCTCTTCGCCAACCGCTTGAGGCCGCTTCGTGCGAACACAACGCGGACTCAGCTCCTTGTCCTCATCGTAGAGCAGAACCACGCCGCGATCCGCGGGCAAGAGCTGGAACGCGACATCGAGAATCTTCGCGAGCAGGTCTTCGACCTCAAGCTTCACGCTGATCGCCTGCGTCACCTCATAGGTCGCGCGGAGCTTCTCGTAGTCGCGGCGGATCGTGTCGTTGTCCTGGATGAGCCGCTCGGGCAAGAAGCTCTGCTCCATGAGCGGCGCGAGCTTGGTGCGAATGTGGCTCTCGACCATCCCGGGAGCGATCGTCACCTTGGATTGCAGGAGCGGGTTTTGCTGAGGGATCGGTGCCGGCGGCGCACCGACCGCTTGTTGCTGGCGCGGTGGCGGCCCGGCGGGGTGCTGCTGCGGTGGCGGTGGCGAGGCCTGGGCCGACGGCGCGGCCTGAAACACGACCCGCGTGGAGCCGAGCGTGATCTCGTCCCCGTGGCCGAGCGCCTTTTCGGAAACGCGCTCGCCGTTGATGTAGGTCCCGTTGAGTGAACCCAGGTCACGCAGAACATACTGCCCATTCACCAAGTCGATGTGGCAGTGCTCTTTCGACACGATCCGGTCGAGGACCTGATGTGTGTTGTTGGGGTGCCTCCCGAGGGTGTTGTGCGCGTAGAGCTCTCGCTCTTGCCGCCCGTCGGGCCCAATGATGATGATCTTGGCGGCCATGGTGTGGGGCGTCCCCCGAAAAAGATTATCGGCACCACGTCGCCGCGTAAAGGCAAACGAGACCCAACACTTAGGCCATGGACCGGACCCACACTTTGGGCGGACAAAAGCGCTCGGGAGAACGCGATGCGTGTTTCTCGCTCGACACGGCGCTTGCTTGCTCCACGGGCCGCTCTTTGCTAGCTTCCCGCACCCTTCCGGCCACCTAGGCCACACCCGGAGATTCCATGGCGCGCGTTACCGTTGAAGATTGCCTTGAGCACGAAGAGAACCGATTCGCCCTGGTCGTGCTTGCGTCTAAGCGCGCGCGTCAGCTGATGAAGGGCGCTCCGGCGCTCGTCGCGAGTAAGAACCGCGAGGCCGTCACGGCGCTCCGGGAGATCGCCGACAAGAAGGTCTACTTCGGTCGCCCCGTCCGCGAGGCCGTCGAAGAGTTCATCATCGAGACGAAGAACGCTGAGATCAAGTAAGCGGGTCCGCGCCTTGCGGATGCCGACTTGCGAATCGACGTGAGCCCGCTTCACCGCGGGCTCTTTTCGTTCCGTCCGACAACGCCTAGTGCGTGCGCGCGACCTTGGCCTAGTACGTGCGCGCGACCTTGCCGCCGGAGCCCGCGCGAAAGAAGCGGCGGAGCTCACGCACCAACCCGGTGAACCCTTCGCGTTCGAGACATGTCTCCAAGTTCGCGGAGTAGCGCGCCGCGAAACGATTCGCGTCGCGATACCGCACGCCCTCCTCGGTCGTCTTCGCGTCCAAGAACTCGACCTCGTCGAAGAGGCGACGCCGCAGTGAACGGCTCATCGCGACCCGTTCTTGAATGAGACCGACGCCGAAACCCGAGATCGGATGCGGGCGGCCTGGAAACGTGGAAGCGAGGAGCGGTAGCGCGAACTTGTCGACCTCTGCCTGCAGCTCGAGCTCGAGCTGCGTGAGCTTGTCACCATGACGGGCACGGAAGACCAAGTAGAGGAAGTGACTCACCCCTTCTGCCGCGAGACAGAACGCCGGGAACGCATCCCCGAGCCAATCCTCTTCATCGAGCGCAGTGAGTACGTCGTCATCGAGGTAAAGACCGATGTCGAGCTCTCCGTCACGCTCGCCCACGAGCAACGTTTCTTTGCGCGTGACCGCGCCGGGATAGAGCGCGTGCGCTTGCTCCACGCTCAACAAGAAGTCCGACACCGGCGGGGCCTCAACGTCATTGAGGCGCTCGAGCTCACGTTGAATCGTCGCGAGCGCTGCCGACATCGTCAGTGAAGCCGGAAGAGGTTGTCTTGCGGGAAGACGCCTTCTGATCGAAGACGCTCTGCGATCTTCGGCGAACGAGTCTTCCGCCAGCGATCGTAGAGCTTCACGATGTCTTGGGGCGTGCGCATGGTGGTCGCTTCGCGGACCTCGTCGATCGCGCGCGCGAACTGTTCAAAACCATGCGCCAGCTCGCCGTACATGTGGCGCGACGATCCAGAAAGCTCAGCCGCCGCGAGGTACGCGCGACCTCCCATTGCCTTGACGTAGTCACGGCTCAAGCCGCGACCGTCGAGATGCTCGCCGAAGAACCCAGAGGTGTAGAGCGCGGAATCCCCAGTGTCGCGATAGCGTCGAAAACGCTCCTTCGGATCGTTGGCCGCCATGGCGCCCGCCAAGCGATCCACGAGCGTCTCTTCCATCGTCGTCTGGCCTGCGAGCGCGCGCGTCGAGAGAAGGTCGAGAAGGTATACGCGGGTCTCCGGAATCGGGCTCAGCTGGAGCTGGCCAAGCGCTCGGTCCAAGCGGTCCTCGAAATATCCCTTCAGGTCGCCACACGGTTCGATCATCGTTTCCTCGTCGTTGGGTGGATGCCCTCAGTGTAAGTGTGAGTTCTCTCCGCGGCCAAACAATTAGTCACCCCCATCGAGGGACATACCCCTCACGCCTAGAGGCGATGGCAGTCCTTCCCATGGAGTGCCAGCAACTGACTACTGAATTCAAAAACCCGACAACCCCTCGAAATCACTAAAATTAGTGAGGGTACTCACGCGGTAAAAATGGGCGCATTGACTCCGAGTTCAGCGGGATTAGGTTCTGCGCGCTATCAGCACTCTCAAACCGCGAGTGCTAACAAAGCAGTTTCGGCCTGCTCATGCGGGCCCCGAATACGAACAAGGAAAAGCCACATGAAGATCAAGCCACTTGGCGATCGCGTTCTCGTGAAGCGCGTCAAATCAGAAGAAAAGACCGCGGGGGGAATCTTCATCCCCGACACCGCGAAAGAGAAGCAGGCCGAGGGCAAGGTTGTCGCGGTCGGCGCCGGCAAGCGTCTCGACAACGGCGAGCTCGTGAAGCCCTCCGTCAAGAAGGGCCAGCGCGTCCTCTTCGGCAAGTACGGCGGCACCGACGTCAAGGTTGGCGGCGAAGAACACATGATCCTTCGTGAGGACGACATCCTCGCGATCATCGAGAAGTAAGAAGAGGAGCAAGACAATGGCTGCAAAAGAAATCATCTACGACACCGCTGCCCGCGATCGGATCCTCGCTGGCGTCAACGCCCTCGCGAACGCCGTAAAGGTCACGCTCGGTCCGAAGGGCCGCAACGTGGTCATCGAGAAGAGCTTCGGCGCGCCGACGGTCACCAAGGACGGCGTCACCGTCGCCAAGGAGATCGAGCTCGCGAACAAGTTCGAGAACATGGGCGCCCAGATGGTGCGCGAGGTCGCGAGCAAGACCTCGGACAACGCCGGCGACGGCACCACCACCGCGACCGTGCTCGCGCAGGCCATCTTCCGTGAAGGAAGCAAGATGGTCGCCGCGGGTCACAACCCGATGGAGCTCAAGCGCGGCATCGACGCGGGCGTCGCCCACATCGTCGACAAGCTTGAGTCGATGTCGAAGGCCACCAAGGATCCGAAGGAGATCGCGCAGGTCGGCACCATCTCGGCGAACGGCGACAAGAAGATCGGCAAGATCATCGCCGACGCGATGAAGATCGTCGGCCAGGAAGGCGTCATCACCGTTGAAGAGGCCAAGGGCCTTGAAGACGAGCTCGACATCGTCGAGGGCATGCAGTTCGACCGCGGCTACCTCTCGCCGTACTTCACGACGAACACCGAGACGATGCAGGTCGAGCTCGAGAACGCCTACCTCCTCATCGTCGAGAAGAAGATCTCGAACATGAAGGACCTCCTCCCGGTGCTTGAGCAGATCGCGCGTCAGCAGCGTCCGCTCCTCATCATCGCGGAAGACGTCGAGGGCGAGGCGCTCGCCACGCTCGTCGTGAACAAGCTCCGCGGCACCCTTCACGTCGCGGCCGTCAAGGCGCCTGGCTTCGGTGATCGTCGTAAGGCGATGCTCGAGGACATCGCGATCCTCACCGGCGGCACGGTCGTGAGCGAGGACCTCGGCATCAAGCTCGAGAACGTCACGCTCAACGACCTCGGTCAGACCGACCGCGCGCAGATCACCAAAGACGACACCACCCTCGTGCTCAGCGCGAAGTCGACCAAGAAGCGCAAGAAGGACATCGAGGGCCGCGTCGCGACCATTCGCCGTCAGATCCAGGAGACCACCAGCGACTACGATCGTGAGAAGCTCGAAGAGCGCCTCGCGAAGCTCGCGGGCGGCGTCGCGGTCGTCAAGGTTGGCGCCGCGACCGAGGTCGAGATGAAGGAGAAGAAGGCTCGTGTCGAGGACGCGCTTCACGCGACCCGTGCGGCCGTCGAAGAGGGCATCGTCCCCGGTGGCGGCGTCGCGCTTATCCGCGCGAAGGCCAACGTTGAGAAGATCAAGGTCAACGACGAGCAGAAGGTCGGCGTCCAGATCCTCTCGCGCGCCGTCGAAGAGCCGCTTCGTCAGATCGCCGCGAACGCGGGCCTCGAAGGCTCGATCGTCGTCAACGAGGTCAAGAACGGCAAGGCCGGCTTCGGCTTCAACGCCGCGACCGAGAAGTACACCGACCTCATCAAGGCCGGCGTCATCGACCCGACGAAGGTTGTCCGCTCGGCGCTTCAGAACGCGGCCTCCGTCGCGGCGCTCATGCTGACCACCGAGGCGCTCGTCGCCGAGCTTCCGAAGGAAGAGAAGGCCGACGCCGGTCACGGCGGTCACGGTCACGGCGGCATGGACTTCTAGTCCAGCCCGCGCGGTCTACTCCGCGCGAAACGAAAACCGTCGGCTCTCGGGTCGGCGGTTTTCGTTTAAGCGCAACACATCCAACGTGAGGGCACGCCTCGTCACGGCGAACTCACGCTCGCGGCGCGGTAGATTGAGTTCCGCTAGCGAAACGACCGACGTTCGAGGCACCATCGGGTTATGCGCCGTGTTGTCCCCCTCCTCCTTGTTGCCCTCGTCATCTCGTGCGGAGACGACCCCGGCCCCGACACCTCCGCGACGCACCCCAACGTGAACTGTGAGGGTGTCACGGGCGAGTGCGTCTTGATCGCCCCCTCCGACACGGAGGCGCTGCTCGACGCGGTCAACCTGCTCGCGGACAACACCACGCTCGTCCTCGGGCTCGGCGCCTATGCGCTCGACAACCAAGTCACCATCCGAAACGCCGACGGCGTCACGTTGATCGGTCAGGGCATAGGCGAGACTACTCTCGACTTCTCCGGGGTCACGACCCAGGTCAACGGCGTGGACGTGGTCGGCGACCGCTTCCTCGCCGAGGGCTTCACCATCCTCAACGCGACCAAAGACGCGCTCCGGGTAGAAGACAGCGACACGGTCACCATCCGCGCGGTCGAGACGACCTGGTCGACCGGCGTGGACTCCGGAAACGGGGCGTACGGCATCTACCCCGTGAAGTGCGAGAACGTCCTGGTGGAAGACAGCGTCGCGTCCTTCGCGAGCGACGCGGGGCTCTACGTCGGCCAGTGCATCGGCGCGGTCGTCCGCAACAACCACGTGCACGACAACGTCGCGGGCCTGGAGATCGAGAACACGCAGTTCGTCGACGTCTACGGAAACCTCGCGGAAGACAACACTGGCGGCCTGGTGGTCTTCGACCTCCCCGGCAACCCGATCCCCGGCCGTGACGTCTACGTCCACGACAACATGATCCGCAACAACAACACGCGGAACTTCGCGCCGGGAGGCACCGTCGCGCAGATCCCGCCCGGGACCGGCTCCTTCGCGATGGCCTCGCGTCGCGTCATCTTCGAGAACAACACCTACGAGAACAACGCGACCGTCGACATCGCGATCGTGAGCGGTCTCATCGTCGCGAGTGACCCTAGCGATTGGGGGACGCCCGTCAGCGAAATGGTTGGACAGTGGGAGGACCTCGGCCTCGTTCAAGAAGGCGAGACGGTCTTCAACTACCGAAGCGAGAACGTCGTCGTCAAAAACAACAGTCACACCGGCGGCGGCACCGAGGCGAACCTCGGGATGCTCGAGCCGGAGCTCGGCCTCCTCTTCCTCGCGGTCTACAACGAAGAAACGGTCGACCCGATCATCTACGACGCGATCGGAGAGAGCGCCTTCAGCCCGACCGATCCGTCCATGAACAGCAACGACAACCACGTGTGCCTCGGCGACAACAGCGGCAGCTTCGCGAGCCTTGATCTTGAGCGCCTCGCGGCCCGCGCGGAGAGCCTGGAGCCGAACTTGATCGAAGCGCTCTTCCGACCCGACGCGCCCTTCGCGCCCTTTGACTGCACCACGCTCGATGGCGGACCGATCGCGCCGATCACGATCCCGCAGCTCTGACATGAAGCGCGCCCTCCTCATTTCGCTCGTCGCGGCCACCATGCTCAGCTCCTGCGGTGAGGAGCCCCTCTTCGACCTCGCGCCATCGGTCCCCGTGACCGGGACGCCCCCCATGCTCTTGTCCGAGATGAACCTGGTGCGCTGGGAAGGCGACGGCTTTGTCTACAACGAACGAGTCGTTCCCTACGCGCTCAACACCCCGCTCTTCAGCGACTACACGCGCAAGGACCGCGCGATCTATGTGCCGCCGGGAGCGAGCGCGCGCTACGACGCGCGGGACGTCTTCGATTTCCCGGTCGGCTCTGCGATCATCAAGAGCTTCTCGTTCGCGGAGGACCTGCGTGAGCCCAACCTAAACCGGCGCGTCATCGAGACCCGCGTCCTCATTCGAACCGCCGACGGATGGCGCGCGTGGCCCTACCGCTGGAACGACGCGCAGACCGACGCCGAGCTCAAGCCCTCCGGCGACGTGCTCACGATCACGTTCACGGACCCACGCGGCGCGGCGCAGACCTCCAACTACTTGGTCCCGCAGCGCAACCAGTGTCAGTCGTGCCACGAACGCAAAGACGACGACGATGAGACCTTCATCACGCCGATCGGGCCGCGCGCGCGCGATCTGCATCGGGAGTTCATGTACCCGGACGGCGCCGAGAATCAGCTCACCCGGCTCGCGCGCGAAGGCCTCCTCACCGGCGCGCCAGCGGACCTGTCGAGCATCACGCCCGCCGTCGACTTCGCGAGCGTCGAAGCGCGCGGCGTCGCGGCCCTGAGTGAGGACGAAGCGCAGCGCGCGGCGCGTGACTATCTCGACGTCAACTGCGCTCACTGCCACAACCCCGCCGGCGTTCAAGGCATCACGAGCCAGCTCTTCTTGAACTGGGACAACGACGACCCGTTCAACCTAGGCATCTGCAAGCGTCCGGGGAGCGCTGGGGCCGGCACGGGCGGGCTCGACCACGACATCGTCCCGGGTTCCCCCGACGAGTCCATCCTCTTGTTCCGCGTACAGACGACCGAGGTCGGCGCGATGATGCCGCTCCTCGGACGTTCGCTCACCCACGACACCGGCGTCGCGCTCTTACGCCGCTGGATCTCCGAGATGCCCGCGGAGACGTGTGAGTAGAGCCTCCCTCATCCGCGAGCTCAGCTCCGCTAGCTCATCAGCAACGTGACGAGCACCGCGGAGACGAACGCGACCAAGAGCGCCGCCAGCGCGAGGCCCGCGAACTGCCTCTTCGACCGCGGCCAGAACGTCGTTCGCGTGACTGGCGGCGCGCTCTCGGACGGCCGCGCAACAGGCTCACGCATCTGTACGCGGGTGCTCTCGTCAGTCGTCGACAAGTGCGTGGAGCGCTCGCCTTTCATCGCGGCGTTCACGACGTCCGCCAGTCGCGGGCGGGCCGCCGCGGTCACGAAAGGAGAGAGCGCCACCAGCAGCTCCTGCGCCTCCGCGAACCGGTGGACCTTGTTGGGCGCCAAGGCCTGAGCGATGATCGCGTCGAGGCTCACAGGAGCGTCCGGACGCGTCTCCGAGATGTGCCGCAAGGTCTGCCCCTGGATGACGCGATTGATCGCGTCGATCGGCGCACCGTTGTCGACGACGCGGCGACCGGTAAACATCTCAAAGCAGGTCGCGCCCACCGCATAAATGTCCGCGCGATGATCGACATCGCGAAAGTCCGTCAGCTGTTCCGGGCTCATGTAGTGGAGCGTCCCCATGATCACACCCGTCTGCGTCAGCGTCTCGCTCAGCGAGCGCCGCGTGCTCTCCGTGAGCCCTTCGCGCACCGCTTTTGCGATCCCGAAGTCCAAGATCTTAACCCGCGCGCCTCCTCCAGGCTCGAGCGCCAAAAAGACGTTGGCCGGCTTGAGGTCACGGTGAACGATGTTCTGAGCGTGCGCGACGACGAGCGCCTCGACCAGTTCATACATGATGAGCGCGCCGACACCGATCGGAACGAGGCCGTGCCCGATGACGTCCGCGAGGCTGCACCCGCGGAGCAGCTCCATCTCTAGGTACGGCCCGTAGGTCTCGTCTTCGCCGTAGTCGCGCACGTCGACGATGCCAGGATGAACAAGGGACGCGGCCTTGCGCGCTTCACGTGAGAAGCGCTCGACGGAGTCCCGTCGATTCGTGTGTCGCTGATGCAAGAGCTTGAGCGCGACCGGTCGATCGAGCCGGAGGTGCGTCGCTTCGTACACCGCGCCCATGCCGCCCTCCGCGAGGAAAGACTCCACGCGATACTTACCGGCGATCACGCGCCCGACGGGGATGGTGCTCTGCTTGCTCATCCGCGCTCGCGCCCGCTTACGCGTCGCTGAGCGAGCTCAACACTGCGCCGAGACGCTCCGCCGTGGAGGCGTCCCCCGCCGCGGTCGCGGCCGCGATCAGCTCTTCAAGATCACGTCGCGCCTGGGCGCACACGCCGCGCAGGCCTTGCACGTCCCGGGAGAGCCCCGCGCCGCGGTGACGCTCTGCTTCCAGCTCGCGGTCGCGATCCTGAATCACGCCCGTCAGGCGCTGAAGCTCACCGCCGAGCGCCGGACGCGATGCCTCTGCTGCGCGCTCCAGCTTCTGCCGCGAGTCGCGCTCGTGGTTCAGCTCCTCGTTGAGCCGCGCGATGCGCTCTTCCAGCTCGAGGAGCTCTTGCTGAATCAAGTGCTCATCGCTCACCGCGGTCGCGCCAGCTAACCGACGCTCAAGCGCGCGGATCCGATCCCCACGTTCCCGGAGCTGCTTCTCAAGCGAGCGGACGACGGTCGCGTGATCGCGCGCGCGGCGCTCGAGCATCTCGAGGCGTTCTTCTTCCGTATCGAGCGGCGGGGCTTCGGTGCCCACCGACGTAATCTCGGTCGAGACGACCTCGAGCTCATCGTCATGAAGCGCCATCTGCAGAATCGCGCGCGACTCACGAAGAGAGGAGAGCGACCGGTCACGCTCGGTCTCGAGCAACGCGATCCGCGCGCGAGCGTCGCGGAGGTACTCCTCGAGCGCCCCCGCCTGACCTCGTTCAGCCTCGCCACGGTTCGCGGCCCGGCGAACCTGAGCCTCAAGATCGGGGAGCCGCGCCGCGACCGCGCGCGCTTCGTCGAGCTCGGTCTCGAGCGCCGCCAACCGCGACTGTGCGTGGGCGTTCGCGGAACGCGCCTCTTCCAGCGACTCGATCTCCTTCGAGCGCGTGGTCTTCAGACGCTCAAGCTCCTCGACGGCGTCAGTCGCGCGCGCGTTCGCGTTGTCGATCGCGAGCGATAACGCCGCGATGCGCTCGTCTGCGGCGCGCTTCTCGTCGACCTCCTGTGAGGCGCTCGTCAGCGCATCCCGAAGCGAGGAGACTTCACCTCGGAGACGGGTGACCTCTTCCTCGTAGCCGCGCCCGACGCGCTCTTCTTCCACCAGGTCCATCTGAAGACGGGTGATCAAGGCGTCACGGGTCGCGATCAGCGCGGAGAGCTCGCGGGCGCGGGTCTCCACGTCCTCTCGTCGGCGGGACTCGCTCTCCAAGAGCGTCGCGAACTCATTGTTTTCTGCGCCGCCAGCCTTGGTCGCGTGGTTCGCGAGCGCCGTCTCTCGCTCGTTCAGGCGCATCCGTAGACCCGCGACCTCACCATGAAGCCCGGTCAACTCGTCCTCGAGCGCGCCCAGTTCGCGCGACACCGACTCGTCCGTCCCAGAGAGCGTCGGGAGGTCTCCGCGCATCATCGCGATGCGCGTCTCGTAGCCCATCTTAAGGCCTTCGATCTGCGTCTCGACTGTCGACAGCTGAGCGGTCAGCTTCAGCGACTCCGCACGAGCTCGGTCGCGCTCGTGTTCTGCATTGTCGACGAGGTCTTGCGCCGCCACGAGCTGACCCGACAGTTCCCCCACGCGAGACGAAAGGCGACGTTCGCTCTCGGCGAGAGCCGACACCTCTTCGGGGGCGATTTCCTCCGGCGCCGCGGACGCCTCGCGAAGGAAAGGCTCAGGCACCGCGTTCGGGGCCGGGAGCATCGTCGGCATCACCGCGGGCTCCTGCCTCGCGAGGTGTTCATCGAGCTCCTGCCGGAGGTGCTCGATCGCCGCGTCCTTGGCGCTCACTTCGTCGGTCGCCTCGGCGACGGCTTGGCTCAGATCCGCGACCTGTTGCGATAGGGCCGCGATCTCTTCGCGCGATGCGTTGAGCGCAGCAGAGCTGTCGACGACGCGCTGGTTCAGCGCCTCGAACTGAGCGACGTCGCTCGGGCTCGGTCCGGTGGAAGCGCTGGGCCCAGACGCCCGCACGGTACGAAGCTCTTCCACCAAATCCCGGACCAACACGCCGCGACGGTCGACCTCGCTCTGAAGAGAAGAGACAAGCTGGCCTCGGCTCTTGAGGATCTGCTCGTAGCGCGTCAGCTCGGCCTTGACCTCGTTCTCGCCAAAGGAACGAGAGGCGGCCAGCTCACCTTCACGCGTTCGGAGACGCGTCTGCGCGGCGGACAAGCGATCACTGGCGCGGGTCAGCTCTTCACGAAGGGCTTCGACCTCACGGGTACGTGACGCGATGGAGCGCTCCAGCGCCTCGACCACCTCACCATTGCCCGAGCCGCTGAGCGCGGGGACCTGGATGACGCTGAAGTCTTCGAGCGCGATGCGGGTGCCACCGGCGACCGCCAGATAGCGCTCGATGTCGCCACCATCGAGGAGCAGCGTGCCGTCGACCAAGACGTCCGGGTCATCCGCTTGAAAGTCTGCGATCGCGTGCGCCGCGAACGGTCCTTGGCCGAGCAAGCGAAACGCACCGAACGATGCCGACAGTTCGTTTCGAAGTAGATCGTACCCCGCGTCATCGGCGGCGGTGCCGACGACCAGGAGACCGTCTTCTCCGATCCCGGAGGCGAGCTCTGCGAGACGCGCGCTCGGCTCGTCGAGGACCGCGACATCAGGGACGACAACCAGATCGATGGTCGCCGGTGCGACCTCAAGCGGTCCGCCCCGATAGCTAACCGTCCCCCGTCGCCGCTTGCGGCTCTTTCGGGTATCGCGGACATCGAGGGACTCCGCGACCTTCTCGATGCGCCGCGGTCCGCCCGTCGACGAGTCACCGATCCAGAGAACGCGACGTCCCTCCGCGACGGACTCGAGGTACACCGCGAGCGCGAGATCGGCGTGCACCGGGGTGGGATCCTTCTGCGGGTTTGGCATTTCGGCGCCAGACTACGCTTTACACCGGAATTCGTCGACCTTCCGTAACGCCCGAGTCCTCACCCGGGCAGAAACGCGCAGGTTCGTGAGCGTCGCGCACAGCGCTGGAAAATCGCTGACCGATCGTGAGCGAAGGTGTCGCCCCACGCGGCACCTGGGACTACAGTCGTCGCGTGGCCACCGCCCCGTTGAACGAGCGCGCTCCAGCGAAGAGTCGCGCGCGGGATCCGCTTCAGAGGCACCTCGATCAGGTGCGTGCGCGCTACCTCGTGGGATGCCTCGTGAAAGGCGTCGCGGCGGCCGCGGTCACGTCGCTCATCGCGTTCCTCGCCGCGGCGACCTCCGTCGGACCGGTCACCTCGCCCCAGGTACGCGCCGTGGCCTGGGCCATCGTCGCGCTCACGGGAACCTCTGCGTTCTTCGCCGCGCTCCTCCCCGTTCGGCGACTGTCGCGCGCCAAGAGCGCGGACCTCATTCACGGCGCCGCGCCGACGTTGGTCTCCCCTCTTCGATCCGCGATCGAACTCGAGGACCGGAACGAACCTCTGGTCGCGGCGCATCGGGCACAGGTCGCAAAGCGCCTCAGCGCGTTCTCGCCGAAGGAGCTATTGCCCTTTCAACCGCGACGCCCGGCCCTCGTGTTTTTGGCGACGGTGTTGGCGGCGCTGGTGATCACGCAACTGACGGGACGCGTTCGCGCTGGAGCCTTCTCTCTGTCCACCCGCGCGACGGTCGAGCCCCGTGCGGACCTCGTGTCTTCGTTTCGCGTGCACGTCACCTCCCCCGCCTATCTCAACCGTGACCCCGAGACCCTGACCAACCCGCAGCGGATCACCGTCGCGCAAGGCGCGGTGCTGCGCTTTACCCTCACGACCCGGGTGGAAGCCGAGCGCGCGGTCTTGCTGGTCGGCGAGACCGAGCACCTACTGGCTCAGCGCGAAGAAGAGTGGACCGGATCGGCGACCGCGAGCGAGAGCACTGTCATCCAGCTTCGCCTCGCCACCACGCGCGGCGAGCTGTTGGACCGCGAGCGTCGTGTTCTCGAAGTCGAGGTCGACACACCGCCGGAGGTCGAGCTGCTCACGCCCCAAGAAGACGCCACGATCGAGCTCTTTGAGGTCGTCCCGCTCTCGTTCGTTGCCCGCGACGACCACGGCGTCGTCAGCGCGCACCTCGCGGTCTCGTTTGGATCTGGAACCGAGGATGAGCGACCGCTGGGCGACTACGGTGTCCCCGCTCTGGAAGCCGCCGGCGAGACCCTCGTCCGCGCGGGAGAGCTCGGCGCCGAGCCAGGTGACCGCGTGTTGCTGACGGTGGTCGCGCGAGACGCGAACCGCGCGACCGGAGAAGCGCAGGTCGGACGGTCTGTGACCCGTGTGCTGACGATCGCTTCTGACGCGACCCGCCGGGAACAAGAACTGGGTGCGCTCGAACGGATCCTCGACCGTTCTTTGGGAGCGCTCGCGGATCGGCTCGAGACACCGATCCCGAGCGATCCGGGAGGCCCGACGCAAGCGCGCTACGAGACGCTCTCCGCGAGCTTCCTGAGACTCGACGAAGTGCTCAGCGTTTACCTCGACCAAGAGAGCCCGGACACCAAAGTCGTTCACCACGCGACGCGACTGAAGCGCGCTCAGCAGGTCGAAGCTCGACTTCATGGCCGCGCCGCCCCGCCGATCGATCAGCGCAGAGACGTCGACAGCCGACTGGTCGGGATCCATGAGGACCTCTCGCTCGCGCTACACGACGCGCTCGGCGCCGCGCGGATCGATGACGCGGCCGCGATCGCGCGTGAGCTCGAGAGCCTCCGCCGCGAGATGACCTCGTTGCTCGCGGAGCTCCGGCGTGCCGGGAGCGCTGAAGCCCGCGAAGCCTTGATGCGCGCCATCGCCCGCGCCGAGCGCCGCCTCTCCGAGCTGTCCGCGCGTCTGTCGGACATGCAGACCGACGTGCCCTCTGAGTTCCTCAACCCCCAAGACCTGGAGTCGACCCTCTCTCCGGACGCGGTCAATGAGCTCCGCGAGGCGCTCCTTCGCGGAGACCTCGACGAAGCGTCCCGCCAGCTCGACGAACTGGAGCGACGCATCAGTCGTCTCTCGCGCGCGTTTGAAGAGGCCGACGCCGGGTTCGCGGGGGCGCGCTTTGGTCCGCGAGAACGCGCGATGGCAGAAGCGATGGAGCGCCTCTCCGGGATCGAGTCCGAGCAACGGTTGCTCAGTCAGCGAAGCGAGGAACGTCGCCGGAACGCTGCGCGGAGCGCGCTGGAAGGCGTCACGGATTCGGTCGACGCCACCGCGCTGCGACGCGAAGCACAGCGTACGGAGAGAGCGGTCGCGGCGATCCCGCGCGCTCCCCTCGGTCCCTACGATCGCGAGGCGCTCGACAACGCCCGCCAACGGCTCCGCGACGTGATCGACTCGCTCAAGAGCGGTGACCTCGGCGAAGCGAACGTGATGTCACAGCGAGCGCAACAAGAGGTCGAGGCGCTCGCGCGCGATCTCGAGCTTTCGGCCTTAATGTTCCCGGGACACGGCGGCCGCACGCGCGCCGCGGCGCAACAAGCACGCGACGCGAGCCGCGACATGACCGCGCTTCGGGATGCCGTGAACCGCGCGATCCCCGAGCTCGACACGCACGTCGATGCGGCTGGCCGCGCGGAAGCGACCCAGGACCAAGAGCGTCAACGCGAGGTCGACGAAGCGAGCCGAGCGCTCGAAGAAGCGTTCGCGGCGAGCCCGGACGACGCGCCGCTCTACCCCGAGGGCGCCGAAGCGATGGCCGAAGCGAGGTCGCGGATGGAGGGCGCCCAACGCGCGCTGCAACGTGGCGACACGGTCGGCGCGAGCACCGAACAACAGGAAGCGGCCCGCCGCCTGACCGAGCTTCGCGAAGAGCTCGAGCGGCAACAACAGCAACAACAAGAGCAGAGCGGCGGAGGTGGGGGCAGCGGCGACCGTTCGTCAGAAGGTCAACGGGTCGTGATTCCCGGTCAGGCCGAGCCTCGCGATGAATTGAGACGCCGCGTGCTCGACGCCATGCGTGACGGATCACCGAGCGGGTTCGAGGATCCCGTGCGCCGCTACTACGAGGAGCTGCTGCGATGATGAAACGGCTTGTCGTTGTCGCGTGCGCGCTCTTGCTCCCGGCGACCGCCGGGGCGCTCCCGAGCGGCCCCGATGGTGTCTCTATTCGCTCCGCTCATCGCGCCATCATGGAGCTCCGTCTCGAGGACGCGGAACGAGAGCTCGCGGGACTGACCGAGGCCCATCACGACGACCCGGACGCCCTCATGGTCCGCTCGCTCCTATCCTTTAACCGAGGCGAATACGCGATCGCGGCGACCCGAATGACGCGATCGCTGGCGCTGGCCCCGAGCGATGACGACGGTCGCGCGGGGCTGCTCGATCAAATGGAGCGAACGCGCGACACGCTCGCGGGGTTCCGCACGACGCGCAGCCCCGACGGCCGCTTCATCATCCGCTTTCAAGACGACGATGAGATCTTGGTCCCGATCGCGATGCGCTCGCTTCGAGCGGCGGACGCTCACCTGACGGCGACCCTCGGCTATCGGCACCCGGGTCCGGTTCGCCTGGAACTGGTCCCGAGCGCCGCGACGCTCGCCCGCTTGTCGACGCTCACGGTCGAGGCGATCGAGCGAACCGGAACGATCGCGTTGTGCAAGTGGGACAAGCTGATGGTCACGACGCCGCGCGCGCTGGTCCGCGGCTACGCCTGGGTCGACACCATCGCGCATGAGTACGTCCACCTGGTGTTGGCGCGGGCGTCACGTGACCACGCGCCGGTTTGGCTTCAAGAAGGCTTCGCCAAGTTGCTTGAGCGAAGGTGGCGTGATGAGCCGGTTCGCGCCTCGCTCGATCCCGCCGGGGAGTCGCTCCTGCGGAACGCCCGACTCGAGGATCGGCTCCTCCCCTTCGACCGCATTCACCCTTCGATCGCGCTCCTGCCCTCGCAAGAAGACGCCGCCCTCGCCTTCGCGCAGGTCGCGACGTTCGTCGAGACGTTCCATGGACGCCATGGCGACGAAGGGCTCCGCGCGGTCATCGCGAAGCTCGCGGAAGGAGAGGACGCCCGCGCCGCGCTCTCGGATGTCGCTTCGGTCGACTGGGACCAGCTCGAGCGACAATGGCGCGCAGACATCGCGGCGCGACCGGTTCCAGAGGACATCGCCCCGGTCCGGCCCCTGCGCTTTCGACGCGGCGGGAGCGATCCGGACGAGAGCCTCGAGGTCGTGGAGCGCGCTCGAGGTGCGCTCCGACTGGGAGATCTCCTCTGGGAGCGGCGGCGATACGGAGCCGCTGCACACGAGTATCGGCGCGCGCACACCGCGGCTCCGCGTGACCCCATCATCGCCACCCGGCTCGCGCGGGCGGCGCTTCAGAGCGGGGACGGCGCGGCGGCAGAGACCGCGATTCAAACGGTCCTCACGCTTTTTCCAGAACACGCCCCCGCGCGCGCGCTCTTGTCCGCGGCGCTCCTCGCGAAGGGCGACCACGACCAAGCGCGGACCGAGGCGCGCGAGGCGACCTGGCTCAACCCGTTCGATCCCGAGCCGCACTGCGTTCTCGCAGAGGTCGACGCGAGCGAAGAGTCACGCGCCAACTGCGAGCGGCTTAGGCGACGCTGAGGGAGACCGAGCCGCGCGCCTCTTTGGTCGCGACTTTCGCCAAGCCCTCTGCTAGACCGAGCGCATGGCCGAGGCGGTAACGAGCGACGAGACCGCGAGTCAGCGTCCATCCCGACCCTCTGATGCTCCGTCGACGTCAGCAGACGGCCGCCAGTCCGATGTCGAGCGGGTCGCCCAGCTCGCCGCCGCGCGCGACGCGATCATTGCGCAGGTCAAGCGACGCATCGTTGGCCAAGACGAGGTCATCGAGCTTTTACTCATCGCGCTTTTCGCGAAAGGTCACGGTCTCTTTGTCGGCGTCCCCGGGCTCGCGAAGACCACGCTGATCAGCGCGCTCGGCGACACCCTTTCCCTCGACAGCAACCGGATTCAGTTCACGCCTGATTTGATGCCGAGCGACATCACGGGCACCGACGTGCTGGAAGAGGATCCCGAGACGGGCAAGCGCCGGTTTCGTTTCGTGCGCGGCCCCGTCTTCACGCACATCCTGCTCGCCGATGAGATCAACCGAACGCCGCCGAAGACGCAAGCGGCCCTGCTCCAGTCGATGGCCGAGGCACAGGTCACCGCGGGAGGTCAGACCTACGCGTTGGAGGAGCCCTACCTCGTCTTCGCGACGCAGAACCCCATCGAACAAGAGGGGACCTACCCGCTCCCGGAGGCGCAGCTCGATCGCTTCATGTTTCAGATCAACGTCCCGTATCCGAGCGAAGACGACGAGCTCGAGATCGTGCGACGAACGACCGCTGCGCATCAGGTCAAGACCGAGGTCGTGCTCACGCGGCCCGACTTTCTGGAGCTGCAGGCGCTCGTCCCCAAGATCCCGATCGCCGACCACGTCGCGCGTCTCGCGGTCTCCATCGCGCGCGCTTCCCGTCCCGGTTCCGATGGTGCGCCGAGCGAAGTGAAGGAGTACGTCTCTTTCGGCGCTGGGCCTCGCGCGAGCCAAGCTCTCGTCTTGGGCGCGAAGGCGCGCGCGGCGCTTCACGGGCGGTTCGCAGCGGAGCGCGAGGACATCTTGGCGGTCGCCCCAGCGGTCCTCCGGCATCGCTTGGTGCTCAGCTATCGCGCACACGCAAACGGCACCGCCGTCGATGATCTCGTCGCGTCCATCCTCGAGCGCCAGTAACGACGTGAGCAGGACCAAGCGCAGCGAGCCGATGAGCGGTAGCGAGCGCGGCGCTTTTCTCGAGGGGCTCGACAAGGCTGGGCTCGCCGCGTTCACGCTCAAGGTGCAACACGCGGTAGACGGTCTTCGCGTCGGGATGCACCGGAGCCGGCACCGCGGTCACAGCGCGGTCTTCCTCGACCATCGCGAGTACCGCCCGGGCGACGACCCACGCCTGCTCGACTGGCGCGCGTTCGCCCGAACCGATCGACCAAGCATCAAGCGGTTTGAGCAGGAGAGCGAGGCGCGGGTCACGCTGGTCCTCGATCGAACCGCGACGATGAACTGGTCGGGCTTCGAAGTCCCGGGCGACGAAAACGACGCGGAAGAACGAGCGACCAAGCTCGACGTCGCCAAGCGCTTACTCGGCGCGCTCGCGTGGGTCTTCCTGGATCAGGGCGACCGCGTGGGGTGCGCCGCGATCGATGACGCGCTCCTCACGCTCACACCCACGGAGGGCGGTCGCGCGCAACGAGATCGCATCCTCGAGGCGCTCTTCCTCGCGGCTCCAAGCAAAGCCGCTGACCTTCGTCAGCTGCGGGGACTCGTCGATGGCTCGCGACGACGACAGGTCATCGCGATCGCGAGCGACCTGCTCGAGCCCGAGCTCGACAATGGTGAACGGCTGACCGGTTCACTCAACGCGCTTCGCGCGCGCGGCCACGAGATCATCGTCCTCCACGTTCTCCACGACGACGAGATCTCGCTGCCCGAGGTCGGCGCCGCGCGTTTCGCGGGGCTTCAAGGCGAGCCGGAAGTGGAGGCCAAGGTCTCTGAGGTCCGCGAGCAGTACGCCGCTGAGATGGAGCGCTTTCTTTCGCGCTGCCGGGATGTCTGCGTCAGCGCGGGGGCGCGCTACGTGTTGGCGAAGACCTCCACTCCCGTCTCCGAGGTCCTCGCGACCGTCGCGTCGCGCACCCAACAAGCCGAGCGTCGCTAGTGGGGTTCTTCGCGCCGCTCGCACTTGTTGGCCTGGTGGCCGCGGCCATCCCGATCCTCGCGCACCTGTCGAAACAGCGAGACCTTCCGCGACTCACGCTGCCGACGGTGCAGCTCCTCGCGCGCGCTCGAGCGGCGAGCGAAGACAAGGTCAAGGTCACCGATCCCTTGCTCCTCCTTGTTCGCATCGCGCTCATCGCGGCCGTGGTGTTCGCGGCCTCTCGCCCGTTCTTCACGACCCGGGCCGCCTTCGCCTCGACCGCTCCGACCGCGCTCGTGATCGTGGTGGACGACTCTCTGTCGATGGCGCGCGAGAGCGGACTGGACCGTGCACGCGCGATCGCCGAAGAGAACATCGCCGCCCTCCCCGCTGGCTCCTCTGTCTCTGTGGTTCTCGCCGGAGACCCGGCCCGCACCGCGCTCCCGCTCACGACCGATCTCGACCGCGCGCGAGCGCTCTTCGAGACGCTCCCGTCGACCTGCCGCGGGACAGACCTCGCGGGCGCGGCGCGAAAAAGCGCACAAGAGCTCACCTCCTCAGAACGCGGAGGACGGCTGCTGGTCTTGTCCGACTTCGCGAGTGACGGCGTCGTCCAATGGCCCCGAGTCGACGCGGTCTTCACGGACCTCTCCGATGCGGAGGCAGTGAACCGCGCCATCGAAGAGGTCTCGGTTCAAGACGATCCGACCAGCGGCGGCGCTTCGTATTGGGTACAGCTCAGCGGCAGCCCCGGCGAGGTCGAGATCGGCCTCATGGTCGGCGGCGAGCTGGTCGATCACAAGACGGTTGAGGTCAGCGAAGCGGGAGGCGCGACGACGGTGCTCCGCGGCGATCGAGGCGACGCGGAGGTTCGGCTCCTCACGCCCGACGCCATTGCGCTCGACGATGCGTTTCGCGTGCTCTCGTCCCAAGCGGGCCCGCGGGTGTTGGTCGTCAATGGCGATCCTCATGCGGCGCGGGTCGACGATGAAGCGGCCTACCTCACGCGCGCGCTCGCGGTCGCTCCGGTTTCCCGCGGGCTCTCGCCTGTCGTTGTCGACGCCGACTCGCTCACGTCCGATCGGCTACGGGACGTTGACGTCGTCTTCTTCGCGAACGTCGCGCCGCTTCCGGGACCGATCAACCGCGCGTTCGCGGCTTACGTCGAGGGCGGCGGCGGGCTCATCGTTGGGGTGGGCGATCGCTCCCGCCGATCGGACCTGGAGCTCCCCGCGCGCATCGGCCCCGTCACCCGCGGCGCGTTCAACATCGCGAGCGGACCCGTCGCGGACGACCGGGACCTCGACTCGGATCGCGATCCCGCCGGCGACGCCGTTGCACCACCCAGGCTCGCGTCCCTTTCGCTTGATCGCGCACAGATCCAGGCGCGGGTCGAGCTTGACCCGACCGACGACGCTGACGTCACGCTTCGCTTTCGCGATGGCTCGCCCGCGGTGGTCACCGCGCGACGCGGCGCGGGCCGAATTACGATGCTCGCGACCACCCTCGACGACGACTGGACCGACCTCCCGCTGCGTCCCTCGTTCGTGCCCTTGATCGATATGCTCGTCCGAAGCTCCACCCGGGCTCGTGGGGTCTCCGAGCGGACCTTCCAATGTGGAGAGCCGCTCGAGGGCACCTCGGTGACGACGCCGACGGGTGATGAGATCGAAGCGGACGGGCGCTTTCGCGCGACGGATCAACCCGGCCGCTACTTGCTCGATGGCCGTGAGGTCCACGTCGTCGGAAGCCCGGAAGAGCGCAGCACACGCGCAGCGAACGTCCCGGCGGCCCAAGATGAAGGCGGTCTCGCCGAAGGTGGGGTCGCCAAGCACGAGGTCGCGTCGATATTCTTCCTGCTCTTCGGCGTCCTCGGCGTCCTCGAGCTGGCGCTGCGCTCTCGTTCCAGCCGACGAAAAACATCAGCGGCGGAACTCTAACGCGACGGTGTTGTCTTGATGGTGGACGCATGAGAATCACAGCCACTTTCGCCTTCCTCGCGCTCGGACTCCACGCGCTCTTGCCGCAGCCCGCGTCTGCCTTTTGCGGCTTCTACGTCGCGGGCGCGGAGGGAGGTTTGACCAACAAGGCGACTCAGGTCGTCCTGCTCCGCGACGGAACGCGCACCGTGCTCTCGATGCAGAACGACTACGAAGGCCCGGTCGAGGACTTCGCCATGGTCGTGCCGGTTCCGGAGGTGCTCCGGGAAGAGAGCGTGAAGGTGCTCCGGCCCGAGGTATTCGATCGGATCAACACGCTCGCCGCGCCCCGGCTCGTGGAGTACTGGGAGCAAGACCCCTGCAGCCGGAACGAGGGAACGATCGCTTTGGGGAACCTCGGCACGATCGGACGCGGCGGAGGCGGCAGCGGCAACGGCTACGGGCGAGGCGTCGGGAGCGTACGCGTTGAAGCAGAGTTCGCGGTCGGGGAGTACGAAATCCAGATCCTGAGCGCGGACGACTCGTC
Source organism: uncultured bacterium (assembly GCA_938024995.1). Classification (GTDB taxonomy): domain Bacteria; phylum Myxococcota_A; class Polyangia; order Polyangiales; family Houyiibacteriaceae; genus CALJDU01. The sequence continues at coordinate 48,514 of CALJDU010000077.1, forward strand.
GGGTCTCGAAGTTTGGCTGACCACGCACGGCTATCGCGTGCCCGCGGGCGCAAGCGAAGCGCTTCGTCCTTACGTCGAGCGGGACATGAAGTTCTTCGTCGCGAAGGTCGACGCGAGCAAAGCGCGTTTCGAAAATGGTCGCGCGGTCCTGAGCCCGCTTCGCGTTGAGTTCGAGAGCGAGACCTTTTCGCTCCCGGTCCGACTCGGGATGCTCAACTCCGCCGGCACGCAGGACCTGGTCGTGCACATCCTCGCGGACGGCCAACGCTATGAGGTCGCGAACTATCCGAACGTTCTGATCCCGACGAACATCGACGTCGTCGACGGGGTGCGGGACCGCTACAACGAGTTCTACGCCGCGCTCTTCGACGACACGCTCGCGCAGAACCCGGGCGCGGTCGTCACGGAGTACGCCTGGGGCGCGACCTCTTGTGACCCTTGCCCAGGCCCGACGCTAAACGGGAGCGACCTCGTGACGTTGGGCGAAAAGACCGTGCCACCAGCAGAGCTCTTTACGTCAGACATCCGCTCCTTCGGCTTTACTGGACCCCATCGCGAAATCACGCGGCGCATCTTTCGCCGACACAGCAACGAGCTCCGCTTTTGTCACGAACGTGAGCTGCATACTACGCCCGGCCTCTCAGGCTCGGTCACCGTCTCGCTCTCGATCGATGAACGAGGCGAGACGCAGAACGTCGTCGCGAACGGGCCGGACCGCCTAGCCTCGGTCGCGAGCTGCGTCCAAGCAGCCGTTCGTCGGTGGACCTTCGACAACGAACACCCGCGCGAGGTCCGCGCGACACTGCAGTTTCGGCTCCGGCCGATGCCGACAGGGCCCAGATCTGTTGGCGCGCCGAGTCGCTACGTCCTCACCCGCCTCCACTACCGCTACGCCGAAGGAGGGCTCGGCGAAGACCTTGTGTTCCGCGCGGCGCCACCGATCTCCGGAGGACGCGAAGGCGTCGTGGGGGGCAGCCTAGCCCCTTCGAACACCTTCCAAGGCCGCTACATCATTCGACACGAATGGGACGGCCCGATGGAGTGCGAGAGCCCCGTCCGCGGCGTGTGGGGACCGCCGCCGGAAGGGACCGCACAAACCACGTCCGCCACGGACTCCGCGATCGCGCCGCGTGGAGCGCTGACCCTCTCGCAATGGGTTCGCGGAACGGGAACCGGATCGTCGGCGGACGCACCGGCCATGAACAAGTCTGCGCCCGTTCCCCCTTCACCTGCGCAAACGGCGCCCGCGCAAGCCGCGCCCGTTCAACCCTCGCCCGCTACCGGCTCGTCAGGGATGTTCGGGTGCGGCGTCGACACCGCGTCGTCCATGAGCGGCGCCCTGATGTTCGCGTTCGCGGTTGTGGTTGTCGTCCGTCGCCGGCGCTGACCTCGGTGACGAAGGTTGCTGCGATAACGCGCGAGCGGTCAGGACGGCGCGCGTCCCGCGACCACGCGCTCCACTTTGCCGAGGTCACGATGCGTCGCGACGTCTTCATATCCCGCCTCGCGCATCGCATCCGCCACTCGTCCCGACTGGGTGTGGCCAATCTCGAGCAGCAGCGCGCCGCCGGGAACCAAAACGCTGAGCCCGTTCGCGATGATCGCGTTCGCGATCGCGTAGCCGTCCTCGGGCGCGACTAACGCGATCTTCGGCTCGAAGCCAAGCTCTGGCTCGACCTGACTGAACTCCGCATCCGAGAGGTACGGAGGGTTGGCGGTGACGACGTCGTAGCGTTCGTCGCTCGGCACCGCGTCAAAGAGATCGCCTGCCGCGAAGCGAACCCGCTCGGTCACCTCATGACGCGCGGCGTTGGCCCTCGCGATGACGAGCGCTTCCTCGGACACATCGGTCCCGAGCGCGGTCCAAGAGGGTCGCTCACACGCAAGCGTCACCGGGACGACGCCCGATCCCGTACAAAGGTCGAGGAGCGCAGCCTCTTCCTTGTCGCACGCGCCCAGCGCGACCTCGACCAGCGTCTCGGTATCGGGGCGCGGGATGAGCACCGCAGGGGACACGTCAAAGAGGCGCCCGTAAAAGCCGCGCTCCTCAATGATGTAGGCGACCGGCTCGCGATCGCGGCGACGCTTCACCAGCGCCTTGATCCCGGAGAGCTCGTCCCGCGAAAGCGGACGATCGATCTCCAAGTAGAGCTGCATGCGCTCGACTTCCAGGGCGTGCGCCAAGATCAGCTCCGCGTCGAAGCGCGGGCTGTCCAGCTCGCGCGCACGGAAGTCGTCGGTCATCCAGCCCAGCATCTTCCGGATGGTCCAGAGATCGTCCTTCGCCACAGCGGCTTCGTACCACGAGGTGTTGTTCTCGGGGCACCCGTCTCGTACCGTAATCGTGGGAAACCCTTATGACGCACCGACTTTCGCGGGGCGCGGTCTTGTATTGCGCCGCGCTCACGCTTCTCCTCTTCTCTTGCTCTGAGCCACTCGACCTCGATCGCGGCGTTCCCGAACGCGGAACCCTCGGCGAAGAGATCTACCAAGCGATGTGCGAACGCGTCGCGAGCACCGATCTGCCGGCGGACGTCTCCGGTGGTCAGACCCGGGAGCTGTGCGCTGGAAACGCGGGTCCGGACGCGGCGCCCACGGCTCGCTTGCGCGCCCTCGCGGAACAGCGCGCAAGACTGGTCGGCGCGCTCGACACTGTTCTCCCTGAGGATCTCTACGACGACCTCGATCACTTCATGCTCCAGCTCCTGCCGCTCTACGAGCCGCCGAGCGACAACCTCCCGCGACAGACCCGCGCGACCGCGGAGCTCCTCACCCAGTTCATCGAAGACGACGCTGCGCTCGCCGCGCTGGAACGTGTGGGGTACCGCGCGGGCTACAGACCGCTCAACGTCGCGCTCGGTGCCGCCCGACCGTTCCTCGCGTATCCGGACCTCGTCCCCTTCGTCACGAAGGCGCTCGACACCATTGGCGAAGGCGGCATCGCGGAGCGTGAGTGGAACGACCTCCTGACCGCGGCGGCGCTTGACCTCGCGACGGCGGAAGCGTCCCCGGTGGAACCTGGGCCGACCACCCTTGAGCTCGTGCGCGATTTGATGATGACCGCGCGCCCCGAGTTCGGCACCGGCACCGCGCGTTATTTGGTCCAGCGCGACCGGCGCGGGCTCGCGTTGCCTGCCGGCGTCGGCGCGATCCCAGCGCCCTTTGTCGATGGCGACGGCGACGGACTCGCGGACGTCGACGTGCTTGGACGCTTCCTCAACCGGAGCGGCGACCTGCTCGCGCTCCCGTCTCCGTTCCCGATCTACAACGAGGGCGACCTGCTCCGCGATCCCGCCGGCCGCGCCATCCGCGCGGACAGCACCCTCCTCTTCTCCTACGTCAACGTGAACCAGACGATGGTCGCCGGCATGGCGCGCGAGGTTCCGCCGCTCTTCGACGCGTCAGGTCCGGTGTTGATGAACATGATGCGCGGGCTCCCCGTGATGATGGGCCCTGACCGAATGCAGACCGAGCTCTTCGGCGCGCTCCCGCACAGCTACCTCGGCTTCGACATCGACCAGTCTCCGATCATGAACCTGGTCTACGCGACCGGCCAGATCCTCGATGACCCGGAGACCGAAGACGCGCTGAGCGTAATCGAAGAACTGGTCCGTGAGCACCCGAGCGATGTGGCCGCGGTGATCGGCGCGGGGCTTCACGGAGACGCTCTCGCGGACGCCAGCCCCGCCGCGCTCGCCCAGCCGAACGAGTTTTGGGATGACATGATCCGCGTGCTTCAGTGGAGCGCGCAAGAACCGGGGTTGATGGAGGCCCTCCTCCGCGCCATCGCCGACCCGCGGACGAAGCGCTTGGGCCAAATCTACGGCGAGATGATGCGGCATCGAGACCTCATCAGCGTCCCGAGCGGGGCGGACTTCAACACGCCTCTGCGCGATCAATTCTGGACCCGCGGCGTGGACCGCGCACAAGGAGACGTTGACGGGAACATGAGCATGTTCCAGCGCACCGTGTCCGGCATCCACGACCTCAGCGGCGTGCGGGTCTGCAACAAGGCCGGAGCGCGCCTCGGCGTCACGGTCCTCGGGCGCTTCGTCACCCTCCCGCTCACCTTCGACGAGTGCGAGCTCATGGAGCTGGAGGATGTGGCGCAGGTCTACACCCAAGCGATCATCGGGCGCGCCCGGATCGAGATCAAGCCGCGCTTCCTGAACCGCCTCCTCGATCTCGCCGATCTTTTGGGGCTCAGCTCGCTCTCCGCGGACGCGCTCCTCGAGCGCGAGTCGGGCATCACGGGGCTCACGACGCGGCCGACCCCCGAGGCCATGAACCGCTTCGTCTTCTCCATCGAAGACAACCCGTTCCTCAGCAACTTGCTCGACCCACCGCTGACGCGGGACGGTGTTCGCTTTGACGCGCGGCATGACCCCATCGTCTTCGCGTGGGAGCGTCGCTTCCGCTTCTGTGGCGACGAGCTCGTCCGCCCGGGGACGCCTTGTCGTGATCTCGAAGAGGTCACCTTCTACGAAGCGATGGCGCCCCTGGTGCAGGCCTTCGACGACTTCGATCGACGTACCGAAGGGCGCTTCCTCTTCTCGGAGATAATCTCCGCGCTGCACACCCACTGGCCGTCGAGCGCCAACTCCATGACGCAGGCCGCGAACCCATCAGACCGCTTCTTCGCCGAGCACGACGATGGCAAGAGCTACGAGCCGCTCGTCGCCGACCTCTTGTCGAGCTGCGCCTGGCCCTCCGGCAGCGCGGCGAGCGGCGAGTGCGATCCGGAAGCCGCGTCGCAACTTCTGCAACGGGTGCACGCCCTCGCGGTGACGCTCGACAATATCGAGATCCGCCCGGGCGTCGACGGCATCGACATCATGGCTGCGGCCGGCGCGAAACTCATCGACCCCGAGCGAAACCGAGGACTGCGCGGTCGCGATGGGTCGACCACGACCACGACGAACTTGGGTTCCCGTACCGTGAACTGGTCGCCGCTGCTCCTCCAGCTGCACGCGCTGAGCGGCCTCGACGATGCGTGGGAAGCGGCTCCGGAGGCTCACGCGCGGTGGCTGAGCGGGCGCTCTCGCTTGGTGGACCAGTTCCTCTCAACAGAGCGGTTCGCGGGCGGCCACCAGCTCCAGAACCGGCGCGTCCAAGCCATCCTCGAAGAGGTCCTGCCGTTCGTGCTCGACCGCATCGCGAGTCATCGGCGCGACGGCGACCTGACGCCGTGGGCGACGACGATGCACACGCGCTTCGCGGACTCGATGGCCTCGGCCACCGGCGCAGCTGCGCTCCGCTTCTTCGACGTCATCCAGCGCGACGAAGAAGCGCGCATCGAGCTCAACCGCTTGGTCGCCTACTTGATGAACGAAGCGTCGGCGAACGACTCCTTCGACACCATGATCACGTCCTCTGCCGACCTGCTTCAGGTCCTCGACGACGACACGAACATCGTGCCGCTCCTGCAGGTCCTCTCGGAAGCCATCGCGCCCGGAGCGCGAGACGCGGCCGCGTCGGGCGGGACGCTCGAGCTCGACGGCAGCGCCCTCGACGAAACGCTCTTGCTCCTGCGCGAGGTCAACCTGATCGACGACCGGCGCGCGCTCACCTCGATGCTCCAGAACTTGGTGACGCTGACGCCTGACAACGAGACCCCGCTCGAAGCGATCATCGACGTGGTCGCCGAGGTCAACCGAATCGACCCGGGCGCGGGCACCACCTTCAGCGCGGATGACCACCGCGAAGCGATGACGAGCGCGGAGGACTTCCTGAGCAATGAGTTCCGCGGGCTCGAGCGCATCTACAGCGTCATTCAGAACCGGACTCTCGCAGAGTGAGCGGTCTACTTTTTCTCGCGCACCGTCGGCGCCATCGCCGCTCGTTCTCCGCTTCGCTCCCGAACTCGCGCCTGAGCCCCTGTGCGCTCGCTCTACTTCTTCTCGCGCATCGGTTCTCTGTTGTTTTCGCGGTCGCGATTCTGAGCGGCCTGCTCTTCACGAACACTGCCCAGGCTGGCGGGTTCTATCTCACCGAGCGCGGCGCGAGACCGATGGGGCGCGGCTTCGCGATGGTCGCGGGCGCCGATGACCCGCAGGCCCTCTGGCTAAACCCGGCGGGGCTCGCGTACTCCGGACAGCAGTTCCTGATCGACGGAACGCTCACGCTCCTGAACGCCGACTTCACACGTATCGACAGCGGCGGCAACACGCTCCCCACGGTCGACCTCGACGCGACCCCGGTCCCCATTCCCATGATCGCGTACTCGCACCCCATCGGAGATGACTTCGTCATCGGCGGCGCCGTGTTCGCGCCCAACGCGACCCTCGCGAACTGGCCACGCGGGCTCGACGCGAGCGGCGGCGTCTGCGATGACCCGCGGGTCGACGGATGTGAAGCACCGCCTCAGCGCTACTCCCTCCTGACCCTCGAGGGCACCGCGCTCGCCCACATCGCGCTTGGCCTCAGCTGGCGCCCCATCAAGCAGCTCTCCATCGGACTCGGCGCCCAGTTAATGGTGGGTCGCTTCCAAGCCGAGACGTACCTCTCGTCGTGCGACGGCCTCGTATGCACCCAGCCCGAGAACCCGGCGTGGGACGGACTCGCGCGCTTCGGCATGTCGATCGTCGAGCCTGGGGTCATGGCCGGGCTCATCTACGACGCTGGCGTCGTCCGCATCGGCGCATCCGTCTTGTGGTGGCCCACCGCGATCCGCGGGACGGCTGACTTCGAAGTGCGCCTCCCGTCCGCGCCGCTCTTCGACGGCGCGCGCATCGACGGTGACAGCGCCGAAGTCTCGATCCCCTTCCCCCTCACCGCCCGCGTGGGTGTCGAGGTCCGGCCCACCGACGGCCTCCGCATCGAAGCCGCCCTCGTCTACGAACGGTGGTCCGCGCAGAAGGCGCTCACCATCGAGCCCAACGATATCTTCATCCGCGACGCCCTGGCGATCGGCGACTACCAAGTCGGCTCCGTCTCCATCGCCCGGCAGCTCAACGACGTCTTCTCGATCCGCCTCGGCGGAAGCTACGCGCTCCTCGACGGACGGCTCGAAATCGCGCTCGGATTTAACTACGAGAACAGCGCCTTCGACGACGCGACCCTCACCATCCTCACCCTCGACACCACCAAGTACCTCGCGACCCTCGGCGTCAGCTTCGAAGTCACGGACGGCGTCTGGCTCGACGCCTCCTACGCCCACGCCTTCATGCAAGACCGCCAGGTCCGCGACAGCGTCGTGACCCAGGTCAACCCCATCCGTCCCCCGCGTCCCAGCGATCTGCCGCCGAGCGAAGGCGGAGCGGCGGTCATCGGGAACGGCGACTACAACATGGAAGCCAACATCTTCGGGCTGGGGCTTCGCTGGCAGATCGGCCGCGGAGAGCCGAACGCCGAACAAGACCGCGACCCCAGCCCCGAAGCGGAGGTCGTCGAGCCTGCAGCCGAGCCCGACCGCGCGCCGGTCACACCGGCAAGCGACGGCGAAGCGTCACCCGAAGTCGAAGGCGAAGCGGGAGGCGAGACCGGCGAACGACAGTGGTGGGAACGCGACCCCTAGTTCGCGAAGGTGGTGACCAAGAGCGACAAAAGCCGCGGCTTGGGCGCGGGCCTGTTGCGACTCCGAGATCACGAAGCGCTCGCCCCCTACCGCTGCGCGACCCGCCCGCTCAACACCAGCAGCACCGGCAACAACCATAAGTCTGCGACCAAACACGCCACCAGCGTCACCAGCGACAGCTCCCCGAACTGACGCACGGGCAGGAACCCGCTCAGAAGCAACACCGC
>CALJDU010000078.1 GCA_938024995.1 uncultured bacterium
TCCCCGCGCCCGCGAACGCGATGAACCCGCCGGAATCTATCCGCGGCGCCCGCAACGGTCGCTTGCGCGTCGAGCCTTGTCGCGAAGGACGCCTGGAGACCGAGGGTCGTCATCGGCTGCCACTGAAGCGTCGCGCTCGAGCTCCATGAAGGCCCGTCACGCGTCTCCAGGTGGCCGCGGGTGCGCATCGTCAGAACGCTAACCAGCTGCGTGGACCAGTCGCCGAAGAAGCCGCTGTACGCGATCCCGACGATTGGATCGAACGAACCGCTACCCGCTTGAAAGTCCATCGTCGCGCGCCCGATGGAAGGCGCGAGGAGCGGCGCGGTCGGGAGCTCCAGCCCCACGATGGAAGCGAGCAGGTGACGCGGAGAGAGCGCGCGATCACGATAGAGAAACACGCGCGCGCGAACGTCGAGATCCCCGACCGCGACGCGACGCTCGGACGCGAGGTTGGGGTATGCCAGGTGCTGATGGATGATCGGAAGGGCAGCGGAGAGCATGACGCGCGGATGCGGCGCGTACGCGACCCCCAGCTCCAAGCGATATTGGAAAGCGACGAAGGAGCGAAGAGCGGAGCGAACATGGGAGGGAGGCTCCAAATCATTTACTTATTTGGAGGGAGGGGCGGACAGTCCCTCCAAAGAATATTCTCGAAGCGCGATCGCCGTCGCGCCGCTTCCCACGGTCTCTGTACGGCGGCGCGCGAGGAGCGAGAGCCGAGCGCGATGTGCACAGGGCTGCCCTGCGCCCATCACCGTGAGCGTCGGGTCGCCGACCGTGCAGGTACTGCACGCCTCCGCGCGGCTCACGGGGACGCAAGCGACAACCAGAACCAGCAACGCGAGACGCAGCACGCGTCGTCTCTAAGCTCAACGCGCAATGGATTCAAGGACTTGCTCGGGAGTCGCCACACACCAGTACACGGTTGCGAAGTCGATCGCGGGGCTAGGACGAGGCCGGGCACAAGGACGACCTGTCGCCGAGCGCGAAGCGCGCCTTTTTCAGAACACCAAGCTCATCTCTGAGTTCGAAGCGGCCTCCACGAACGCCGCCACGCCGCCGTACTCAAGCCCGTCGTAGGGATGCAGATCGCGCTTGGTGATCCCCATGACGCTCATCGCGGTCGTGCAGGCCACGAGCCGGCAGCCTTGCTCTTGCGCGGCGCTCATCAACTCGGGGAGCTCCATCAAGTTCTTGTCACGCATCAAGCCGCCCATCATGAAGTCGCCCATGCCGCCGAAGCTCAGCTTGCTCAGCGTTTGCTTCTCGGGCCCCTTCGGCATCAACCACTTAAACAGCCGCTGTGCCCAGGTGACCTTCTCCTTTTTGTGCGCAGGGTTCGGCTTGTCGCCGCGCAAAAGGTTCAGCCCGAAAAACGTGAAGTAAAGCATCACGTCCATGCCCTGCGCGGCGGCTCCGTTTGCACACATGAGCGCCGCCAAGAGCGACTCCTTGTCGTTGTGCAACACCAGGAAGGTCGCGCTGCGGTTCTGCTTCTCGGGAAAGGCCGCGGGACGGGGAGCGAGGGCCGCAGACGTCAGCGTCGCCATGGCGGTCGACGCGCTGACCGGTTCCGCTGGCGTCGCGGGCGGAGCGGACCGCGCGACGCCGGCGTGAAGCGAGAGCTCGGCGAGCACCGGCCCCGCTCCGTTGAGGCTGACGATCTGATGACCGTTCTCTACGCACCAGCTCACGATCTCACTGGTGTAGCTGGGGTCGGGCGCGATCACGCTGAGCGCCTCGAGCCCATCCACCGCTCCAACCAGCGCCTCCCGAACTGACCGAAGCGCGGTCCGCGATAGATCAAGCGTTCCGTTCGCTGAGCCCGACGGTGGCGGCGAAGAACGAGTGAGCGCGCTTTGCGGCTTGGCTTCGTCAGACTCCGGCAACCGAATGAGCGCGCGGTACGCGTTGCCGGTCTGCTCTAGTGTCTCGATCGTCGACCCAGTCGTTCGCGCCCAGCTTCGAATGTCCATCGCGAACGCGTCGTCATCCGCGAGGACCTCAAGCTTGGTCGCCGTGGGATTCCGCGCCGCTCGCGCGACCGCCAAGATCGGGCGCGGACACTCCAGTCCGCGCGCGTCGATTTGCTGGATCTCCTCTTGGGCAACAGGAGGTGTCGACTTCATGGTCCGCGATGCCAACGACCTTCGCTCACCCGTCGAAGGCGCGACGCGGACGAGAGCCCGATAGCCATCGTCGTTCTCGAGGAAATCAACCAGCTCCGCGCCCGACGTGCGACACCAACTCTCGACGTCCAACGGGAACGCTTCGTCGTCCGAGAGAATGGTCAGCTCGCCCCCGGTCGATCCGAGCTTTCGCGCTGCGCGCGCGGTCTCCAAGATCGGTCGAGGACATGCTTGTCCGCGACAGTCCAGGATGTGGTGAAGGTTCTCGGTCATGGGTCCTCTCCCTTGAGGATGTCGCGCAGCGCGGTGAACACGCGCTGGTACTCACGCTCGATCTCATCGATGAACGAGTCGCGATTCGGCAGCTCATCGGCATGATGGAGCATGCGGTAGGTGTGAACGAGCCGCGTGAGGTGAAGCGCACCGAGCTCTCGAGACGCGCGTTCCATCTCTGCGCAGCTGTCCGCGACGCGGTCCCCGCCCTCGCCAAGGTCGAGGAGCCACTCCGGCATCGACCCGAGGAACGTCAGGATCCGCGCGCGCAGGAACGGTCGACGCGTCGACCACCCCGCGAGCACCGCGGGGTCGAGCGCGCTCTCTTCACTGACCGCGGTCACCTCACGCTTCGTCTTCTTCTCGAGGAGCTCCGCGAGCTGGGTCAGCTGTCCCGGGATCCCGAAGCTCCCGATCGCCCCGGTGGTGACGGGGTCGACCCACGCGCTCTCGGGGTGCTGCGCGATGATCAGGGTCTGCTCCGGGAAGTACTCGACCAAGTGACGCGCGACCGCCACTGGGCTCACCGACAAACGCGTCGACAGAATCACGACGTCGAACACCCCGTGCGCTCCGCGGGTCGCCGCTCTTGGGTCCATCGTCGAACGCACCTCGCAGCCCATCCGTTTAACGAACTCGACGATCTGCAGCTGAGCAACGCGGTCGGGCTCGACGACCAAGACCTTGAGCATCGTCGACGCGTCTGGCGGGATCGAGCGATGACGTCGCCAACGCTTCGCGGCCCGGAGCACCTTGGGCCAACCTTCCGCGACCTGTCGCGCGCTGATGCGTCGCTCAGGATCGGGGTGGAGCATCTGCTGCACGAGCTGCGCGAGGCTCGGCGGGACGTCCGGGTTCACCGCGCGCGGATCGGGCGCGTCCGTCTGGTTCGACATATGCGTCACGATCGCGCCGATCGTCTTGTGCTCGATCAAATACTCCACGCCGGTTAGCGCCCACCACAGGACCGCCCCGAGACTGAACACGTCTGACGCCGTGGTGGCGTTCCCGTGGATCTGCTCCATCGCGACGTAGCGAGGTGTCCCCGCGGGCCCGAACGAGCGGGAGCTTGATCCCGCGACCTTCGCGATCCCGAAGTCGAGCAGCTTCGCGGTGAAGCCTCCGAACCCTGCGGTGACGATCACGTTGCCAGGTGAGACATCGCGATGAACAACGCCGTTGCGATGAACCTCTGCGAGCGCAGACGCGACCTGGCGGATGCAGTCGAGCTGCGCGAACGAGAGCGGTGCCGAACGCTCAAGCAACGAGTCGAACGAGTCGCCCGGCACAAACTCCATCGCGATCGCGGGCAGACCATCGCTCGTCTCTCCGGTCGTGTAGATCGTGACAAGGTTGGGATGGACAACGCGCGTCGCGGCGCGTGCTTCGTCGAGGAACTGGCCGCGAACAACGTCGGATCCGTCTTCTTCAAGGACGTGCCGGTTCGCGATCTTGACGACCGCCCGCCGATCCGTGCCGAGCTGGTCCGCGAGGTACGCGGTCGCGTACGCCCCCTTTCCCAGCAAACCCACCAAGCGGAAGGAGCCAAGCTCAACTTGCCCGACGCGAACGTCTCTCTTTTTGGATTCCGCCAACGCCTTAAGTATCGACTGACGGTGCGACTTCGGCAACGACCCACCAACAACAAACGCCGCCCCGCGATGAGCGAGGCGGCGCCACGTTGTTTGTCTGCGGAGATGTTAGGAAGCGCGCGAATCGCGTCTCACAATGAGCTTAGAACGCTTGCGGCGTCCCCGTGTTCGGAGGGTATCCGCCCGAGGGAACTTCGAGGTCGCCACCGGCAACCGCCAGCGCTTCACCACCACGGGCGAGCCACGCTTGGTAGATCTGCGCCATAAGGTGGGTCTGCGCGATCATCACCGCGATCCCGGCGGGGATCGCGCCGAGCCCACAGGCGAGCATGCCCACCAAGAACAGCGGCATGCTGACCAAACCGATCACGATGCTTCCGATGATCATGGGCTTCAGCATCGCCTTCGTGAACGCCATGACCTCCTTGAACTGCATGCCCGCGTTCAAGTCGTCGGTCAGCTCGGCGCGCATCTTCGCGACCTTGGCCGGCTGCTGCGCCAGGATGATGAACACGAGCATGAAGAGGTAGATGAAGACCGCGACGAGGATCGCGATGATCCCGAGGCCCGCGCCCGCTGCTTCGCCCCCACCGCTCGCGTGCATCGCGGCGCCACCCCCCGCCATCAACGCGGCGAGACCAAACTGCATGCACATCATGATGACCCCGAAGAGCATCATCGCGGGGAAGATCCAGAGCATGGTCGCGAGGAACCCCTTGAACCCGACGCCGAGCAACTTGCCAAGGTAGTCGAAGTCAAAGTCCAAGCGCGGCAAGCTGTCATCGCCCGCTACGACGCGGCGAATGATCAACCCAGTCCAACCCGCGACCGCGAGCTGACCGACGAGCGGGATGCACATTGAAGAGAGCAAGAGAACCGTCGCGGTGAGGAACTTGCCGGTCCACTGTGGGTCCTGCGTGATGACGCGAAAGCCGCGTAGGTAGTCGATCTTGTATGGCTGGCTCATTGGTTCCGTTGCTCCACCGGGTCTCCGCTTTGTGCGGAAAGGAAATTAGAGCGAGACCATGTCAGGCCTCACCTAAAACGCAACCGTGTGAACAAGTCACCGGCCGATCGCGTTAGGTACGACTGACGTCGTCGCGCCTTCCTTTGCAATCGGTTCGGTCAGACGAACGTGAGTCGACGGACCGCATGTAGATTTCCATCGACGCGCAGCTTCCCGCGCTGAAAGAGGCTCTTGGCCGAGGCTTCGTGGCTCACCAGTGCCGCGAACGAGGCGTCGTCCACCGTGACGATGGCGTCGACATCCGAGTACTCCCCTGGTTTGACTTCGCCGGTCCCCAGATCGAGTAGGTACGCGCTCTCTGGATCGCTGATTCGGAACTGCACCCGGGCAGGCTCGCCTTTCTCGATCACGAGGCCTGCGAAGAAGCCCGGTGCGCAGGCGGTCGCCGTCGCGCTGGGCGACACCGAAGACCCGCCTCCGCTCAACGTGACCCCGCTCGCCTTAAGCTCGGCGATCTTCTTCGTCGCCCAAGCCGGGTCGATCTTCTGAAGGAACGAGAGCTTCTGGCTCGCCATCACGTCGCCTTCGATCTTCAAGTCGCCGCCCATGTAGAGCTTCATCGGGTCGACCTCGCCCCGCGTCATCTTCGCGAAGTTCTCATCGCTCAACATCAAGGTGCAGTCCGGCGCGGTCAGCTCGCCGGCGCCCACCTCGCCGTTCTTGACGTCGATGGTCCACGTGCTGTCGGGGTCTTGCAGCCGGAACTGGAAGACCTTGGCGACCTTCGTGAGCAGATCTGGATTGTCGTCGACGTACGCTTTGATGCCGAGGAACACGTCCGCGACGCCGCCCTCATCATCGCTCGGTGGCGCCGCGCTCGAGACAGGCGCGTCCCCGCGCGCTTCCATCGCGGCGGCCACGTGTCGCTCTTCCACCTTCTGCAAGAACGTCAGGCGCTGCGACGCCATCACGTCGCCTTCGATCTTCAGGTCGCCGCTCATGTAGAGCTTCATCGGATCCGCCTGGCCGGTGCACATGGCCATGAAGTTCGCGTCGCTGAGGAGCAGCGTGCAGTCCGGCTTGATCGTCTCGCCTTCGGTCACGCCGGTCTCGCCGCGAACGTCGATCGTGAACGCGCTCTCGGGCGCGCTCAGCTTGAACGCGAACACCTTGCCGATCTTCTGAAGGGTCTCCGGGTGCTCCTTCAGCCAGAGGTCGATCCCGCCAAAGATGTCGCGCGAGGTCGGGCCGCTCGCGGGCGCCGCTTTCTTGGCCGCCTTCTTCTTCGCGACCTTCTTCGGGATCGACTCATAGAGCTCGATCGCCGCGTGCGAGATCACGACCTCGTCGCGCTCCTTCACGGACACCTCGAAGACGATCTTCTGATCGCTCTCCTTCCACATCTTCGTGACCAGCGTGTCGCCCGGGAAGACGCTCTTGGCGAAGCGCACCTTCACGCTCTTGAAAAAGCGCGGGTCGCCGCCCGGCGCGAAGCTCTTGATCACGTGACGCCCAGCGAAGCCGAAGGTGCAGAGCCCGTGAAGAATCGGGCGCTCAAAACGCATCGCGCGCGCGAAGGCAGGGTCAGCGTGAAGCGGGTTCCAGTCGCCGCTCAAGCGATAGAGGAGCGCCTGGTTCTCGGCGACCGTCTCTTCGATCACGGCGTCCGGTTCGCGCGCCGGCGGAACGTTGGTCGGTTCGCTCGGGCCCCGGTCCCCGCCCCACCCTCCGGCGCCGCGCACAAACGTCGTGACCTCGTTGGTGATCAAGAGATCGCCGTCTTCGTCGTAGCTCTTGATCTCGGTGACGATGAGCGCGCCTTTGCCCTTATCGAAGATCTCTTTGATCGTCGTCTCGTGCCGCAGGGTCGCGTTACGCGGCAGCGGGCGCTCCAGCTTCGTGAACTGCTCGCCGTGAAGCACCTTGTCGAGCCCATAGTTCAGCCCGGGCGCGACGATGCCTTCCTTGGCGAACGTGAGCACCTGGTTCACGCCGGGGATCACGCCGTAGGTCGGGAGCGCAGCGAACTCGCCGTGCATCTCGTAAACGAGAGAGAGGTCCTTGTCGTCGAGCGCGTCTCTCGCCGCGCCCACGCCCAACGCGTAGAGCGCGAGATCGCGTTCGTCGTAGCTCGAGGTCGCGCTCGGATAGCGGTAGCCGAGCGCCTCGTCGACATCGATGAACTCGTTGCCGCCTTGGCTCGGTCCCGCGTTCACGTTCTCCATGATCGGACCCATCGACTCCGCGATGTTGCTCGGGTGCGTCACGTCGCTGAAGCCCGCGATCGCGTCCCAGTTCGAGCGCAAGGTCTCGGGCGTGATCGTCTTGCCGACGCGGAACATCTTGCCCGAGGCGCGTTGCCAACGGAGCTTGCCAAAGAAGCCGCCGCCCACTTCGTAAAGCCCGCCGGTCTCTTCGCAGTCTTCGTGGCAAAGGACCGCGACCAGCGGAGAGACGACCTCGGGCGCGAGCGCTTCCGTGACGTCCTTCGGCAGCACCGTCTCGGTCAGCCGCGAACCGGCGAGCGGCGCGATGGTGTTGCAGTGGATGTTGCGCTTGCGGCCTTCGATCGCGAGCGTGTTTGAGAAGCCCGCGAGCCCGAGCTTGGCCATCGCGTAGTTCGCCTGACCGAAGTTGCCGTAGATCCCCGCCGCGCTCGCCGTCATGATGAGGCGGCCGTACTTCTGCTCGCGCATATGTGGCCACGCGGCGTGGGTGACCTTCATGCTCCCGAGCACGTGCACCTGGTAGACAACGTCCCAGTCGTCCTGCGTCATCTTGTGAAATGAGATGTCGCGCAAGATGCCTGCGTTGTTGACCACAATATCGACGCGACCAAAGACGTCGAGCGCGGTCTGCACGATCTTTTCGCCGTCCACGACGCTGTCATAGTTCGCGACCGCTTCGCCGCCCGCTTCTTTGATGGCGTCGACCACGAGATCCGCCGCGCGGCTACTCTTGCCACCGCCGTGGGCGTCACCTCCGAGATCGTTCACGACGACCTTCGCGCCACGTGAACCAAAGAGAAGCGCGTGTGCGCGCCCGAGCCCGTTCCCGGCGCCCGTCACGATGACGACCTTGTCGTCGAACCTCAGCTCTGACATCTCAACTCCTCGTCGGCCTTGGGCGGCGCGACCGAGGCGAACGTTACCGTGTCACGTGCATCGCTGAACAGCGCGATGTCGTCGCAGCGGGACCCCGAGCGCGACGCACAGAAACATCAGATTCGTCCAAGGGGAGACCGGTCGAGCCAAGAGCGAACAGCCGCCCGAACCGGCATTGGACGAGGCGACCGCCGGGTCCTCTTGGGCAGGCTGCCTCCGGTCCCGTTCCGGACGTCGTTCACGCGCGCTGCGGACACGAGTCGCAGGCTCGATCAGGCTCGGCACCGGCTCACCGCGAAACGTCGCCAGGTCTTGTCGCGCGTCGCTGATGGGACGAGTGCGGCTGCACATGCTCGTGAAGAGCGTCCCCTCGCGATCGCTCTCGTAGGCGTAGACCATGTAGGGCTCGCACGGAACGCGTCAGCACGCCCTTTTCGTTCACGCTCGTTCCGTCCGCCGACGCCTCGCTGGCGCGAACCGTGCGCGTCGTCGCGAGCCACGCCGATGGAACGATCGCGGGGGAAGCCAACGCGCGCTTTCAAGACGGGCGAACTGTGCTCGTCACGATTCGGCTCGATGGCGACCTCGGCGACGCCGGGATGGACGCGGAGATCGACGCGGCGACCGACGCTGGACGGGACGCCGCAACGGACACCAGGCGCGACTCGGACCTGAACCCAGACGCCGGTACCGACGCGATGGACGCCGACGCGGACACCGGACGTGATGTCGGCACATGCGACGAACGCGAAGGGCTCGCCTGCGAGCTGCCGGGCCGATGCGGTGACGGGGTGTTCGTCTGCGCGACGGACGGCTTGATCTGCGACTCGATCTCACGCGCGCGCGACGAAGAGTGCAACGAGGTCGACGATGACTGCGACGGAGACACCGACGAGGACTTTGACGTCGGCGCGTCCTGCGACACGCTTTGTGGCGAAGGCGTGTTCGTCTGCAGTGACGCCGGCCTGATGGCGTGCAGGACGGTTCCGATCGATGACGAGCTCTGCAACGGACGCGACGAAGATTGCGACGGGCGCGTCGACGAAGACGCGTGCGATGGATGCGAGGCAGTCCGTTTTGGGGGCTCGACCGCGCGCTACCTGTACTGCTCGTTCCCGCGTCGCACGTGGAGCCAAGCCCAAGTGTGGTGCCGCGAGAGAGGATACGATCTCGTGACGCTCAACAACGCGGACGAAGATGACGACCTCGCGCGAGGGGTCGACGACGACACCGAGTGGTGGATGGGCGTGTCGACCGATGGCGATGACTACACCTGGAGCAGCGGCGCGCCGTTCATGTACGGGAGCGTTCTGCGCAGTCCGCCATGGGCGAGAGACGAACCCGACAGCGACGGAGCCCAGTGCATCTTGCGCACCCGCGACGGCTGGGCCGACTACTCATGCGGCATCTCGCGCGGGTTCATCTGCGAGTTGACGCGTCCGTAGTGCACGTATCGCGCTGAATGAGAGGCTCACCATGCTGAACGCGGTCCGGCTCAACCGTTTTGAGTCAGCCTGCTCGCTAGAACGCCGTCACGTCTCACGCGATCCGTCTTCATCGGTCACTTGGTCGCGTCGACCAGGTTCCATAACGTCGACTCCGAGTTTCGCACGCAATGTCAAAAACCGATCCCGCGGAAGGTCCATGTTCGGTTCTCAGACGGTGGCAACGCCAAGGAGACAACAACATGACCAACACCACAGAAAACGGCTCGACTGACACTTTTCGCGCGACCTGGGAGACGTACACCTCGTCCTGGAAGGCTCAAGGCGCCGCGAAGGCATCGCTTCTCGACGCGGCCGTTCGCGATGACGCGGTCTACACCGACCCGCTCGCGCAGACGACGTCGCGGGAGGGGCTCATCGCCTACATGCGCGAGTTCCACAAACTCTTTCCAGGCAGCTACTTCCACACGACCTACTTCCTCGCGCACAACCGCCGCAGCATCGCCCGATGGGAAATGAGGAACGGCGAGGACGCGGTGCTCAGCGAAGGCATGAGCTACGGGGAGTACGACGCGGAAGGAAAACTCGTGAGCATGACCGGCTTCTATGAGACCCCTGACGCCTGATGACCGACCCGAGCAGCTACCTCGACGAGGGCTACCTCGCGCAAGTGCAACGAGGCGTCGACCTCGTCGAGGAACGGCTCGACGAAGCGCTCGTCTTGCGCGACGTCTCGAAAGCGGCGGGCATGAGTCACTGGCACTTCCAGCGCATCTTCAAAGCGCTGACCGGTGAGACGCTCATGACCTACGTCCGCTCACGTCGCCTCTCGCGCTCGCTCGACCGGCTGCTCCGTACCCAAACCGGCATCCTCGAGATCGCCCTCGACGCGGGCTTTGAATCGCAGGCCGCGTTTACGCGCGCGTTCAAGTCCGCGTTCGGGATGACGCCCGGGGCGTATCGAAAGATCGGCGACAAGAGCCTCTTCCTACAGAAAGCGCGCATCGACGCGGACTACCTCACGCACATCCACGGCAACGTCTCGATGACGCCGGTCATCGTGGAGCGCCCGGCGATGCGACTCGCGGGGCTCCGAACGGAGATCTACGGCGTCGACTCGGACAAGAACAACATCGCGGAGCGCCTTCCTCCGTTGTGGGATGTGTTCCTCAAGCGGCTCCCCACACTGGGCGAGAACGCCGGCGACGCTTGCTATGGCGTCATCCAACAACAGAGCGAAGATACCGAGCGGCTGGTCTACACCGCGGCGGTCCCGGTCTCGCCCGACGCGGACTTGCTCGAGGGCTTCGTCGAGGTTCACCTCCCCGCGGCCCGCTACGCGGTCTTCACGCACAAGGGACCATCCGACCAGCTCGACCACACGGTGAACTACATCTACAGCGGGTGGCTCGCGCGGAGCGGAGAGCGCCACGCCTACAGCGCAGACCTCGAGATCTACGACCACCGCTTCGACGCGACGAGTGACGAGTCGGTGATCGAATACGCGATCCCGCTGCAGTAGTGTTAGCGCTCTTGCGCCGCGAGCAGCCGCGCGAGCGCGTCGCGTGCTTCTTCGCGTTGACGACCCGCGTGCTGATCCACTGGGTGAACGACCAAGCGCTCGATGGCGATCGCGGCGCACAAGCCGCGCTCCTCCAGCGCATCGGTCAGCCCAGCCCTGGTCGCCTCGATGAGATCGCGCGCCTCGATCGGATCAATGCGCGGGTCGACGTGAAGCGCGAACGTATCCGCGATCCGAACGCGCGCATCGAAGATCACGACCACGTCGGCGCTTGTCGCCTGCCGGGCCACGTGGACTCGAACGTGAAACTCGCGCTTCATCGAGACAGGGTAGCCGCGTAGGGGAGCGCGCCTTGGGCGGAGTCGCTCGGGGCTTGATTTACGCGTTGTGCTTTTGAGGGGTCTTTCGAGACCCCTCTCTCCCTTCGGTCGATTCACCCCAAACGGTCGCGTTCGCTCCCCGAATGTCGAAAACGGCAGACGGTCGGCTTCGCCTCTCGTCTTGCTGTTCGCCTTAGGTCTGGAGTTGTTGGCTGGCGTTCTTCAATCGCTGACCGCATTCTTGGGCTTCGGTGAACCCAACGGGACAGACATTCGAGAAGGGACAGGCACTCGAGCTCTTGGGTTCGAGGCAGATTCGATGGTCGACTACCTGACCGGTTATCCCGATGAGATGCGCGCGCGGGCCTTTGCGCTTCGCGAGGAGGGCGTGCTTGAGCAGCGGCTGATGGCGCGTTACCCGGAGCCGCACGCGATCTCGAATAACGCCGCGCTCTATCGCTACGCGCAAGACATCAAGCGCGAGTTTCTTCGCTCGTCTCCGCCGCTCGCCAAGGTTCGGTACGACGACCGAATCAGCACGCTGCATCGGGCGCTCGGGCTTCACACGTATGCGGTTCGGGTCCAAGGCGCGAAGCTGAAGTCACGTAACGAGATCCGGATCGCGAGCATCTTCAAGGAGCTGCCGAGCGCGTTCCTTCGCATGGTGGTCGTGCACGAACTCGCGCACCTGCGTCACAAGGAACACGACAAGGCGTTCTACCGGTTGTGCGAACACATGGAACCCGACTACCTCCGCTACGAGCTTGACCTTCGCTTGCTCCTTTTCGCGCGCAGCTGACCGGTGACCGAAGGCCGTCGATCGCGTGAAGGCTTCTAAACTTGCGTTCCGCGCGTAAACGCAGCATCTCACTGAAGTGGATCTCCCGCCCCACATCGTGAACCTCGACGGCGAGCGAAGCGCGCGTTTCGTCGACCGGCTCGCGCGCTTTGAGAGCCCCGCGTTTACGGCGCGAAGAGCGCGGCGCAGCGAAGAGCTGGGCGCAAAAAATGATCCGATCGTCTGGGCGTCCGCGCAGGGCGTGAACGTGACCGACGTGGACGGCAATCGCTTCGTCGATCTCACGAGCGGGTTCGGGGTCGCGTCGCTTGGTCATCGTCATCCCGAGGTGGTCGCCGCGATCCACGCGCAATCGGAGACGCTGCTCCACGCGCTCGGTGATCTGCACCCGTCCGACGTGAAGATCAATCTCCTCGAGGCGCTCTGCGAGATGGTCCCCTTTGATGCGCGCGCGGTGCTCTCGCTCAACGGGAGCGACGCCGTGGAGACGGCGCTCAAGACCGCGCTCATTCACACGCAGCGGCCAGGCATCATCGCGTTCGAAGGCGGCTATCACGGGCTCGCGTTGGGTCCGCTCGCGACCTGCGGCTATTCAGCGGCCTTCCGCGCGCCCTTCGAAGCGCATCTTCATGATCACGTTCAGTTCGCGCCGTGGCCCACCGCGCTTGAAGAACTGGACGACCTCGCGCCCGCGATCCGTGAGGCGGGGTGCGTGATCATCGAGCCGATTCAAGGTCGCGGCGGGGTGCGACCGCTTGTCGCTGGCGGGCTTGAGCGACTGCGCGCGCTCTGCGAGGAGAACGGCACGCTCTTGATCGTCGACGAGATCTTCACGGGTCTCGGGCGCTGCGGCGCGATGCACTTGAGCGAGGATCACGCCGATCTGATCTGCTTCGGGAAAGCGCTCGGGGGAGGTCTGCCGATCAGCGCGTGCGTGGGGCGCGCGGACGTGATGTCTTCGTGGGGTCACCCTGACGGCGAAGCGATTCATACTGGGACCTTCTTTGGTCACCCGCTCGCGTCTGCCGCGGCGCTCGCGAGCCTCGCGGTTCTTCGCCGCGATGGCCTGTGTGAGCGCGCGGTCGCCCTCGGCGATCTGTTCCGCCGCGAGCTCGGTCAACGGAACGTGGCGACACGGGGGCAAGGCTTGATGCTGGGCGTGCCGCTGTCGGAACCCGGCGCGGCGCTGCATGTCTCTCGTGCGCTCCTCTCGCGTGGCTACTTGGCGCTCCCCGCCGGTGCTCACGCGGACGTCCTTCAGCTGGTCCCGCCGATCGTGATGCGAGACGAGACCGCGCGTGCGTTCTGCGACGCGCTCGCCGATGTGTTGGAGCGCGCGTGAGCGAGGAACACATGAGCGAGGAACACAAGCGACGCGCGAGCGCTCTGATCGCGCGCCTGGCTCCGCCGCACGCGATCCCACGTGAAGACGCGTGGCGCGCCCGCGACGCGCACCTCGAGGCGCTTCGCGCGTTTCAGAAAGCGCAGATCCCAGTTTACGGGCGGCTGAGCGAACGCTTTGGCGCGCTCCCGGTCGATGTCCTGCGGCACGCGCGCGCGACGGTTCATGAAGCGAGCGAGGACATCCGCGTTTTCCTGACCTCCGGGACGACGCAGGGCGCGAGAGGGGCGCACCCGTTCCGCGATCTCTCGCTTTACGACCAAGCGGCAAAAGCGGCGGCGGCCTACGCGCTCTTCCCGGACGGTTCGCTCGACCTCTGTGTCCTGGCGCCGAGCGAAGAGGAGCGCCCGGAGTCGTCGCTCAGCTACATGCTCGCGCGCTTCGGGGAGTGGTTCGGCGAGCGGGTCACGATCGCGTTCCGCGAAGGCAAGCTCGACCTCGCCGCGCTCTCGGGTGCGCTTGAACGCGCGCAGGCGACCGGCCGTCCGCTCGCGCTCCTCGGCACCTCGTTCGCGTTCGTGCACGCTGAGGATGCTTTCGCGGAGCGCGGGGTGACGTTTGCGTTGCCCGACAAGAGCCGCGTAATGCAGACCGGTGGCTTCAAGGGGAGGTCGCGCGAGTTCACGCCACCTGAGATGCGCTCGCTGATCTCGTCGCGATACGACGTCCCCGCTTCGTTTGTGGTGTCGGAGTACGGGATGACGGAGCTGAGCTCACAGATGTACGAGCTGACGCTGCGTCACGCGCTGAACGGCGACCGCGCGCCCATTGACGCGACGAGGCGCTTCTTTGTTCCAGATTGGGTTCGCGTGACCGCGGTGGATCCGGAGCGTCTCCAGCCCGTCGCGCCCGGTGAGGTCGGCATCCTGCGCATCGAAGACGGCGCGAACGTGGACAGCGTCGCGGCGCTCCAGACGGCGGACTTCGCGCGCGTCGTGGACGGTGAACTCGAGCTGCTCGGCCGTGATCCCGACGCGGTCCCCCGCGGCTGCTCGCTCGCGATCGACGAGGTCCTCAGTGCCGGCGACGGGGCGACGTGAATCGCTCGTCCCAACACCCGCTGCGGGAGCTGGCGGAGCGAACCCGTCACGCCGGTGCGGTCCTGCGAACACGCTCGCTCGAAACGCGCGCGCGTGTTCTTTACGAAGCGCTTTGGGCGCTCGCGGACAAGAAGGCGCCGAGCGGCCGCCACGCGCGAGAAGCGCTCGCGCGGACGACGGGCCTGTCGCCGGAGATGATCGATTGGTCGCTCGCCGCGCTCCCGATCGAGCAGGCGCGCTTGCTGATGTTTGCGGAGCGCGCGGAGGACCGCGTCCCGGTCGACCTCGCGGGAGTCGTGCTCGCGGGGAACGTGTTCGTCGCGGCGATTGAGCCGATCACCGCGGCCCTTCTCTTGGGCGCGCCGATCGTGGTCAAGGCCAGCTCGCGGGACGACGCGATGCCGCGCCTCTTTCGCGCGGCGATTCGCGAACAGGATCCGGAGCTCGCCGAGGCGCTCGCGGTCGTGACCTTTCCGGGAGGTGATGAGGACAAAGAGCGCGCGCTCTTTTCACGCGCCGAGAGCGTTGTGGGGTATGGCAGCGATCACGCCTTGAGCGAGCTGGCCACGCGTCTCGCCCCAGGGGCCCGCTTCTTCGCGCACGGTCACGGGGTCGGGGTCGCGTTCGTGGTGCCGCCAGATCACGACGCCGACGTCACGACGATCACGGACGCGCTCGCGATCGATGTGTGCGCCTATGATCAGCGCGGTTGCATGTCGCCCCATGTGGTCTTCGTTGAGCCGACCGAGCACGTGTCGGCGCGCGACTTCGCGATCCAGTTGGCGCGCGCGATGGATCGCTTGGGGCAACGCGTCCCACGTGGTCCGCTCCCGCCGAAGGTCGCGAGTCAGCAGCTCCAGTGGCGCGCGATCGGGGAGGCGCAAGGCGGGCTGTTCGAGGGAGACGGGTTCGCGGTCGCGCTCTCTTCGGGCTTTCGGTTGAGCCCGGGCTATCGAAACGTGGTCGTCGTCGAGTGCACGCGCGACCGCTTCGCCTCCGCGATCGACTCCGTATCCCGTTTCGTTCGCGTGCTCGCGCAAAACGGACAATGGGTCACCGCGCCCGCGGACTGCCGATGCTGCGCGATGGGTGAGATGCAGCGCCCGCGCTTTGGGGAGACGCGAGACGGGATTCCGCTCCATGTCGCCTTTCTGAAGGAGACCTGAAAAGCCTTTGCTGAGCGAGACGGCGACCGGGTTCTTGAGTACTCTCGCGCCGTGTTCCCCGCCATCTTCACTGCGTTCGCGGTCGCCGTCGCCACCTGCGCGCTCATCTGGTGGCTCTTTGAGTCGACGGTGGGCAAAGGCTCTGTCCCGCTCAACTTGATCATCATCATGGGCGCCCTGACGTTTTCGGCGGGGGCGAGCATCGTCGCGTTCTCATCCGCGGGTCCGCGCGTGATCGAAGAGCGCATGGTCCTAAACGAGGACGGAGTCGGCGCGACGGTTCTCGTGGAAGCCGTGGGCGACCACTTGAGAACGGAAGCGTTGCTCGCGAGCGGCATCGCGGGCGCGCTCTGTGCGTTCCTCTCTATCTTCGTTGCGCGCTTCCAAAAGCGAAAGCACGGCGGCGCGTCAGAGGCTTCATCGTCGTTGGCACCCCAGTCCGCGCCGACGTACTCGGCACCACCGTCGCAAGCGTTGTCGCAAGCCGCGCCGGCGTACTCCGCGCCGCCGTCGCAAGCCGTACCGCTGTCACAACCCGCGTCATTGTCACAAGCCGCGCCGGCGTACTCTGCGCCGCCATCGCAGGCTCCGTCCCACGCGGCGCCCGCGTACTCCGCGCCTCCTGCGCAGATGCCTGTCTACACTCCGCCGCCCGCGCAGATGCCGGTCGCGCAGATGCCGCAGATGCCAGTCGCGCAGATGCCGGTTGCGCAGATGCCGCCGCCTTCTTCCAGCGTCCCGCTTCCGCGCTCCTTCCATCCGAGCGCACCGGTGCCGTCGACCGTGCCACCGCGTCAGGTGCCTCCGGGTCGCGACCCCAAAGACCGCTAGCCTGCGAGAGCAGCTCAGTCGTCGACGAGCGCGAGGACGACTTCCTCTTCGACGTCGTTCGCGAGGACGAGCTGACAACAGAGACGGACATCCGGACCGTCGCCAAACATCGTGAGGACCTCGCGCTCGTCTTCGTCGGGCGGCGCAAGAGCCTCGGCGCCGTTCACGACGCGGACGCGACAGGTGCCGCAGCTGGCCGACCGGCAGGAGTATGGAACGTCGGCGTCGGGATGCTCATCGGTAATGTCGATGACACGCTCTCCGACCGGAGCAGCGCAGGAAATTCCCGCGGGTTCGAAACGAATCTTCACGCGACGAACCTGGTGCACGACCTGCGGGAACGCAACTTCATAAGTGATCTCGGCGGATCGAGCTCTGCCACCGTCAGCTCGCGTCACAGTTTCGTCGCAACCTTACCCCTCTTGGGCTACCCTAAACGGGCGGGCTTACCTTGATATGCAAAGACGTACTCTACTTCTTCCACTGATGATTCTTGTGCTCGGAGGCTGCTCTTTGGCGGTCTCTCCGGACGAGACGCGGCTTGGACCCGACGCAGGTCGAGACACGAGCGTCGACACGATGGACCCCAGCGACGCTGGAGACGCTGACGTTGAGGACACCGGCTCAGACACCGGCTCAGACACCGGAGATGCGGGCGATGCGGGAGACGCGGGAGACACCGGTCCCGCTCCAGATTGTCTCAGCGACGACGAGTGCCCGCCCCGCGCGTTCGCGAGCGCCTCGTGTGTCGCGGGAAGCTGCGAGTACGAGTGCCGTTCCGACCACGATGATTGTGACGGGGATCCCGAGAACGGGTGCGAGACCGAGCTCAGCACCGTGACGGACTGTGGCGGGTGCGGCGTGGTCTGCGAGGACGCGCCGAGCGCGACCGTGGGCTGCGACATGGGCCTCTGCGCGCTGTCGTGTGACGACGGCTTCGATGACTGCAACGAGACCTACGCCGACGGATGCGAGGCGGATCTTCGAACCGCGTCGACCTGCGGAACCTGCGAGCTCGCGTGTGACGCGGGCGAGGTCTGCGCCGACGCGAGCTGCCTTCTCGACTGCCCCGCGGGAACCACGCTCTGCGGCGACGCGTGCGTGACCACCGACACGGATGCTTCTCACTGTGGCGGATGCGACGTGGTCTGCTCCTTCGCGAACGCGACCGCCGCGTGTTCCGACGCGACGTGCGGGATCGCCGCGTGCGACCCGAACTTCGACGATTGCGATGGCTCGCTCGCGAATGGTTGCGAGACGCGCATCGACACGATCATCGATTGTGGGTCGTGCGGAACCGCGTGCAGCCTCCCGAACGCCTCGGCGCTGTGCAGCGCGGGTGGGTGTCGGGTAGACGAATGCCTCCCGGGATACGCCGACTGCGACGCGGTTCCGGAAAACGGTTGTGAGACGCCGACCAACACGCTGACCGATTGCGACGCGTGTGGTGTCACGTGCGGCGCGGACAACGCGACGACGTCCTGCGCGACCGGCACCTGTGAGCTGGTCGCGTGCGATCCGGGCTACGCCGATTGTGCGGGCGGGATCAGTGACGGTTGCGAACAAGACATTCTCAGCGACGCAGGGAACTGTGGCGGATGCGGGGTCGTCTGCGCAGCCGAAGCGTCGTCCACCGTCGCCTGCTCGGCGGGCTCGTGTGAGTACGCGTGCCGCTCCGGTGCGGGTGACTGCAACAGCGATCTCGGCAGCGGTGGCGACGGCTGCGAGACCGACGTGACCAGCGACGCGAGCAACTGCGGCGCGTGCGGCGCGACGTGCTCACTCGCGAACGCGTCGGAGCTGTGCATGGCCTCCACCTGCCGCGTGATGACCTGCGACGCGGGCTACGGGAACTGTGACTCCAGCGAGATGAACGGCTGCGAGACCGACGTGACCATCGATGTGGCGAACTGCGGCTCGTGCGGAAACGCCTGCCCAGCCGAAGACAACGCGGCGCCGAGCTGTGGGGCGAGCGCGTGCTCACTGACCTGTGACTCTGGGTTCTCGGACTGCAACAGCAACCTTGGTGACGACGAGGATGGCTGCGAGGTCGACACCATGACCGACCCTGTGAACTGCGGTGGCTGCGGGATGGGATGCATGTTCGACAACGCCTCGGCGGTCTGCGACCTCGCCTCCTGCGGGCTCGACAGCTGTGACCCTGGCTTCTGCGACATCGACGTGGAAGAGGCGAACGGTTGCGAGGTCGAGCTCGACGCGGCGCTGTCATGCACCGGCCGGACGCTCACCCGCGTCAATGGAGACTCGAACGTGGGCAACGGACCGTTCTCGGTGCGCGCGGTCGCGTCGACGACGGTGGTCGTTCCGGTTCGCGAGGTCCGCTTTGGGTTGAACGACTTGTCGGTCCGTTTTGATCTCGATGTGCCCGCGGGCGTGGACTACGACCTCGTCGCTTGGTGCGAGGGCTGCGAAGACGACGACGAAGAGCTGCGCTCGTCAAACGGTCCGGGGATGCCCGAGAGCATCCTCGTAAAGTGGGCAGACGATAGCGGGGACAACTCCCGCGCGATCACGGCGCGCGTGATCTACATTGGCGGAAACGCCTGTGAGCCTTGGGAGCTGACCTACACCGGTAACCGCGCCGGGTCGCGAACCTGCGACTGAGCTGACGTCAGCGCTCGGCTAGCGGCACTCGCTGCCTTTGTCTCCGGTGACCGCGCCGCGTAGCGCTTCGTGCCGCGCGATCCACTCGCCACGGATCGCGTCGCTCACCTCGTGCTTGGCCAGGACGTCCTTCAAGATCTGAAGTCGACGCATGAACTGGCCTCCCATGATTCGGTGGCGCGCGTGGGCCTGCCCGATCTCACGACCGCCGTACTCAATGCCCGCGCCGAGGTGCGCCGCGGCGTGCTCGTACTCAAACCGCTTGATGCGGTCCCGGTTCGCGCGCTGGAACATGAAGCCGATCATCACGTCGTCGAAACACTGGTCGACGAAGTCTTCAATGATGGCGCGCAGCGCCGGCTCACCACCGAGCTCTTCAAAAGCCGTCATGTGCGTGACTCTGCGGTCGCTGCTCCCGGATGGCAAATGTTGTCGGGAGCGTCTCTAGCGGGCTGCTAGCTCTCCAAGAGCGCCTCCCGGAACGCGCGGGCGGCGGGAGGAAGCCGCTCGATCCCGCGGTGGACGATTCGGAGCTCGCGGCGGATCGGGGTCTTTCGATGCTTGAGCGCGACGAGCCGACCTCTGCGCAGCTCGTCGCGAACGGCGTTGGCGCTGACGAGCGCGATCCCGACCCCAGCGTGCACGTTCCCCTTAATACCGGCGATGGAACCCAGCTCCATGACGATCTCCGCTTTCGGGAAGTGTTGATCGAGCAAGCCGCGGGTGGTGGAGCCTTCGCGGAAAGTGACGAAGCTCGCGCCTTTGACCGGGACCTCGCGACGCGCGACCAAGATGAGCTCATCGACGAAGAAGAGGTCGCCGTGGTTGGTCCTCACGATCGCCAGATCGATCTCTCCCTTCGCGAGATCCGCGAGCGCTTCTTCGGTGGTCGACTCGCGCAAGCGAAAGACGACGCCTGGGTGCCGTTTGCGAAAGCGCGCGATGATCTTCGGCAAGAGGTAAGTGCACGCGGTCGCTCCCGCGCCGATTCGAACCTCGCCGCGTGAGAGATCTGCGAGCTCCTTGATCGCGCGCTTCGCTTCCGCGAACGCGGCGAGGGCGGCTTGGGCGCGAGGCAGGCAGGCGCGACCTTCGGCGGTGAGCTCCGCGCCGTGGCGACCCCGATCGAAGAGCCTCGCGTCGAGCGCATCCTCGAGCCGCTTGATGGACGCCGAGAGCGCGGGCTGCGTCAGGTGCGCGTGCTTCGCGGCTTCGGTGAAGGTCCCGAGCTCCGAGACCCAAACGAAGTGCTGGAGCTCATTCAACATACATAAAGGATAGTGATTGAAGACGTAAAAACAATCGATTGGATGATTGGTGAGGTGAGCCCCACGTTGATCACGTGACGAAGGAGACGACATGGACCTCTTGATCCTGATCCCGCTTGGGCTCGCGGCCGGGGCGATCACCACGTTCGCGGGCGTTGGGGGCGGCATGATGATGACGATCGTCCTAGCGGCGCTGGTCGGCCCTCAAGCCGCGCTCGCGATGGTGGCGCCAGCGCTCCTCCTCGGGAACCTTCATCGGGTCGTGACGCATCGCGGAGACGTGAGCCGTCGCGTCGCCCTGGTTGGCGTCGTCGGCGCTGCTCCAGGTGGACTGGTCGGCGGGCTCCTCGCGATAAGCTTAAGCGACACCGCGCTGAACGTTCTCCTCTTCGTCGTGATCGCGCTGGCTCTGATGCGCGAGGTCGGGGTCTTCGCGTGGCGACCGAGCGCGCGCGCGCTCTTCCCGATCACGTTCGTCGCGGGCATCGTCACCGGGACCTCTGGCGGCGGTGGGCTTGTCTTAGGGCCGGCTCTGCTCGCGGCGGGGCTCCGCGGCGCGACCTTCGTCGCCACCTCCTCGGCGATCTCACTTGGGGTCCACACCTGCCGGATCTTCGCGTATGGGATGGGCGGCCTAGTCAGCGTTTCGACAATGACCTCGTCGCTCGTCCTCGCGCTAACGATCGTGATCGGCAACTCGCTCGGGAAACGTGCGCGAGGGAAGGCCGGAGAGGAGCTCCAGACGAAGGTGACCTACGGGGTCCTGCTCACCGGCGTCGCGTTGACGATTCTCGGGTTGAAGTGAGCGGTTGTGGTCGCGCTGGCCACCACGCTACAACCCGTCGATGACCCCGGATGTCTTCGCGCAGGCGATAGAGAAGCGCCCTTCGTTGCTCGCGCTGCGTGCCTACGTCGCGAATACGCTCGACGACGATCCGGGTCATGATCTCGCTCACTGCGAGCGCGTCGCGATGACGATGTGTGCGCTAGACGAGAGCGTTCCGTTTGAGCAAGTCGTGGCGGCGGCGCTGACGCATGACCTCGTGAACGTCCCGAAGAACTCTCCGCAGCGCGCGAACGCCAGTGAGCTGTCGGCCGCCCGCGTGAAAGAACTGCTCCCGCGTTACGGGTTCTCGAGCGAAGACATCGAGGTGATCGCGGAGGCGGTGCGGGACCACAGCTACAGTCGCGGCGCGGTTCCGACGAGCGCGCTCGGGCGCGCGCTTCAAGATGCGGATCGCTTAGAGGCGATCGGTGCGCTCGGTCTGTTTCGGACCATCTCGACGGGGACGCGAATGGGCGCGCGCTACTTCGACCCCCGCGATCCCTTCGCGGTCTCCCGTGAACACGACGACCTCAAGTACACCGTCGATCACTTCTTCACGAAGCTGCTGACCCTCCCCGAGACCTTGCTCACCGAAGCGGGGCGCGAGGAAGCCGAGCGACGCGTGGCGTTCATGCGGACGTTTCTGGAGCAGCTCGCGCGGGAGCTCCACGTTGAGCTCCCGCCGCTGCCGTAGCCTGCTCGCGGCGCGCTCTCGATCACCAGGGGGTCGCGAAGAACGAGACGGACTGCGTGCCGGGGACACCTGCCATCACCCAGTTTTCGGTCGCGTCACAGGAGGCGACGTGACCTGGCGTCTCAAACGTCGCGCGTTGAACCAGGGACGCGCCGACCGGGACGTACTCACGAATCTCGGACCCATACCCGACGTAGATGTTCGCCTCCGCGGCGCCGACGCAGGTGGCGTCGGCGAGCGGCACAAAGTCCGCCTCTGTGCCGTCCGCGCGGAAGAGGTAGATCCCTGCGTCGCTTAAGACCACGAAACGGAAGTTGGTCTGAGCGAGACCCACGACGCGTTCGCTATCGTCGCGCAGCTCATACGTTTGTGCCGGGGCCGCGATCGACGGAGCCCAAACAGACATCGTGTACTGATACGCGACGCCGTCTGCGGAGATCAGGATCGTGGCGTTCCCCCCTTGAGCGCGCGCGACGACTACGTTTCCGAAACGTCGCCGATCGCCTGGGTTCTCGATCGTCCCGAAGTGTTCCGTGGTGGCGTCGCGGTAGGTGAAGGCCTCGACCGCGCCACGTCGCTGAATGAACGCGACGCCGTCGCTTCCTTGTCGCGCCGCGGCGACCGCTTGATCGAAGTCGTACATGCCGCGGAAGGAGAGAGGGGAGGTGGTCGCGGGATCGCCATCCACGCTCGAAAAGATGCGCGCGCCGGCGCCTTGGGAGCTCGCGAAGCCGCCGCGGCCGTCGGTCGCTACCCCCGCACCGAAGCTCGCGTCACCCGCGGCGAAGTACTCGCGCCTGGGCAGCCAGGAGGGGAAGCCGCTGTCGTACTCCAAGAACTGGATGTTGCGCGCGCCGCGTCCTCCGGTGATGGCGACCTCGTCTTCAATCGCGACGGTGTCGCCTGCGCCTTCAAAGTCGAGCGGTCGAACCTCGGTCGGCTCGTAGTGACAGAGAAGACCCTCGTCGCAACGGCAGGTCTCGGCGGTGCGCGGGACGCCGGTCGGCATGGTGCAGCTCCCGGTGGACGCGAGGCAGAACCACTGGCAGGGAAAGTTGACGTTGACGCAGGCGTCGCAGCCAAGGTCGGGCCGACCACTATCACCCACGTCCGCCAAAGCGTCTCCGGCGTCGGCTCCCGCGTCGGCTCCCGCGTCCGCGACGTTCGTGTCCGCGACGTTCGTGTCGTCGAGGCCCGCGTCAGGATCCGTCCCTGCGTCGCCAAACGTGATCGGCGCGCCGTAGTCTTCGTGACGCGACGCGGGCACCTGGCTCCCGACGCACGCACCGTTCGAGCAAGTCGTGGTGCCGTCGCAAACTCTGTTCAGGCAGACTTCATCCAGCAGCACAACCACCTGAGTGTGCCGTCCGTTGAGGAACGCGATCTGTTGCTTGAAAGCGATCGTGCCGCCGGGATGTTCCGCTGTTCCGGTGATCAGGAACGCGCGGCCCTCTTCTCCGTCAAGCGGCGCGACCGCGATGCGGTACTCTGCGCGGCCGCCTTCAATCGAGCCGGAGAGGTTCGTGTCGTCTCCCATGATCGTGAAGGAGAGGCTCGAAATCCGGCGAGCCAGCTCAACGCTTTCCGGAACCACCACGACCGTGACTTGAGTTGTCGTGAGCGAGTCGCATCCCAAGAGCATCGCGAGCATTGCGAAGAAAACGAGAGCGTGACGCACTGTCAAAAAGTGACACGGCAGCTTCCGTTATGCACGCAAAAGTGTGTTGTCAGCGCATTTGGCTGTTGAAGTCATTCAACATTCACCGGTTCGGGTGAGGTCTCCTTGAGCGTGTCTCGGGCCAGGTAGAGGAGCCCAAGCGCGGGGATCGCGACGATCACAGTGAGCAGAAAGAACCCGGGCCAACCGAGCGCCTTGGCCGTCACGCCGCTTCCCGCCCCGAGCAGCTTTCCGACGATCGAGGCTGCGCTCGTGAGCAGGGCGTACTGCGTCGCGGTGTAACGCTTGTCGCACAGAGACATGAGGAGGGCGACGAACGCGGCCGTCGCGAATCCGCCGAAGAGATTGTCTACGCCGATCGCGACGACGAGCAATGGGTAGCTCTTCGCGACCATACCGATGACGGCGTAGAAAATGTTTGCGGTCGACTGAAGCACGCCGAAGAGGAGCAGCGAGCGCCAGAGGCCGAGCGTCGCGACCAACCCGCCGCCGACCAGCGCGCCGATGATCGTTGCGCCGAGGCCGAGCCCTTTGACGATCGCGCCGATCTCGGTTCGGCTGAACCCGACCTCCATCAGAAAAGGAGTCCGGAGATGGGCTGCGACCACGTCCCCGACTTTGTAGAAGAGCACGATCCCCAGCAACGTCAGCGCGCGTTTCCGCGTGAAGAATTCTCGAAAGGGCTCGATGACCGCAGCCGCGAAACTGGGCGGCGGTTCTGCGGGGAGCTCGGGAGCCGGCGCGAAGAGCGTTCCCACGATCCCGACGCCCATCATCAGCCCCATGATGAGGTAGACGGTTCGCCAAGGGAGGAAGTCGCTCAGGATCAGAGCGCCCGCGCTCGAGACGATCAAGGCCCCGCGATACGCCGCGACGAAGACCGCGGTTCCAGAAGCGCGCTCTTCTGCTCGAAGGGCGTCCGTTCGGTACGCGTCGCTGACGATGTCTTGGCTCGCGGAAAGGGTCGCGACAACGATCGCGCCGAACGCGAGCATCACGGGCGCGCTCGCGGGGTTCACCCAACCGAGCGCCGCGATCCCGAGCACCAGGGCGAGCTGCGCGACGATCATCCAGCCCCGCCGTCTCCCGAGGAACGGGATGGTGAAGCGATCGAGCAACGGCGCCCAGACGAACTTAAAGGAGAAGGGGAGACTGACCAACGAGAAGATCCCGATGGTGGTCAGGTCCACGCCTTCGGTCGCCATCCAGGCGGTGAGCGTGCCGCCGATCAGTGGAGCGGGGAGGCCTGAGGCGAACCCGAGCGGGATCATCGACCCGACGCGTCGGCTGCGGAACGCGTTCAGGAACGCGCGTGTTCCCTCTGGCTGCTCAGCTTCGCTCATCGTCTTGACGCTACCAACGCGCGCGATCGAGTCGCAGTTTCTCGTTGCTAGCCGGCTAGCCGGCTAGCTGGCTAGTCGACGGGCTCGCCAGCCAACCTGATCTTGGCGAGGCCACCGCGGGTCGCCACCCATGCGCTCCCCGCGCCATCGGCGAGCACATCCGTCACGTCGTCGCTCGGGAGCCCCTCGTTTAACGAGAGCGTGGTCCAGTCTCCGCGCCGCCCGATCATCAAGCCGCGCTCGAGCGTGCCCACAAAGAGCCGATCACCAATTCTGCGCATCGCGTGTGGGTTCACCCAGCCCGAGGGCACGCCGCGACGACCTTCGCGCTCGACCCGAACCTCGTCGCCGAACCAGCTGAGCCCGCCGTGATACGTGCCCGCGACGACCTCGCCGTCAAGCGTGGTCAGCGCGGTCACCCAGTCCACCGGGAGGTCGCCGCTGGAGACGGTGTAGCGCGTGTAGTCCCCGCTCTCTTCGTTCAAGCGAAAGAGCCCGTGCAAGCTGCCGACCCAGACCGCGCCATCGCGGTCGGTCGTGACCGCGTGGAGCTGCATGACGGGGAAGCGCTCGTCACCTCCGAAGGCGCGCCAGTGCCCGTCGCGAAAGCGGGAGAGCATGCGTGAGCTCGTGACCCAGAGCGCGCCGTCGGGGGCGACATAAAGCGACGTCACATGGACGCGAGAGGGCGCGCCTTCGTCTTCGATCGGCGCGAACGAGCGCCCGTCGTGAACAAAGAGCCCGCGGTCGGTCGCGATGTAGAGCCGCTCTCGTCCCATCGCGTCGCGGGTCACGGCGAGGTCGTTGATGCGTCGGTCGACGCCCCAGCGAGTATGCGCGCGACCATAGGCGGTCACGCGCCCGCTGCTCATGGTCGCCAAGCCGCGGTCGAAGGTCCCGATGAAGAGCTTTCCGAAGGCGAACGCGAGCGCGGTGAGATCCGCGCTCGGGAGACCCCCGCCGCCAAGCGCGACGAGGTGGTCTCCCTCGACGCGATGCGCGCCTCCACGATGACCGACGATCAGCCCCTCTTGGGTCGCCGCGATGCTGAAGGCATCGGTCGCCGCGGTCCCGATTCGCGCGCCGCTCCGTAGGTCCACCACGCCGCCGCCGTAGGTCGCGAGGTATACGCGCCCGCGGGTGGCGAGAACGCGTCGGAGGTCACGCGAGGGGAGGGCGGCCGCGCGCGTCGCGTCCGGGTGTTCGCGCAGGACACGCCCCCGCGCGTTGACCACGCTCAGGCCGTTGAAGGTCGCGGCATAGACGCGTGTTCCGATCGCGTGAAGGTCGAAAACGATGTCATCGGCCAGTCCGCGCCGCGATGTGATGCGCCGACGTACGCGAGGCGCTTCTCCATCCAGCGCGACCACCATGATACCGGCGCTCGCCGACGCGACGTACAGCTCCTCGCCGACCGCGATGACATCCGTGAGCCGTCGCCGCGCGTGGCTCTGTCCCAGTTCGATGTACTCAGGGGCGCCTTCTGCGGGGACCCGAAAGAGCCCCGCGCCGTAGCTCACCGCGAAGACGTCATCGGCGCGTCGGATGACCCGCCTCACGCGGCGGATCGGGAGCGTCCGGAGGACCCGGAGATCGTTTCGCGCGAGAAGCACGAGACCCTCGACCCCTCCGACCCAGACGCCATCCGTCGTGACGCTGATCGAGCGGAGCCGGGATCCCGGTAGCCCGTCGCGCGAGGTGAGCGTGCGCGCGACCCGCCCGGCGCGACGCACCACGAGGCCACCTGAGGTCGCGAGGAGGGTGCGGTTCCCGAGCGCCGCGACGTCGTGGACTTCAGAGATCGCGGTCCAAGAAGAGGTGACCTCGTCGCCCGCCTGCGCCCGAACTGTGCGCGGCGAGAGCAGGGCGCTGAGGCAGAGCCCGGCGACGACCAAGCTCCTCATTGCGCGTGGTCCGTGATGGCGATGTCGACGTGTTGGTGTCGCACGTTCGCCGCCAAGTCGACGACGACAAGGTCCACGCGGTAGCTGTCGCGCGCGTCGTCTGGGAGGGTGAGCTCGGTCCGATAGGTGCCGGGACCGGCGACCCGCAGGTTCACCACGTCACCGTTCGGGAGGCGCGCCTCGACGCGTCGCGCGTCGCTCAAGAGCTGTGCGCGGGCCTCGGTCAGCTCGCCGCGTCGACGCCCGACCTGAAGGAGGTCTTGGTCGGTGATCGTCTGCCGCGCGATGAGCGTGACGGTGCCTCCGGGAACCGCGTCTCCTTCGACCTCTACCGTGACCGTGGGCGCGTGTTGATCGACGGTGTACCAAACGCGGTAGCGGTCGGTCGCGCCGCTCGCGAGTCGGACCAAGATCTCGATCGGGTAGGTGCCCTCTTCCGCGTCCCGCGGGATCAAGAAGCGCGCGGTCCACTGCGAGACCTCGGGGTCCCACTCCGCCGAGAGCGTCTCGCCGAAGGGGAGCAAGATGGTCACCGCGCTCGCGTCGCGCGGCGCCGGAACGCGGATCTCGGGATCCCCCGGAAGCGAACGCGCCGGGCTGACGGTGGCGCGGGTGACGGGGCTCTCGTCTTCGGATTCTTCTTCTTCTTCTTCGACCTCTTCCACTGCGACAAAGCTCGTGAACCGGGTCACCAGTCGATGAGCGAGGCCGAGCTCGGTGATCTCTTCCACGAGCGCGTCATCGTCTCGCAGCGTGAGCTGATTCTCGCGCTCGTGAATCGCGGCCCGTGCCCAGAGCGTTCCGTGGGAGGGGTCTCCCGACGCTGCGGTCGGGAGCGAGACGGGGACCACGCGCTCGTAGCGCTCGCCCTTCATGCTGCCGCGGATCGTGACGGTTCCGCTGCCCCCGTCGCCAAAGCGACCGTTCAAAACGAGGGGTTTGCCGGCGAAGAGATCAGGAGCGCGTCGCGGGTAGACATCCGCGACGTCCAAGCCGCCCCAGTCGATCTCAACGTCAGTGAAGACGGGTCGCTCGACGAACGCCGCGAAGCGATCGGCCGCTTCGCTTGGGTCTTCACTTAGCGTCGAGACGACCGAGCGACCCCGGCCGATCTCGCTCGCGCGCTCGAGCAGGAACCGGTTCACGGACGCGCCCACGCCGAGGGCGTAGATCCGGCGCGTCCCCAGGTGGCTCGCGATGCTCCGAAGAACGTCGCGCTCGTTTCCGATGTAGCCGTCCGTGAGGAGCGTGACGATGCCGAGTCGCCCGGGCTCCGTCGGTGCCTGATCGAGCGCGCGCTCGATCGCCGGTACCATCTGCGTCGCGCCGACCGCGCGGACCTCGTTCACAAGTGCACGCGCGCGTGTGAGGTTCTCTCGGGTCGCGGCAACAGGCGTCGCCGAGAGCGCTTGAACTCCGTCGGCGAAGAGGAGCACATTGAACGTGTCGGTCTCGCGGAGCCCCTCGAAGGCGCGTCGAATCACCGCCTTGGCGTGCTCCATTGCGCGACCGCGCATGGAGCTGCTGGTGTCTACGACGAACGTGATCTCGCGGGGCGTGACCATCGCGTCGAGGGCGTCGCCGCTCACGGTCGGCGGTTGCACGACCAGGGTGAAATATCCATTGCGCGCGTCGGAGACGTCGTCCGGTCCGGACTCCGCGCGGTGGGTGAGCAGGGTCGCTTGCGGGAGCTCGCCGCCGATGGCGTAGCGGAGGATGAAGTCGCGATCCGGCGCGTTCTCGGTGAGCTGGATGCGCGCGCGCGGGCCTTGTCTCTCTACGTGGATCTCATGCGACGGCGACGCGAGATCCGCGATCGTCATTCCAGCGTCGACGTTCAGGGTCAACGCGACGGTGTCCGCCGCGCGTCGCTCTCCAGCGGATCGCGCGACCGAGCCTGGGTCGCTGGGATCAAAGCGCGGCGCCGCGTTCATCGGGAAGACGAACTGGTACTGACCGTCCTCGAACGGAAGGGTCTGCACGTACTGAATGACGACGTCGATGCGCTCGCCGGGTTGGATGTTCGCGACGCGCTGCGCGAAGAGGTTCGGCCGCTGTTGCTCCAGGAGCGCGGCGCGTCGGCCCTCCGAGCGCGCCTGGGTGTAGGTCTGCTGCGCGGCGGCTTTGCGCTTGATCTGCGCGCGAACGCGGCGCGATCCGATCCGCATCTCCATGTCGTCCACCGCCGCGTCTGCCGGGAGCGGGAAGAGATAGAGCGCCTCGATCGGCGAGTCTTGGTCGTTGGTGAAG
This sequence comes from uncultured bacterium, assembly GCA_938024995.1. Classification (GTDB taxonomy): domain Bacteria; phylum Myxococcota_A; class Polyangia; order Polyangiales; family Houyiibacteriaceae; genus CALJDU01. Next base: position 29,182 of record CALJDU010000078.1, read on the forward strand.
CTCTGCGTCACCGAGACGCGCGCGACGAAACCCGAGACGGTCGCGTCGACCTGGGTGTCGATGAGCGGGAGGTCAGGGAGCGCCTCTTCAGCCTCTTCTTCGGCCTCCTCTCCGGCCGGTGCGTGAGTCGCGTCGGTCGCCTCTTCTTCCTCGTCGCGCTCGAACGCGCCGACCCGCATTGTCCCGCGCGAAGGTCGCGCCAGGCTCGCGAGGAGCGCGGCGTCGACCTCGCCCGCGCGCTCGACCAAGCCGGCGTGCTGCGCGTTGCCGCCCCACATGTGCCACCCGTCGAGCATCGGGTCTCCGATCTCGAGCCCGATGACCTTGCCGCTCCCGGTGCCGACGTACACCCAGCCCTGCGCGACGATCGGCTGGAACGCGATCGGCTCGCCCAGGTCGTACGCGCGAATGGTCATCCCCGTGTCGATGTCCGAAAAGTAGAGGTGACCGTCCACAGTGCCGAACACCAGCATCGATCCGACGACCGCGGGAGGGCTGACGGCTTGGGCATCGTCGGCGTCTTGATACGTGCGTGACCAAACCTCATCACCGGTCTGGATGTCCCGCGCGCGGATGTCTCCGCCGATGGCGAAGTAGGCGCGACCGTCGGCGACCGCGGGCGAGCTTCCCTGAAACGCCCAACCCGACGCGACGTTGCTCAGTCCGAGGTGCTCCGGATCGCGCACGTTCCCCCAAGCGCCTTGCTGACCTGACGCGAGCTGTCGATCGCGAGTGGTGCCAGCGAGGTACGGCGCGGGGCTGCGCTCTCCGCGAGAGGCGATCGAGCCATCGCGGGTCCGGACGACGATGGGCTCTTCGTGCGGTGCGCCGTCGACGTCGACGCGTCGCGTGAGGAGGGCGCGCTCGCGGTCTACCCACATCGCGCTGGTCGCGCCGACCTCTTGCTTCCAGTGAACGTGACCGTCGCGCGCTCGGACCCGGTACGCCGCGCCGTTCATGGTCGCGAAGAAGACGTCCCCGCCGGCGACATGGGGCGCCTGGATGATGTCGTTGTCGATCTCGATCTTCCACGCGAGCTCCCCGTCGCTCACGCGGAAGGCGCCGAGCTCGTGCGTCCCGCCCTTCGGGTACGCCGAGATCACGAGGTCGCCGGCGAGCGCGGGCTGGCTCATGAGCGGGTCGCCGAGCCACTTTTTCCAGATGAGCTCACCGGTCTCTTTGTTCGCGACGAAGAGCGTGCAGCTCTCGGTGTTGAAGAGCACCCGATCCTCGCCGACGATCGCGGCGGTGGGCCCGCCATCGGGCGCCGCGAGGGCCCAATCGAGGCTGCCGGTGAAGGCGTCATAGGCATAGAAGTGATGACTGGCGAAACCTCCGCCGAGGAAGATCTTGCCGTCCGCGTAAGCGGGCGAGGTCAGCAACTGCGACGAAGGCGCCGCGACCCAGCCGCGCTTTCCGTCGTCAAAGTTGAACTCCGCGCTCTGGCGCTCGCTCACGTTGGGGAGGCGCACGCGGCGAAGCGGGACACGTCCAGTGAGCGCGTCACCGTCGACGTCCGGGATCCCTTCGAGCGCGTCGGCCATGAGGTCGCGCGCTTCGGGAACCGCTGGCGTTTCGCTTGCGCGTCGCATCGGCGCGGGCGCCTCTGCGCGCGCCGTCTGGGTGGCGGTCGGCGTCGCGGTGTTTCGGGTCGCCGAGCACGCCATGGTCACGCAGGTCAGCGCGAGGGCGAGCGTTCGCGTGTTGCTTTGTCGTTCGAAGGTCATCGACCTCCGACACAGCACGCGACATGCCGAACTCGTCACCCGGACGCGACCGCCGCAATCGTTAGAGAAAGCGCGAACTCGTCCGGATCAAGATGTGGCGCCGCGTGGACGCCGTTGTGTCAGAGCGAACGCGCGCGGTCGACGGCGGCTTGCTCGTTCGCGATCCGCCCGTTGAACGGCGCCGCGATCGGGTCGCCGGTCTCGAGGATGATGGCGATCGCCTGAGTCGGCGTCAGCTCCGCGTTCACCGCCATCATCTTGGTCGCGAGGTTCGCGACGTTGGGCGAGGCCATGCTGGTGCCCGAGAGCGGGACCATCTGGCCGTTCGGGATCAAGCTCTCGACCTCGACGCCGTGGTCGAAGATCTTGACGCGGTCCGGGTTGCTGTTGGTGAACGTCGCCCAGCCGCCGAAGCGATCTACGGCGCCGACGATCAGCAGGTTCGGGTAGTCGAAGGACCCAGGGACGTCTTCGTATTCCACCACGTCGCGGTTGCTGTTTCCGGCCGCGACAACGAAGAGCGTGTCGGGGCACGCTTCGAAGACGCTCCGCCAGTTCGCCGCGCGGCGCTGGTGAATGGCGGTCGCGCGCGCGACTACCTGAGCGTCCGTGGTGTAGGTCTCTGACTCATGCCGGAGCTGCGCCTCGACGTAGTCTTGGCCAAAGCCAAGAGAAGCGTTCACGACGCGGATCTGATGGCGGTTGATGTACTCCGCGATCGCGTCGATGTTCGCGCGCTCGGCGTCGAGCTCGGCGTCAGTCGGGCCCCGGTGATGATAGAGACGCGCTTCCCCGGCCCACGCGGAACGGAACACCGCCATACGCGCCTGAGGGACGCCGGCGAGCATGATGCCGGCGACGTGCGTGCCGTGTGCCCACTCGCCGACCGCGTCGAGGTTGGTCTCGAGCGCCTCGACCGCTTGTGGGTCGGTCGCGCTGCGCATGAGCGTGAGAACTCGTTGCGCGCCGTCGGAATCAGCGATGCCCGCGCGGAGATCCATGATGCCGCGCAAGAAGGGGGTGTACTCGGTGAGCGTCTCGGGGCTCGGACGGTAGAGGAGCTCGGTGTGCGCGCCCTCGTCGGTGATGCCGTGGCGGTCGTCGACCTGACCGTTGCCGTCGTCGTCCTCGCCGTTGATCGGTTCCGCTTCGTTGATGAAGGTCTGATCCGGGAAGAGCTCTTGGTTGGTGCCGACGTCCCAGACCGCGATGTTGACCGGGCGCGCGGCCTCGTCGCTGCCGAGGTCGACCGTCGAGAAGGCGTAGCTCTCCTCGGGGGGCAGCGCCGCGTGCTCGGCGCGCACGGTCGCGATCGCGGCCAAGAAGTGATCGCGATGCGAGACGATCGCGGGCGCGAGCTGGTCCATGAAGAGGGCGGAGCTCGCGGTGTCGAGAGAGACGAGCTGCTCTTTGATTTGTCCGAGGCGCGCGGCCAGCTGTTCTTGCGTCTGCAGGATCTGAAAGACCACCGTCGCGGAACCAAACCGGGCCCGGGGGAGCTCGCGAAAGACGCCAGCGATCGCGGCCTCTTGTGCCGTCGTGTCGTCTCCCGCGCGACGTCGGGCGATCTCGCTGAGGAAGGTGTTGCCGGCGAACGCGGAGTTACGGTTCTTGGCGCGTGCGCGCACCATGCGGACGATCTGTTCTGCGCGATCGAGGTTGCCCGCTGCGAGATCGGCGGCCGCGACGTCAAAGAGCTTGTCCACCGCGCGGCCTGTCAGCATCGGAGCGGTGTCGGGTGAGGCGAGATAGGCGTCGAGCTGCGCGGCCTCGAGATCGTCTTGCGTCGCCTCGAGCGCGATCAGCGCCCGCTCGCGAACGAAGTTCTGATGCGCAGCGTTGTCGTCCAGTTCTGCCCAGGTCGGCGTGGCGACCTCAGTCACGGGCTCGTCGACCACTGGGGGAGTGGGAGCGGGCTGCGAACCTCCGCATCCAAGCAGCGCGGCGAGGGACAGAAATAGGGACGTCTTCTTCATGGCGCGGATGGTGCGCAGGTCCTCATGCTCACGCAAGAGGAGATGAAGCGGGAGTTCAAAGTACGGTCGAACGACCCGGCTTCTGGTGCGGCGCTATTCGACAAAGAGGAAGACGTCGTGCATCGCCTCCCACATCTGCCGCGCCGACTGGTAGCGATCATCGGGTTTCTTCGCGAGCGCCTTTTCGATCACCGAGCTGACCCCGGGCGGGAGCTCCGAACGCATGACATCGAGCGGAGTCGGCGTCAGCTCCAAGATCGCGCTCCCCAGCTCCGCGATCGTGTTCGCGCGGAACGGAGGGACGCCCGTGATGAGCTGGTAGAGCACTGATCCCGCAGCGTAGATGTCCGCGCGCTGGTCGATCTCTTCCGGGTTCGTGATCTGCTCTGGGGCGACGTGCGTGAGCGACCCGAGCATGTTGCCTTGATCCGAGAGCGTCGTGGTGTTCGCGCCGAGGTCTTTGCTGGCTCCGAACTGCGCGAGTTTGAGCGTCTCTTGCCCGCGATGGTCGTCGATCAAGTGGAGGTTGTGCGCCGCGACGTCACGATGAAGGACGTTACGTGAATGGATATAGCCCAACAGGTCGAGGAGCTGCTCCGCGATCGGGACGAGCTCTTTGATCGGGAGCGGTCCGCGCAGCTGCGAACGTTGCGCGAGCGTCTGCCCGTCGAGGTGTTCGAGAACCAAAAACGGACGATCATCGTGCATGCCCATGTCGAGCACCTCGATGATGTTCGGGTGGCGCATCATGGAGACCAAGCGGGCCGCGCGGCGGAAGCGACGATCGGCGCGCTTCCCTTGCTCGAAGAGAACCTTGATCCGAACGTTGCGCCCGAGCATCAAGTGCGTACCGACGTAGACGTGAGAACCAAGACTGTGCGAGAGCAGCTTGCTGATCCGATAGCGGTTCTGAAGCAAGGCACCAGGAGCGAGCGCGTTCCGAGGGACTTCGCTGCTACGTGACTCTGGCATGACCCGAATAGAGGATACACCAGGTCGGGGCGGCTCGGAAGCCTTGGGGGCTACGGCTCACGTCATCGTGGCTACACCTCGCCGACCAGCACCGCCTGCTCGTCGGTCGCACGGAAGCGACCGCGATCATCCTCACCAATTCGCGCGAGCGCGGTGGTGGGATCGTGGGTGAAAAAGAGACGCCCGTCGCGCTGCGCAAGATCCGTGAGGAGCGCGCGTTTCTCATCAATGAGCAACTCTGGGTAACGGTCGTAGCCCATCGTGATCGGCAGGTGAACCCACGGCGCACCCGGAATCAGGTCGCCGCAGAAGACGACCGGACCCGCTTCGCTCGGGACCTCCGCGAGGATCAGGCCGGGCGTGTGTCCATGCGAAACATGGAAACGATAGTCCGGTCCGAGCGCCGGAGTAGTGTCTCCGCTTACGATTTCAAGTCGACCGCTTCGCTCCAGCAAGTGGTTGAGTTCGGGGATGAACGAAGCGCGATCTCGCGGGTGTGGTTCCTTCGCGCGCGTCCACGCATCTTCTCCGACGACGTAGGTCGCGTTCGGGAAGTGAAGCGCTTGCGGGACGGGTTCGCCTCCGGCGTCTTCGCGATACGCGTGGAGCAGTCCTCCGGCGTGATCAAAGTGGAGATGGCTGAGCACGACGATGTCGATGTCGTCTTCCGAGAAGCCTTGTGCGCTGAGGTTGTCGAGCAAGAGGTGAGCGGTCTCCGCGACGCCGAAGCGCTCCTTCAGCTTGGGCGAGAAGAACGCGCCGATCCCGGTCTCGAAGAGAATGGTCTTGGTCGCGCCAGCCGGGGTCGTCTCCTGGACGAGCAGCGCTCGGCAAGCGAGCGAGATCCGATTCGCTTCGTCCGGCTGGAAGAACCGTGTCCAGTACGCCTTCGGAGCGTTGCCGAACATCGCACCGCCATCGAGACGTTGACTGTTCCCGAGGATCGACCAGAAGCGTCGCGTGATGGTCACGTGAGATCGTTGCCTACGCGCCGCCGCGCGACAAGCGGTTCAGCGTCCGGGACGACGACGACGCCACGGGAAGAAGAGCATTCCTTCCGAGCGGGCCTGTCGCATCGACGCGGGGTTGTCGAGCAAGAGCAGCTTCAGCTCACCGCTCGTTTGGACTTTGTTCGCGATCTCTTCGAGGCGATCGCGGTAGTCGTCGATGAGCCGAACCGCGACGCAGTGCAGGTCGTCCTCTTTGTGTTGCACCGCGCAGTAGGCCGCCCACTCGATCTCGGGAAAGGTGCGCAAGGCGTTCGTGAGGACGTCGAGGGTGTCGTCGGATGGATCTTTGGGCAGATCGACGATCGCGATGTCATCGCTGGCGCAGAAGAACGACGCGGCGGTGGGCTCGATCGAACCCTTCGATTCCGCTGACTGGGTTCCCGAGGGATCGGAGCCGCGTTCAGGTGTGGTGAGGTCAGGGTTCGCGGGCGGGTTCGAGCTGATCGCCGCAGGGGCTTCGGTGGGCGGACGAGACATGCGACGCGCGGCGCCATATCGACCCGAGCTGCTGACCGCGTCGGGAGGACCCGCTTCAATGATCTCGCGAAGCGCGTTCTTTTTCTCGCTCTCGCGGCGCAAGCTCGGGATGCTGGACGAAGGCGGGACGCTGGAGATGGCTTCGTCCCGACCGCCAACCGTGATGAGCGGCTCGACCTCCACGCGCTCAGCCTCAAGCGAGTGCTCCGCGGTCACGTCGATCACGACGTACGCGAGGTCGTGACCGATCACGTGTTGGAACGCGTCTCGCGCGGCGATCTCACGGAGGCGGAGCTCGCCGTCGGGTGCTCTCCAGGCGAAGCGATCAGCCGCTTGTTCAAGCTGGCTCAGATCAGTGAACACCGCGAGCGCCGCGTCACCATCGGAATTGATCAGCGTGCGAAAGTCGGTTCCCCCTTGTGTCCACGTGGGGACGAACAAGTTGCGGTGAACAATCGCGACCAGCGCCTCGACTTTCGAACCGCCTTCACTTGCATCACGCATGAGTCGGCGCAACGCATTGAGGGAGCGGTCCTGGGAGGCGGCGACCATCGCGCCCAGTGTGACGCGATAGAGCGCTATCGCACAAATTCGTGTCTCGGTTTTGCGTACCCCGCAAAACTTGCAGGGACCCTTTTGGCCTAGCAGGTTGCTGAAAAACTCGCAGCCGCGCTTCGCGTGCGGCCTCGCACCTCCTCCGTCGTCCTGAGGCGCTCAAAAATACTCAGCATTGTCGTCGGTCAGAGGACACGAACGAGATACGGGCAGCACTAAAATCGCGTCCAGCGAGTTTTTCAGCAGCCTGCCAGAGCGCTTCCGCGTGATCAGTCAGGAGACTCATTGGGCGTGGGTTCACGGACGTTGAGCTCCACCTTCCAGACGTCCTCACCGGTTCGAGGGATCGCCTCCAGGAGCAACGTGCCGACCTCGGTGACGCGTGCTCGTAACCGAACCGGGACCACGTTCCCTTCCTCGAAACTGCCGACCGGCAGCGTGGCCTCAATTGCGCCGAGCTCGATGAGTTCATCCTCTTCCCACTCTTCCAAGGTCTCTCCGACCTCGTCGTCACGGCGAGTGGATGACGCGAAGAAGCGGAAGCGAACGGGTTCGCCGACAACCAAACCGAGCTCCGCTTTGGTCGGCGTCGGGACGCTCCCCTCTTCGAGCCCGAACGGAGCGAGGCAGAGGGCGTGGAGCTCAGGCTCGATCCCGGGGACCGCGAGCGCGACGGTCTCGACGCCCACGTAGAAGGACTGCGCGATGCCGCCCGTGATCTTCAAGCCGCCGCTCGCGCGGGTCGCTCCATAGAACGCTGCTCCGCGGGCGACCGCGTGATCAAGATCCGCGAAGTCGAGCAAGCGCGTCGGCTCTCCACCTTCGTCTTCGATCCAGCTGTCGATCACTTTCTTGAGGCGCTCGACCAAGATCGGCGCGTTGAAGACACCGCCGTTGAGGAGGAGCGCGGTCGGCTGAAGGAAGGTGTCCTCTTCGTTGGTCTCGTATCCCTCGACGTCATCCGCCGCGTCGCGCTGCTTCGTCAGGAAGGCCGCGATGTGTCGAGTGACGCCTGGATCTTGAGCGTACGGAAGACCGAATTGCGTGAGCGCCGAGCGCGCGCGCTGGACCGGAGCGTCGCTCGCCTCTGCTTGCGGGAAGAAGCCGTCGACCAAGGTCGCGGTGACCTGCGCGCGCGTGAGCTCGGCGCGGATGGATCCCCCGATGAGTTTGGAGCCGCGGCTCGCGACGACGATCGGGACGCTCTCTGCGTCGGTGGACAGGAGCGTCTCTTTCGCGGCGCGACAGGCGAGCGCGAGCGCGCGCATTTGCCAAGCGTCGAGCTTCTTCTTCTGTTCCTTCTTGATGACCTGACGGACCACGTGCGCGAGCGCGAGGTCCATGTTGTCGCCACCGAGCAGGATGTGATCGCCGACCGCGATCCGCTCGAAGGTCATCTCCTTCGTCTCTTCGTTTTCCGAGACCGCGATCAACGAGAGGTCGGTCGTGCCGCCGCCGACGTCGATCACCAAGATGATGTCGCCGACCTCGAGCACGTCGCGGTACGCGCCCTCGGTCGCGGCGATCCACGCGTAGAGCGCGGCTTGCGGCTCTTCGAGCAGCGTCAGGTTCTCGATCCCCGCGCGCTTCGCTGCGCTCACCGTGAGCTCTCGCGCGGCGGGATCAAACGAAGCGGGTACCGTGAGCACGACGTCTTGTTCTCTCAGCGGCGTGTCGTTCGCGTGGTCGAACGCTTCTCTCAGATGCGAGAGATAGGCGACGGAGGCGTCGACCGGCGAGAGCTTCTTGACGTCGTCCGGCGCGTCGAGCGGGAGGAGCGCTTCTTCGCGATCGACCCCGGGGTGACAGAGCCAGCTCTTCGCGCTCGAGACGAGACGAGACGGAGTCTTCGCGCCGAGCTCGCGCGCCAGCGTGCCGACCGCGTGGATGGGCGTGCCGTTCCACGGGAGCGAGAGCGCGCCGCCCGTCAGCTCGTTGGCGTTGGGCAAGTAGAGAAAGCTCGGGAGCAACCCATGTTCCCCGACCTCACCGACCGCGACGGTCTGCGGGATCTTCATGAGCGCGGGAGCGGGCGTGGTGTTCAGCTCGGCGTGGGCGAGCGCGCAGTGGCTCGTCCCGAGGTCGATCCCGATGACGCGATCGCTCAAAGCTCGACCTCCGCGGCGACCAAGATCGAGACATCATGGTCTTCGGCGATCTTCGGAAGGGAGACCTCGCTCGCGCGCCATCCGCGATGCTGAAGCGTGCCTTTGAACGGCGGCTCGCCGGAGACGTCGCCAGTGATGCGCACCTCCGCGGCGTCGAAGCCAGACTTGAGCGTCACGGAGTCACCTTCTTCTTCGGCGCGGATCGGCGTGATGTCGAAGTACTCGCGAAGCGTCTTGCGACAGCCTTGATGAACAACGCGCGCGGCGGCGCCGATCTCTTCATCCGAGAAGGTCTCCACGTCTTCCTCTAAGAAGTCGATGAAGCGACCTTCGCGCTGGAGCATCCCGAGAAGCTGGAGGGCGGAGTCTGGCGACGCTTGAGTTACCACCGGTGGGGGAGGCTCTGGCGTCTTGCGCTCTACCACTTCGCGATCGCTCGTGTCGGCGGGCAAACGCGCACCGCTTCGTAGCGCGACGATCCCGGCGGCGAACTCCGAGTCGAAGAGCGTTCGGAACGAGGCGACGAAGGAAAGGAAGATTCGGGCGATAAATGACGGCCGAGGCTCGGACACGACAGGCTCCTGGTTGAGAATTCTCGCGCTTCGCGAAGAGCGCGCGGGAGACTTCCGTGTTTTTTGCGTATGTGCAATCCGACGGGCCCCACCTTGGAGATGTACTCCAGCACTTGACGTGATATGGACGCCCGCAACGAAGGAGCACTCATGACCGGATTCTCGAAGTTCACCACCTTGTTTGTGGCTACCGCGCTTGTTCTCGTCTCCGCTTGCGATGGCGGCGAGGAAGAGGGCGCTGCGCAAGCCGCTCAGCAGGTTCAGGAAGCAGCGCAGGCTGCACAGGCGCAGGCGTCGGAAGCCGCGCAGGCTGCTCAGGCCCAGGCCGCGCAGGCCGCTCAGGCTGCGCAGCAGGCGACCAACACCGCGGCCGCAGCGGGGACCTCGAACTTTGGAACCATCACGCTTGAGGCCGGCTTCACGCCAGACCCGCACAAGGTGCAGGGAACCTCGGGCGGCGCGACCGACGCGGCGACCGTCAACCCGTCATGCAACGGCTACATCGCCGACACCCCTGACCACCTCTTCGTGGCCCAGGGCGCGTTCTCTGGTCTCCGCATCATGGCGAAGTCCGAGGGCGACATCACGCTCGTGATTCAGAAGCCCGACAACACCTACCTCTGCAACGATGACTCCGACGGCACCAACCCGCTCGTCGCGGGTGAGTTCCCGGCCGGCACCTACAAGGTCTGGGTCGGAAGCTACGAGCAGGGCACCAACTCGGCGTACACGCTTGGTCTTTCGGAGCTCGACGAGATCACGCCGTCCAGCCTCTGAGTCCTGACGAGAGCGTTCGCGTTCTCATCCAATTGGAGTCGCCCTCGGGCGGCTCTTTTTCGTTAAGCGTGTTCGAGCGTGTTCGAGTGTTGGCGACGTTCGCGCACGCGCTGCGAACTCGTTCGGAAAGCGCGAGGACGGACGTTGCCGGGTAGACTTTGGGGATGCGAACCCACGCGCTCGTCTTCGTTCTCCTCCTCATGCCGAATGTCGCGTTCGCGCACCTTGAGCTTCTCGAACCGACGCCGCGTGATGGACGTCGTCAGCTCAAAGACGGGCCCTGCGGTGTCATCGACTCGCCGCGCGGCCCCTCTGTCGCGACCTTCACCGCCGGAGAGACGATCACGATCCGGTGGGACGAGTACATCGATCACCCAAGCCACTATCGCGTCTCGCTCGATCCAGAGGGAGACGGTGGCTTTGTCGACCCGCCGACCATGATGGACTTCTACTCCAACGACCTGGTCCTGCTCGACGCGATCTCGGACCGGGAGGACGGTGGCATCTACGAAGTGGAGCTCACGCTGCCGGCAGACGTCGCGTGTGACCGCTGCGTCCTTCAGGTCGTTCAGGTGATGTACGACAAGCCTCCTTATGAGGTCGGCGGCAACGACATTTACTACCAGTGCGCCGACATTGAGATCACCGCGACGACCGTGCCGGACGCGGGAACGATGGACGCGGGGGCCGACGCGGGAAGGGACGCAGGGACGGATGCCGGGCGCGACGCGTCTGTGGAACCAGACGCGGGGAGCGACGCGGGAGAGCTGGACACGGGCGGAGCCGACGCGAGCGCGGACACCGCAAGTGAGGACGCGGGCGGAGCGACCGACGACGGTGGCTGCACGGCGACGGGCGGACGCGGAACGGGAGGCGCGTGGTTTGTCGTCACGCTCGGCGTCGCGATCGTCCGGCGACGACTACTGGGCGCGTGAGACCGTCACGAACCAGCTGCCATCAAGTTCGCGCGACACGTGGACCTGCCACGGACGACAGCACACTTCGCAGTCCTCCACGAACGTCCCGCGCGTTTCGGGATCGACGAACAACGCGACGGCTTCAAAGCAGTAGGGGCAGTTCACTTCGCGCGCGTCATCCACGTGGCGAAGCATACGCGACCCGCGCGGTTCGGATAGGCTCTGTGCATGACCTGGGAAGACCGATGGCGAGACGGCAACACTCCGTGGGACGCCGGCGCGCCGTCGCCCACCGTCTTGCGTCTCCGCGACGCGCTCCCGCGAGGCCGCGCGCTGATCGCCGGATGTGGTTCCGGGCATGATGTCTTCGCGCTCGCGGGTCCCGAGCGTCACGTCACCGCGCTCGATATCGCGCCTTCGGCGGCAGACGTTTTCGAGTCGACCCGCGTGGCCGCGGAGTGTGCGCGAGAGCACGTTCACTTCGAGGTCGCTGACTTCTTTACGTACACCGCGACGCCGTTCGATCTGATCTGGGACTACACGTTCCTCTGCGCGATCGATCGAGACCTTCGCGAAGATTGGGCCGACCAAGTGGCCTCGCTCTTGAGGACCGGCGGGGTGTTTGCGTCTCTCATTTTCCCGGTCTTCGACGCTCCCGCCGACTACAGCGGGCCGCCCTGGCCGCTCTCTCCCTCCTTGGTTGAGGACCTCCTCGTCCCCCGCGGATTCGGTCGGGTGAGCATGGCGCCAGCTCACGCGAGCTTTCCCTCTCGCGAAGGGAAAGAGTGGGCCGGGGTCTTTAAAAAGCGGTGAGAACCTATGCCCGGCTCAAGTGGGTGAGCCTGCGGCTTTACGCTTCGCGCGATCCTGCTAGGGTCCCCGCCTCAAATGCCAGGGAGGCAAGCTTTGCGTAAGTTAGTAGTAATTTTGGGTTTGGCCATCGCGATGGTCGGCTGTGGTGATGACGACACCGGCACCGAGGACACGGGCACCGAAGACACCGGTACCCCGGACGCTGGAGAAGACACCAACGTCGGCGAAGACACCAACCCACCGCCCGAAGACACCGGGACGATGACCGGCGCGGCGTGCGATAGCGTTCGCACCGAGACGCTTGCCGTCGGCGAGCAGACGATCTCCGGGAACACCGCCGATGGTGGGTCGCTCACGCTCACGAACTGCGGTGGCCCAGAAGCCGGAACTCTTCGCGAGGTGATCGCGGTTGAGATTCCTGGCTCGGGCGTCGTCGGTGTCACGTTCACGACGGGCACCGCCGTGACCGGTGAGACGGACACGGTCGTTCAGGTTCGTCCGGCGGGATGCGCGGATGAGACCGACGCGGTCTGCTTCGACGATGAGGACACCGACGGCGGGATCTTCTACTCGACCGGTGGCTTCAACGCGATGGGCGGCGAGACGGTTCACCTTGTGGTGACGACCTTCCCGACAGGATCCGCGGATGCTCCTGAGCCTGGGCCCGAGGCGGCTTGGTCCATGGACCTGAACGTGGTTGCTGATCCGGCTGCTCCTGTCCTCACGGGCGGCACGGTCTCGGCGATGGACGGCGACGCGCTCGCCTTCTCGTTGATGGGCACGGACGCGGGCGCCGACGTCGTCAACTTCACCGTGACCTTCCTTGACGACGCCGGTGAGCCCATCGAGGTCGACGAAGACGGCGACCCCGCGACCGAAGGTACGTTCACGGAGTTCCTCTTCGCGTTCGACGAAGACGTCTCCGGTATGACGGAGTTCACGGCCGTCAGCAACATCACGGGCGTGGGCACCGTCGAGGACCTTGAGGGCTTCGCGGCGCTTCGTGTCGCCTTGGTCGACGTCTACGATCTCCGCAGCGAGACGATGGACTTCACGCCCACCACCGTCACCACCGTTGGTTTCGGTGAAGCGTGCGACGGCGAGATGACGGTTTGCCCGGACACGCTTGAGTGCATCGCCGACACCTGTCAGGCACCTGCCGCGGTGACCGAGGCCTGTGACGCGCTCACGCCTGTGGCGCTGACCGCCGGGACCCCAGTGACCCAGACGGTCTCGATCGCCGCCGGCGACGGACTCTTCGGCGGAAGCTGCGGCTTGACCGGCGGAGCAGAGGGCATGATCGCCATCACCGTTCCGGCGGGCGACTTCGACCTTGAGGTGACGACCGACAACGAGACCAACGGCATGGTTGAGGACCTCGACACCGTTCTCTACCTTCGCACCGTGTGCGCTGACGAAGCCTCCGAGCCGGAGGCCGAGGACGCGGGCTGCAACGACGACATCGAGTCGGGCAACACCCTCTCGACGTTGACGATCGAAGAGGCGCCGGAAGGCACCCACACGGTCTTCGTGGAGCTCTACGGCGGCATCGATGAGGGCGAAGACCCGCAAGACGTCGAGGTCACGATCTCGCTGACCGCGCGTTGATCTGACGCGAGACTGAAAACAGCGGGCTTCGGCTCGCTGTTTTTGTTTAAAGGCGCTCTTTCTTTTTGAGGGTCTGAGTCTCAGACCCTCGCGCCCTTGGCGCTCACCCACCGTTCGCTTCGCTCTGCTGCGCGACCGCTGCGCTACGGCCCTGCGGCCGTTCTTGCTTCATGCTCGCTGGCGGTCCCCAATAGGTTTGCGTCACCGGCCTTAGCTTGGCGTCGTGTCGTGCTGGCTTGGCGTCCTGTCGGGCTGGCTTGGCGTCGTGTCGGGCTGGCTTGGCGTCGTGTCGTGCTGTTCTTGCGCCGCTGCGCGACCGCTTCGCTGCGTCATCGGCCTTTGCTTGGCGTCGTGTCGTGTCGTGCTGGCTTCGCGTCGTGTGCTGGCTTGGCTGTTCTCGCGCTGGCTTAGCGTGGTCTCGCGCGCTGGCTTGGCGTCGTTTCGTGCTGGCTTCGCTGCGTGCTGGCTAACGCTTCTGGCTCTGCTGCTCGCGCGCTTTGCTTCGCTCAGGCTTCTTCGGTCGCGATGGGGTGGTGGCGATGGAGGATGGCGGGCGGCGTGATGTTGGCCTCGCGGAAGGCGGCGAGGACGCGGAGGTTGATGTCGGTCTCGAACGCCTTTTCGAACTGGGTGTCGTTGACGTAGGCCTTGAGCCGGAGGCGGACCGCGACGTAGTTCTCGGTGATCACTTGGTTGACCAACACCACGACCGGTTTCGGGAGGTAGACGAACCGGCTGCTGACGGCGGCCTCTTTCATGATCTGCCGCGCGCGATCGACGTCTTGGTCGACGCCGATGTGGAAGTTCATTCCGACCTGCATGTCGAGCGCGCCGTAGTTTCCGCACGAGGTCATGTCGTTGAGGAACTTGTTGTTCGGGATCGTGACGGTGTTGTCGTCCAGCGTTTGCATGCGCACCGAACGGAGCCCGATCGCGGTGATGTCGCCGTACTGACCGCCGAAGTCGACGCGGTCACCTACCTGAAACGGTCGGTCGATCATGATCATGATCCCGGCGATGAAGCTGGCGACGAGGTCCTTGATCGCGAAACCGATCGAGACCGCGACCGTGCCGCCGATGAGGGCGAGGACCCGCGCGTCGATCCGCAGGCTCAGCATGATGACCGCGATGCCGGTACCGACGTAGACGATGAACTGAAAGAACGTCTCGATCTTCTGAAAGAGGAGCCGGCGCGCGGCGAACTGCTTGCTCAGTCCCTCGACGAAGTTGTGCGTGAACCGCAGCGTGAGGAAGGCGCCCGCGATCACGAAGACCGACGTGATGACCCCGGTCCAGCGAACGAGCTGCGCGAACTGCGTCAGCGTCTCAACGTCAGGCGCCGCGTCTTGAGCGAGCGCGATCGAGGGCAGCGCGACCCACGCGCACGCGAACGTCGCGAAGGTCTTCGACAGTGAGCCCAACGAGGTCGCCATCTTCATGACTGCACCAAGAGGTTCTGGCGACCGAGGAGTCCCGTGATGGTTCGATACCAAGGCCACGTGATCCGAATGCGACCATCGTGACGCTCCAAGTAGCCGCGCGACATCGCGAGCCGCACGGCGTCCGCGACGTCGTCATCAGGCAGCGACGTGCACGTCACGATCTCGCGCGCCGACGCGTGACCCAGCTGAACGATCGAGCGGAGCACGTAGAGCACCAGCGGACTGAGGGACTCGAGCTCGGCCGCGGGCGGCTCCCGGAAGAGCCGGACCAAAGGACCGCTCTCACCGGCGAAGAGTGACTCTCTCCAGAAGTGCAGCGCGACCGCCGGGTTCCCGTTACTGAAGTCCCAGAGCACGCGGTAGTAGCCCTCTTCTTTTTGTGTCTCGTCGTCCTCTTGAGGCGCGGCGTCGAACTGTCGCGGGACGACAAGCGCCTCGAAGCTCGCGTCGACCTCGGCGCTCTTGGTTCGCTGCCGCAAGAGCGTCCCGATGTCGCCTTCTGACCAGCGCGGCAGAACACACTCGCGATCGTAGAGCTCGTCGCGCGCGCGAATGACGTACTGCCACGCGGCGAGATCCATCGCGATGATCCAGCGCGTGCCGGAGCGCCGCGCGAGATCGGTCAGGCGATCCAGATCGTCCATCCCGCCGATCGACGGTCGCGAGATGAAGTGAGCGTCGTCGATCAGCATGATCGCTTGCTCGTCCTTGAGCTTCTTGCGAACGCCGCCCACAGACTCGACCCCGAGCTCCTCTTGAACGGCCTTCGAAAACGCGTCCCAGGTCGCGCCGCACTCGACCAAATAGAAGGGGTCGTCGAGCTCGATCGAGAGCCGCTTAAGGAACGTGGTCTTGCCCATCCCGCGCTCGCCCACGACGACCGAGACGCTCGCCTCGTGATCCTTCAGCAGCGTGACGAGGTCATCGAGCTGCGCTTTGGCGTAGGTGTCGACCAGCGCGTCGGGCTCCGCGTCGGGGGCGAAACGCTCGTAAAGGTCAGGCGCGATCGGAGTGCGATCACGCGCGGACTCTTCGGCGCGCTTGGCGACCTGGCGGCGAAAGAGGTAGGCACGGAGACGTCGGGTCCCGTCGAGGCGCGAGATGTTGCGGACGCCGATCCGCATCGCGCCGAGGCCGAGCAAGTAGACGCCGCCGACCGCCGCGGCGGGGTAGCTCATTAGCCCGGTGCGGTGCTCCTTGATGTTCGCGGTGAGTCGGTTGTCGGTGTGCTGGAGATCGAGCTGCCGGAAGACGGTCGGGCGCCACCAGCGGACCAACAAGAACGCGAAGGGGATCGCGAGGATCGCGCAGACGCGCCACACGTAAGCGTAGATCGCGCCGGTGCCGACGAGCTGGCTCGTGAGGTCGAGCAGCAAGCCCAAGATGATGACGGTCCAGCCGACCAGTTTGAGCGATCGGAGCCGCAGGTCTGCGGTGGCGCTTCGTCGGCCGCGTTTCTGACGGGCGGCGAACGCGTCGGCCAACAAGATCAACGTCTTGCCTCCGAAGATCCACCTGGCGAGGATCCACAAGTACTGCGCGCCGATGACGCCGGAGAGGTCGCTGTACTCGAGCAGCGCCCAGATCAGGAGGAGCCACTCGAGCGGTCGCCGGATGCGCCGCAGGTACCACGCGGTCGTGTGGAGCACGTTGACGTCTTCGCCTTCTTCCGGCTCAGACATCTCCGCGAGCACGTCGTCGGCGCGGGACCGCCAGGCGAAGAAGATGAAGAGAACAAAGATGACCTTGAAGATCGACCAGATGACGGGAACCGGTGATCCGGTGAGATCGGCGACGAGCGCTTTGCCGTAGCGGGGAAGCGTCGCGACTCCGTGGTGGACCAAGAGCGCGATCTGCGCGGCCTCACCGCGGGCTTCCGTCACGCCTTCTGGTCCAAGGCCGGTGACCTTGTTCCGGACGCCGCTGCCGACGAGCTCAAGGAGCGCGAGGCGACCTCGGTTCATCAACACGAGATCGTTGGCGTCGCGCTCGCCTTGTTCGTAGGTGAGCTGTCGCTTGCGCTCATGAAGGGCGGCCGCTGCTTCCGCGATTTCACGTCGGAGATCGTCGAGCTGTCCTTCTTCCTCTTCGATGTTCGTCGTGGGCTCGCCCGCGTCGGGAACGGGGGTGGGGTGCTCGAGCTCCGCGACCGCTTCCTCGAGCGCGGTCCGACCGGCTTCCAGCGAGGTCGTCAGCGACGCGTAGAGCGCCTCGGCCTCGCGCGTTTTGTCTCCACCAAGGATCGATCGATCGCGGAGCTCGCGAGCCGCCGTACGAAGCTCGTTGGCGCGAACGTGCCGCTCTTCGTGTCCGCTGAGCGCAGCGTCGAAGGCGCTCGCGAGCCTCGCCTGTTCCTCTTTCACGCCGAGCAGCCGGGCGCGCTCTTCCGCGACGCGACGGATCCGCTCGTCTTGCGCCGCTCGAGCTGCGTTCAGGGCTTCTTCGCGGGCGCGCTGGGTGTCGCTCATCCCCGCGGCCGCCGCCTCGACCAAGGCCTCCGCACGCTCCGCATCCGTTTCCGCAGCCGCGGCGCGCTGTCGAGCCGCGTGGCGCTCAAGCAGCGCGCGTCGCTCTTGGCCCGAGAGTCTCAGCAAAGAGAGCCGGAGCCGGTCGAGCTCGCCCTCCGCGGATTGAAGGTCGGCGATATCCTCGGCCATCGCGACGTCACCACCCGCCGCGTTCTCGATCACGCGGACCAGTCGATCGCTCCGAGGGAGCTCGCTGGTGTCCGCGAGGTTGAGCTGAAGAAGCTCCCGCGGGTCGCGGGCTTCGTCGAGGTTGCCCTCCATGAACGAGCGAAGCGCGGTCACCTCTTCTTGGATCGCGGTCAGTCGCGCGCGGTTCTCCTCTGCGTCGCGCGCCGCGATCGCGCGTCGCTCATCGTGCGCGCGGATCAGCTCAACGCGGCGCTCGGGGCTCAGCGTGAGAAAGTCGCTGTAGGCGCGGGTCAAGGTCTCGACGGCGTCGTCGAGCGGGTCGCCGGTGTTCGGCGGTGCGCGCCGGCGCGGTCGTCGTCGGCGGCGCTGTCTCGCTTCCCTCACGTCTCTCAGCAACCGGAGCAGCCGCTCTCCGCGTTCCCCCGTCATCGCGATGTCGGAGAGGTCGACCGAGAAGAGAGTCTTTGGGTCGACCGTGGGATCGAGCTCATCTGCCATCAACGCGCGGACCTGCTCCGCGCGGATCATCAGGTGCTCAGCGCGCTCTTCACGAAGCCGCGCGAGCGTCGCGAGGGTGCTCTCGCTCTCCGCGTCTTCGACGTCGGCGTCCTCTTCGGCGGGGCTTGCCTCGGCGTCTCCTGGTGCGTCAGCCGTCGCCTCTCCGGTCGCTGTTGGGGTCGCCGGCGCGCTCTCTTCGTCCGTTGCCGGCTGCGCGCGTACCCCTGCGCATACGAACAGAAGCAGCGCCACGACCGAGCATCGCGCCCATCGACGTGAAATTCCCACGGGCGAGGTCAAAGCAAGAGACAGGCCGGGACGTTATTGTTGCGAGCGGCGAATGGGCCCTTGTGCGCGAACGATGTGGTCGGACCTCGTCTCAGGCTGAGCCTGAAGTGTAGGTCTCCGCCTACAGCCGTCGGTCCGCGCCCATCGTTTAGCTGATTCGCGCGGCGACGATCTCGCGGACGTCTTTGGTCCGAAAGGGCTTGAGCAAGGTCGGCCGATCGGTCTCTTCGATGAAGCTGCGCGCGCTCGCGGTGAACGCGCCGCCCGTGATGAACACGACCCGCTCACAGACCTCGGGGAGCGTCCGCTCGAGCTCTTGGAAGATCTCCATGCCGCTCATCTCCGGCATCATCAGATCGCAGAAGACGACATCGAACGGGGACTCACGCAACATCGCGAGCGCGTCGTGGCCGCTTGTTGTCACGGTGACGTCGTGCTGCTTGAGCGCGCGCGCGAGCGCTTTGCCGACGAGCGGCTCGTCGTCGATCACCAAGACCCTCGCGCGACGACCCGAGTGTGGCTTGGGCAGGATCGAGTCGCGCAGGTCCGCGGGGAGCGACGACTGCGGCAGCGCGATTCGAACCCGCGCCCCGCCCTTCGTTCCGTTGAGCATCTCGATCGTTCCCTCGAGGCTCGTGATGATGCCGTGGCAGATCGAGAGGCCGAGACCCGTCCCTGCGCCGATCGGTTTGCGCGTGAAGAAGGGGTCGAAGACGCGCTGGCGAATCTCTTCCGGAACGCCCGGACCGGTGTCCTCAATCTCGATGATCGTTCGATCGCCGTCCGCGAGAATGCGGGTCGTGATCCGCGCCGGCGCCTCCACCGCTTGCGCGGCGTTCGTGAGCAGGTTGACGAAGACCTGGATCAAGCGACCCTCATGCGCAATTACGGTCGGGGTCGGCGAGAGCTCGCGGATGACCTCGACGCCTTGCGGGATCACGTTCCGGGTCATCTTGAGCGCGACCTCGAGCGCGCGCGCCACGTCCACCGGCTGACGCTTCCGCTCCACGCGCGAGAACGTGCTCAGGTCCTCCACGATCCGCGCGACCCGCTTCACTCCATCGCGGGCCTCTGCGATCGCCTCCCGAACGTGAACCTGAAGCTCCTGGCTCGGCGTGGGCTCCGTGAGGGGATCCACCGAGGGGAGGCTCTCTTGAATGAACTCAAGGTTCGTCGTGACGTAACCAAGCGGGTTGTTGAGCTCGTGCGCGACACCGGCGGCCAAGGTGCCGAGCGACCGGAGGCGATCGTTGAGCTCGAGCTGGGCCTCGAAGCGCCGGCGTTCCGTCACGTCGCGAAACGAGATGACCTGGCCGCGCTGACCCTCGAACTCGATCTCCGGTCCCGGGAGTACTTCTGTGATCACGATTTGCTCGCCGCGAGTCAGTCGGCAGACGAACGAACCGTCTTTACTGCTCGGCTCCTTGAGCCCCGCGCTGAATTTTTCGCGATCGTCTCCCAGTACGAGCTCAAGCAGGCTGTGGTCGTGCGCGGGCCCGCACAGGCGCGCGAACGCTGCGTTGACGTAAACGATCCGACCTTCTCGCGCGATCACGATGCCGTCAGGCGCGAGCTCGATGACCTCACGAAAGTCGCGCTGGGTTCGCCGAAGCGATCGCTCGGCTTCGATCCGCTCGGTCACGTTTCGCGTGAACACGGAGACGCCGGTGACGCCGGAGGGGCTCCAGATCGGGTTGAACGAACTCTCAAAGGAAAAGCGGCGACCCGTATCGTTGGTCCACGACCAAGAGACGCCAAAGTAGTCACCGCCGAGCGCGCGAGAGGTCCAGTCCGCGAAGCGAGTCGTGAGGGTCTCAGGCAGTCCGTCTTCGATGACGTTTCCGGGACCCAGCGGGCTCCCGCCGATCAGCCGAAAGAGCTGGGTCGCGGCGGAGTTGACGATCAACAGCTCTCGCTCGCGGTTCACGGACCAGAGCGCGTCGTGAGTGTTCTCGATGAGCGCGAGCACTCGCGCCTCACCCTCTCGGATATTGGTCTCGGCCTCCGCGCGTCGACGACGTTCGCGCGCGGTGCGCTCGGCGGAGAGGACGCGCGTTCGGAGCGCGTCAATGTTGATCGGCTTCACGACGAAGTCGTCCACGCCAGCGTGAAAGGCCTCTTCCAGTCCGTGCTCACGACTGGTCACCATCACGATGACCGTGTCTCCATCGAGGGATCGGATCCGCCGGACCACCTCGAGACCTGAGAGCCGCGGCACCACCCAGTCGAGCACCAGGACGTCGAACGGTTCTTGGAGGTGAAGATCCAGTGCGCTCTCACCATCCTCCGTGACGAGCGCGCTGTGGCCGAGCAGCTCCACGACCGCTGCGATCAAGCGCGCGGTCTGAGGTTGATCCTCCAAAACGAGAAATCGCAGTCTGTCCGACGTCGCCAAGCAGCGACATCTTGCAGCATCGCTTCGCGGAAGGCGATATGCTCTGCCGCCGACCGTGTTTCTCTACGCATACCTTTTCGCGCTCATCGTTGGAGGCGTGCTCCTGGGGAGCTCCGTGTTGCTCGGAGGTCACGACGATGACCTTGATTTCGACGCGGATGGCGACCTTGATCTGGATGTCGGAGGAGACGCCGATTTTGACGTCGACGTCGACGCGGACGCCGGCGGGCTCGACAAAGGCCTGTCGCTGGACTCTGAAGGCGACGCGCTTTGGTTCCTCAAGTCGCTCCGGTTTTGGACATTCTTCCTCGCGTTCTTTGGTTTGACCGGCGTGACGTTGGATGGACTTGACCTCGCGGGCCAGTGGGTCTCGTTCGCGGTTGCGCTCGCGGTCGGCGGCGTCGTCGGCGGGACGGCAGCGTGGTCGATTCGAAAGCTGTCGCGCGACGTGTCTGGCGCGGTCCCCGAAGGAACCGACTACGTCGGGAAGACGGCACGCGTGGTCGTCCCGATCCGTGATGGCTCCGTGGGAAAGGTCCGCGTTGAGCTTCGTGGCGCCATCGTGGATGTTCTCGCGACGAGCGATGAGGCGTTTTCTGCGCAAGAAGAAGCGATCATTATCGAGATGGAAGACGGTCGCGCTCGCATTGCGCACGTTGATGATTAAGAGAGAGATGCGATCTTGATCGCGTCGAGGAACACGCAACCGCGTGTCCCTCGTCAGGGAGGGTCCCGCCGACCCTCACGGCCAGGTCTTCATTGTTGAAGGTCTGAGGTTCGGGGAGACAAGGACCGCGCGCGGTCCGGGGAGAAGATAGATGCAAGACGACTTTGGGCAGGCATACGCCGCGCCGACTGGACCACTCGAAGCGCTCTGGGCGAGCGGAATGTTCAAGACGGTGATCTTCGCCGTTGTTGTGGCGTTCGGGCTTCTCATCCTGCTCGCGGTGCTCCGCGCGCTGATCCACATCGCCCGCCCACACGAGGCGCTGGTCTTCAGCGGTCGGCCGCACACGCTGCCCTCGGGTGAGCAGGTTGGGTACCGCGTGGTGCAGAACGGTCACTGGGCGATTCGCATCCCGATCCTCGAGAAGGTGGATCGCATGGACGTCCGCCTCCTGCCCATCGACATCCGTGTTCAGAACGCCTACTCGGCTGGAAACATCCCGCTGCAGATCCACGCGATCGCGAACGTGAAGGTGCACTCCAACGCGACGATCATCACCAACGCCATCGAGCGCTTCTTGGGTCGTCAGCTCTCAGAGATTCAGCTGGTCGCGCAGCAGACCCTGGAAGGCGCGGTCCGTGAGGTCATCGCGAAGCTCACCCCGGAGCAGGTCAACGAGGATCGCTTGCGCTTCGCGGAAGAGCTGATCAAGGCCGCGGAAGACGACCTTCACAAGCTCGGTCTTCAGCTCGACACGCTCAAGATCCAGAACGTCCACGACGACACGGGTTACCTCGACTCGCTCGGTCGTCCGCGGATCGCGAGCGCCTTGCGTGACGCCGAGAACGCGGAGAACGACGCGAAGCGCGAGATCGAGAAAGCGCAGGCCGACTCAAAGCGCCGCGCCGAGGTCGGAAAGGCCACCGCGGAGACCGCGATCCTTTCGCAGCGCAACGAGCTGCGCCGCGTCCAAGCCGAGCTCAACGGTCACGCTCTCGCCGTCGAGCGAGAGGCCGAAGCGGCGGCCAAGACGGCGCGCGCGGAAGCCGAGAAAGAACTGCAGACGGTGCGCGCGTCTCTCGAAGAGAAGCGCCTGCAGGCCGAGGTCGTCATTCCGGCAGAGGTTCAGCGCGAAGCGGCCGCGATTCTCGCGGTCGGCAACGCCGCTCCCACCGTCGAGAACGGTAAGGCGAACGTCGCGGTGCTCGAGATGATGAGCGATGCCTGGAAGCAGATGGGGCCGCAAGCCAAAGAGATCTACGTCATTCAGCACCTCGAAGAGCTGGTCGGAACGGTCGTCGAGAACCTCGACGATGTGCAGGTCGAGTCGGTCAACGTGCTCGACCAAGGCGACGGCTCAGGTCTCGCCAGTTACGCCGCCACGTACCCGAAGATGGTCGCGCAGGTCATGCGCGCGCTCGGTGAATCCACGGGCGTGAACATTCCCGAGATCCTTGGCCAAGAGCGTTCGCAGGAGGTGACCCGATGATGCCCGTAATCGCCGTAATCAGTATCCTGGTCCTCGGCGCGTTCTTCATCGCGATGGTGATCAAGAACCTCTACTACGTGTGCGAGCCCAACGAGGTGCTCGTGCTCAGCGGACGCAGCCGAAGCCGCGGCGACGGTTCGCGCATCGGCTACCGCATCGTCAAAGGCGGCCGCGCGATCCGGATGCCGCTTATCGAGACGGTCGACCGGATCGACCTGACCAACATGATCATCGAGGTCACGGTCAACCACAGCTACAGCCGCGGCGGGATCCCGCTCTCGGTCCAGGGCGTGGCCAACGTCAAGATCGCGGGCAACGAGCCGCTCCTGAGCAACGCGCTCGAGCGCTTCCTCGGTCGCCAGCGAAACGAGATCATGCAGGTCGCGCGTGAGACGCTCGAGGGCAACCTCCGCGGCGTGCTCGCGACGCTGACGCCTGAGCAGGTCAACATGGACAAGGAAGCGTTCGCGATGAAGCTCGCGGAAGAAGCGGAGTACGACCTCAACAAGATCGGCCTCGAGCTCGACACGTTGAAGATCCAGAACGTGAGCGACGAGGTCGGTTATCTCGACGCGATCGGCCGGATGCGCTCCGCGGCCATTTTGCGGAACGCGCAGATCGCAGAAGCCGAAGCCGCCGCTTCGGCCGCTGAGGTGCGCTGGGAGAACTACCGCAAGGGCGAGCTCGCGAAGGTGGAAGCCGACATCGCGATCGCGCACAAGCGCAACGAGCAGCGCGTCGCGGACGCGACCACGAAGCGTGAGGCGATGATCGCGGAAGAACTCGCGGAGGTCCAAGCGGCCACCGCGCAGAGCATCGCCGAGGTCAGAATGCAGGAAGCGCGGATCGATCAGGTTCGCCTGCGCCTTCAAGCCGACATCATTCGCCCCGCGGAGGCAGCCAAGCAACAGGCCATCGCGAACGCGAAAGCGAACGCGGTGAAGATCACCGAGAACGGTCGCGCCACGGCGAACGTGCTTAAGGATCTCGCGGCGACCTACCGCGGCTCCGGCAGCGCGGGGCGTGACGTGCTCCTCATGCAGAAGCTCGTCCCGGTCCTCCGGCAGGTGAGCGGCACCATCGGTCAGCTCAAGGTCGATCGCCTGACGGTGATCGGTCAGAACGGCAGCGGACAGAGCGGCACCAGCGGCTCGCTCGCGGGTCAGCTGGTCGGCACCAACGAGCAGATCAAGGCCGCGACCGGGATCGACGTCGCGGGGGTCTTCCGAGAACACTTCGGCGCGGGCGAACAAGAGCCAACCTCGCCGGCGCCTACGCCTGCCCGTCGCGCCCCGCAGGCACGCCCGGCGACGCCACCGGCGAATCGACCTCCGCTTCCGCAAGGTTCGACGAAACGCTTCTAAGCGAAGCTCACCCAAGTGAAAGAGGCGCCTCTCGGGGCGCCTCTTTTGCTTTTGGCTGGATAGTCTGTTCGGACACCTGTCCGTTCGCTTCGCTCGGTTCGCTGCGCGAGTGTGCCATCCTTTGCGACCGATGCAGATGAAGCTCCCGATCCCCGATCTCGTCTTCGCGAAACGACGGGAGGTACCCGCGCCCAGCGACCGCGTGTTCTGCAACCGCAACCTGCGGATGAGCGACATCGATTGGGTCGGCTTTGACATGGACTACACGCTCGCGATCTATCGCCAAGAGGAGATGGATCGAGTGAGCGTCGAGGTGGTGCTCGAGAAGCTGGTCGCCCAGGGCTACCCCGAGCACTTGCTCGCGCTTGAACCGGACCACCACTTCCCGATCCGCGGGCTCTTGATCGATCGCAAGCTCGGCAACGTGCTCAAGATGGATCGCTACAAGTACGTGAAGCGTGCGTACCACGGACTCCGTGAGCTCACTCGAGAAGAGCGACGCCGCGCGTACCACACCCGGCGCATCAACGGCGCCGCGAGCCGCTACAACTGGGTCGACACGCTCTACGCCTTGTCGGAGGTCACGCTCTACGCGGGCGTGATCGACGCGATGGACAAACAAGGGCAACCCGTTGATCCCGACAAGCTCTTTCGGGACATCCGCGCCGCGATGGACCTCTCGCACCAAGACGGTTCGATCCTCGATCAGATCACGGGCGACCTGCCGCGCTTCATCGAGCGCGATCCGCGCGCGTTCGAAGCGCTTCACAAGCTCCGCTCCAGCGGCAAGAAACTCTTCCTTTTGACCAACTCGTGGGCGCGCTACTCGGACACGATGATGACCTATCTCTTCGGAGACGAGCTTCCCGGCTATCCCTCGTGGCGCCACATGTTCGACCTGGTCGTGACCGCCGCGAAGAAGCCTTCGTTCTTTCAGGAGGAGCGACCCTTTACGCGCTTCGATGGCGAAGATTATGTAGCGCACGAGGGGCCGCTGGCGCGCGGAGAGATCTACGCGAACGGGAACATCGCGCTCCTGCAGGAAGCGCTCGGCGTGAGCGGCGACCGCGTGCTCTACGTCGGTGACCACATCTTTGGTGATGTCTTGCGGGCGAAGAAGGACTCGTCGTGGCGAACCGTGATGGTCGTCCAAGAGATGGAACACGAGCTCGAGACGACCGCGCGCTCGCAAGAAGAACTCGCGATGAGCGACGCAATGGAGGCGGCGAGGGTCGAGCTCTACGACGAGCTACGCGAACACCAAGCCCGCCTGAAGGTCATCCAGAGCGAGCTCGAAGTGGAACGAACGACCGCGCGTGAGTCGGCCCGCGCGCTGCATCGCAAAGCGATTGAGCGGTCCAAGGCGCACATCCAAACGCTCGAACACGAGCTCGAGACCCTCGAGACGACGATCTCGGATCGCTACCACACGCGCTGGGGTCCGCTCTTCAAAGCGGGAGGCGAGGTGTCGAGCTTTGGAGATCAGGTGGAGACGTATTCATGTCTCTACACGTCGCGGGTCAGCAACCTCGCGAACTATTCGGCGATGCACTACTTCCTGTCGCCGAGAGATCGAATGCCGCACGAGCGTTGAGAGCGCGCAGCGTTCTCGGCGGGTTCGGGAACGAATTCGGGTTCGGGTTCGGGTTCGGGAGGGCTTCGGGGTCGGGGTCGGGTTCGAGTTCGGGAGGGCTTCGGGTTCGCGTTCGGGTTCGGGTTCGAGTTCGGGGTCGGGGTCGTGTTCGGGAGGGCTTCGGGTTCGCGTTCGGGTTCGCGTTCGAGTTCGGGTTCGGGTTCGAGTTCGAGTTCGGGAACGAGTTCGAGTTCGGGTTCGGGTTCGGGGTCGCGTTCGGGATCGAGTTCGGGGTCGGGTTCGGGTTCGGGTCGGATCCTGCTTTCGTTGGGATCCGCTTGGGGGGCGTCGACCTGTGCTTCTTTTCGTCAGCCTTCGGCGGCGCAACAGCCCCGCCAACGACCACGCGATCGCGTCGCTTGTGTGAACGTCGTCGGCTTCATTCGCGTGGTCCTTGTCATGGCTCCTGCGCCGGGGGCGGGCATGACGAAAAGAAACACAGGTCGACGCGATCCACTTGCGACGAACTTCCGCACGGACGTCCGCTGGTGACGCGGCTTCGCGGCCGCAACACGGAGCTGGCGACGCAGCTGGATCGCGCGCTGACGCG
>CALJDU010000079.1 GCA_938024995.1 uncultured bacterium
GCCATCGCCAGCGCGGTCTCAGGCGCGCGCATGACCGTTCGCTTGGCCACGTTCGCCATTTGCCCGAGCGTGCGCTCCGGCTCCGCTCGCTCCCGCGCGAAGCCGCTCGGGCGATCCAACCAGGTAAACGGGACCGACTCATCCGCGAGAAACATCGTGACGATGAGATCGGCATGGCGATCCTCGTCACGGTCACGAACCTCGACCACGGTGCGAACAGGTCCAGGAGTACGCTCGGTCGGCGGGCGGATCGTGATCCGATCACGAACGCGTGGCGTCTGCTCCACCGAAGCGAGCCAACGCAGGCTCGCTTCTCCCTCTTCGCAACGAAGCGTGAGCGACGCGTTGAAGAGCGCGCCAGAGACAATCTCGATCGCGGCCGTCTGCGGCGCGCAGTCGGTCCCCAGCGCGAGGGGGGTCATCGCGACGTTTCGAGGCGTCAGGCTCGCGCCCTCTCGGGTCGCCACGACCAAGCCGGCGCGCTCGTCGTCGTGCGCCACGGTAACCGCGTCCAGATCGCCGTCGCCATCCAGGTCGTGTTCAATCACCGCCCCGAAGAGGAACACCTCGTGGCTCAAGAACGCGTCCGAGAGCGCGAGCTCGCGCGTGGGCGTCAATGTGCGTCCGCTCTGTGGCGGCGCGATGGCCTCTGGCTCCGGCTCGGACTCCTCGGGCGGCGCCGTGGTCACGGGTTCTGCGGTCTCCCGGATCGGGACGGTTCCCCCACAGCCGATCGACCCTCGATCCAGACCTTCGCAGCCGCTGACGAGCAGGAAGATCAGCGCGCCACGGAGCAAGCGTCCCATGCCCGCGTTTGTAGCCCATGGCAGGAGGAGAGACGAGCCGTCAATGCTCTTGCCTGATCTGCGTGCCCAAACGCGGTACGCCCGCGGCCGATCTCACGAGGACGCATCTGGCTTCTCCTGATACGGTCGCGCGCGATGAGAACGCGACACATGTCGGAGCACCTTTTTCGATTCCTCGCGGTGACCTCACTGCTGACTTGCGTCACGGTCACGGCGAAGGCGCAGGTGGGTAGCGTACAGCTGGTCACCGAGGAAGAGGACGAGGCCGGCCAAGGCTACGGCGAGCTCCATGGTGAGTACCAGCTCCGCGGCAACTTCATGAGCGACGTCGCGCTCCCCGCAGAACCAGCGGCTGGAATCGGTCCCGCGCTGGGGCAAAACCTTTGGGTCGAACAGTGGCTCCGTCTCGAGGTCGAGCTCGGTCGTCGTGAGCAGTTCTCGTTTCACTTCGCGGCGGACCTCCTCGACGGAATGATTCTCGGCGACACCACGGAGAACGTCTCGAGCGCGAGCCAGCCGCGCGATGACGCCGCGGCCTTCTTCGGTCCGGACGGCTACCAGTTCCGCGCGGCCTACGCTCAGTTTGTGACCTCCGCGGGACTCGTCCGCGTGGGTCTTCAGCCCTCGCACTGGGGCCTCGGTCTCCTCGCGAACGACGGATCGCACGCGCCGCCCTTCGGTGACTATCGCTACGGCAACCGGAACATCCGCGCGCTCTTCGGGACGCGTCCTTTTGGCCGACAGTTCCCGGTCAACCTGGTCTTCGCGCTCGACCTTGTTTACGAAGATCCGATCGCGCGCCTCCGTGATGGAGAGCGAGCGCTTCAGGCCATCGTCGCGGGTCTCTACAAGAAGACCGAAACGCGACAGGTCGGGTTCTACATTGTGTATCGCGATCAGCGGAGCCCCGTCGTCAGCGACATCCCGGTCGCGGAAGACGACACGCTCCGCGTCGGCATCTTCGATGTCTTCTCGAAGTGGGACTGGGCGCAGCCCGGCGGCGATGACAACGCGCGCATCTTCGGCGCCTTCGAGGTCTTGGGCATCTTCGGTCGCACGACGCTCACCCGTTCCATCTACGCGCCGCAAGCGAAGGTCCGCCAGCTCATGGCGGCGGGTCAGATCGGTCGCCGCGGCACCCAGCTCGATGTCGTGCTCGAGGCGGGCTACTCGTCGGGCGACGCGGACACCACCGACGACGTCACCACGCGCGCCCGCATGCATCCCGACCACCGCGTCGGACTCTTGCTCTTCCCAGAGGTCCTCGCGTGGCACGCTGCCCGCGCCGCGAACATCGCAGGGGCCCCAGAGCTCAGCGCCCGCCCGTCTCCGGGCAGCCAGCTCCTCCCGACCGACGGCGGCGTGACCGGCGCCTTCTACCTCTTCAACTGGGCGACGTACCGACCGGCGGACTGGGTCGACCTTCGCCTCGGTTGGATCTGGGCCCGCTCGGCCACCGACGTCATCGATCCCTATCAGCAGCGCGCGCGGTCGCGGAACGTCTCGCTCCTCGGCGGTGACTCCCGCAACCGTGATCTCGGTCTTGAGATCGACCTGGCCGCGAACTTCAACATCGCGCTTCGTCGCGCGTCGGTGCAGCTCGGCGTCGAGGGCGCGATCTTGGTTCCGGGTCGCGCGTTCGACTCACCGTCGGGTGATCGCGCTTCGCTCATGGGGATGGCCAGGCTTCGGGTCGGGGTGGCGTTCTAACGCGATGACCGTTGTCGGATCGTTTACGTCGTTAGCGTAAGTCGAACCTCTCAATAGCCTGCGCGCGCGCGGTATACTCCGCGTGTGCTTGTACGGTCCCGATGGTTGGTCTTCAGCTGCGCGCTGGCCCTCGCCTCGTGCGTCGGCGCGATCGAAGACCCCGACAACATGAACCTCGATGTCCCGCCGCGCGACATCGAAGACCGCCTCGCGCACTGCGATGAAGACCCGCCGTCACTTGGCGTGATCCCAACGCGTCGACTCAGCCCGGCCGAGTTTCGGAACACCGTTCGTGATCTCTTGCTCGGGCATGACGCCTCACCCACCGCTGCGCTTCCCTTCGACGAGGTCAGCTTCCCGATCCAGGCGACCGAGCGCGGGTTCGAGAACTTCGTCGCGAACACCAGCTCGGTGCCGGCGCGCGTCGTCGAGTCCTACGCGCAGACCGCGTTCTTAGCCGCCCACGCGATCATGACGAACACCTCCTACCGCGAGCGTTTGGTCGGCTGCGAGGGCGCAGACGTCCGTGCGTGTGGCGGCGCGTTCCTCGACTCCTTCGGGCGCCGCGCGCTCCGCCGACCGCTCCGCGACGACGAGCGAGCGCGCTACCTGGCTTTCATCGAAGACAAGACCGAGGAGATCGACTTCGACGGCGCGCTTGAGCTCACCATCGCCGCGCTCCTGCAAGCTCCCGAGTTCACCTATCGGGTCGAGACCCAGGGCGACAGTGAGATCGGGCCGTACGAAACCGCGAGTCGTCTGTCCTACTTGCTGTGGCAGTCGATGCCGGACGACACGCTGTTCGAGGCGGCCGCCGATGACGCGCTTCGGACCGAAGCGCAGATCGAGGCCCAGGCGATCCGTATGATGAACGACCCGCGCGCGCTCTCCGCGCTGACGGACTTTCATCGCCAGTGGCTTCAGTTCGCCAAGATGGACGAGGACAAACACAACCGGAAAGACCCCGAGACCTTTCCCGAGTGGAGCCCCGCGCTGCAGTCCGCGATTCACGAAGAGTCGGAGCGCTTCGTCGAACACGTGATGAGCGACCCGGAGACCGCGACGATGGAGGAGCTGCTGACGAGCCGGACCACTTTTGTGAACCCGGTCCTCGCGGAGCACTACGGTCTGGGCGACGTCGGGAGCGGATGGTCGGAAGCCGAGCTCCCCGCGGGTGAGCGCGCCGGCATCTTGACGCGCGCGAACTTCCTCGCGGGTCGCGGCTTGGTCGGCTGGGGCTCCCCGATCTTTCGCGGGACCTTCATCATCGAGCACGTGCTTTGCGATCATCTCGGCGCGCCACCGGCAGACGCTCCCGGCGAGGTGGAGGACCCACCCGAAGGTGAGCTCAACACCAACCGAACGCGATACGAAGAGATCACCGCGCCGGACGACTGCCAGTCGTGTCACGCGCGCATCAACCCGATCGGCTTCGCGTTCGAGCACTACTCCTCGACCGGCGCGTTTCGTGACCTCGACAATGGCTTTCCCGTCGACGCCTCAGGAGCGCTTTTGGGAACGGACAACGACGGCGAGGTCGACGACGCGGTGGAGCTCTCCGAGCGTCTTGCCGAGAGCGAAGACGTGCTCGACTGCGCGGCGCAGACCTGGGTCGCGTACTCGCTTGGGCGACGCGTGGAAGACGAAGACGTCTGCTACATCCGCCACGTCCGCGAGTCGTTTCGCGCGTCCGGCGGCAACGTCCGTGAGCTGATGCTCGACATTGTACGGAGCCCCGAGTTCCGACTGGGGACCCGACGATGAAGAGTCGTAACGCGATGAACGAACGGCTCAAGTCGCTCATGCCCAAAGACCGGCTCTCCCGCCGACGTTTCTTGCGCTTCCTCGGGCTCGGCACTGCCGCTGCCGCCCTTCCCTCTGTGCGATGGCGAAGCGGCGCGTCGGCGAGCGGAGAGTGCCCGCGGCGCGTTGTCTTCATGGTCACGCAGCACGGTCCGCCTCCGCGTCACTGGAAGATGAACCTCGACGGACTCCCGGGCGGACGCGACGGTTCGGTGGCGCTGCGTGACCTCGATCGCGGAGAGTTCAGCCGGGTTCTCGAGCCGCTCTACGATGTCCGCGAGAACATTCACGTGCTGGACGGCATGTCGATGATGGCTTGCATGGCCGCGGCCGGCGAGTCGCCGCAAGGAAACAACCACGGCATCTCTTGGGCGACGCTGCTCACCAACGCGCCCGGCAACTACGACGACCCCTTCATCGGCGGCGACGGCAACATCCACCCGTACCCGACCGCGATCTCCATCGACCAGTACATCGCGCAGCGCGTCGCACCGGAAGGCGCGCTCCCTTCGGTGGTCTGGGGAACCGGCGGACGCTTCGGATCGGTTGACGGCTCGAGCGTCGGCCCGGACGGACGCTGGATCCCGCTCAACACCGAGCCTCGAAACGCCTTCGCCCGGCTGATGGAGAACGGTCTCGACGTCGGGGGACCGATGCCGCCGACCCCATCGCGCGCCGACCTCATCGCGGCTCAGCGCGCGAGCGTGCTGGACCTCGCATCCGCAGAGTACGACCAGCTCTTGCCGCAGCTGGGCGCCGAAGACCGGGAGCGGCTCGCCCGTCATCGCGACGAGATCCGGGCGCTTGAGCGTCGCTGGGCGCCTCGTGAAGAAGGTGGGACGGTACTCTCATGCAACCCTGAGTTCTCGCCGACCGGTGATCGGATCGATCAGTTCTTCCGGCTGACCGCGCTCGCCCTTTCCTGCGACGTCACGCGCGTCGTCTCGCTGAACATTGGTGAGCTCGCGGCGACCGACTTCGGTGCGCCGCCGCGAGATGACGTTCACCACGCTTACGCGCATGGCGACTCGGATGAGGCGATCCGGCAGATGGGCGAGTACTACCGTCATCACGCGGGACAGTTCGCGACCCTCGTGCGGTACCTGCGCGACATCCCCGAAGGCGAAGGCACGCTGCTCGACAGCACGATGGTCGTCTGGATCTCCGAGCTGGCGACGGGCCACCACAACTTCAACGATTGCCTGACGCTCGTGGCCGGCGGCGCCGCATCTGGGATCCGCCAAGGACAGTACACCCGCTTTGCACAGAACCGACCGTTGCCCTGCAACCGCTACGGCTGCGACGGAGACGGAATCGGGCCGGGTCACAGTCATCTCTTTGTCGACGCGCTCCATCACATGGAGATCGACGAAGACTCGTTCAACCGCACCCGCACGCGCGCGGTCGACGGAGCGGGGATCGATCTGACGGGTTCCCTCCCGCTCCTGACCTGATCCGCCTTACCTGCGACGACGGATGCGTTCGAAGGAATGAATGACCCCGACCACGCGAAGCGGCGCACCGTTCGCGGTCAGCAAAATCTCGATGCCGGTGCGATCACGCCGCACGTAGTCGATCGGCGAGGTCTGCACAGAGACGTCCACCTGTCCGTGCGCGGGCACGACGTTGGGCGCGCTGCTCTGAATCTCCAGGTCGCCTTCGCGATGACGATGGACGGACCGAGCTCCGGTCACCACGAGGTTCACGTCGCTGTCGCCTTCGTTCCAACACGAGAAGCCAAAGCCGGTCACGTCGCGACTCGGTGAGTTCGAACCGTAGCTCGTCCGCACTTCGTGCCCGAGACACCGAACGTCGCCGGCGACGCCCCAGCGCGTGGGTCTCGTGTCGTAACGGTCGGACAGCGCGCGTGTCGAGATGCGCATCACGCTGAGATCGGCGGCCAAGGTCGCCTCGATTTTCCCGAGCCCGTTCGGCGCCGCTTGGGGCTGAACGTGAACAAAGAAGAGTCCGTCGGAAGGGTGCACATCAACGAGGCATGCGGAGCCGTCCGGATCCTCCCCGCAGTGGACGCGTGGAGCCGAACACGCGATCTCCTCGGTCAGCTCGGCAGTGATCGCGGCGAGGACGCGCTCAACGGGAACGGGAGGGGCGGGACAGGCGGTCGGGTCTGTTTCGCTCGGCTCCGGTTCCGCGACCGGCGCGGGTTCTCGAGCAGGCTCGGGAGTCGCCGTGCGGGTCTCGGCAGGCAACTCATCGGCCGGCAACTCATCGGCAGGTAGCTCAGTGGGCGTCTCGGACACGCCTGACTGCCCCTGCGGAGAACACCCGAAGCTGCCGATAGCGACGACCGAAAACAGAAGCCGCCAGGCGCGGTTCACGGAGCCGGCTCAGGGATACACGCGCGAACGATCGCGAGCTCGTTCGCCTCCGCGGTCTTGACCCGGAAGCCAAGATGAACCGTCTCGCCGTCCGTGTGCGCGAAGAGCTCGCCGAGCGCCCCTGGGACCTCCGCGACGTCCACTGGCGGGACCACGATCGCGCCGTTGTCGGCGACCCCCGCGCCACGGATCACCGCGTCATCGCCAGCGCCCTGGATCCAAAAGACCGAGAAGCCAGGCCACGCGCGAACGATCGCGGCATGGGTCGGGACATTGCTCTCAAAGGTCTCAAGCGAGACTCGCTCTTGGCGCGTCCCCCGACCGTTCAAGAGCGCGACGCCGACTTCTTGGTCCGCACCGAGCGGACGGCTCCAGCCCACGCCGACCAGATCCGGCTCCGCGACGACCGAGTCCGCTGACGCGACGTCGCGCGCGTTCTGCTCGAGGTTCGAAGGGCCGCCCATCAACGTCAAAGGGATCGTCACCACCGTCGACGGCGCGACGGCGTAGACCAGCTTGACGTCCTCCCCGGTGGGCGCGAGATGGATGTCGGTCGCCTCCACGCGGATGAGCGAAGAGAAATCGACCGAGGGCCCGGTCGGATCGCCGACCAGATCGAGACGCTGAACCATCGGCGAGACCACCGCGACCTCGCCGGCGAAGCGGACGTCGCTTCGAAGCATCCAGATGTCATCGCCCAGAACGCCGACGTGTGGCGCGGTCGCGTTGGGGTAGAGGCGCGCCGGGGCGCGCAGGACCGCGCCATCGCTCGCGACCCCAGCGTATCGCACCTCGGTTGACTCGAGCATCGCTCCGTCGAGCTCCGCGCGGCTCCAGGTCACGAAGTAACCCGCGCCGGTCCCCGCGAGCTTGACGTGTTGAATGCGCCCTTCGCTCCCGCGCACCTCTTCAAGCGACGCGAGCGCGATCTCTTCGGTGGCGTCGGCCACGCGAACCTCGAGCCGTGACTCACGCGTCGCGCCATCTCCGGTGACGTGAAGATAAGCGAACGCAAAGGGCCCGGTCGGCGACGCCGCGGCGAACGCGAGCGGGTCCTGGTCGGCTTCGTTGTCAAACCCCGGCGCGAAGGTCAGCACCGTCGCGGCCCCTCGGCACCCGGGAGGGGGACCCACATCAGGCGCCGGTGGATCTGCGTCGAACATCATCAGCACGTCGGCGTCATCTGACGTATCCGGGCTCCCGGTATCGGCAGGGTTGGTGTCGGGCGCGCCGTCGTCATCGCCGCACCCCATGAAGAGACCGAGGGACGCGAGGAGCACGACGTGGCGAACCACCCAACCGGACAAACCAAGCTGCGTTCTAAGCATAGGTGTCCATAGCACGCCTTGCGAAGGACGGAACCGGTGCTTATCTCTGCCGCGCGAGCCGCCCAAGAGTGGGCCCTTCCTCGCGAATTTGACCCTCGGCGGACGCCCCTTGCTCGCGGCGTTCGCCTCATCCTGCTAGAAGCCAGCCTGAGATGCAGGCGCGATCCGTACTTCCCATTCTCTCCATTCTCCTCATGTCCTGCGGCCCGCGACCTGCGCAGCCGACGACACCGGGTCCGTGCATGTCCGATAGCGAGTGTCGCGCGGACCGGATCTGCCATGAGGGGCGCTGCCGTTTCCTCGAAGAGGTTCGCGCTTCGACGAATGGAGACACCGTCTCTGCGTTGACCGAAGGTCCGTCTGACGCGGGCACCGGGGAGACTCCGGCGAACCCCACCGTGGAGCCCGAGGTCGCGCAGGCGAGCGAGCTCCCGATGTTCATGGGCGGCCCTCGACACCACGGAAGGAGCCCATACGCGGGTCCTGCCGCGACGCCTGAGGTGGTCTGGACGCATCGCACCGGTGGGCGGATCTACGCCTCACCGATCATTGGTCCGACCGGGTCGATCTACATCGGCTCCCAAGACCACACCTTCTCCGCGTTGGCCGCGGACGGCGCGCTCCAGTGGCGCTTCTCGGCGGGCGACAAGATCTACGCGACCGCTGCGATCTCGGATCGCGGAACGATCTTCGTCGGGAGCGATGACCAACACCTCATCGCGGTCGACCCTGACGGGCAACCCGTCTTCCGCCTCCCGCTGCGTGACCGCATCGATGGCAGCCCGACCATTGGCCCGGACGGCACGCTCTACGTCGCGGCGACCGGCGTGCACGCGATCGATCCCATCGGTCAGGTGAAGTGGCACGTCCCGACCGCCTCCCACGTCCGCAGCGCCCCGGCGATTCACCCGAGCGGGCTCGTCGTCGTCGGCACCGCCCAGGGCGATGTCGTCGCGGTATCGTTCTCCGGCGAGGTCGCGTGGCGCACCGGAGTCGGCGGCAGCATCGACGGCTCCGCCTCGATCGCCGATGACGGCACGATCTACGTCGGGACGGACCGCGGACACGTGGTCGCGCTCGATGGGCAAGGCGTCGAGAAGTGGCGCTTCGCGACCGGGGACGATGTCCGCGCGACCCCTGCGATCGCCGCGGACGGCACCATCGTGGTCGGCTCCTACGACCGTAAGATTTACGCGATCGATCCGGCCGGCAACGAGCGCTGGCAGTTCGCCACGGCAGGACGCGTCCGCGCGTCCGCTCGCATCGACCGAGACGGGCGCGTCTTCGTCGGTTCCCAAGATGATTTCCTGTACGCGCTCTCGCCAACCGGCGAGCCCCTCTGGCGGCTCAACGTTGGCGCGGACGTGGACTCCACCGTCGCTATCTCCGAAGACGGCACGATCTACTTGTGCGCGGATGACGGCGGCGTCTACGCGCTGCGCTAAGCGATCTCGCGATCGCTCCGCAGCGCCTTACCCAAGTGCCGACCTCGATCGGCCACAAAGAAACGACTCAACATGACTACCATCGACCGCGACGCCGTTTGGGCGTTGCTACGCAAGCGCGGACGCCCTCTGCACGTCGTCGAGATCTGTACCCGGCTCGGTCACGACAAGCGCATGAAGGCGCAGATGACCGATGTTCTTGACCGCCTGGTCGAGGATGGACTCGCTACCGAGATGCCCGGCAACCGATACCGCACGAAGAAAGAGAAGAAGCCGAAGAAGCCGAAGCAGCGAACGGCCTCACGAGCGCGCAGCTCGTTTGTCCCGCCACCTCCGGTGAAGCGCTCTGGAGAACCCGTGAAGGGGCGCCTCTCGATGACGGCGCGTGGCTTCGGCTTCGTCACCGCAGAAGACGGCAGCGGAGACGTGTTCATTCCGCCGCCCGCGGTCGGCGCCGCGCTTCACGGCGACCGCGTCCTCATCTATGCCCGCCCCTCGCAAAAGGGTCGCGAGGGCGAAGTCGGCGAGGTCCTCAGCCGCCGCCCCGCGCGATTGACCGGGCGCCTTCAGCGCGCCGGGAAGAGGTTCGTGCTCATCCCAGACGATCCGCGTCTCCGCACCCCGATGCCGATTCACCCGGCGAACGAACACGAGATCCCGAAGGCCGCGAAGCGCCAAGACAACCTGTTGGTGATCGCGGAGATCATCCAGTTCCCGCAGGTCCGCGACGAGCTTCCGGAGGTGCGCATCGTCGAGGTGCTCGGCGTGGCCGGGATGACGGCGGTCGAGGTCCTCAAGATCAAGATCAAAGAAGGCATCGTCGAGGAGTTCCCCGAAGAGGTCATCGTCGAAGCGGAGAACGTGCCGACCACGGTGAGCGCGAGAGAGCGGCGGGACCGAGAAGACCTTCGCGAGATCGATCTCGTGACGATCGATCCGGACAACGCCCGCGACCATGACGACGCCCTCTTCGTTACACGTGACGGGGACGGCTTCCGCGCGATCATCTGCATCGCGGACGTCTCCCACTATGTGCGCGAAGGGACCGCGATCGATGCGGAGGCCCTTGAGCGCTGTACATCGATTTATCTCCCTGACCGCGCCATCCCGATGTTGCCGGAGCAGATCAGCAGCGGCATCGCGTCGCTCGTCCCGAACCGGGATCGACTCTGCCTCGGTGTCGAAGTGTGGCTCGGGCCCCAGGGCAAGATCCGGAAGTTCCGCTACATCGAAGGGTTGATGCGGAGCAAGGGTCGGCTGACCTACGAAGGTGTCGCTCGCGCGCTCGGGCTGACCACGACGGGTCCCCGGCAACCCGCTGCCGAGAAGCGACGCGACAACCTCGAGGCGCTCCTTGAGCTCTCGAAACTCATGCGCAAGAAGCGTCAGCGACGCGGCGCGCTGGAGTTCGATCTTCCAGAGGCGAAGGTCAAGCTCGACGAGAACGAGATCGAGCCGCTCGATGTGGTTCAGTCGCGCGTCGATCCGGGCGTCCGCCAGGCCTACCGGATGGTCGAGGAAATGATGCTCCTCGCAAACGAAGTCGTCGCCGAGGACCTTACCGCGCGCGGCGTCCCGACCATCTTCCGGATCCACGGAGTGCCCGACGCGACCAAGGTCGAGCGCTTCACCCAGCTCGCGCAAGCGCTCGGCTACACGCTCACCGCCGAAGAAGCGCAAGACCCAAAGAAGCTCGCGCGGTTCATGACGAAGATCGAGGGCACCGAGCAGGCGCCGGTCCTCGGCTACTTGTTGCTCCGCGCGATGCAGCAAGCCGCCTACGACACGACGCCCAACATCGGTCACTTCGCGCTCGCCGCGAAGCACTACCTTCACTTCACCTCGCCGATCCGGCGCTACCCTGATCTCGCGGTCCACCGCGTGGTCCGGAAGGTGTGTCGGGAAGAACCGATGGACGCCGCGACGCTCCGCCCGAAACTTCGCAAAGCGGCCGCGGAGAGCTCGCGTCTCTCCCGACGCGCCGAGAGCGTGGAGCGACAAGCGGTGGACCTCTATGGATGCATCTTGATGCGTGACCGCGTGGGCGAAGAGTTCACCGCGACCGTTCGCGGGGTGGACACGGGCGCTGTTTGGGCGCGTCTTGAATCTCCCTTCGTCGAGGTGATGATCCCGCTCGAGCGACTTGGAGACGACGCCTGGGAGCTCGATGAGTTCGGGATCCGCGTCAGCGCGCGCTACTCCGGATTCTCGTTCGCGATGGGCGACAAGATCGAGGTTCGCATCGAAGACGTGAACATCGAGGGCCGCGACATCATCGCGCTGCCGCTCGACGCGCCCGAACCGAGCGAGCGAGAAGAGCGACCGCGCGGTCGCCGATCGCGGAAGTCGAGCCCGAAGGAAGGCTCTCGCGGAGGCCGTTCCCAGGGCCGCGGCGCGAAACGCGGCAGCTCGACCAAGCGCGGTTCGACCAAACGCGGCTCGACCAAACGCGGAAGCGCCAAGGCCGCCAAGGGCGACAAGCGCACCAGCCGCGGAAGCAAAGACGCAGAAGGCTCGTCGAGAACTAGCAGAACGACGCGTAAAAAACGAACAATCACGCGCAGCGCCGCCTCTCCCTCGAAGAAGCGCGGCCGCGGAAAGAAGAAGTAATGGCGACCAGGAAGCGCGCGACGTCCAAGAAGCGAAGCGGAGAGATCAAGCAGAGCACCCCCGAGCTCATCGCGAAGAAGCGAGACGGGGGCGCGTTCACGGACGCCGAGATCACGCACCTGATCAACGGGTACGTCAGCGGCGACGTCACGGACTACCAAATGTCGTCGCTCGCGATGGCGATCTTCTTCCGCGGGATGACCCCGAAGGAGACCGCCGCGCTCACCCTCGCGATGCGTGACAGCGGCGAGGTCGTCGACCTCTCCTCCATCAAGCAGCCCAAGGTCGACAAGCACAGCACCGGCGGCGTCGGAGACAAGATCAGTATCTGCCTCGCGCCGATGGTGGCCGCGTGCGGCGTGCCCGTCCCGATGATCAGCGGACGCGGGCTCGGCCACACCGGTGGCACGCTCGACAAGCTCGAGGCCATCCCCGGCTTCTCTGTCGACACGACGACCAAAGGCTTCATCAAAGAGGTCAAGAAGATCGGCTGCTCGCTGATCGGTCAGACCGCGGACCTCGCGCCTGCAGACAAGCGCCTGTACGCGCTCCGTGATGTCACCGCGACCGTGGAGTCCATCCCCCTCATCACCGCCAGCATCTTGAGCAAGAAGCTCGCGGAAGGGATCGACGCGCTCGTCCTCGACGTGAAGGTCGGGCGCGGCGCGTTTATGAAGACGGAGGAAGACGCGAGAGCGCTCGCTCGCTCGCTCGTCCGCGTCGGCCGGCTCGCGGGTAAGAAGGTCACCGCGATCCTCACGCGGATGGACGATCCCCTCGGTCACGCGGTCGGCAACGCGCTCGAAACGATCGAGGCGTTCGAGGTCTTGATGGGCGGCGGTCCGGAAGACGTCCGCGAGATCACGCTCGCGCTCGGCGCCGAGATGCTTCGCATGGGCGGCGTCGCGAAAAACGAGTCGCAAGCGCGCAAGCAGCTCCTCGCGTCCATCGCCGACGGCAGCGCGATCAAGAAGATGGAAGAGATCGTGAAGTACCAAGGCGGGGATCCTCGCGCGGTCACGGAGCACGATCGTATGCCGCGCGCGCCCAAGCGGACCAAGGTCAAAGCCAAAAAGGCGGGCGTCGTCACGGAGATCGACGCGCTCGAGATTGGGCTCGCCAGCGTCGGGCTCGGGGCGGGTCGGAGTCGCGCGGATCAAGCGGTTGATCCCGCGGTCGGCATCATGCTCGAGAAGAAGCCAGGCGATCGCGTCAAGGTCGGGGACACCCTCGCCACCCTTCACGTCCGAGACAGCAAGACCGCGAACGCGGCGCGTCCCCGTGTGGCCGCCGCCTACTCGATCAAGGGTCGGGGCAAGAAGCTCCCCCCGCTGATCATGGACGTGATCCGGCGATAGCGGTTCGGGTCTCGTTCGGAGCGAGCGAGACCGTTCCGCGTTCCGACGTCACCCCGAGTTGGCGCAGCACGCCGCGAAAGCTTGGGAAGCGATTGGACGCGCGCGTCTGCTCCGCGAAGGGGATCGCGACGGGTCGCGAGAGCGAAGCGTCAAACGCGCGGAGGCAATCGAGGCCATCCCATGACTCTTCTCGGCTCCAGGCTCCGCGCGCGGACAGAACCGCTTCGTCCAGCGAAGACCCGGCGCGACGAAGGCGTTGATCGAGCTCCATCATGAACGCGGCACCTGCCCAGTAGATCCGTTGATAGCCCCGCGTCTCGTGCATCCGCTCCGCGGCGACCCCGAGCGAATCGGGGTAGCGCGAGCGCTGACGCGACATCCCGTTGTAGAGGTGCTGATAGGCCTCCTGCTCGGAGATCAATCCAGCGCGCGCGCGGAGGATCTCCTGCGCGTAGGTCGCGAAACCCTCGCTGATCCAAACGTCGCGCTGGCGCAGCCGCGGGAGGAAGAGATGAGAGAACTCGTGCACCGCCGTCCAGTCGCGGATTAGCGCCTCGCGCTCTGCTCTCGCGTTCATCAACAAGAGCACTGACGCTCCACCGCCGCGTCGCACCATCCCGAAGCCAACCGGATCGCGACCCGGGTAAAAGATCGGCATCACGACGACCATGGCGCGCTCTCTGGGGAAGCGACCACCAAACGTCGCGACCGCGCGCCCGGCTTCCCGGAGCCATTCCGCGATTCCGTCGAGCCCGACGCTCACCTCGGAGGCATCGCCGACGACGACGACGTCCAAGACGCCGTGCGGAACGTCAACTTGAACTCGGTCAAACCTCCCGAAGACCACGCTCCCCGCGATCTCGATCGTTGAGTCGAGCCGGTAGACATCGCCCTCTCGTTCCCACGGCACCGCCACATCGATTCCATCCGGGAGCGCGAAGCGGACCGTCACGGGCACGCGAAGATCAAGCCGCGCGGGGTACCAGATCAGTTCCGTTGGGTTGGCCATCGTCGCGTCCTCGGAGCGTCCAGACATCCTCGAGTTGGCGGCCGCGACGAGATCAACGCGATACTCCGCGCACCCATTGGCGAGCTGCTCCAACACGATGCCGCGCTCTCGAGAGACGACGAGGTCGCGCCCCCCGGAGGTCGCCGCCCGCAACGAGGAGAACGCGGCGAGGTTGAGCGGGAGCAAGGTGTCGCTCGCGGCGCCATCGAAGCAGACCTCAGCGGTCAGCAGCGAGAGCGACGAGTCGACGCTGACGAGGTACCGCACCGCTCGAATCTCATCTGGACCGAGGAGGGCTTGAACCGTCGGCTCGACCGGCTGCTCTACGCTCGCGCCACACCCAACCAGACACGCGACCAACAGCCCCAGACACAGAGTACGAGTCATGAGTTGAGCTTCTCCGGGAGACACCGCCTGATAGTGCCGTACTACGCCCGCTACGTGGGCGGTTCCTTCGCGTTTCATCGATCACCGAACGTCACGACGGAGAGAGGAATGATCCGCGCGCTGTCCTCGCGCGTACCCTAGTCGCCGTATGCGCCGCCCCCCACGTCTCACCCCCCGCGTCACTCTCCTCGCGCTGCTCACCTGCGCGACCGCATGTGGAAGCGCTCCACCACACACAACAGCGCACGCCGCGGAAGAAGCCGCCCCGGAGATCTCCTGGCGCTCTTGGGATCGGGCGACCTTCGAAGAAGCACAAGCGAACAACAAGCTGCTCCTCGTGAGCGTCCAAGCGGCTTGGTGCCACTGGTGCCACGTGATGAACCACGAGACCTACGGCGACCCCGAGGTGCGGCGGATGATCGCCGAGCGCTTCGTCGCGATTAAGGTCGACTCGGACGCGCGCCCGGATCTCGCCGAGCGCTATCGAAATTACGCGTGGCCCGCGACCGCGCTGCTGACGCCCGAGGCGGAGGCGCTCATCACGCTCCGGGGCTACCGCGCGCCCGGAGCGTTTCGTGATCTGTTGGCGCGAGCGGTTCAGCGCGTCGACAGCGGCGACACGAGCGAGCCGGTCGCAGAGACGGGTTCGGAAGAGGACACGACCACGATGGCGGAGGTCGCCGATATCGCGCGACGAACGCTCGACGCGGAGTACGACGCGGAAGCCCACGGCTGGGGAGCTCCGCAGAAGTACCCGTACGAGGCGCCCGTTATGGCGGCGTTTCTCCGCGGCGTGGTGACCGGAGACGAGGCGCACCGAACACGTGCGCTCATGACGCTGCGGGGGTACGCGCAGCTCCTCGACGATGTCGACGGCGGGATGTTTCAGTACTCCTTGCGCGATCGCTGGGACGCGCCTCACTTCGAGAAGATCACCGCGATTCAAGCTGGCGCGCTGCTAAACTTCGCGTACGCCTATCGCTTGACCGGAGACGCGACGTTTCGTGACCACGCCGAGTCGGTGCTTCGCTACATGCAAACGATGCGCGTGGCCGACGGGGGTTTCTTCACGAGCCAAGACGCAGACGTGAACGAGGACGTCACAGGCGAGGCGTACTACGCGATGAACGCGACGCAGCGACGCGCGACCGGCACCCCACGGATCGATCGGCAGGTCTACGCGAACCTCAATGGCAAGATGATCGTAGGGCTGGTTGAACTCGCGATCGCCGAGCCCGCGAGCCGCGCCGGAGAGCTCGCGATCACCGCAGCTCGCTATCTCGAAGACCACCTGCGCCGCGGCGAGGGCTTTGCCCACTTCGCCGACGCGCCTGACGACGCGCTCTTTCATCTGGACGACCAAGCGCAGATGGCGCGCGCGGAGATGGCGCTCTTTGAGTTCACGGGCGAAGCCGCGTGGCTGGCGCGGGC
Source organism: uncultured bacterium (assembly GCA_938024995.1). GTDB lineage: Bacteria > Myxococcota_A > Polyangia > Polyangiales > Houyiibacteriaceae > CALJDU01. The sequence goes on from CALJDU010000079.1 coordinate 16,227, forward strand.
TCGAAGAACCGCAGACTTCGTCCTCGCGAACCTGATGCACGACGACGGTGGGTTCTACGCGCACACCCGCGACGAGAACGCCGTGGGCGTCTTCGCGCGGAGACGACGACCCATTGTGGGCAACGGGTACGCCGCCCTTGCCCTCCTCCGCATCGCCCGCGTCTCACCTGAGAGCCGTTATCGCGCCGAAGCGCTTCGCGCGCTCCAAGCGATCGCCTCAGAAGAGAACCTCGCGCGAGAAGGTCGCAAGATCGGTCCTTACCTTTGGGCCGTGGAAGAGGCCGTCGCCCCCTTCGTCGTGCTCCACGTTGTCGGCCCAGACGATGAGTCCACAAACGCGCTTCATTCGGCCGCGCTGCAAGTGAACCACCCACAACGCACAGTTGAACTCTCCCGGCCACAGAGCAGCCGCTACCCCTATCCTGGGCGGTCCGCCGTCTACATGTGTAGCGACCGCGCATGCTCGCGACCCATTTTTGCGCCTTTCGAGCTGTCAGAGGCGGCGTTCGAGTTTTTGTCGACGGAAGGGCGCTAACTCACTCTCGCGATTCGTCATTTTTTGGCGAAACAGACTGCCGTGACAGACGTACGGAAAGTCAGAAATCGAACTTGCGGACCTTTCGCACCTTGGATAGCGTCCGGCCGCAAGTAAAAAGGACGGGGTAACCCTCCAGTTACTCGCAAAACTCTATCGCATCGCTCGCAACTTTGGTCGATGCGCATTTGGTTGAAGGAAACAGAATAATGAACTCGACTCTGAAGCACACGATTGTGGCGATGGCGACCGCGGCCCTTGGGTTCGCGGGTGGATGTGGTGGAAGCTCGGACGCGCCTGAGGGCGGCGACGACAGCGCCGGTGGCGAAGCGGCCACCGAGGCTTCCTGTGGCGCAGGCAGCTGCGGCGCCGGTGAGGCCGCGGGCAACGCGACCGAGAGCGTGACCGGCAGCGATGCGGCCGGCGGCGCGGTCGAGGGCGCGGTTGACGGCGTCATGGGCGGCGGCGACGAGGCCCACGAGGGCGGCGAAGGCTCCTGCGGCGGCGAGAACAGCTGCGGCTGAATCGCTAGCGGGCTGTACCCAGTCTGCACGAAACCGCGCTGAGCGATCAGCGCGGTTTTTCTAATTCTGCTTTTCTAATTCTGCCGTCTCTTGCGTAGGCATCAGACGCTGCCGTGCTCGACTCGGTCGAAAATGGGTGTCGGCGAGCTTCGCGCTTTGACTTGAGCCGTTGCTCTGCGCGACAACCACGCATGGGCATCTCTGGAATCGGAATCGGGCTCCGCATGGAGATGGCGGAGGCTCTTCTCGAACGAAAGCCGGACGCAGTTTCATGGGTGGAGGTCCACCCCGAAAACTACCTGCTCCGCGCCGGGAAGTTCGCCGACCTTCTCAGCGTCGCGCGAGAGGACTATCCCGTGATCACGCATGGGCTGACCATGTCCTTCGGCTGCGTCACGCCGTTCGAGAATGAGTACCTCGACCCGCTCAAGGCTTTCTTGAAAGACATCAAGACCCCCTGGCACAGCGACCACATGTGCTTTGGCGGTGCGCATGGGCAAATGGTTCATGACCTCCTGCCGATCCCCTTCACCGACGAAGCGCTCGACGTGGTCTGCGCGCGGTACACCCAAGCCAGGGATCACCTTGATCATGAGCTCGCCATCGAGAACGTGAGCTACTACGCGCCGCCTGTTCACAACGACGGTGCGCGAGCAGACCTCGGAGGTCTCGCGGAAGCCGCGTTCTTGACCGAGATGCTTGAGCGCACCGACGGCAAACTCATGCTCGACGTGAACAACGTCTACGTGAACAGCCAGAACTTTGGCTTCGACCCGCGCGCGTTCTTCGACCTGCTCCCGCTCGATCGCGTGGTGCAGATGCACGTCGCCGGACACCAAGTACGAAAGGACGGTCTCCGGATCGACACGCACGGCGAACCCATCTGCGACGAGGTCTTCGCGCTCCTCGAGTATGTCCTACCGAAGACCGGGCGAGTGCCCGTGCTCCTTGAGCGCGACAACAACATTCCGTCCATCGACGAGCTCATCGCAGAGGCCGAGATGCTCTCCGCGATCTACACCCGCGCGACGAGCGAGACGCCTGCGAAGGTGAACGCGTGAATCTCGCCGAGTACCAAGCGGCCGCCACCCGGGTCGCGTTCGACGAGTCGCCGAGCGAGGAAGACCTCACGTTCTTGGGCGACCGAGACCGATGGCTCGTCTATCGCGGGCTCGTTCGCTCTCGCTTCTTCAGCGTCGTGAAGAGCGCGTTTCCACGTCTCGCGGGCTTCATTGATCTCGACCCGCTCGTGGTCGCTTGGCTCGCCAAGGCGCCGCCCACCGCGCGCCTCTTCCGGCTCCTCCCGGAGCAGTTCTTCTCGTCGGTAGACTGGAACGCGTTTCCGGTGTGGCAACGCGAGCTCGCGATCTTGGAGATCTCGGGCTGGATGACCCGCTACGACAACGCGCCCTTCCCCGAGGTGACGGACTTCGCGTTCGAACGGATCCCCGCGGTCAACCCCACCGCGATGATCCTGCGCTTCAACCACCCCGTGTATCACATCGAGCGAACCGAATTCCCAGCGCGCCCGGGCAACCTCTGTGTCTATCGCGGACCGAACCAGAAGGCGATGATGTGGTCGCTCAACGACATGTCCGCGGCGCTCTTCATGCGCTTTCAGGTCGGGGACGCGGACGTCACGACCTGCGTCAAGGAGGTCTGCGAGGCGCGCGGAGCGGCGATCGACGAGGCTTTCCTGGAGAAGCTCGGCGAGGTCATCGCCGGCGCGCTGGAGCGCGGCATCCTCCTCGGGTCGCTCGCCTAACTCCCGAGCCGGTTGCCTTGTCCCGGACGCGATCGTCGCGCACGATCGCTCCCATGAAGCCCGCGCTCATCCTCCCCACGTTCGCGCTCCCCGTCCTTGCAGCCTGCGGTGGCTCGACTACGCAGACGCTCCCGCCGGCCGAAGCGACCGACGAGACGTACACGACCGCGCAAGAGGCGCCGCCGGTGGAAGACGACGCGACCTTGCCGCAGGAGGAGCCAGCCCTCGTCATCGAAGACGAGGGCTGATCGCCGCGCTAGCGTCGGCGGCGGAGCACCACCGCGCCCAGGACCGTGAACAACAACCAGGTCGGCGCGTCCGGTCCGCTCGGGAGCACCCGGCAACCGCATCCGCTCGAGCCACCGGTGAAGCCGCCGTCGGTCCCGGTGTCGACGCCCGCGTCCGTTCCCGCATCGGTCCCCGCATCGGTCCCCGCGTCGGTCCCGCCGCCGGTCACGATCTGACAGTCGAGTCCGCATGGCCCCTCGACCGCGTTGCCTTCCGCTTCATCGCACATTTCAGAAACCGCGCGGTCCACGATCCCGTTTCCGCAGGTCTCATCAGAGCTGCAGAGCGCGCTGCATCCGTCGCCGTCAGCGGTGTTGCCATCGTCGCAGACTTCGCCGTCGTCCAGCGTTCCATCACCGCAGCTCGGGAGCGCGCAGGTCGAAGAGCAGCCATCGCCGTCATCGGTGTTGCCGTCGTCGCAGAGCTCTCCCGACGCGACGTCGATGACGCCGTTGCCGCAGGTCTCGTCCGACGCGCAGTCACTGGAGCAGCCGTCGCCGCTCATCGTGTTCCCGTCATCGCAGGTCTCAGAGGGGTCCACCACGGCGTTTCCGCAGGTCTCCACTCTGCAGGTCGCGCCGCAGCCATCACCCGCGACGTCGTTACCGTCATCGCACTGTTCCCCGGCGGCCGCGTCGACGACGCTGTTCCCGCACGACTCATCCGACGTGCAGGACGCCCCGCAGCCATCGCCGCTCATCGTGTTGCCGTCATCGCAGACCTCGCCCGGATCGACCAGCCCGTCACCGCAGCTCGGGAGCGCACAGGTCGAAGAGCAGCCGTCACCGTCTTCGGTGTTGCCGTCGTCGCAGAACTCGCCGGCCGCGACGTCGACTACGCTGTTGCCGCAGGTCTCGTCTGAGCGGCAGTCACTCGAGCAACCGTCGCCACCGACGGCGTTCCCATCGTCGCAGATCTCGCCCGGATCCATGATCGCGTTTCCGCAGGTCTCGACCCGACAGGTCGCGCCGCAGCCGTCGCCGCTCGTCGTGTTGCCGTCGTCGCACTGTTCACCCGCCGCGCCGTCGATCACGCCGTTACCGCAAGACTCATCCGAACCGCAGCTCGCGCCGCAGCCGTCTCCGCTCATCGTGTTGCCGTCGTCGCAGACTTCCCCCGGGTCGACGGTTCCGTCGCCGCAGCTCGGGAGACCACAGGTCGCCGAGCAACCGTCACCGTCCATGGTGTTGCCGTCGTCGCAGAACTCGCCGGCCGCGATGTCGAGGATCCCGTTGCCGCAGCTCTCATCCGAGGAACAATCGCTCGCGCAACCGTCACCTCCGGCGGTGTTGCCGTCGTCGCACACTTCGCCTGGATCCACGACCGCGTTGCCGCAGGTCTCGATCCGGCAGGTCGCGCCGCAGCCATCACCTGGGACCACGCCGCCGTCGTCGCATTGTTCGCCGACCGTCCCGTCGAGGATCCCGTTGCCGCACTCTTCGTTCGAGCTGCACGAGCTGCTGCAGCCGTCGCCGTCTGCGGTGTTCCCGTCGTCGCACAGCTCGCCCGGGTCGACCGTCCCGTCGCCGCAGCTCGGGAGGCCGCACGTCGCGCTGCAGCCGTCGCCGTTGATCAAGTTGCCGTCGTCGCACGCTTCCCCGGCCGCGACATCGAGCACTCCGTTTCCGCACGTCTCGTTCGAGCGACAGTCGCTCGCGCAGCCGTCGCCCGCCGTCGTGTTCCCGTCGTCGCACGCCTCGCCTGGATCGACGGTGCTGTTCCCGCAGAACTCGGTCTGACAGGTCGCGCTGCAGCCATCGCCGGCGGTCGTGTTCCCGTCGTCACAGAGCTCGCCAGCCGCAACGTCCACCACGCTGTTTCCGCACGACTCGTTGGAGCGGCAGTCCGCGGCGCAGCCGTCTCCGTCCACCAAGTTGGCGTCGTCGCAGACCTCACCCGGGTCGACCGTGCCGTTGCCGCAGCGCTCAATCTGACAAGTGCCGCCGCACCCATCGCCCGCGACCGTGCCGCTGTCGTCGCACTCCTCGCCGAGCGCGGCGTCGACCACACCGTTTCCGCACGTCTCGTCGGAAGCACAGTTGCCGCTGCACCCGTCGCCATCCATGGTGCCACCGTCGTCGCAGACCTCGCCCGGATCGACCGTTCCGTCACCACAGCTGGGCAACGTGCAGGTCGACGAGCAGCCGTCGCCATCCGTCGTGTTGCCGTCGTCGCAGGTCTCGCCGACCTCGGTGTCGACGACGTCGTTGCCGCAGGTCTCGTCAGAGAAGCAATCCGAGGAGCAACCGTCGCCCGCTGCCGTGTTCCCGTCGTCGCAGACCTCGCCCACGTCGATCGTGCCGTTGCCGCAGAACTCCAGCGCGCATTGGTTGCAACCATCACCCGCGATGGCGTTTCCATCGTCACACTCTTCCCCCATATCGATCACGCCGTCGCTGTCGCACTCGATCACGTAGGTCTCGAAGAACGCAACGAAGGTCCCGGACGAGTAGGGGCAGGTGGTGTTCAGACAGATCACGTGAGGGTAGGCAAGCGACCCTCCTGACGCGCCTCGGAAACCGACTCCCGTTCCCGTTCCCTGAATCTCGATGACAAACCGGTCGCCAGCATCCATCCGGATATCTGACGCGGTCATGTCGATGAAGAGGTTGCCGGTGCCCGGAACCGCGACCGTTTCGCTGAAGACCGCGGGCACCGTGGTCCAGGCGTCGGCGGGCCGAATGCGGATCCCGATCGTCCCGCTCCCGGTGAGGCTGAGGGTGATCCCTTCGAGTTGACCGCTGCGACCGACTTGCACCGGCTGCTGCCACGTCAGGCTGGTCGCGCTCCCGTTGTAGCCCGTGTTGAGCGAACGTGAGTCGACGGGAGCGCGCTGATCCAGCGTCCCGGTTTGAGCCAACGCGGAGGACGCGATCGTGAGAACGACGAGCGCGACGAAGACGGATAAAATTCGCATGACGCTTAACATTGCACAGGCGCGCGTCGGCCCGCGCCCCGCAACTGGGCGAGACTCATCGTCTTGTCCCTCACCTGGTCGGGTTCGTACCCGTGTGAGGCAGGCAGCGGAGGGGTGATGACTCTCGCGCACAAGACGTCCTGCTGTCGTGGACGCTCCGCCCCCGTTCTCGTTCTGTGCAACCCGAACCCGACCTTGAATCCGAACCCGATTTGGAGCACCGAACCCGAAGTCGAATCCGAACTCGAACTCGAAGTCGAACTCGAACCCGAACGCGAACGCGAACTCGAACTCGAACTCAAACTCAAACTCAAACTCAAACCCGAACCCGAACCCGAACTCGAACTCGAACCCGAACTCGAACGCGAACGCGAACCCGAACGCGAACTCGAACTCGAACTCGAACGCAAACGCGAACGCGAATCCGAGCGAACTCAAACTCGAACTCGAACTCGAACTCGAACTCGAACCCGAACTCGAACTCCTCAGCCCCGACCCTGGCGTCGATCTGATCACCGAGGCGCGTTCGTGCGTCGGTCGCAGAGGCCGTCGGCCTCGCGACGCGCGACGAGCTGATGCCGCTCGCGATGAAGCTCGACAAGCTCGTCGCCTACCTCGGCAAGCTCGCCAGGTGAATCAAAGGCAGCCGGAGGCACCGAAGCCTCCGGCTGCCTTCCGCTCACCGAGTGAGTCTCACGAGGCACCCGATGAGCAGATCGAGTTCGTGCGCCAGCTCGAGAAGGTCTTCTCGCTTCGCGACACCCGCGGCCTCTGCCGTCATCAGCGCGACCAGCGCCTCATGTGCTTCGCCGCGCGCCTGGCGGTAGCGCAGCGTCTTGTTCCCGCCATCGCGTCGCATGCCCTCGCCGACGGCCAGCGTGCATCGGATGAGCGCTCGGTCGAGCTGAGACGCGAGCTCTTTGTTCCGCACCTTCAACTTGCTCAGCAGCGGCTGCGCGAGGCGAACCGCGGCAAGCGCGCTGCAAGGTTCGGAAGTTCGTAGCAAGTGGATCGCGTCGACCTGTGCTTCTTTTCGTCATGCCCAACCCCGGCGCAGGAGCCATGACAAGGACCACGCGAATGAAGCCGACGACGTTCACACGGGAAACGCGATCGCGTGGTCGTTGGCGGGGCTGTTGCGCCGCCTAAGGCTGACGAAAAGAAGCACAGGTCGACGCCCCAGCAGCGGATCCCGACGAAAGCAGGATCCGACCCGAACGCGAACCCGAACCCGAACTCGAACCCGAACCCGTTCCCGACCCCGAACCCGTTCCCGAACCCGAACACGCTCCCGTAACCGAACCCGTTCCCGAACCCGCACACGCTCCCGTACCCGAACCCGTTCCCGTTCCCGTTCCCGTTCCCGAACCCGAACACGTTCCCGTTCCCGTTCCCGTTCCCGAACCCGAACCCGACCCCGAACCCGAGCCCGTTCCCGAACACGTCGAACATGCAAACGTTGAAGCCAACCGCCCGGGCGTTCGTGCGTCGTTTGGTCAAACAACCATAAGCGGCGCAAAGAAGTCGCAACTCAGCTCGAACGTGCGCTCTCGCTAGCTAGTAGCCCTCGGTCTTCGAGATGATCTCGTTCATGATCTCGCGGGTTCCGCCTCCAATCGGGTAGAGCCTCGCGTCCCGAAACAATCGCTCGACCACATACTCGCGCATGTAGCCGTAGCCTCCGTGCAGCTGCACCGCTTGGTCGCACACGTTCATGCACATGTCGGTCGCGGTGTTCTTCGCCATCGCCGCCAGAGCTGGGACTTGCTCACCCCGTAGGTGCCGCGTGGTGCACTCGCTCGTGAGCGCGCGGGCGGCCGCGATCTGCGTCGCCATGTCGGCGAGCTTGTGTCGCGTGACCTGAAAGCCCGAGAGCGTTTTCCCGAACGCGGACCGCTCCTTCACGTAGCGTCGACTCTCCTGATAGGCGAGCTCAGCGATCGCGACGCACTGAGCAGCGATCAAGATCCGCTCGGTCACGAAGTTCACCATGATGGCGATGAAGCCCGCGTTCTCGATCCCGATAAGGTTCTTTGCCGGGACACGACAATCCGAAAACGAAAGCTCCGCGGTGTCGCTCGCCCACCACCCCATCTTGTCGAGCTTCTTGCTGACCTCGAAACCTGGTGTGTCGCGCTCGATGACCAACAAAGAGACGCCCTTGCTCCCCTCGCCGCCGGTGCGGACCGCGGTCGTCACGAAGTCCGCGCGTGTACCTGAGGTGATGAAGGTCTTGCTGCCGTTGACGACGTAGTGATCGCCATCGCGAACGGCCGTCGTGCGCAGTCCCGCCACGTCGCTCCCCCCGCCCGGCTCGGTGACGCCGAGGGCGCTGATCTTATCGCCGGCGAGAACAGGTCGAACGAAGCGATCGATCTGGTCTTCTGTTCCGAAGCGTACGATGGGAGGAAGCGCGATGGCGTGCGAACCCAGGCCGACACACGTACCGACGCTCTGACCTGCGAGCACGAACTCCTCTTGCGCGACAAGCGTGAACGAAAAGTCGCCGCCGCTACCGCCGACCTTCTCGTCGTAACCGAGCCCGAGCATGCCGACGTCGGCCGCGCGCTTGTAGAGCTCGCGCGGAAACAAACACGCCTCTTCCCACTCAAGCGCGTGCGGCGCGATCTCCGACTTCGCGAAGGTTCGGATCTCCCGACGAAGCGCTTCGTGTTCCTCGGTCTCGAAAAGATAGCGGTCCATGGCGCGATGCTACGCCATGGCGCGATGCTACGCGCGACCCCACCTCGTCATCCACCTGGCGAACCTCATGAAGCTGCCGTCACGTGGTTACGATGTGCGCGTCGGCGATCTTCAACCGAGCGCTCGCCCAGAACGGGTGGGTACGAGTCGAGGTTGGTTCTTCGCGGTCTCGCTCTGCGAGGTTATCAGGAAGCCTGCCTAGAACTTGGCAAGCACAACCGTCACGTTGTCCCGTCCACCCGCGCGCTTCGCGGCGTCGATCAATCCTTCGACGCACGGCTTCACGAGCTCCGCCGTGGTGACGCCCGCGAGGCGCGCCGCGATGTCGTCGTCATCGACTTCACCGTAGAGCCCATCCGTGCAGAGCAGCACGAGGTCGTCTTCTTTGAGCTCCACTTGGTGAAGCTCCACGTTGACCTCTTTGCTTCCGCCGCCGAGCGCGTTCGTGAGCACGCTGCCGAACCGTGACTTGCGCGCCTCGGCTTCGGTCATCACGTCTTGACGGATCATCTCTTCAGCGAGGTTGTGATCGCGGGTCAGTCGGAAGAGCTCGCCACCACGTCCTAGATACGCGCGGCTGTCGCCGACGTGGACGAGGTAGAGCATCGGCCAGTGAACGTAGGCGAGCGTCAGGGTGCTGCCCATCCCCCCGCCGAGACGCTTGCGCGCCGCCACCTCGAGCATCTTCGTCTGCGTCTCTTGAACCGCTTCGCGCAGGCCATCCGCGAGGGCGCGCTCCGAAAGCGTTCCCGCGTTGGCGCCGAGCCACGGCATCACCTTGAACGCGTACTGGACCATCATGTCGACGACGACCGCGCTCGCGACCTCTCCGCCGACGTGACCGCCCATCCCGTCCGCGACCATCCAAAGCTTGGACGTTGGCTTGTCGACGAGGCGATTGCCCGCGGTCTCCGCGAAGCCGCACTGATGGACCTCCATGGTCCGCGCGAGATCCGCGATCACGAACTGGTCCTCGTTGTTGTCGCGAACGCATCCCGCGTCGCTTCCCCCGAACACCGACGGCTCGACGAACGAGTCGAGCTCTGCCTCCTCCTCTTCAGGCGGAGGCGGATCGCTTGAGCGGCGGAGGACCTGATACGTCTTCTTCGATCGCACGAGCCGAGGATACCGAAGTTTGCGCTGATCTTTTGTCGGAGTTTGCGTTCGCGTGATGATGCACTGAAGACGGAAAGCTCCAACGCCCAACCCACCGTCTTCGGTACCTGCCACAACGACAAAGGCCCGCGTCGAAACGCAGGCCTCTCATCGCTTTGGGTTGTCGCGAGAACTACTCGGCGACCGCCGCGGTGTCTCCGAAGAGGTCCATCCCGGCGACGTCTTCCACGACCACATCGAGCTTCTCGTACGCGGAGAGGCCAGTGCCGGCGGGAACGAGACGACCCATGATGACGTTCTCCTTGAGACCGCGGAGGTAGTCGATCTGACCGGAGATGGACGCCTGGGTGAGCACCTTGGTCGTCTCCTGGAAGGAGGACGCGCTGATAAACGAATCCGTCGACAGCGACGCCTTGGTGATTCCGAGCAAGAGGGGCTCGGCGACCGCGGGTCGACCACCTCGCGCGATGATGCGCTCGTTCTCGCGCTCGAACCGCGCCTTCTCGACCATCTCCTCAGGGAGGAACTTGGTGTCGCCCGGATCCTGAATCCGCACGCGCCGAAGCATCTGCCGAACGACAACCTCGATGTGCTTGTCGTTGATCGCGACGCCCTGCAGCCGGTAGACCTGCTGGATCTCGTTCACGAGCCAAGCCGCGAGTTCCTTCTCGCCCTTGACCTTGAGGATGTCGTGCGGGTTCGCGGCGCCGTCCATGAGCGGCTCACCCGAACGAATGCGGTCACCATCCTTCACCGTCAGGTGCTTGCCCTTCGGGATGAGGTACGCCATCGGCTCTCCGACCTCGGGCGTGATGATGACCTGCTGCTTGTTCCGGATGTCCTTGCCGAACGACACGGAGCCGTCGATCTCGGAAATGACCGCGCCGTCTTTCGGCTTCCGTGCCTCAAAGAGCTCGGCGACACGCGGCAGACCACCGGTGATGTCCTTGTTCTTCGTGGTCTCGCGCGGAATCGTCGCGATCGTCTCTCCTGCGCCGACCGCCTGGCCGTCGACCGGCGCGATGTTGGCGCCCACCGGGAGGTAGTAGCGCGCGACGTTGCTCCCAACGCCGGTCGCCAAGATCTCGCCGCTCTCTGGATCGACAACCGTGATGCGCGGACGCGCACCGGGGTCGCGCGACTCGATGATCTCTCGACGCGAGAGACCGGTCGTCTCGTCGACCTTCTCTTCCATCGTCACGTCGTCGACCACGTCGCCGTACTTCACGATGCCGGAGACCTCGGTGAGGATCGGGAGCGCGTAGGGGTCCCACTCGGCGATGGTCGCGCCGCGGACCACGCGGTCCCCTTCCTTGACGCGGAGGACCGCGCCGTAGGTCAGCGTGTAGCTCTCCAGCTCGCGGCCGGAGTCGTTCATCACCTTGACCACACCGTGACGGTTCATGACGACGACCGTGCCGTCGCTCTTGGTGACCATCTTGGTGTTGTCGAAGCGAATCGTTCCCTCGTTGCGGGTCTCGATCGCGCTCTGCTCGATCTTACCGCGGGACGCCGCGCCACCGATGTGGAAGGTACGCATCGTGAGCTGGGTGCCCGGCTCGCCGATGGACTGTGCGGCGATGACGCCGATCGCTTCACCGATGTTGACCTGGTAGCCACGCGCCAGGTCTCGACCGTAGCAACGCGCGCAAACGCCTCGCTTGGTCTGACAGGTGAGCACCGACCGGATGAGGACGCGCTCAATACCGCGGTCCGCGATGTCGTTGACGCGACGCTCGTCGATCTCTTCGTTCGCTTCGACCACCAGTTCACCAGTGACGGGGTCGGTGATGTCTTCCAGCGCGACGCGACCGAGGATGCGCTCGCCGAGCGGCGTAACGACCTCGCCGCCCTCTTCCAGCTTCGTGATCCAGATGCCGTCGAGCGTCTCGCAGTCGTACTCCGTGATGACGGCGTCTTGCGACACGTCGACCAAGCGACGCGTGAGGTAACCCGAGTTCGCGGTCTTGAGCGCGGTGTCAGCCAATCCCTTACGCGCACCGTGAGTGGACGTGAAGTACTGGAGAACGGTCAGGCCCTCGCGGAAGTTCGCGGTGATGGGCGTCTCGATGATCTCACCGGACGGCTTGGCCATGAGGCCACGCATCCCGGCCAGCTGACGGATCTGCTGGTTGCTGCCTCGAGCACCCGAGTCCGCCATCATGTAGATGGAGTTGAAGGACGGGATCGACGCGGTCTCGTCGCTGTGCGGGTCCTTGATCTCATCGGTCGCGATGCCGCTGATGAGGTCGCGGGCGACGCGATCCGAGGCCTCTGCCCAGATATCGACGACCTTGTTGTATCGCTCGCCGTCCGTGATGAGCCCTTCTTGGTACTGCTCCACGACGGTCGTGACGTCCGCCTGCGCCTCATCGAGGATGGTGCGCTTGCTGTCCGGAATCGCCATGTCGTCCATGCAGATCGAGACACCTGAGCGCGTCGCCATCTCGTAGCCGAGCGTCCGGAGACGGTCCGCGAGGAGAACGGTCGCCTTGTTACGCGCGTCTCGGTAGCACTCATCGATCAAGGTCGAGAGCTGCTTTTTGCCGAGCACCTTGTTGGTGCTGGTGAAGTCGAGCGGCTTCGGGAGCACCTCGCCGACGAGCACACGGCCGACCGTGGTGTCGTGAAGCTTCCCCTGCCAGCGCATCTTGATCTTCGCGTGTAGCGACGCCTCGCCGGCGTCGTACGCCATCCGCACCTCGGCCGGGGAAGCGTAGATGCCGGAGAAGTCCCCGGTCCCTTCGCTGCCCTCACGGTATCCGCCCTTCTGGAACGGCTTCTCGCGGGTGGTGTAGTAGAGCCCGAGCACGATGTCCTGCGTCGGGTTGATGATCGGCTTGCCGTTCGCCGGCGAGAGGATGTTGTTCGTGCTCATCATGAGCACGCGCGCTTCCATCTGCGCCTCGACCGAGAGCGGTACGTGGACCGCCATCTGGTCACCGTCGAAGTCCGCGTTGAACGCGGTGCAGACAAGCGGGTGAAGACGAATCGCCTTGCCCTCGATGAGCACCGGCTCAAACGCCTGGATGCCGAGACGGTGAAGCGTCGGCGCGCGGTTGAGCATGACCGGGTGCTCGGTGATGACCTCGTCGAGGATGTCCCACACCTCGGGCTTCTGGCTCTCGACCATCTTCTTCGCAGACTTGATGGTCGTGACGTAGCCGCGCTCCTCAAGCTTGTTGTAGATGAACGGCTTGAACAGCTCGAGCGCCATCTTCTTGGGGATGCCGCACTGGTGGAGCTTGAGGCTCGGACCGACCACGATGACCGAGCGGCCCGAGTAGTCGACGCGCTTGCCGAGAAGGTTCTGGCGGAAGCGACCCTGCTTGCCCTTGAGCATGTCGGAGAGCGACTTGAGCGGACGCTTGTTCGGACCCGTGATGGTCTTTCCGCGGCGGCCGTTGTCGAAGAGCGCGTCGACCGCCTCTTGGAGCATGCGGCGCTCGTTCCGGATGATGATCTCCGGCGCGGTCAGATCCATGAGGCGCTTGAGGCGGTTGTTCCGGTTGATCACGCGGCGGTAGAGATCGTTGAGATCGGACGTCGCGAAGCGGCCACCTTCGAGCGGGACGAGCGGGCGGAGATCCGGCGGGAGCACCGGGATAACGCTGAGCATCATCCACTCCGGACGGTTGCCGCTGTCCTTGAACGACTCGACGACCTTGAGGCGCCGGCTGTACTTCTTACGCTTGGCTTCCGAGGTCGCCTCGCGGAGATCCTTACGGAGCGTTTCGCTGAGCTCGTGGATGTCGAGCTGCTTGAGCATCTCCAAGATCGCGCCGCCACCCATGCCGGCGTTGAAGCGCTCGTCGCCGTACTCGTCGAGCAGCTCTTCGTAGCGCTCCTCGCTGAGGATCTCGCCGACCATGAGCTCCTCGACGGTGCCCGGGCTGGTCACGACGTAGGCCTCGCAGTAGAGCACGCGCTCCACATCCTTGAGCTTCATGTCCAAGATCGCGCCGAGGCGCGACGGGAGGCTCTTGAGGAACCAGATGTGCGCGACTGGCGTGGCGAGCGTGATGTGCGCCATACGCTGACGACGCACCTTGCTCTGGATGACCTCGACGCCGCACTTTTCGCAGACGATGCCGCGGTGCTTCATGCGCTTGTACTTGCCGCAGACGCACTCGAAGTCCTTTACGGGCCCGAAGATCTGCGCGCAGAAGAGGCCGGTCTTCTCCGGACGGTAGGTCCGGTAGTTGATCGTCTCTGGCTTTTTGACCTCGCCATGGGACCACTCGCGAATCTTTTCGGGAGACGCGAGCCCGATGCGGACCGCGGAAAACGCGACCGGGTCTTTGGGCTTGTCGAAGAAGCTGAAGATGTCCTTCATGAGATGCTCACCTTTTGCCTTTGGGGCTGCGAACTAGGGCGGAGGTCGGGCCTGCGCGGAACTTTGAAAATGGGAGAAGAGAGAGAGCGAATGGAGCGAACCGAGCGAAACGAAAGCGGACGGGACGCGGTCACCCGCGTCCGTCCAGTCGCTCAGCTCTCGGCGGCCATCACGTCGTCGCCGAGGCTTCCTGCCTCGACCAGCTCGACGTTAAGACAGAGCGCCTGGAGCTCCTTCATCAGAACGTTGAAGCTCTCGGGCAGACCCGCGTCGAGCGTGTACTCGCCCTTGACGATCGCCTCGTACATCCGCGTACGCCCTTGGACGTCATCGGACTTCACGGTGAGGAACTCCTGCAACGCGAACGCCGCGCCGTAAGCCTCCATCGCCCAGACCTCCATCTCACCGAGACGCTGTCCACCGAACTGCGCCTTTCCGCCGAGCGGCTGCTGGGTGACCAGGGAGTAGGGCCCGATCGACCGCGCGTGGATCTTGTCGTCGACAAGGTGGTGAAGCTTGAGCATGTACATCACGCCCACGGTCACGTCCTCGTGGAACGGCTCGCCGGTGCGGCCATCGAAGAGGACCGTCTGGCCGCTGGTGTTCACCTCGGCGGTCGTGAGGAGATCCTTGATCTCTTCTTCGGTCGCACCGTCGAACACCGGGGTCGCCAAGTAGACGCCGTTGCCGAACGAGCGAACGAACGGCTCCAGCTGGTTGTCCTTGAGCGTGCCGATGAGGTCATGCACGTGGCCCGCCTTGAAGATGTTCTCGCTGAGGTGCTTGCGCAGCTCGTCGACGGCCATCTTCTTGTTGACCATGTTCTGGATCTGCTCACCGAGCAGGTGCCCGGCCCACCCGAGGTGAACCTCTAGGATCTGACCGACGTTCATTCGTGAAGGAACGCCGAGCGGGTTGAGCACGATGTCGACTGGGCGACCATCGGGGAGGTAGGGGAGATCCTCTTCCGGGATGATCCGGCTGACGACGCCCTTGTTTCCGTGACGACCCGCCATCTTGTCGCCGACCTGAAGCTTGCGCTTGATGGCGACGTAGACCTTGACCATCTTGATGACGCCAGGCGGCAGCTCATCGCCCTTGCCGAGCTTGTCGATCTTCTCCTGGAACAGCGTCTCAACCGCAGAGGTCTGCTCCTCGAGCTGCTCCAGGATGGAGTCGATCTTCTCCTTGTTTTTGTCGACCTCAACCTTGCCCCAGTACTTGCGGGGAACGGCGGAGATCGCCTCGTCGTTGATGCCCTGACCCTTCGCGAGGAGCACCATGCCGCGGCTGTCGATCAGCTTGGCGGTCGTGGTGGCCTTGAGCAGGTAGCCGCGGACGCGGTCGTAGGCGGAGTCCTTGATGATCTTGATCTCATCCGCCATGTCCTTCTCGAGCTTGGCGCGCTCGGCGTCCTCGATCTGACGAGCGCGCTCGTCCTTCTCGGTGCCCTTCCGCGCGAAGACGCGCGCGTCGATGACGACGCCGCTGACGCCGGGAGAGACCCGAAGCGACGTGTCGCGAACCTCGCCCGCCTTCTCTCCGAAGATGGCCCGCAGCAGCTTCTCTTCCGGAGAGAGCTGCGTCTCGCCCTTCGGCGTGATCTTGCCGACCAGGATGTCACCCGAACCCACCTCGGCGCCGATGCGCACGATGCCGGACTCATCGAGATCCTTGAGCGCGTCCTCGCCGACGTTCGGGATGTCGCGCGTGATCTCTTCCTTGCCGAGCTTGGTGTCTCGGGCGACGCAGTCGAACTCCTCGATGTGGACCGAGGTGTAGACATCGTCCTTGACGATGCGCTCCGAGATGAGGATCGAGTCCTCGAAGTTGTAGCCGCCCCAAGGCATGAACGCGCAGATGACGTTCTGACCAAGCGCCAGCTCGCCGCGATCACATGAGGGACCGTCCGCGATCACGTCGCCGCGCTTGACCTTGTCGCCAGGCCGGACGACCGGCTTCTGGTTGTAAGCGGTGTTCTGGTTGCTGCGCTGGAACTTGTGCAGGCGGTAGATGTCCGGGAACACGCCCGCTTCGCCGCCGGCCTTGACGACGATTCGGGTCGCGTCGACCGACTCGACGACACCGTCTCGCTTCGCGACCAAGCACACGCCTGAGTCGCGCGCGACGCGGTCCTCGATGCCGGTGCCGACGATCGGCGCCCGCGAACGGACACACGGCACCGCCTGGCGCTGCATGTTGGAACCCATCAAGGCGCGGTTCGCGTCATCGTGCTCAAGGAACGGGATGAGCGACGCAGCGACCGAGACCAACTGGTTCGGCGAGACATCGATGAGCGTGATCTGCTCCGGCGAGACCTGCATCAGCTCGCCGTTGTGACGCGCCGAGATGAAGGAACCTTCGGTCGGCTTGATGTCGCCCG
Organism: uncultured bacterium; assembly: GCA_938024995.1. Classification (GTDB taxonomy): domain Bacteria; phylum Myxococcota_A; class Polyangia; order Polyangiales; family Houyiibacteriaceae; genus CALJDU01. The sequence goes on from CALJDU010000079.1 coordinate 32,794, forward strand.
TGGCCTCGTCGATGTTGGCGTTCGCCTGCGCGATGTAGTGGCCCTCTTCTTGGAGCGCGCTGTACCAGCGCACGGGCTCCTCACAGACCTTGCCTTCTTCGACGCGACGGTACGGCGTCTCCACAAAGCCGTACTCGTTTACGCGCGCGTACGTCGAGAGCGACGCGATGAGCCCGATGTTCGGACCCTCCGGTGTCTCAATGGGACAGATGCGGCCGTAGTGCGTGGCGTGAACGTCACGAACCTCGAAACCCGCACGCTCACGCGTCAGACCACCCGGCCCAAGCGCGGACAAGCGGCGCTTGTGGGTGACCTCAGAGAGCGGGTTGGTCTGGTCCATGAACTGCGAGAGCTGGCTGCTGCCGAAGTACTCTTTGACGACCGCGCTCACGGGCTTCGCGTTGATGAGGTCGTGCGGCATGAGCGTCTCGATCTCGGCGCTCATGCTCATGCGCTCACGAATGGCGCGCTCCATGCGGACCAGACCGATGCGGTACTGGTTCTTCATGAGCTCACCGACCGCGCGGACGCGTCGGTTACCAAGGTGATCGATGTCGTCGATCGTGCCGCGCTGGTTCTTCAGCGAGATGAGGTGTTTGACCGTCTCGAGAATGTCGCGGGCGGTGAGGACCGTGGTGTCGAGCTCAGGGGTTCCCTCTTCGTCGCGGTAGAACTTGTAGTTCAACTTGAGGCGGCCGACCTTGGAGAGGTCGTAGCGCTCGGGGTTGAAGAACAAGTTGTTGAAGAGCGTGCGCGCGGTCTCAAGCGTGGGCGGATCACCCGGACGGAGACGGCGGTAGATCTCGATGATGCCTTCGTCCTGGGTCTGGACCTTGTCGGCGATCAGCGTGTCGCGCAGGTAGCTGCCGACGTTGAGACCATCGATGAAGAGGACGCGGACGGAGCCGACCTTGGCCTCGCGGAGCGCCTCGAGCTTCTCCTCGGTGATCTCCTCGTTGACGCCGATGAGAATCTCGCCGGTCTCTTCGTCGATCACGTCTTCCGCGGCGACCTTGCCGAGGACCTCGGAGAGATCGATCGGGAGCTTGTCGAGGTTGGCCGCCTTGAGCTTACGGATGACCGCGCGGGTGAACTTACGGTTCTTCTTTACGATGACCGTGCTGTCGACCTTGATGTCTTTGGTCGCGCGCTGACTCGGGAGCAATTCGTACTCGATCGACTTGCTGTACTTGCCGCGCGCCTCGAAGAAGAGCGTCTCGGTGTCGTAGAAGAAGTCGAGGAGCTCAACGGTCGAGAACCCAAGCGCCTTGAGCAGGACGGTCGCGTGCAGCTTGCGGCGGCGGTCGATGCGGACGAAGAGCAGGTCCTTCGGATCGAACTCGAAGTCGAGCCAGGAACCGCGGTACGGGATGATCCGCGCCTGGTAGAGGAGCTTGCCCGACGAGTGGGTCTTGCCCTTGTCGTGGTCGAAGAAGACGCCTGGGCTTCGGTGAAGCTGCGACACGACGACGCGCTCGGTGCCGTTGATGATGAACGTACCGTTCTCGGTCATCAGCGGGATCTCACCGAAGTAGACCTCTTGCTGCTTGATGTCGCGGACGAGCTTCTCGGTGCCCTCGGTCGCTGCATCGTAGATGATGAGCTGGATGGTCACCTTGATCGGCGCGGCGTAGGTCATCCCACGCGCGCGGCACTCATCGACATCGTACTTCGGACGGTCGAGCGTGTAGCCGACAAACATCAGCTCGCTGGTGCCGTTGAAGTCGCGGATCGGGAAGACGCTTCGGAAAACGTCCTGAAGCCCGACTTCCTCGCGCTCATGCGGCGGGACCGTCGACTGAAGGAACTTGTCGTACGACCTCTTTTGGATGTCGATCAAGTTCGGGATGTCGAGAAAACGCTCGATCTTTCCGAAGCTGTGTCGAACACGGAAGTTGGTCTGAATCGTCGTCGCCATCAGGGGCTCCTCAGCGCGGCTGCGCCCGGCATCAGCCGGAGGTTGGGTCGAGTGAATCGAGCCGAAAGAACAAAGGGAGAGAAACGACGAAATCCCCCCGCGACACGACGAATCGACAAAGAGCCGACCGGTGACGAGAGGGGTCCGACGTGAGAACCGATATAAGTAAGAAAATCGAGCCGATCGGGAGTGCTGTAACGAGCGCCTGCGCGTTCGTTACAGCGCGCACCGCAGTTCACCACCGCGTCGGGCACCGGAGCGCGCGACATCGAGGTGAACTGGCTGCGGCGTAGGTGTTGTTGTTTCGCCTGATCGGGAAGGCGAGGCAACTTTCGCGCGCACTCATCCGGCCGCGCCCCGGAGAGCACGTGAATTCCCGGATGTAGTGAGTGCGCGCGAAGCACTCTTACTTGAGCGTGACCTTCGCGCCGGCCGCTTCGAGCTTCTTCTTAAGCTCCTCGGCCTCTTCCTTGGAAACGCCTTCCTTGATGACCTTCGGGGCCGAGGTCACGAGACCCTTCGCTTCGCCGAGCGAGAGCGAGGTGACCTCACGGATGACCTTAATGACCGGGATGGGCTTGCCGGTGACCTCGGTGAGCTCGACGTCGAACTCGGTCTGCTCTTCAGCAGCCTCGGCACCGCCGCCGCCGCCGCCAACCATCGCCACAGCCGCGGGAGCCGCCGAAACGCCCCACGCCTCTTCAAGGGTCGTGACGAGAGTCGCCACGTCCTTCACCGACCACGAGCTGAGCTCCTCGACCATCTGATCTACGTTCATGTTCGCCATTGTTCTGTCCTGTTTCCTACGCCGTGCAGTGCACGGAAAAGTTTTTGTTTGTTTTTGAGTGAAGCGCGGAGACCCGCGCGGGTTTTGTGGGGTGCCTTCTGACGAAGACTGCGACTACTCGCCGTTCTGCTTGCGCTTGTACGCGTCCATCACGAGCGCGAGGTTCTGCGCAGGAGCGTTGAGCTGCGCGACCAAGCTCTGCATAGGCGCCATCATCTGGGCCAAGAGCATCGCGCGGACCTCGTCCTTGCCAGGAAGGTTCGCGAGAACGTTCTCGACCGCCTTGCTGTCCATGAACTCGCCCTCAAGGACGCCGCCCTTGATTTGGAGCTTCTCTTGCTCGGGGCCTTCCTTGCGGAACGCCTTCACGATCTTCGCGGCGCGACTGGGATCCTCATAGGTCCAGGCGATGCCGGTCATACCAGTGAGCGTCTTGTCGAGGTCGTCGAGCTCAGCGAGCTCAGTGCCTTCGATGGCCTTGCGAACAAGGTTGTTCTTGACGACGCGGTACTCCACCTCAGCCGCGCGGAAACGCGAGCGGAGATCGGTGATCATCTCGACGTTGACGCCGCGGAAGTCGAGCAACACTGCAGCGACCGAGCGATCGAAGCGGTCGCGCACGAGCTCGACCTGCTCCTTCTTCATTGCGATGGTGACAGCCATGACTACGCCTCTATCGAGATGGTGTTCGGATCGATCCGGATGCCCGGACCCATCGTGGAGCTAAGCGTGACGCTGCGAAGGTAGGTGCCCTTGGAGGACGCCGGCTTCGCCTTGACGAGCGCGGAGACCAAAGCGGTCACGTTGTCGTTGATCATCTTCTTGTCGAACGAGCACTTGGCGACCGACACGTGGATGATCGCGCCTTTGCGCTCGAGCTTGAAGGTGACCTTACCGGCCTTCGCTTCAGAGACAGCCTTCGTGACGTCCATCGTGACGGTGCCGACCTTCGGGTTCGGCATGAGGCCACGGGGCCCGAGCACGCGAGCGACCTTGAGGACGGCACCCATGCAATCGGGGGTCGCGACGACCACGTCAAAACCGAGCCAGCCTTCCTGAATCTTCGCGGACATATCGTCCGTACCGACAAAGTCAGCGCCAGCCGCAGTGGCTTCCGCGGCCTTGTCGCCCTTGGCGAAGACGAGGACCTTTTTGGATGAGCCAGTGCCGTGTGGGAGAACCACAGCGCCGCGAACCTGCTGGTCCGCGTGCTTCGGGTTCACGCCCAAACGCACAGCGAGGTCGACGGTCTCGTCGAACTTGGCAAAGGCGGTTTCCTTTACCAGCCCGCAAGCCTCTTCCAGTGTGTAGCGGTTCCCTCGCTGGACAAGATCCAGCGACTTCCGCCTTTTTCCGGGTTTCATGTTTCCTCCAAATGACGCGCCGAAGGGACGCACCTCCCACCAGAGCCTGGGTGGTCGCAGGGGCATGGCTCTAGATCGAGCCAGCCGAGACGCAAATGGATCACGTCAGAAAGTGTGATGATGCTCAGCCGTGACCTGTTGCGGTCGAGAGCTTCAGTCGGTCACCGTGACGCCCATCGAGCGCGCGGTGCCGGCGAGGCTACGAACACAGGCTTCGATCGAGCCAGCGTTGGTGTCTTGAATCTTGGTCTTCGCGAGCTCTTCGAGCTGCGCTGTCGTGATCTTGCCAACCTTGGTCTTGTTGGGCTCGGAGGACCCCTTATCGAGGCCGAGCGCCTTCTTGATCAAGATCGCGGCGGGCGGCGTCTTCAGGATGAAGCTGAAGCTGCGGTCCGCGTAGACCGTGATCACGACCGGGATGATGAGCCCGGCCTGCTTCTGCGTCTTGGAGTTGAACTCCTTACAGAAACCCATGATGTTCACGCCGTGCTGACCCAGAGCCGGACCCACGGGGGGAGACGGGTTCGCCTTTCCAGCCGGGAGCTGGAGCTTGATCATTCCGATGACTTTTTTCGCCATGGCTACGCCACTCTTCTTTCACTGACTCGCTACTGCGAGAAGGTTAGGTGACCGTCGTTAGACGGCCGTCTTTTCCACCTGCTGGTAGTCGAGCTCGACGGGAGTTGCCCGTCCAAAGATACTGATGAGAACGCGGACCTTCTGCTTGTCCGGGTTCACCTCTTCCACGGTGCCCGTGTAGTTCGCGAACGCGCCCTCGGTCACGCGGACCTGATCGCCTGGGTCGAACGAGACCCGCGGCTTCGGCTTGGCGGCGCCATCGGCGACCTGCTGCGCGACGATGCCGATCTCGCGCTCGGGAACGGGAGAGGGATGACGACCGCCCACGAAGCCGCTGACCTTCGGGGTCGCCTTGACCACGTGCCAGGAGTGCTCGGTCATCTGCATCTGAACGAAGATGTAACCGGGGTAGAACGTCTTGTTGATCGTGTACTTGCTGGTCTTGCCGTTCTTGTTCGTACGGCTCTCTTGGACCTGCTCACGTGGGATCAAGATCTCGCCAAAGTGATCTTCCATCCCCGCCTGCTTGATGCGCTCAAGTAGGGAGAGTTTCACTTTGTTCTCGTAGCCTGAGTAGGCCTGAACGATGTACCACTTCATGGCTGCTGTTTCGGTCATCGTCATCACGCCTTGTAGATGAGGTCGGTGACGGCAGACCAGACCGCGTCAAAGACGCCGAGGATGGCTGCAGCGATTGCGGAAACGACCAAGACGACAACGGTCTGCGCCTGGGTTTCTTTGCGGGTCGGCCAAGTCACCTTGGACAGCTCCGCCGCACACTCGTTGACGAACTTGTTCGTCCCCGCGTGCTTGTAGAGACCCACCATGAGGAGGATCGCGCCGACACCGGAGATCGCGGTGACGAGCGTGGGGTCGGGCTCATCGAAGATGTCCCAGACCTCTTTCACGAGATGGTCAAAAAGCCAGAACGAGAACAGCGCACCTACGATGTAGGTGAACTGCACCCAGCGCTCGAGGCCAAGGGTGCCGACTCCGGTGTTTTCGTCGTTAGCCATGGTTGGTGTTCATCTCGTTCAGGGGTCAGATCGGCAGGCCAGGAGGGATTCGAACCCCCAACCGTCGGATTTGGAATCCGCTGCTCTACCGTTAGAGCTACTGGCCTTTGGGTTCGTTCTGCTTGGTTGGGTTACTTAGACTCTTTGTGAGTCGTGTGCCGCCCACACGTGCGGCAGAACTTCTTCAGGGTCAACCTATTAGGGTCCTGTTTCCTTCGCGACGTGCGGTAGTTGCGCGCGCCGCACTCGTCGCAGACGAGGACGACGCGCACTCGTTCCGACACTAACTACTCGATGATCTTCGAGATAACGCCGGCGCCGACGGTCCGGCCGCCTTCGCGGATGGCGAAGCGCTGACGCTCTTCCATCGCGACCTCGGTGATGAGCGCGACGACCATCTTCACGTTGTCGCCAGGCATGACCATCTTCA
>CALJDU010000080.1 GCA_938024995.1 uncultured bacterium
TGCCGAACAAGCTCTTTGACGAGCTGGACCTGGTCAAGCTCGCATAACCTCAACCCATCGAACCGCCCGGTGCGGACCCGCATGCCGGGTGGTGTGGCAGGGGAGCCCGAGTCGATTACTCGGGCCCCCTATGCCGATTAATCGCAGTTGTTTTGGGGGCGACCGCGCTTCGCGCATTCACCCCACGCTCACATTCGTTCGCCCGCTCCGCGACATGGTCGTTTCGCGTTTGGGTCGTGACTGCTACGACCGCCTCATGCGTCCCCGCACAAAGAAATGGCTTCTTGTCGTGCTGGTCGTCGTCGCGCTCGTCGCGCTGGCGATTCCCTTGTTTGGCTTTCGACGCGTGATGCCGCTTGGGCCGCCGACCAACAGTCAGTTCTCCTACGACACCCTTGGTTCGGCGTTGCGGCACGTTCGTGATGGCCGCGTCGACTACGAAGCGCTCGTGAACGACCCCGCGCCGCTCGAGGCGTTTGTCTCTTCCATCGCCGAGATGGGTCCGCGCTCGACCCCGCGTCACTTCGCCGATGAGAACGCGGAGCTCGCCTACTACATCAACGCCTACAACGCGTTCGCGCTGCTCGGCGTGGTGCGCAACTGGCCGATCGAGTCCGTCCACGATGTGCATGGCCTGATCGAGCCGAAAGCGGGGTTCGGTTTCTTCTATGGCCAACACTTCCGTCTCGATGGCCGTTACATCAACCTCTACGACCTCGAGCATGAGGTGCTCCGCGCATTCGGAGATGCTCGGGTTCACGCCGCGATCAACTGCGCGTCCGCGTCCTGTCCTGCCCTCGCGCCCACGCCATACCAGCCCCACAACTTGGAGCGCTCACTCACCGTCGTGGCGCGTGCGTTTTCCTCCGCGCCTCACGTCCGCATCAGCGAGGTTGTCGAGCTGAATCCGATCTACTCCTGGTACGCCGAGGACTTCCTCGTCCACGAGCGTCACATGCGCTCGCTGGAAGGGGGCGCGCTCGATCCCAACGCGCCGCAAGAGCCGGCGGAAGCGGAAGCGGAAGCGGGAGCGGTGGAAGAGGCAGAGCCCACACCCGTTCATCGCGACGTGAAGATCTTGGACTTCATCGCGCGCTTCGCGAGCCCCACGGAACGTGCGGCGCTCCGACTGGCGCGCGAGAGCGAGACCGAAGTTCGTTATTTCGAGTATGACTGGTCACTCAACGGGATCGGAGCAGAGTGACCGTTTGGTGAGCGTTTTTGAGTTTTCCTGAAGGTATGCAGGCGCCTCATTGCCCCCATGTGGCGAGCGAGAAACCAGCAATGTCGTGGTCGAGCCCGCCTCTTACGTAGTGGTCTCCATGCCCCATCTTCCCTTGGGTTCAAGTAAACTCAGCGCGTGACTTCGCTTGCGCGTATCGGACGTGGGTTGACCCTTCTGGGGCTCACTTCCCTCCTTGCTGGTTGTCCTGGCTCGCTCGACGACCCGGGCTCGTTCGGTGATGGGCCGCTCCCGCGGTGCGTCGGTGGAATCGACATCCAAGCCGACATCTTTGACCGGCGATGCACCAGCAGCACCTGCCATGGGGATGACAATCCCGACCCAGGCGGGGGGCTCGATTTGGCATCCCCCGGTGTCGCCCAGCGGATGCTCAACGTGGACTCCGAGGAGTGCCCTGGACGCCTCCGGATCAACGCTGCTTCCCCTGACGAGAGCTTCCTGCTCGACAAGCTCTTGGGACCGCCAGAAGGCTGCGGTGACCGGATGCCGCTCGTCGGTTTCTTGAACGACCAAGAGGTCGCCTGCATGCGCCGCTGGATGTTCGAGGTGAGCCGAGGCGCGGACGGCGGAGTTCCCGATGCGGGTGAGGACGCTGGGGACGCGGGAGACGCTGGTGTCGACAGCGGAACCGATTCTGGCGGTATGGAAGACGTCGGCATGGACACCGCGATGGACACCATGACGATGCCGGACACGCAGATGGACACCACGATGGCCCCCGTGGACTGCGGACCGATCACGGCGACCGCGGGTTGGGAGGTCTGCATGGCGTCAGATACCCAGTGCATCGGCGTCTACCGAAACGGCGCGAGCTGCGACGCGCTCTGCGCTTCCGCGGGCCTGGTCTGCGTGGGCGCCGAGCTCGACATCGACGGCGCATGCGACACGATGGGGACCGCGTACAACTGCGCGAACTCCGACGGTCACAACTCCGACTACTGCATCTGCGAACGGGAGGCGATGTGATGAGCGCGCTACGATTCGCCTCCGCGCTCCTCCTCGCGCTCCTCGCGCTCACCGCTGCGCCGACACTTTCGTCTGCTCAGGTGGTCCTCGTTCCGTTCAACGGACGCAACAGCGTCGATGCGCGTAACGCGGTCGCGGACGCTCTCGCGGAGCGCGGCGTCGAGGTCGTCCCGCTCGATCTCGTCGAACAGGCGCGTGGCGAAAACGGTGATGATCCGGCGGCGCTCGCGAGCGCTCTTGGGGCGTCCGCGGTCGTCGTCGCGACGATCGGCCGACGGGGCGGACAGCACCGCGCCGAGGCGACGGTGTTCGATCGGGACGGGCAAGAGCTGACGACCATCACGACCCGTGGCCGACGCATCTCCGGCCTCGCGCGCGGGCTCGCGCGACGAATCGCGAACCAGGTCGACGGGCTCCCACCCGCGACGGGCGGAGCCGCAGCTGGGAACAGCGGGGGCGGCTCTTCGGGACCGGTCGCGCAGCAGCGACGCGTGGTCGTTCTCGACATCGATGGACCAGGCGGCACGGGAACCCGAACGCGCGTGATTCGCGCGCTGGAGTCGCTCAACTACGATGTGGTACCGCGCAACGAGTTTGAAGCTGGCGCAGACACCGTCGACGCGGATCTGGAGACCGAAGCAGGCGTCGTTCAGGCGTCCCGAGAGAGCCAGGTCGACGCGGTCGTTCGCGGCACCAACACGCGGCGCGGACGTCGGTATCGGAGCGAGCTCGAGGTCCTCAATGGGTCCACCGGAGCGGTCGTAGGGACCGGATCGTTCCGCGGACGCAGCGCGCGTTCGCTCAATACATCGGTCGCCCGCGGGCTCCAGGTCGAGCTCCAGTCATCGATCGATTCCTCTCAGCGACCGGTCGCCGCGCAGAGCTCGTCGAGCGGCAATGATGGTGGGACCGGAGGGTTCGCGTTCGAGACCGTCGAAGAGGAGGGCGACGACGAGCCGTCTCCATACGACGATGGTGAGGACCTCTTCCCCGCGCTCGACATCGCGCTCTACGGTCGCGTCTTCAGCCGGAAACTGACCTACAACGATGATCTCTTCGGGCTCCTGCGCGGTTACTCGCTCGCGCTCGGCCCGGCCTTCGGCATCAACGGCTCATGGTTCCCGGCTGCGCACTTCACGAAGAACTTCGCGGCTCACATCGGTATTGACGGAATGTTTGAGCGGGCGTTCGCGATTGACTCACGTCGCCGTCGACCCGACGCCGTTCCTGGTGAGGGCGACGCCGAGATCTTCCCGACCCGTTCGCAGACCTGGTACGTCGGGCTTCGCGGTCGCTATCCGGTTGGGGATCACTTCTTCTCCGCCTTCGGCGGCTTCGGCGGACACGACTTCGTTGTGCAGCCATCGGGTCCCTCCGTTCCCGGAACGGACAACACACCGCAGATCCCGAAGGTGAACTACCGCTATGTGCGGCTGGGTCTCAGCGCGCGGCTCGCGGTGGCAGGCGGTCTCTACGTCGCTGTGCGCGGCGCGTACCGGATCCTCACGTCGCTCGGCGGCATCGGAGACACGATCTGGTTCCCGCGAGCCTCGGCAGGAGCGGCGGACGCCGAGTTCGAGGTCGGGTACCGCGTCTTCGACGGTCTCGAGATCCGCGTCTCGGTCGACTGGCGGCGATACTGGTACACGATGAACCCGGTCCTCGGGGACGCCTGGATCGCGGGCGGCGCAGTGGACCAGTACTTCGGCGGAACGCTCGGGGTCGCCTGGAGGCGCTAGGTCCTCGGTGGTCTGAAGCGCGCCCCGTGCGATGAGTGAGCTCGAAACCTGGGATCGCCTTTACGGGGTGTCGGTCGCGCGCAAGATCCTTCGGACCGCGTTCGATCTTGAGCTGGTGGTCGTCGGCGAGGAAGGCCCCGTCGCGCACGTTCGTGGCGGAGTGATGTCGTCTTCAAGCGAAGCGTGCCGCGCTGCGCTTTTCTCTCGTGAGGGGTTTCGGCGGTGCGACGCAGAGTATCGTGCAGTCGCTCAAGAGGCGGGGCCTTGCACGCGTCGCTGTCACCTCGGTCTCGAGATTATCGCCGAGACCGCGCTCAACGCCGAGGGAAGCCCGCTCGCGCATGTGATCGCGAGCGGTCTCGCGCCGGAAGGGTTCGACGCGGACGCGACCGCTCGCGCGCTGGGTGAGCTGGATCCACATTTGACCGACCCTGCGTCGCTCTTGCGCGATGTGCGTCCGCTCGCCGAACGCGCGACCGCGGTCCGCGCGATTCTCCGCGCGGCGGCGGACGAAATCGAAGAGGTGCATCGAGAGCAGGAGCGTCGCCTTCATCGTCGTGACGAAGCGCCCGGGCTCTGGGGAATGATCGGTGCGTCCGCGAGGATGAAATCAGTCTTTGAGCTGCTCCCGCGCCTCGCGGCCTCGGACTCCACCGTCTTGATCCTCGGCGAGAGCGGAACGGGCAAAGAGCTGGTCGCGCGCGCGCTTCATGACCAGAGCGCGCGAAGCGGGGAAGCGTGGGTCGCGCAAAACTGCGCGGCGCTTCCGGACGCGCTCCTTGAGTCGACGCTCTTCGGCCACGTTCGCGGCGCCTTCTCCGGGGCGACCCAAGCACGAGAGGGGCTCTTCGGTGCCGCGGCATCCGGCACGCTCTTTTTGGACGAGGTCGGCGACATGTCACCCGCGCTGCAGGTCAAGCTCCTCCGCGTCCTCCAGGACGGCTCCTACCTCCCGGTGGGCGGCACGACGCCCAAGCGCTCCGACGTGCGCGTGATCGCCGCGACGCACCGCGATCTCGACGGCATGGTCGAACGGGGAGAGTTTCGGCAGGACCTCTTCTTCCGCCTCCACGTGCTCCCGGTCACGCTCCCGCCGCTGCGCGACCGAACGGGAGACGTTCGCTTTTTGGTGGAGCACTTCCTGCGTGACGTCGAGGCGCCGCAGTCGATCACCGAGACGGGCTGGCGCTGTCTCGAGCGGTACCTCTGGCCGGGCAACGTTCGCGAACTGCGCGCGGAGATCACGCGATGGGAGGTCTCCGCGACCGGCGCGCGCGCCATCGGACCTGAGCACCTCTCCTCCGCGGTCCGCGAGGCCGGAGGCTACGCGGGAGCGGACGCTGGAGACGCGGCGACCAAGGCGGCGGCCGGTGAAGGGACACTCGCGCGTGCGGTTGACGAGCTTGAGCGGGCCGTGATCGAGCGAGGGCTCGAGCGCACCCGCGGCAACCGGTCTCAGCTCGCCCGTGAGCTCGGGATCAGTCGAACGACCCTCGGAGAGCGGATCAAGCGCTACGATCTTGAGTAGACGCCGCGAGGGTCGCGCGCAGGAAAAGTCGCTATGCTAACTCGATGAGGACCCGCTCGGTTCCATTGTTCCTCGCCGCGGCGCTCCTGTGCATCGGCTGCAGCTCGCGAAAGGTCCCGACCGACGCGGCGGTCGACACAGCCGCCGACAGCGCGCGCGATACCGTCGATCCCTCGGACACCGGCGTGGGGGCTGACGTGGATGTGCTCGACGCGGACGCGCTCGACACTGGCGACGCGGGAGACGCGGGTGAGGTGACCTATCGGTGTGGCGGCGGCGTGCGTTCGGTACGCCCGCTTCGCGACGGCTTCGAGGCGACGACAGATCACTACGTCGTTTTCGTCGAAGCGGATGAGGCACGCGCGCGCGAACTCGCCACGCTCCTCGAGTCCGCGTACGCGGGGTTCGCCGCGTTTTTTTTGGCTGAGCCCGCGGCCTCCCCGCTCTACGTCGAGGTCCTCGCGGATGCCGCGTCGTACGACGCCGCGTTGCTGAGCGCCGGTGCACCGCCCGCCTTTGGCGGCACCTACTTCCCTGAGACGCAGACCGTTTTCGTCTTCCTTCAGTCGACGCGCTTCTACACGCGCCAGCTGCTTCTCCACGAGGCGGCGCATCAGTTTCATTATCTCGCGCGAACGGGGAACCGTGCGCCGCCGTCGTTCTTCTACATCGAAGGGGTGGCGGATCACCTCGCGCACCACCTCGTCCAAGACGGATGTGTCTGGCTCGGCGCGGATCTCCCGCTCACCCCCAACGACTTTCCTCGCCTCGCGCTAAGGGCGCTGACGAACGCGGACGCCTCGCTCTCCGCGATCGCGACCGGGAGCGCGTTTACGTTCCCCGCGGCCTTCGCTGCGGTTCGCTTCCTGGCGCGTGATGACCCCGAGGCGTTCGCGTCTCTCCGCGATGCCCTCGACGGAGGCGCTGACGGCGACGCGGCGTTGGCCGAGGTTCTCGCGCGCTATGGGCCGATGGGGGAGCTCGATATTCGCTACGCGAGGTGGCTCGCCGGAGATGCACAGTTCGATTTCGCGCTCAACGAAACGGTCGACTGGGACCCCTTGTCCGAAAAGAGCGTCGCGTCTTGGTCCGCGTTTCACGGAATCGCGCGCTCACGTTCCGCGCCTGCGACCCTCGCGCTGACGATTGTTCCGCCCGCCGAGAGCAGTGATCGCTGGTTCGGCGGGGTCGTCACCGGGACCCTCGAAGCGGCCGCGAACAGCACCGTGGAGATTGGGCGCGACGGCACGGTCTACGAACGCCCCCCGCGACAAAATCGGCAGCCGATCGGCGAGGTCGCGGCGCTCGCGGACGGAAGCTATCGCTTCGTGTTGGACCTGGCGGCGGCGACGGTGACGATCAACGACCAGGTCTTCGCGTACGACGCCGAGTACCCGCCGGGCGCGGGGATCTCGATCGAGGGAGTCGGCGTCACGGTCCGCGAGATCCGCGCGCCGTGAGTCGCGGTGAGGGCTGGTAGGCTCTGCCGATGCAAGCGCTTCGTTTGGTCGACGGGTTGGTTTCGCTCGCGGAGATCCGTCCGCCTACGCTCGACGACCGCGTGATGGAGAAGCGCCCCGCGGCCATCGTGCGCGTGACCACCGCGGGCGTCTGCAACACTGACCTTGAGCTGGTTCGCGGCTATATGGACTTCAACGGGACGCTCGGTCACGAGTTCGTTGGGGTGGTCGAAGCGGCGGACGATCCCGCCTGGATCGGGCGACGAGTGTGCGGTGACATCAACGCCGCGTGCACCTCGTGCGCGGTCTGTGAGGCCGGGCGTCCGCATCACTGCCCAGTTCGATCCGTGCTTGGGATCATGAATCACGACGGCGCGTTCGCGGAGCGGTTGCGCTTGCCGATCGCGAATCTCTACGAGGTGCCGGAACACGTCACCGACGACGCCGCGGTCTTCACCGAGCCGCTCGCCGCGGGGTTCGAGATCCTCGAGCAAGTCGCGATCGGTTCAAGCGACCGGGTGCTCGTCATGGGCGACGGGAAGCTCGGGTTGCTCTGCGGTCTCGCGCTCAGCACCTCGGGTTGCGCGCTGACTGTCTCTGGGAAACATGATCACAAGCTCGCGATCGCGAAGGGCTACGGCGCGACGACAGAGCGCGTGGACGGGTTACGTGACCTGCCCGGTGGCTTCGACGTCGTCATCGAGGCGACCGGTCGCGCGGAGGGTCTCGCGGGAGCGCTCGATCGCGTCCGGCCCGGCGGGACCATCGTGCTGAAGACGACCGTCGCGGAGCCGCGCGGTGTCGATACGAACCGGCTCGTGATCGACGAGATCACGATCGTCGGTTCCCGATGTGGTCCCTTCGCTCGCGCGCTGACCGCGCTGGGGGACGGGCTCGATCCCCGGCCGCTCATCCTTGAGCGGTTCCCGCTCTCACGTGGGGTGGACGCGATCGCGAAAGCGTCCGAGCGAGGCGCGCTCAAGGTCCTCATCGACGTCCAAAAATAGCGACGGGAGGCGCGGTTTGGGGCCGCTTCTTTTTGTGTTGATTCCGGTCGGTCCCCTCGGCGTTTGACCACCGTACGCCGGTCGCATACCACTCCGCCATGACCCGTACGACCTTGCTTTCCCTCGGCTGCCTTCTATCCCTTTCGCTCGTCGCGTGTGGCGACGACGATAGCGGCGGCACCGACACCGGTGCTCCGGACACGAACGTCATGGACACGAACCCGGCGCTCGACACCGCGCCTGGCGATACCAACGTCCCCGACACGAACCCCGCCGATACCGGCTCGATGGGCTGTGAAGGCGATGGCTGTGACGTCGTCGGTTTGGCGGGCGGCTCGAGCCACACCTGCGCGATTCGCGGAAACGGTGAGGTTCTTTGCTGGGGACAGAACTTCTTCGGACAGCTCGGAGACGGACTCATGCGGCACCCCGGGACCAACTGCACCGATGGCGAGGTTGAGCAGATCGATTGCTTCGCGACGCCGGTCGTCGCGCAAGACTTGGAGGCGACCGCGATTTCCGCGAACGCCGGGCCCAGCACCTGCGCGCTCACCAGCGATGGCGTGTCGTGTTGGGGCCTCTCGAACGTCCCGCCGGTCGGCTCGGATCAGCGCACCCGTGTCCGGACGCCTGAGGTTCTCGACGGCTTCAGCGGCGCGACCGTGCTCGCTCGTAACAGCATCAACACCTGCGCGCTCGTGGGGACCGACGTCTTGTGTCGTGGCGAGTCGGAGAACGGCCAGCTCGGTACCGGTGAGCGTGAGCTTCGCCGCGACCCCGCGGCGGTGACGGGCTTGACCGCGCCGACCTCGGTCGCGATCTCGTCGGGCGGCAGCTTCGCGTGCGCCACAGACGATGGCTCGGTCAAGTGCTGGGGCAGCGACCGCTCAGGTGAACTCGGTGACGGGGACGCGGCGCACGGAACGCCTTGCGGAGACGCGCTCACCGAGATCGATTGCTCCGATGTGCCGGTCGAGGTGGTCGGTCTGGATGGTACCGAGCAGATCCACTTGGGCTCGAACTTCGCGTGCGCGCTGACCACCGCTGGGACGGTCATGTGCTGGGGCTCCAACAACGCCGCTCAGCTCGGCATGGATCCCTCCGCGGTCGGCCAGCTCAACGTTCCGACGGACATCGGGCTGAGCGGCATCGTCGACCTCGCGGTCGGGCGAAACCATGTCTGTACCATCGACACCGCGGGCGCGGTCGCGTGTCACGGCGGGAACGAAGAGGGGCAGCTCGGCGACGGCATGGAGGTCGGGTCTCACGGGATGTGCACTCTCGACACCACGATCGACTGTAGCTCGACGCCCGTCTCGGTGACGCTCCCCGCTCCCGCGATCGAGATCACGGCCGGCTTCGAGCACACCTGTGTGTTGCTCGACAACGCGGATGTCTACTGCTGGGGTCTCAGCGAAGACAAGCAGCTCGGTACCGATGTCCGCGAGCGCCAGCCCAGTCCTGTTCTCGTCGAGTTCAACTAGGGCCTGAGCCTCTTGTGAAGGTCGACGAGCTCGACTACGCGCTGCCAGAGGAACTGATAGCGCAGACTCCAGCCGCGCGTCGTGAAGACGCTCGGCTGCTCGTCGTTAACGGCGAGGCGCGGACGCACTCGCGTATCGGTGCGCTCGCGAGCGCGCTCCCCAAACGCTCACTGCTCGTGTTCAACGATACCCGCGTCATGGCGGCGCGCCTCTTTGGGCGGAAGGCGTCGGGGGGTCGCGTCGAGCTGCTCTTGGTGGAGCACATGGACACGAGCGACAGTGGTGAGGAGCGATGGCTCGCGATGGGCCGCGCGTCGAAGCCGATCCGAGTCGGCGCGCCCATTGGCTTTCGCGATGCACAAGACGAAGAGCGCCTCGTGGCGGTGATGGAGTCGCGCGACGGTCCGTTGATGACCGTTACGCTTCGGGCTTCGCGCGGTACGGTCGAGGAGACCGTGGAGCAGCTCGGAGAGGTCCCGCTCCCGCCTTACATCAATCGCGACGCCGCGACGTTCGACAAGGAGCGCTACCAAACGGTCTACGCGCGTCACCGGGGCGCGGTCGCCGCGCCGACCGCGGGGCTGCACTTCAGCGACGCGCTCCTCGATGAGTTGGCCGAAGCGGGACACGAACGCGCGTTCGTCACGCTTCACGTCGGTCCAGGAACCTTCCGACCCGTGACCGCGGATTCGCTCGAGGACCACCCGATGCACGAGGAGGCCTTCTCGGTGCCCGAGGCGACGGTCGCGGCGATCGCGGAGGCGAAGCGGGAAGGGCGCGCGGTGGTCGCGGTCGGCACCACGGTGGTACGCACGCTGGAGTCCGCCTGTGATGAAGGCGGCGCGCTCGTGGCCGGGGCGGGGCGGACCGAGCTCTTCATTCGTCCTCCGTACCGCTTCAAGGTCGTCGACGTGCTGTTGACGAACTTCCACCTACCGCGCTCCACGCTGCTCGCGCTGGTCATGACGCTGGGCGGTGTCGACGAGGTTCGCGCGGCGTACCGAGACGCGGTGCGTGAACAATATCGCTTCTTCAGCTATGGAGACGCCATGTTGGTGTTTCCCAAGAGCGCGTCATGAGCCTGCCCACGACCGGCTTCTCGTTCACTCAAGAGAAGCGTGACGGCCACGCGCGCACCGGTCGGTTCGTGACGCCTCGCGCGGTGATCGAGACGCCGACGTTTATGCCGGTGGGAACGCTCGCGACGGTCAAGGGCCTCACCCCTCCCGAGATCGAGGCGACCGGCGCGCGGATCATTTTGGCGAACACGTACCACCTCTGGCTCCGCCCCGGGGCTGAGCGGGTCGAACGCTTTGGCGGGGTCCCGAAGTTCATGGGCTGGGATCACGCCATGCTCACCGACAGCGGTGGCTACCAAGTGTTCTCGCTCTCAGACCTGCGCAAGCTCGACGAAGATGGCGTGACGTTTCGCTCCCACCTCAACGGTGAGAAGCGCCGGATGACGCCGGAAGAATCGATGCGCGTTCAGCGTCTGCTTCGCTCAACGGTCGCCATGGTGCTCGACGTCTGTCCTCCGGGCGGCGCAGAGCGTAAGGAAGTGCTCCGGGCGATGGACCTGACGACGAAGTGGGCCAAGCGCTGCCTCGCGACCGAGCCCGCGGAAGACCAAGCGCGGTTCGGGATCGTCCAAGGCGCGACCTACGAAGACCTTCGCCGTGGTCATCTCGAGGAAATCGCCGCGCTCGACTTTGACGGGATCGCGCTCGGTGGGTTTAGCGTCGGGGAGCCGATCCCGATCATGTACGAGCTGCTCGACGCGCTCGCGCATGAGATGCCGGCGGACAAGCCGCGCTATCTCATGGGGGTCGGTACGCCGCAGGATCTGATCCACGCCATCGGCGCAGGCGTAGATCTCTTCGACTGTGTGTTGCCGACGCGAAACGCGCGAAACGGTCAAGCGCTCGGGTGGCACGGGCGCGTCAACCTCCGGCAAGCGCGGCACAAGGACGACCAGGGCCCGGTCGATCCTCGGTGCGAATGTTACGTGTGCAAAACGTTCTCCCGCGGCTACCTACGTCACTTGGTTAAGGCGAACGAGCTGCTCGGTCATCGCTTGGTCACGCAGCACAACCTCTCGTTTTACGGAGCGCTCGTACGCGAGGCGCGAGAGGCGATTCGGGAGTCGCGCTACGCGGCGTGGGCGCGGGAGACCCTCGCGCGGATGAGCGAGAGCGATGAGGTCGGGCCGGCGGACCCTCCGTCACCGGCGAAACCCGCGTCGAAGTAGCGCTCCAGCCTGCTCCGCTCACGACATGAACGGCGGATGAGGGCGGTCTCGCAGGCTAGCGCCAGGCTTGGACGGTGCCGTTGAACGTCGCGACGTAGATGGTGCCGTCTCGCGCGATCACCGGTGCAGCGTCAGCTCGCGCGCCGAGCGGGACGCGCCAAAGAAGAGCGCCGTGAGAGTCGACCGCGACCAGGGTGCCGGCTTGGGTGGTGACGAGCGCGGTACCGTCGGCGTCGACGACGACCCCGCTCACGAACGTGGTGTTGGGTTCCGCGCGGAAGCGCTCCGTGCCGTCCGGCCCGACGCAGCGAAGCCCGCCTTGAATGGTCCCGAAGCGAATCGCCCCGTCGGCGCCAACGGCGAGCGTCGTGGACGTCGCGATGCGAGAGTCGATCTCCGTTCGACTGCGAACGTGTCCGCTGTCGTCGACCACCACAAAGCTCGGCGCTGAGGTCAGCACATAGATCGAACCGTCGTCGGCGATCGCGGGACCGGCCACCACCTCGCTGCCGAGCGGGACGCTCGCGGTGGAGTTGCCTTGGGGATCGAGGAAGAGCAGAGAGCTCCCGACCGGGACGATGATGCGGCCGTCTCGGGTGAGCGCCGGTGCCCCTCGCACGTGGGTCGAGACGGGCGTGCGGAAGAGACGACGCCCCGCTGAGTCGAAGCGATGGATCGCTTGATCAAACCCGGACACGATGACCGAGCCGTCGACCAATACAAGCGGAGAGCCGCGGAGCCCGGCGCCGATGCCCGCGCGCCAATCGACGCGACCGTTTCGCACCGTAACGAGGTCTCCGGGCTGCGCGCCGACGACGATGCGTCCCTCCGGATCGATGCTGGGGGTCGCGGTGACGAGGCCGAGACGGACGCTCGCCAAGACCGCACCGTCGGGCGAGAGCGAGGTCAGACCTCCGGCGGCTCCCACGTGAAGCGTCCCGTCCGCGTCGACGACCGGCGAGAACACCCGACCGATCCCGACGCGCGCGGTGAAGACGTTCGCCGGAGCGCTCGTCGGCGCGGTAAAGCCGGAGCGGTAGGTTCGCTGGGGCCCGCCGCCGCCCGTTGGCCAGCTGTGTCGCTCGGAGATGCCGTACGGGATGTTGACGTGGCGACCGATGCGGACGGGGCGCGCCTCTGCAGGAGCGGGCGACGAGAGCTGCGTTGAGGTCAGCCCGAGCGCTACGGTGAGCGTGCAGGCGATAAAGAGAGCGCGGCGCATCATTCGGCGCCTTCCGCGTCGCGGGTCTCGCTGTCCGCTTCGCCATCCGCTTCGCTGGCGCCCGCGGTCTCGCTGACCAACGTGAGCGTGTAGGTCGCCTCGGCGTTGGCGAGCGCGGTGTTCTCTTCGTTGCGGTCGACCTGCACCTCGAAGCATGTGTCGCCTTCGCGACCGTCAACAGGATCGCTCTGCTCCGCGCCGCCGATGCCTTCGTTGTCGATCCTGCGGGAGTCGTGGTTGAGGCGAGAGACCACGGTCAGCATCAGGTCCATGCCGGGGATGCCGCTCAGCTCTGCGTGCACCGATCCGCTGTCGGACGCGAGGCAGAAGGCGTCCTTGTCTCCGTTCCAACCGATGAAGCCGCGCTTCGGCGTGCCGACCTCGATCACATCGGCGACCTCGAGCATGTCGTTGAACTCGCGTTCGCTGCCGGGCTCGAGCGTCTCGATGCGCCAATCGATGGTGTACGGGTCGGAGATGTTCTCGGTCGGGGGCTGACCGTCTACCCAGAGCTCGCGCACGAGGAGCTGGTACTCGCGTCCGTTGATGGGGAAGTTGGGGACGCGTTCGCCCTCGCCGACTCCGGCGCTGTTCGCGCGCCGCAACGGGTCTTGGTGCCCTCTCCGGAACAGCTCGACGATGACGTCGATGTTCGGGATGCCCGTGACGCCGAACGAGATGACGGCGCGGGAGCCGGCTTCGTTCCGAATCGTGTACACGTCGATGTCGCCCTCGGTCGCGGTTCGGCGTCGGCCGAGGTGACCTGTGGTGGGATGGTTGGGCGGCAGGCGGTTCGCGGTCGACGCGATGTTGTTCGGCTCCACCTCGTGGTCGAGGACCTCGTTGTCTTTGAGGTGCTGTTGATAGGCGTAGGCCGCGCCGCCCGCGATGCCGGCGAGGAGCAGCACCGAGACCACCACGCTGAGCCAACCGCGGCGCTTGATGCTCCGCTCGTAACGCTCCACCTCCGCGCGGGTCGCCAGACCTCGGTCGCGCTTTCGCACAGCGCTGATCGAGGGCCGGTCGGGGGTCATGCTCTCGCCGCGGGACGCGAGGAACGCTTGGAGGTCCTTCTCAAGCGCGGCCGCGGAGGGATAGCGATCACTCGCGTCCTTCTCCATGGCGCGCGCGATGATCGCGTCGGCCTCGGTCGGCACGGTCGGGACGCGATCGGAAGGGGGGACCAGCGGATCGGTCAGGCTCTTGGTGAGGACCCCCATCGGCGTGCTGGCGGAGAAGGGCGCCTTCCCGGTGACGGCCTTGTACATCATCGCGCCGATGGAATAGACGTCGCTCCGCGCGTCGATCTCTTCCCCGCGGATCTGCTCGGGCGACATGTAGTAGGGCGTGCCGAGGATCGCGCCTGCGCGCGTGAGCGTGATCCCCGCGCTGTTCTCGCGGAGCTTCACCAGGCCAAAGTCGAGCACCTTCGCGACCGGCTTCTTGTCTTCGCCGATCCGCACCATGATGTTCTCGGGCTTGAGGTCACGGTGGACGATGCCGAGCTGGTGCGCTTCCTCGAGCGAGCTACAGACCTGCGCGCCGACCCGCGCGACCGTCTTGAAGTCGAGCTCTCCAGCGTCACGGATCATCTGGCCGAGGTTCTTGCCTTCGCAGAACTCCATCACGAGGTACATCAGGCCTTCGGTGCTCCCGAAGTCGAAGACCTGCACGGTGTTTGGGTTGCTCAGTCGTGAAATGGCGTCCGCTTCTCGGCGGAAGCGGGCGACGATGTCGGGGCGGCGCGCGAGGTCGCCTTGCAGCACCTTGATCGCCATGACCTTGCCGATGTGCACGTGGCGCGCGCGGTAGACGATGCCCATGCCGCCGCGGCCGATCCGCTCTTCGATTTGGTAGCGGTGCACGAGGACGCGCCCGATAAGGGGATCGTCTTCTTCAGCGTCGCTCTCGTTGAGCGCCGCGCCGCACCCATTGCAGAACGTCGCGTCAACTGGGTTTCCGCGCCCGCAACGAACGCATGGGGCAGAGCCCGCTAAGGTCTCCGCGGAGCCAGAGGGCGGCGCGGACGCGGAGGGTGGAGGAAGGTCGACGTCGTCGTCACTCAAGAAGCTGTCGCCTAGCGCCGGCGGCGGCGTCGTCGCCGCGGGGTGGGACGCGTGTACTCAAGCAGGAACGCGGCGTCGACACGCGGCACCGTGTTGAGCTGACCCGATCCAGATCGGAACTGTTGCTCGCCCGCGACCTCGCCGCGAACGCGGACCCAGTCGTTGACCTCATGCTCAGTCGCCGCGGCGTAGGTGATCCACAGCGGGCAGCGTTGACCCTCTGCGCATCCCTCAACGAGGATCTGCAAGATGCTTCTGCCTTGGTGCACGTCGACATTGTAGACGCGTCCTTTGAACTCGACCTTACGTCCGCGATAGATACTTGGGTTCTGTGCGATGCGCGCGTAGGTCAGGTCGTCGACTTCGTACTGCGCGGCGACCTCGGCCAGGTTACGCACTCGGGTGATCTTCAGCGTCATCTGACGTGGAACGCGACCCTCTTGGCGTACGAGGAGAACGGGCGCGTACTCCTGATGGCTAGGCATTGGGAAGCGATGAAGAAAGCGTCCCTCGTTCAAGGTGATCGCGTTCCCATCGATCGTCACCGTCGAGTCTGCGGGGGCGGCGCCCGCGATCTCGATCGAGTCGGCTTCGGTCGTGATCTCCGCGCCGGGTCGATCGAGCTGAAGCGAGGCGATCGGGACGCGGATCTCGATGTCACCGGCGGCGGGTGCCTGCCCCTCGCGCGTGACCTCGTAGTGAACCGTGCGCTCGACCGCGGCCGTCGTTCCATCCAGCTCCACCGGGTACTCATAGGTGCCGTGGCCGTTGCTATCGATCGGCACGAGGGCGCCGTCGAGCGTGATGCGTGAACCCGAGACGACATCGACCACAACGCGGAGCTTGGGCTCGTCGCCCTCGAGCGCGGAGAGGTCTGGACGAACGCGGTGGAGAAGCTCGATGACGACCGTGGCCTCTTGCGAGGATCCGTTTGGCTTCACGATCTCGATCGTGAACTCGTTCTCATTGAGGTGAAGCGCGTCCGCGGCGAGCGGGATGTCGACCTGCTTGTCGGCGATCGCGTACTCCGCACCGTTGAATCGAACCTTGGTTCCGTCGGGAACGTCGATCCCGAGGCGCAGCGTCTCCTGGCTCGTCGTGATGATCTCCGCGGCGATCTCGGGCGCTTGGAGGAAGTACTTATAAGCCGCGATCAGTCCGGCGATCAGCGCGCCGAGCAGGAGGAGGCCGATGAGCGTCTTGACGAAGCGACCGCCGCCGCTGGGATAGACGACGTCTTCGTCGCTGTAGGTTGAAGCAGCGGTCGCGGCTTCGGCCGGAGGCGGCGCTTGCCCGAGCATCGTGCGGTTGGTCTTGACCGCCGGCACGCTTCGCTCCGCTTCGGGAGTCGGCTCGCCTGCGGTTGCGGGGGCGGGCGCGTCGTTGGCAACCGCCGTTGTGATGGCGGCGACCGGGGCCGCCATTCCGAGCATGGTCGTGTTCGGAACGTTCTTGGCGTCGGCGGCTTCGGCGACGGCTTGCTCCACCGCGCCGACCTGCTCGGAGGCGCTCTCCGCCGCAGCGTCGGCTGCGGTGTCCGTCGCGCTCCCGGCTGCTTCCGCGACCTCTTGTTTGGCGCGGGCGACGGCCGCTTTGACGTCCGTCGCGGGCATCCCGATCATCGTGTTCGCCACGTCGGCGGGCTGGGCATCGGTGGGCGCCTCGGTGGTGGGCGCCTCGGTGTTGTCGCTGACGTCGAACGAGCCGGAGGTGGTGTCCGCGACCATCGCGCTGGCGGCCTCGAATGCGGACGCGTTGGGCTCGTCGTCGCGCACGGTTTCGTCTGCGCCCATGCTCTCGTCAACAATGACGCTCGCCTCGTGGGCTTGCTCTTCGACCGAGTCGCCGGCTCGAGCCCCGGCGGCTTGTTGCTCGGCGGCTTGTTGTTCAGCGGCATGTTGCTCGGCATGTTGCTCGGCGGCTTGTTGCTCGGCGGCTTGTTGCTCGGCGGCTTGTTGTTCGGCGGCTTGTTCAGCGGCGGCCTCGGCCGCAGCCTCCTCCGCGGCCGCTTGCTCCGCGGCCGCTTGCTCCGCTTCCGCCTGCTCCGCGGCGGCGTCTGCGGCAGCTTTCTCGGCTTCTGCTTTCTCGGCTTCTGCTTTCGCGGCGGCCTGCTCGGCCTTCGCGGCTTCCTCGGCGACTGCTTTCTCTGCTGCCGCCTGCTTCGCGGCTGCCTCCTCGGCGGCGCGTTTCGCTTCGGCCAGCTCAGCGGCTGCCTTGTCCGCCGCGGCCTTCGCGTCGGCCGCTGCTTGGGCGGCATCGGCCTTCGCCTTCGCCGCGCGCGCTTGCGCGACTTCCACAGCGGCCGCGGCTTCTTCGGCCTTCGCGCTCGCGAGAAGGTCCGCGGCGTTTTGATCCATGATGGTGTCGTCCGCGGAGCTGAACACCGGCGCCTTCGGCAAGCCGCGAATGTCAGAGGCGCGGATCGACGTCGCCGCGCGGACCGGCTTCACGGCGCTCGGCTGCGCGCCGGTCTTCCTGCGGGCGACCTCGCCCGGGCTGGGAATCGAGATGCGCTTGGGCGCTTGTTCGGCCGGTGCGTTGACCGCGGGAGTGGGCGTTGGACGGCTCAGCCGATCCGGCTCTTTCGGCAGGTCGTCGGCAGTGGGTGGAGGCGCCGAAGAAAAGGCGCCTCGCGGCAACATCGGCGCGACCACGATCTTGCCCGCTTCGTCGACGCTGACCGCCGCGATCCCGACCGCGGTCTTGCGAGGACCACGTGCTTTCTTCGCGCCGAGGGCGAAACCGCAGTGACCGCAAAACTTCGCGGAGGGCAGATGCGGCGTTGCACAACGCGGACAGTTCGATGGCTCGCTCATTGGCGCGAAGCGTACCATTCTCCGGCGTTTCGACCGTCCGAATTCACCCCGGCTCCGTGGAGGTTACGGCGTGATTTTGCACGACCTAACCCTCACTCATTGAGGCACGCAGTATCGGTTGACGCATCGCGCCTCGGGCCTCGGCGGCAAGGCTCCGCGGTTGCACGCCTGGCCAGTGGCGTCCGCGCGGATTCGCCGCTCTGCATCCCGTCGCTGGTGGTCGTGGACGACGAGCCAGGAGTTGCAGACCCCACGAATCACGACACACTCCGCGGCGCTCTCGCACCCATCGCGGAGCGCCTCATTTCCAAGGGCGAGGCCCTCACAGGTTCCGCCAGCGCATCGCGGCGCGATCGCGCCCACGCGGGGACCGTCGCACGCCAGCGCAGGGGGAACGCCGAGCGCGGCGATCGCGGAAGCCGCGAGGGCGGGATTGACGACTTCGATTTGGTCACAGGCCTCCACCACGACGTCGCAGTCGGTGTTGGCTTCGCACGCTCGGAGCGGGGCGCGTGCGCGGCAGACTCCTTCGACACAAGCCGCAGAGTAGGACTCGTCGAGGTGCGGCGCTGAACAGACCACGCCTCGCGCGTTGGCCCTGCGCGCTGCCGCTTCGCTTTCGTGGACGGCGACGGCTTCTCCGCAGCCAAGGGATACGACCTCGCACTCGCGATCGGACGAGCACGACGTCGACGCTTCCGTTTCAGCCGGAGCGTCCACGTCGATCACAATGGTCCGCGCTTCTGGCTCTTCGTCAGAGCCTGTGACCCACGTGCCGGGAGAGTGCGTCAGCGCACCGGACGGTTCCGGTGGAGGCGCGGTCGGCCCGCAGCTGCTGAGGACCAGGAGGATGAAGAGAGACGCGCGGCGCACGTTGAGCAGATGCCCGATCAGTCTCGAAAGTTCACGAACGAGAGGGGCGGGCCGTACTCCCCTTCCTTCAAGAGCGCGATGACCTCTTGAAGAAGGTCGCGCTTCTTTCCGGTCACGCGAACCGTGTCGCCTTGGATGGACGCCTGCACCTTGAGCTTGCTGTCCTTGATCGCTTTGACGATGACCTTCGCCTCGTCCTTCTCAATGCCCTCTTTGAGCTTGATCAGCTGACGCCAGTTTTGGCCCCCCGCGGGTTGCGCCTGCTGTGGGTCGATGGACTTCATGCTCACCTCCCGGCGCGCCATTTTCGTGCGGAGAACGTCGCGGACCGCGGCGAGCCGGGCTTCGCTGTTCGACTTGAGAACCAGTCCGTCGGCGGTCTTCTCAATGGAGCTCTCGGTCCCCCTGAAGTCGTACCGTTGCTTCAGTTCGCGATTGGCTTGGTTCACAGCGTTGTCGACCTCGTGGTGGTCGAGCTTGCAGACGACATCGAACGACGGCATGCGGCTCCTTTGGCACATCACGACGACCCGACCTGGATCGTCGCGGTCGACCTTAGCAGCTGCTCGATCCGGGCGAGCCAAAACGCGACCGGTCACCGCGCGAACCGCTTCGCACAAGCGCTACCGCGCGAAGTGGAGCAGGAAGAGGGCAGCAATCCCAAGCATCAAGAGCGCGTACCGACCATCCACGCGAAGGGGAAATGCACTCGACGTGCCAGGCGTACTTATCGCGGAACCTTCGGGTTTCTCCCTTCGCGTTGTCTCCCGCTGTGACCGTTTGATCACGATCTGTGTCCACGCCGCGACACAAAAGTCAGGGAATCCCTCATCTCGTAGTCACAGGGTCGTCACATCTCGCGGTCAGGTTGGTCTGCATGACGAAACGCTCCTCGCTCTCCCGCACCGTCCGCGCGCTGCTCGCGGTCTTCCTCGCTGTCGCGGTGTGGGTTCCCGCCCTCGGCGCGATGTTTGGGGCCGGCGCCACCGAGGACGAAAAGTCGCGACGCGCAGAGCTCTTGCTCACCGAGCAGCTCGACCCGTGGAAGGGCGGCGACAGCGAGACCGTCGACCGCATGCGGGTGGCGAATCCGGAGTGGGACTTCATGGGCCGAACGTTCTTGGTGCTCGCGTTGGCGAACCGCGCGCTGTCGTTCCCGGACGAGCGGGCGCGCAACCTCTCGGTGATGGATGACGTCATTAACGCGACGATGCGCGCGGATCGCCGCTTCGGGATGCACTATTTCCTGCTGCCGTACTCTCGACGAGCGCCTTTCGTTCGTGAGCCCGAGGCCAGCATGTTCGTCGATGGAGAGCTCGCCCTCATGATCGCGGCGCGCCAGGCGGTCGAGCCCCGCCGGGACCTTCACGGCGAGCTCCGCGAGCGTATTCAAGCTCTGGTCGAGGTGTTTGAGAGCGCCCCCATGATGTCGGGAGAGAGCTATCCCGATGAGTGCTGGACCTTTTGCAACACAACCGCGCTCGCGGCGATTCGCCTCAGCGATCTTTCGCTCGGGACCGACCACAGCGCGCTGATGACGCGCTGGGTGGCGCACGCTAGGGCCAACCTGCTCGACGAGGAAACGCGGATGTTGATCTCGAGCTACACCTACGAAGGCGAACACCTCGACGGCCCGGAGGGCTCGAGCATCTTCATGTCCGCGACGAACCTGCTCTTGGTCGACCCCGAGTTCGCGCGCGAGCAGTACGACTTGGCCCGCGAGCACCTCGCGAAGAACACGTTCGGCTTTGGCTACGCGCGGGAATGGTCCGCGGCGTTCGCGGGACCGGTCGACATCGACTCAGGGCCCATCGTCCCGATCGTGGAGGCCAGCCCCGGTGCGAGCGGTATGGCGATCTTAGGCGCGAGCGCGTTCTCGGACGACGAATGGCTGCGCGCGCTGATGACCTCGCTCGACTTCGCGGCGTTCCCGATCGAGGACGGGACATCGCTGCGGTACGCGGCGAGCAATCAAGTCGGAGACGCGGTCGCGCTCTACGCCTTCAGCTTTGGACCGCTCTTCGCGCTCGCGAGCGAACCCACCCATGAGGTCATCGCCTGGAACGGAGCGGCCCAATGAAGCGCACCCTCATCGTCTTTGGAGCGACCTGCGTCGTCGCGTTCCTGGTGCTCCATGTGCTCGGCTTTCGCGACTACGTGAGCATCTTGTCGGGAACGCCCGGACCCGGCGGGGAGTCGGGGGTGTTCGCGGCGGCGACAGGTTTGCTCTACGCGATCGCGTGGTTCTCGGCCGTCCTGGTCGCCCCCATCGTGTTTTTGAGCGTCGCGATCCACTCGGGGCTCGAGCGCGTCCCCGATCGCTCGTTTGGACGGAAGTCTCGCGCTGAGCAAGCGACTGGGTAAGGCGACCGTGAGCGACGGGCTTGCTTGATTGCGCGATAACACTATCATCGAGTATGCGTTTCGTACTCTCTCTAGGGTTCCTCCTGCTCTGCTCTGGCTGCATCGACGATGGTGTCGGGAGCGCGCCGGACACCACCCCGCCGACGACGGACGCCGGCGGTTCCGACACATCGAGCGGGATGGACACGAGCGTCGCGGACACCAACGCGCCACGTGACACCAACGCGCCTGGGCGAGACACCAGCTCGCCCGACACGAGCGGCCCGGACACCAGTGTGGCGCCCGACACGAGCGCCCGTCCGGACACGACGCCGCCGCCGGACACCAGCGCCCCGCCGAGCGGCTTGGAGTCGATGGTCCGCTTCGAGACGCTGACCGCGAGCCACGGTGCGACCGATCCGCGATGGGGCGCAGAGCTCACCGACATCATCCAGCACCTCCCGCGCTCCTTCGGTGACACGTACTACGACGCGGACTTCATCACATACGGGCACGAGACGACGCACGGCATCAACTCGCACATCCGCAACACCATCGGGTTGGGCGGTCCCCGCAAGAACGGCTTCTACGTGTTGAACGACCGAGCGGCGTTGGTCCGCGAGCCCAACATTCGTAAGTCTGCCGTCGCTGCGTACGTCCCCGCGAGCCTCCGCGGTTCACGCTTCAGCCTCTACGTCACCGGCTCTCCGGATTGGGACGACACCCCGCTCTACATCTACGACGAGTGGGTCGCGTACGTGAACGGCGGCGAGGTCGGGGTCGGGCGACACGGCGCTGGGTTGTGGCGCGAAGGGTGGCGGGACGCGGTCGCGGGGCAGCTGGAGTTCACCGCGTACGCGATCGCGGTCTGTATGGCCGTGGAAGCGGGCGACCCAGCGTACTTCCGCGACGAGGTGCAGTTCTTGGCGTTCACCGCGTGGCTGATGCGTCGCTCCATGGAGCGCTTCCACGAGGGCGCCGTGATCACGGACTTCGCGTGGGACGAGCAAGACCGCTTCCTGCGAGACTTCCGCGAGAACCCGGATGGCGAGGCGATGCGCGCCTTTGCGCGACGTGTCTTCGGCGCCGCGTGGACGAGCGAAGTCCTGGGATTCTGAAGGGAGCGCCCCTGAGTGGTGATGCGCGGAGCGATGATCCGCGAAGCCGCGCTGAGCAGACGTTCTCGGGGAATTGCGCAACGTTCAGCTCTTCGAAGAAAGACGCTCAAAAGGGGGTACAGTGTGGCCCTTGCCGGACACGAATTCCGAATTTCAAATCGGTCACCGCATCGATCGAGGGCAGTTCGAGATCATCGGACGGCTCGGCGAAGGGGCGATGGGCGCCGTGTTCCTGGTGCGTCACGTGAACACGGGCACCGAGTACGCGCTCAAGGTTCTCAAGAACGAGAAGGACCCCGAGACGCTTGAACGGTTCCGACGCGAGGCCGACACCGCGGGCCGCATCGCGAGTCATCACGTCGTCACGATCCACGGGATCTACGAGTGTCCCGAAGAGCACGTTCACTACATCGTGATGGAGCGACTCCGCGGGGAGAACCTCGAGCAGATCCTCAAGCGCGGTCCGCTCTCCCACGAGGTCGCGCTGCGCTACGCCCACGAGATGGCGACCGCGCTTGAGGCGGCCCACGCGGTCGGGGTCGTTCACCGTGATCTCAAGCCGGCCAACATCATGTTCGCCGACAACGGCATGCTCAAGATCTTGGACTTTGGGATCGCCAAGCTCAACGAAGAGGGCGCGGACGACAACTCGAAGACCATCGCGAAGCTGACGCGACGCGGGCTCATTCTCGGGACGCCGCGCTACCTCTCTCCCGAGGCCACAACGACGGGGAAGGTCGCCGCGCCGGCCGATGTCTACGCGCTCGGGACCATCCTCTTTGAGATGATCGCGGGGGCGCCGCCGTTCGACGGGAACATGATGCAGATCCTTCAGGCGCGGATGTCGCAGCCGCCGCCCAGTATTCGCGCGCGCGTTCCGGATGTGCCTCCCGCCCTTGATGCCTTGATCACCTCGCTCTTAAACAAGGACCCCGCGGCGCGCCCGACCGCGCGCCAGACGCGCGAGCAAATCGAAGCGTACGCCTCCGCGCCGCAGACGCTCCCGCTGGGTCTCGGGGCGCTGAGAGACGCGAACCCGACCTATGTTGCGCTCGGCGCCGCGGCCATCCTCTTCGTGTTGATCTCGATGTGCGCGATCGGCTCTTCGCTGATCAGCACGCAGAACGACACGCCGATCATCACGCCGCTGTCGCACTAGCAGGCTGCGAGAGCGCATCGCTGGCCGACTCGGTTCGAAGCGAAAAACGCGAGCGACCCGAAGGCGCGCTCGCGTTTCACGGTTGCTTTGGCCTCAGAAGAGGAACGCGGCGTTACCGAAGGCGGCGGTCGCGTCGGCGTTGTTGCCCATGTCCTGAAGGACGCCGGGGCCGACGTCTTCCGCGTCGCCATCGACGAGCGGCTTCAAGAAGAACGGCGCGGGGGAGTTATCCGGGCTGGGCTCGACGCTGATGACGACCGCGCCGCCGATGAGGTCACGCGCGGGGTCGATGAAGTCCTGGCCGGGGAAGGGCGGCGTGCCGTTCGGGCCGGCCGCGGGTCCGCCACCGTCCGAGTCGCCGTTGGCGGGGTCGGTGAAGGTACCGGTCGACACGGGGCCGTCCTCGCCGACGACCCAACCTTCGTAGACCCAGCCGGCGGGAAGCGTCGGGAGCGCGAGGCTCGGGGCGCCGACCGAGGGGTCGACGAACCAGACGCCTTGGTTGTAGTCGTCGCCTGCGTCACTGGACGGGGTCTCGAGGATGTACGCGCCAGCGGCTTCGGTGAAGTCGGTCCCGAGCGCGGCCGGGTGGATGGTGGTGAGGGGCGCGTCGGCTCCGTCGAAGGCGCCGGCGACCACGTGGGTCGAGGCGGGCGCCGGGTCATCGCCAATGGCGGGCTCAATCGTGAGGACGAACATGGTGCTGTCTTCGGCGATCGCGCGGTCGATCTGGAAGGACTTGGACTCGTCGCCTGAGGTGAGGTCGAAGCGACCGCTCGTGACGGGGCCGTCGCTCGTGATGAGCCAGCCCTCGTAGACGTAGTCTGGACCGAGGTCGCCGAGGCCGTTCAGGCTCACGACAAGCTCAACGCTGTCGTCGCTCGCGAAGCCGCACCACACGTTGCTGGATCCCTTTTCGCAAAGGTAGCCGTCGCGCGAGACCGAAGAGGTCGAGCGCGCGTCCTGGCCGTTGGCGGCGGCGATGGCGCCGAAGAGGTCACTCGCAGCGGAGCGGAAACGCGCGCCATGGAACGCGAGGTCGAAGCCGTCCACGTTCGAGACGTCGTAGCTGAAGAGCTGGCAGGCTGCGGCGCGTCGG
This sequence comes from uncultured bacterium, assembly GCA_938024995.1. GTDB lineage: Bacteria > Myxococcota_A > Polyangia > Polyangiales > Houyiibacteriaceae > CALJDU01. The sequence continues at coordinate 24,372 of CALJDU010000080.1, forward strand.
TTGGTGACGCAGACGCTGTACGAGGTGTTGATGTACTCAAGCCCGCGCTTGTTCGTGACGCGGATGCCGGAGTCCTCCAGGGCGTTCCACATGCCCGTGGCGGCGTCGCCGTAAATCGTGACGAGGAAGCCGCCGTAGGCGCGGCGTACATTGATGTCGTCGCCGCCGTCGGCCTTGCCGCCTTCAACGCCGAGGTCTTCATCGATGGAAACTTCTTCGGTGTCGGTCGCGCAGCCAGTGCTCGCGAGCGCCAGGGCGCAGAAGAGGGAAAGGAACGTCTTGTTCAAGCGGGTCATCAGAGCCTCCAGAGGGTCAAGCGAGTCCAGGCCTCGCGTCATCTGAGGTCGATATGCTCTACGGATTACGTTGCGTCCATTGTAACGTTTTGAAACGTTCGTTCTATTTAACTGGATGATTGGCGATCTGGACCATGGAAAAGCCTTTAATTACGTGGACGCTACTCTCCCAGGATCGCCCGCAGGTAGGCTCGCGACTCATCGCAAAGCTGTGTGGGCGTTCCGCTCTCTCCGACCCGTTCCGCCAGTGGACGGTCCGCTCCGCGATCCATCAGGCAGCCGCTCCCATCACGTTCGTTGTGGAAGACATCGGTCGCGCCAAATGGCTGGGCCAGGCCCATCGCGTGGCCAAGTTCATGGGCCGCCGTCTCCCCGATCATTGAAGCGAGCGCTGCCGAGGCGCGGCCAACGACCTCGACCCGTTCCGGCGCGCCGCTCCCGTTCAGCTCAGCCAAGGTCGCGGGCTCGAGCCGGACCGCGTCGAAGAGCCGATCGAAGAGCGGGTCCTCGGAGGGCGCCGTGATCGGTCGCTCGATCGGGAGCTCCGGGTGCGCTGACCAATAAAGAAACGACTCGATGAAGACGCCGCCATAGCCAGGGAAGCCGTCACGTTGGGTGTCGGCGTTCTGTCCGCCGATGGCGTCGAACAAGCGCAGGTTCCCGACGTCCTTCCCTGGCGAGGCGTCGCGACCAAAGAGACCGACACCTTCTGGATCGGGGCCGCCGATCTCGATCGTCGTGACGCCTTCGGGCGAGACGTCGCGCGGCTCCTCGAGCCGGACCTCCACGCGGTAGTCTCGGTAGAGCGCGGTGATGCGCGCGGCGATGGCGGCGGGGAGCTGTGCCCGTGCCGCGGAGAGACCAAAGCGCGCCAAGCTGGTGTCGAACTGCGGAAGGAACCGCAACCAGACCACTTGACGAACGGGCGCGAGCGCGAGCTCCACGTTGACGCGTGGACCGATGACCGTTCGGCTATCGCTCACCAACGTGGGCGTCAGAGACCCGAAGAACGTCCCGCTCGCCGTTCCGAAGAGCTCCGCGGTGAGTCGGCCATCGCGGGGGATCGCGGCGAGTCGAAAGAACGCGCCACGGTCGTCGTGCTCCGGAACGATCTCGTCGCGGATCGTGATGAGCTCTCGGCCGCGCACTTCGCCTTCGAGCATCAACACCGCGGTCGCGTCGTCGCCGGCGCGGCCCAGCAGACCGGCGCCGAGGATGCTCACGAGCGACTCCACCGACGCGGCTTCGGGATCGAAGCCAAACACCTCTGGTAAGCCGAACTGGAGCCTCGTCTCGACAAGCTCGGTGCGCTCGTCATCGCGCGCGAGCCACATCGACCCGTCGAACGTCCCGGGCGCTCCGACGGCCGAGCCAAACGCTGGCGCGAGGGGCGCGATACCGCGGTCGCGGCTGCTGGGATCCAGAAGGGACGCGGTCACGCAGGCGTCGACCGGGAACGCCGGTTCATCGTCGTCCGGCGTGAACGTCCCCATCGCGCAGAGCTCGGGCGCGCCCTCGCTCTCGCTCCTGAAGCCGCCGCCGCGCAACACGATCGCGTCCCAATAGTGCACCGCCCCGCTCGGGGCCGCGTTGAGCCGTAGCGGGAAGCTCAGCGCGAAGCGAAGCGAGGTGGAGAGAGGCTCGCTCTCGAGCGCGCCGTCCAAGCGAACGATGACATCACGTGAGACGGGCATCGCGGCGCCGTCGGTGGCCGCGCGAACGAGCTCCTCGCTGATCAAGAACATCTCGCGCTCCGCCATTCGCGGGAGCGAGAAGGTCGCGCCGTCGACCGAGACGTCTAAGACCGCGTCGAACGGGATCTCCGCGAAGCTCCCGATGACGGCGACCGCGCTCCCGCCCGTCAAGATGGAGGGGCCCTCCACGCGATCCAGTGAGACACGCGCGAGCGGTGGCGGAGTCGGCGTGGGGCACCCGCTCAGGAGCACCGCGAAACCAAGAGCGAGGAGAAGGGAGCCGCGCACGCGTTACGCTAGCAGCGAACGGAGCGCGACGCGATTCAGACCTCGTTCGCGCACGACGGCTTCGATTTGGCAGGGACTCAGCCGGGCCAGCAGACCTGTTCGCGCGGGCCGTCCACGGTCTCGGCGAGCACGCACGCGAACCCTGCGTTGCAGTCGCCGGGTGCGCAGCTCACGGAGCAGACCGTCAGCGCGGCGGTCCCGACGCAGAACGTCCCGAGCTCGCAGTCCGCGCTACGGCTGCAACCGACGCGTCCGCAGAGGCCACCGGTCGCCGGCGCGACGCAGTCCCGCTGTCCGCCGCACTCCTCGGAGGACGAGCAGGGATCGCCGTTCGGGCGTTCCCCGCGCCGTCCACAGATGCGCCCTTCGAACGCCCACTTGCACGCCTCGGTGCTACGGCAGTCACTGTTCACGCGACATGTCGCGGCGCACAGTCCGAGCGAGCTGTCACAGCGATGCGCCGCGGGGCAATCAGTGTCACGCGCGCAGGTGGCCGAGACGCACACGTCGTCTTGGCAGAGATCGCCGCGCGGACAATCGCGCGTGAGGGTACAGCCTTCGACCTCTTCCACGGTCACGGTGCCGGTGTACGGGCTCGCGCCGTCACGGAAGCCGTAGACGCGAAGGTAATAGCGCCCTGCACCGGTGACGGTTTGCTCGATCCGTTCGGGGGACCTCGCGGAGACGGAGCGCGCGATGACGGTGGCGCCATCCGGAGCCAGGAGCTCGATGTCGATGTCGCCTGATGTGTAACTGAGGTCGATGCGGACGACGCTCGGGCGCGCGGCTTCGATTCGATAGATGTCGTCGTCTCCCGCGCAGATAACTCCTTCGATCGGTGCGCCGGCGGGTCGCGCGGTCGCGGGGACATCATCGGGCTCGAAGCTATCGTCTGCGCAGCACGCGTCCGCCGTGCGCGTGACCCCGAGGTCGTAGTCGTTGGTCGCGCCTCGGAACCCGTCTACGCGCGCGACGATCACTCCGGCGCCGCGGGCGCAGTGGGTCGCGACTTCACGGTCACCGCTCCCGCTGCTGGTCGTCAGGATCCCCCCGTCGGCGTCGAGAAGAGTTAGGTTGAGGTCGCCGTCGACCGACGAGAAGCCATCGATCGTGACCTCGATCTCGTCCCCGAACGACGTCTCGATCGCGAAGTGATCGCGCGCGTCGCAGAGCGCGCGATCGGTGAAGCCACCCACGCCCATCGAGAGGACCACGTCGGTCGCGGTCGCGATATCGTCGTCTTCCTCCAGGTCGTCGTCCACGCACACCGGAGGAGGGTCGCTACAGGCGGCCTCGGCGTCGCCGCATGAACGAACGCTGGTCCCCTCGATGGTCGCTTGCGCGTCACAGGTGCCGCGCTCACACGCATCGCATCGCGGGAGGCATACCGAGCCTCCCGCGGCGGGAGCGCACGCGCCGCTTAGGCAGTCCGCGGAACGCGCGCACGGCTCGCACGCCTCGATCGTCGGGGTGGGCGCGTTCCCCAAGAGGACGACAGACTGAACCGCGCTGTCTGTTCGGTGGTCGCACAGAGCGCCGGTCGCGTCGTCGTTGTCGGTCGCGGAGACTAAGAAGAACACCTCACGTTCCTCACCTTCCGGAACGTCTAGCGCGAAGGATCCGGCAAAGACATCGTCGGCCACGACGCGGAGCTCGACCTGAGCGAAACGCGTCACGTCCGGCGCGCCGAGGTCGTCGGGCGCCTCGGTCGACCAATAGAGCAGCGGGGCGTCGCGCAGGCCTTCGGCGTCAGTGACCCGTGCGCGGACCAATCGCTCCCGGACGCGGCTCCCGTCCAGCGGAGAGAGCACCTCGACAACGGGATCGGCGCCATCGCACTCGGCTGGTGCTTCGGTTCGGAGCACCGCGACATAGTCGTGCGGAGTCGGCGGGTGCGTCTCGTCTTCTGCCTCGAAGGCCAGAACGTGGCGCTGGGATGCAGCGATTTGATCTCGGGTGGGGCACCACCGGAAGTCCGCGCTCTTGGGTCCGGCGCGAGTGATCGTCGCGCCGATCGGGAGCGGCTCACGCTCGCGAATGGTCACCTCCTCCGAGTCGGCGTCGCGGACCTCGAGCGCGAGTTCAAGGCAGGGCGTGAGGCTGAGGTCGATCGTCCCGCCCACGCCAGGGCTCACGAAGACTGGCGTGGCGTCCGCGGGAGGCAAGACCGTGACGACCAGGTTCTCGCTGTCGAGCACGGCGCCGTCGCGGACGACGGAGAAGCGAAGCTCCTGGGGGCCCATGTGACTGACGAGCGGCGTGTAGCGGAACTCCGCGCCGAGCGGCGTTCCCGAGAGCGTGTAGACCGACTCGAAGCTCGCCAGATCCGAGAGCGCCTCAACACGATAGGTCACGGTTAGGCCATCTGGATTGTCGAGCCCGAGGCTCAGGCGAAGCGTCGCGCCTACCTCGACCGTCGCCGGCGTGAGCGGGAGGAGGTCGACGTCGCTTCCCGGGTCGCACGCGATGAGCGCGCACGCGCTGAACACAACAATCAGAAAGCGAGGCATACGCGCCGAGTGTGGATCGGCGTCAGCGTGCGCGCCAGCATGTGCAGGGGCGTCCCGTTCCGCTGGCGTCGGTGCCGGGACGCTCTTAGCCTCTCGCCCGTGACCCGCCCCGATACGATCTCCCCGCGCGACGAAGAGCGTCTCGACGCCGCGCTGACCCACTACCAAACGACGTATCCCTTGTGGGATCTCGAGGGGTATCGAGACCTCGTGAACCATGGGCCCATGGCCTCTGAGGCGCTCGTCGCGCTGGGCCGCGCGGACGCGCTCGAGGCGCTTCGCGGTTGGTACCACCCTGACCATCTCCGCCCGTTCGAGGTTCCTTTATCGGCGGAAGGGGTCGACCCGGTCGCGAGCAGGGGGGACTTCGCGACGTTGCCTCAGCAGACGCGTTGGTTTCTCGATGTGGTGCGTGAAGAGGACCCGCTCGATGTGGTGCGCACGTGGCTGCCGCGCTTGATGCCGGGCGCGCTCGCGTCAGCGCTTCACGGAACTCTGCGGCTCGCGCACGGCGTCCGCGCGTATCAGCGAGCGGCGAGTGAGATCCGCAGAGACGAGATCGCGTTCGCCTTATCGCTCTTCTCGTCCACGTATCTGTCGACCCCCGGTGAGGCCGGCGCGACGCCCTCGTTGGCTTCGCTCGACGCAGTCGCATCGGTCCCGCGGGTGCCGGACGATGAGCGCACGCCCGGCCTCATCACGCATCGGGTCCAGCAGGTCCGCGCGGTGAATGGCTTTGCCGAAGCGGTCGAGAAGATCGATGTGAGCGGTGACCTCGGGGCCCAGCTCTCCTCGCTGACCGGGTGGGCCGCTCGCCGTCTCCTCGCCGAGCGAGCGGCCCGAGGCGCGTACCTGCACGCGACGACCTCCACGGCCGCGATTCGTCTCTTGCTCCCGCTCTTTTCCGAAACGGCGCAGCGTCAAATCGTCGCGGAGCACGTACGCGCGCTCATGGCCGTGCACGCTGCATACGACACCGAAGCGGAACTCCAGGACGAAGGAAAGCGAGCGCTTGAGGAAGCGCCGAACGTTCCGGATGCAGAGCTTATCGCGCGCGCGGTCGCGTCGGAAAACGACCACGTGATCAAGCTGACCGAGGCCGTTCTTCGCGAGGACGCGATCTCGGCGGATCCCGCGCGACGCGCGGCGGTCATGTTGGAGATCCACGCGTCAGTCGCGTGACGGGTCCAAGCTCTCCTTTTACCGAGCTTGAGGCGGACAGCGAGAGCGTCTTCAAGGCGGGGTACGCTGAGAGCCATTCCGCGCGAAGCGAGACAGGGCACTCGTAAGCGTCGGGCTTCCCGCGGGGCCCGATGCGAAAGCTCGCGTGGTCATTTAGCGTGATCAACTCGAGCGGATGGGGAAGGAGCGTGACGTGGTGCACTTCGGCGGCGCGTTCGTCGTGCGTCGGGAGCAGAGCGAGGGCGAGCGTCAGCGCGCGGGCGGCGACATGCCGGAACACGTTCGGGAGGCGAAGGACGAGCGATCCGTCATGCACGCTCGGGGCGAACGCCTTGAGCAGAGTCGCGCCCTGCGGGAGCGGTGCGAAGATCGAGAGCGCGAGGTCGACCGCAGCGATCGGATCTTCTTCGCGCGCGAGAAGCGCGCAGGCCTTTGCGATGAGCGGTTCGACAGCGGTCTCGCGCACGTCGCGGTGGGCCGTGACCGGATGTCCGCCAAGCGAGATCACGTCGCCATCAGCGAGCCCGCGCTCAACGTTGTCGCGCGCGAAGAGCGCACCCTCGCGGACCGCGAAGTGAACGCCGCAGATCTCACGGTCGAAGAGCAGCGGTGTCACACCGCCGAGCGCGTCAACCAAGGCCCAAGAGAGACTCTCGAGGTAGAGAAGCGTCTCGTCGCCAATGAGGATGCCATGTCCCGACGCTAGCGGATGCGGATCGCCGATCGTACGCCTCCCGTTCGTGAGGTACGTCCCGCCGCTGCTTCCCCGGTCGATGACCACGACCTGACCGTCCGACTGCTGGATGATCTCGCAGTGCCGTCGCGAGACGTTCCCGCGCGGAATGATGAGGTGGTTGCCGCGCCCGCGACCGATCCGCAGTGATGTCTTCACCTCGAGAACGGGCGACCGTCCGGGGAGGGCGAAGAACACGCCGCGTCAGATCAGAACGCTGTCGCAGCCAAAGGCGACCTCGACGTCCACGTCGCCTTCGCGCTCGAAGAGTCCGCGCGCGACATCGCAGGTCGCGGGACAGAGCAGCACCTGAGTCGGCGCCGCGTCGTTGTCGTAGTACCAGCCGCCGGCTGGTCCACACGCGGCCGCGCCGCCTGGAACCTTTCGGAGATCGGTCGCCATTCCGGCGGACGTGAGAGACACGTTCACTTTGTTCGGGTCGAGCGTCATTCCGTCGGGGGGCGCGGGAAGATCGATCTCGCAGCTGACGCGCGCGGTGTCTTCGACGGTCGTCGCGACCGCGTTGAAGAAGGGCGTCCACGCGGCCGCGCCATCGCAGATCTTGGCGCGCACGCCACCGGTGCTCTCGACGAGCGCGGTGTAGTTCGGGCCTGAGCTGGCGGGGCAAGGTTCGCTGACACAGTCGTCGGGGTTTCGGAACTCGCAGGTCACGTCCGGGTTCCGCTCATCGCCCCAGCCGTAGAGGCCGTTGAAGGTGTAGCCATCAAAGAGGCCACCCCAGCTCGCGTCGAGAATGCCTGGCGGCAAGGTCGTCCCGTTGAAGGGGTTGCTGCCGCCACGGAAACGCTCGAAGTCGCTCGGGGACAAGCGGGAGTCATCGTCGCTGACGACCACGATGGTTTTGGTCGCGTCATCACGGAGCAGTTCACGCCAGGGCCGACCGCCGCGGGACTCGCCGTCCATAAAGCCGTCGGTCTGCCCGAGGGTCCCGAGGAACTGCTCGAAGGGCTGCGTGCTCTTGATGTCCGCGCTGACTTGAAAGAAGCGCTCACCGTCTCCGCAGCGACTGTCGCCCGCGAGCGGAGGCGCGACGCAGACGGGGTAGCGGCCGTCGACGCCGTCAGGACCGCGGAGCGCGATCATGATCACGCGGTAGTCGAGACCACTGCGCGCGATCTGGTCCGCGAAGTTGTTGATGCCGCGGGTAAGCTCATCAATGGCGGGGCGCATGCTCGACGAGTTGTCGACGACCCAGATGATGTCCACGGGCGCGCGGCCGACCTCGGCCATCGCGTTCGAAGTGGCGCACGCTCCATCGGGATTGAAGGTCGTGTCCGTGTTGGTGTCCCGCGTCACGGTCGTGTCGATCGACGTGTCGCTTTCCCCGCCGCTGTCGCGACGCGGACGATCGTCATCGCCACATCCTGTGAGCGAAAAGGCCAAAGAAAGAACAAGAAGAAGAAAGCCCGCGCGGGTCACGTCGATGGCTTAGCACACGGGCCCCCCCTCACGCGACCCGACCGTTGTTCAAAAGCGGCGGCAGATGAACGCAGATCGATCCGCGCGGGAGAACCGCGTACGCTTGGGGGCGGAGGTTCGATGAACAAGCTTACGTTCACTTTTCTTTTGGGGTGTGCATCGGTGGCTGGCCTGGTCTCGCCTGTCGAGGCGCAAATGCGTCCTCAGCCGTACCCTCGTCGAGGGCAATTACACGGTGACCGGCAACGGACTGCATGTCCGGAGCCGCCTGCGGGAACAACAGCTCGCCGCTGATCCCGGTCGATCGCGATCCCCCCACGATGGGCGATCTCGATGGGAACATGACGGATGACACGACCGTCAGCAGCAGCGCGACCTTGACCCTGCCGATCGGCGCCCGCGTTCTCCGCGCCACCGTGATCGTGGGCCAGGCCAACGCGCTTGGGACTCCGCACAACTACCCAGCCGATGAGGCGGACTTTGACATTGAGTTCGGGACGCCGGCAGAGGGTTACACGAACGTGCTCCCGACCTCGGTCGCCGGCGCGGGCACGACGGACTACCTCGCGCGCTACGACGTGACCTCCCTCGTCAACGGCTCCGGCGTGTACTTCGTGGCCAACCAACCGGTCGCTCCGCCGACCGCGCGTAACGTGATCTCGGAGTGGCTGCTCCTCGTGATCTACGAGCTCCCTGGCGCGCCGCTTCGCGCGATCACCGAGTACGGACGCCTCTCCCGAACGTGCTACCTGAACAGCACGGACTCGCCGCTGCGGTTCACCACGCCGGCGACCGGGACGCCCGTGGCGCGGCTCACCGTGTACGGCGGCGATGGTCACCCGACCGCTGGCATGGAGCAGATCTACTTCGACGGTGTTCCCCTCAGTAACCCGGCGAACCCGCCGAACCAGATCGGCAACAAATCGGTCTCCGATGAGACCGGCGCGATCGTGCGGAACCCGATGAGCTTCTTGGTCACGGAGTCGGCCGATATCGACGTCTTCGATGTCTCGTCTCGCGTGACGCCGGCGCAGACCGATGCGCTGCTGACGTTTGAGTGTGACGGCGACGGACTCTTCTGGCTCGGCGCGCTCTTCTCGGTCGACGTGGTCGCGCCGGACGTGGATGTCGAAAAGTCGGTGGTCGATCTCGACGGCGGAGCCGCTTTGGTCGGTGACATTCTCGAGTACACCGTCGACGTCGAGACGGTCGCGACGGAGAACGCGATCAACATGGTCCTCGTCGACACCTTGCCCCCCGAGCTGAGCTACGTCGCTGGGTCTCTCCGCGTCGCTAGCGGCGCGAACACCGGCGTGAAGACCGAAGCGGCCGGGGACGATCAAGGCGAGGTCGCGGCGAACGTGATCACGGTGCGACTCGGGACCGGCGCGGACGACACCGACGGTGGCACCTTGAACATTGGACAGTCGACCTCGGTCGTCTTCCGCGCGCGTATCGACGCGGTCCCCGCGAGCGGCGAGATCCGCAATCAAGCGAACATCCGCTTCGGGGGCGCCTCGACTGGAACCACGACGACGTACGAGTCGCTCTCCAGCGTTCCCGGCGGCACCGGACCGACCCCGACTCCCGTGGTCGTGTGCTTGGACGACGCGGCTCCGGGCGCGCTCGACACGGGGTGCAGCGCGGCGCTCCCGATTTGTGATGTCGGCCCGACGCCGGATGTCTGCGTGGACTGCGTGACGACCGCCGACTGTGGAGGCGGCGTGTGCAACGCGATGCAGCGCTGCGTTCCCTGTGTCGACGACATGGCCGCGGTCGCGACGGATACCGGATGCGACGCCGCGGCGCCGATCTGCACCGGGAGCGGCGCGAGCGCGGTTTGCGCAGCGTGCGTGGATGACATCGCCGGAGGGGTCGACACCGGCTGCGCAGGCGCGACTCCGGTCTGCGCCGGGGCCGGCGCGGGCGCGAGCTGCGTCACCTGTGAAGACAACGAGGCGGGCGCCACCGTCGACTTCGGATGCGCGGCGCCGACCGCGCTGTGCGACGACCGCGATCCCGCGGCGCCGACCTGCGCGGAGTGCATCACCAGCGACGACTGCGCGGTCGGGACCATCTGCGGCCCTGCGTCCACGTGTGTCGCGGGCTGCGACGACATGGCGGACTGCGCGGGCACGGGAACGCCGATCTGCGACCTCGTCATGATGGGCTGCGTTGAGTGCCTCACGGACGCGGACTGCCCCGGCGTCACGACGTGCGAAATGGGGGGCTGTCGTTTCCCGGACGCGGACATGGACGGAACCCCGGACGACGTCGATCTCGATGATGACAACGACGGGGTTCTCGACCGCGATGAGCTCGGCGGGACGGATCTCTCCGCGGACGCGGACGGCGACGGAGTCCCCGACTACTTGGCGCCGAGCGCGGACTGCATGGACACGACCGGCGACGGTCTCTGTGACTCGTTCCCGCCCGAGCTCGACCTCGACGAGGACGGCATCCCGAACCACCTCGACCTCGACGCCGATGGCGACGGAGTGGCCGACTTGGTGGAAGCGGGCGGCGATGACGCGGACGGCGACGGCATCGTTGACGACTTCGCGGATACGGATGGCGACGGCGTAGACGACGACCTCACCGCGGCTCCGCTTCCGGTCCCGGATACCGACGACGACAGCGCGCCAGACTTCCTCGATCTCGACTCCGATGACGACGGCGTTGACGACGCGACGGAGGGACACGACGACGACGGCGATGGAACCCCCGACGCGGTTCCGAGCGGAGCGGACACGGACGGAGACGGGATCGACGACGCCTTCGATCCGAGCTGCGCGGCCGCTGCGGACTGCGGCGGCGTGATCGGCGCGGTCGCGCCGCGGCCCGACCACGACGAAGACGGTGACCCGGACATCATCGATGCGGACGACGACGGGGACGGCATCCCGACCGCGACCGAGGTCGCGGAGGAAGCCGAGCACGGCGACCCTGACATGGACGGCACCCCGGCCTACCTCGACACCGACAGTGACGACGACGGCGCTCCGGACCTGACGGAGAACGGCTTCGACCTCGACGAAGACGGGGTTCCCGACTACCTCGACCCGGACTCGTCGCCGGCCGACAGCGACGACGATGGATTGGCGGACCTGACCGAGTGCCCCCCGCCCGGAAGCGTCTCTATGCCCGAGACCTGCCCGGACACCGACGGAGACGGGCTCCCCGACTTCATGGACACCGATGACGACGGCGATGGAATCCGCACCCGCGACGAGCTGCCGGAGACCGATACGGACGGCGACGGACTCCCGAACCACCTTGACCTCGACGACGACGACGATGGAATCCCGACCGCGGTCGAGTGTCCCTCGTTCCCTTGCGTGGACACGGACGGCGACGGGGTGTCGGATCACCTCGACCTCGACTCCGACGACGACAGCATCGGTGACGGTATCGAAGGCCACGACGTCGATGGCGACGGCGTCGCGGACGTGACGCCTTCGGGCACCGACACGGACAACGACGGTCTCGACGACGCCTTCGATCCGGACAGCGGCGGGGTGAGCGCTCCGATCCCCGACCGCGACGGTGACGGCGCGCCCGATTACCAGGACGCCGACGACGACGGTGACGGAATCCCGACCTTGACCGAGGCGGGGGCGATCGAGGCAGATGTCGACGGAGACGGAACGCCGAACTACCTCGACCTCGACTCTGACGACGATGGCGCGACCGACGCGATGGAAGGCGAGGGAGACGACGACGGGGACGGAGTCCCGAACTACCTCGACCCGAGCGGAGACACGACGATGACGACTGGCGGCGTCTCCGGTGGCGCGCTCTGCGCGACTGGCCGTGGCACCTCGTCGGCGAGCTGGCTCTGGCTCCTGGTCGGCGCTGCGGTCTGGCTCCGCCGCCGGCGGTAGCTTAGGGGAGGTGACGAATGGGTGCGCCGCGCTTCAGGCTAAAGAAGCTCGGCGTTCCCAGCCGTTTGCCCGCGTCGACGTAGGTCCAGCCGAGCAAGAGCGTGGAGTCCCCGTCGTTGACGCTGACGATGGGGTCGCGGAGGCGACCGGTGACGCCGGCGTTGCGCGGGACGCCGCTGCGCGCGCCGCGGCTGTAGTCAATGACGACGCCCGCGTTCATCGCGAGCGGTGGCCGAAACTCACCGAGCGGCCGGACCTCGTAGTGCCCGAAGACGAGAGGCGCGCCGCGCTTTTGCATCATCTCGTAGGCGTACGGATCGCGCTGATCGATTCGCACGTTCCACCCGGTCAGCGCGTCGCCGCGAAAGAGAAAGGTCTTGATGAAGGTCTTCCAGCTGAGGCGCTCGATGACGCGCCCCAGGCCCAGTGACACGCCGTGGAACTCGTGCCCATTGAGCTCCGCGAGATCGACCGCGTGGCCTCGCTGGAGCACCTCGCGTAGCTCAGCGCGCGTCATCTGCGCGAGGGCGGACTCGGTGATGCTCATGGTGTTCCTTCTGGGTCTTCCGCGTTCGCCGCGTGGGCCTCGCGAAGGTCGCGCCGGAGTCGGTTCCCGGCGCGATCCATGTCGAGGAAGTGGCGCCTCGGGTCGCGAGGCCAGCCGCGCTGTCGCCATTCGAAGTGAAGGTGCGGTGCGTACGCGAAGCCCGTCTCGCCGACCTGCGCGACGACCTGACCGCGCGCGATGTACTGCCCCGCGGCGACCAAGATCCGATAGCAGTGCGCGTACACGCTGCTGTACCCATCTGAGTGCAGCACGATGAGCGTGTTGCCGTAGCCGGTGACATGGTTGTCGGCGTAGGCGACGAGCCCGCCGCGCACCGCGCGAATCGGCGTCCCTTCCGGGATGCCGCCGATGTCGACGCCCTTGTGCGGACGGTGCCGAAGCGCGCGATCACGAACCCGACCAAACCCCCGACCGATGCGCCCGTCCGGGATCGGAAACGTCAGCCTCGGGTCCTCGTCGATCCCCGCGACCGCTTGGACCCATTCTGGAAAGGGTCGCTTTTGAAGCAGCCAGCGCGCGGTCGCCCGTTCGCCAAGACCGAGCTTCTGCGCTCGCGCGAGCGCCTCGCCGCTGGGCTCCGCGACGAGTCGATCGCCTGAGCAGTGCGCGCGGTAGCCGCCGCGTGTCCGGCAACGTCGCGGGACCCGTCGACGCCACCGCGCAGGCTCGAGAGGTCGGGCGTCCGCGCGATCACTAAGCCACCAAGCGGGCATGCGGTCCGCCAAGACGACGCGAGGAAGATCCTGCGCGAGCGGTCCTTGAATCGCGTCGACGGGCGCTTCGGTCTCAGCGCGGTCCGCCGGATCCGCGGCGCGTGTCGCGCTCTCGGGTTCGGGGGGCGTTTCGTTCGTCGCGACGTCATCACCGTTCGCCACGGGAGCGACCGCGTCGGCGTGACGGACCTCGATCGCGACGTCTTGCGCGTTCGCGCTGATGACCAACATCACGAAGGAGGGGATCGCGACGCACCCGGTGGCGACCAAAGCGTTCCTCATCCGCACGGCGGGAGGTTAACGCATCGATCGCATCGTCGCTATCTGGGCGTGCGCGAGCAGGCTGCTAGAGCGTCTTGACCAGATGCGTGCGCAGATCCGCGATGCCGTACGCCTCGGAGTAACCCGTGATCACGTATCCGCACGCGAGGTAGTACGGGCGGTTGTCGGGTTGTTGGGAGCGCGCCGTCGCGTGGACTTCTCGCGCGCCGCGAGCGCGTGCATGGGACTCGATAAACGTGAGGATCGCGCGCCCCCATCCTTTTCCGCGATGCGCGGGGAGCACCGCGAGCCGCGAGAACTGGATCCACGCCTCGCCGTAGCTGAGCCGCGCGTTACCGATCAGGCGGTTCCCGACGAACGCGCCGACGAGCGCGTCGGCCGCGGAGAAGTCCTCCACGCGTTCCTGAAGCGCGCTGGATGGAAAGGAGTAGCGACGGGATTCCGCGAACGCTGAGCGCGTGACCTGGTGCGCCGCGGTCACGTGTTCGTGAAGCTGGATCACGACGCGCGCTTCCCTCGGAACACCAGCAAGAGCCCCGCGCCGACGACGAGGGCGCCGCCGATCCAGGCGTACGGAGACGGGATGGTCGAGAAGAAGATGACGTCGCCAAGCATCCCGAAAACGGGCGCCGAGTAGGACGCGGCGGCCACCCGTGGCGCGTTGTCGAGCTGGTAGGCCCGCGTCATCAAGACCTGCCCGATGCTCGCGGTGAGCCCGACCCCAAGGAGCGGCCCGATCATCGCGGAGCTGGGGAGCGAGAGGAAGGCGCCGGTGGTCGCCGCGTGCACGGCGAGCGCGAGGACGAGCGTGCCCATCTGAAACCAGAAGACGATCGCGACCGGGTGCTCGGTGAGCCCGAGTCGTCGTACGCAGAGGTGCGCGGTCGCGGAGAAGAGCGCGGCGAGGAGCGCGATCAGACCGAACGTCGAGCCGACCGACAGCTCCGGCCCGATGATGAGCGCGCACCCGATGATGCCCGTCGCGAGGACGCCCCAGATCAGACGACCAGGGCGCTCCGCCGATCCCAAAAAGAGGGGCGCCAAGAGCGCGAGCGCGATGGGCTGGAAGCGCGAGATGATCGAGAGGTCACCGAGCGCCAGCCCTTTGGCCGCGGTGAAGAAGCAGTACATCGCGGCGAAGCCGAGGCACGTTCGCAGCAACAGGAGCCGCTTGTTCTTGATACGGAGCCCTTGCTTCGCGAGGAAGTACGTCACCGGCACGCTGACCACGCCGCGCCAACAGATCACCTCGACCGGAGAGAGCTCATCGCGCGCGACTTTCACGAACCCGACCATCGTGGTGAACGCGAGGGACGCGAGGATCATGAGCACCGGGCCCATGCGGAACCGGCCGGGTGGCTCTGGCTCGACCGAAGGGGCGCCTCGGTCCGGTTGGTCGCTTCGCGCCGTCACGCGTGGAGGTAGAGCCACCCGATGTAGGCGGCGAAAATCGCGACGAAGAGGCCGCCGCTGACGCGCGAGATCTTCTTCGACATCAGCGCGAACGCGAAGAGGAGAACGGTGACCATGAGCATGACCGGGTAGTCGCGCGTCATCATTTGCGGCAGCAGTCGGCGCGGCGCGATCAGTCCGGGGAGACAGAGCACGCCCAAAATGTTGAAGAGGTTGCTGCCGACGATGTTGCCGATCGCGAGCTCGTTCTCGTTCTTGTGCGCAGCGGTCGCGGTCGCGGCGAGCTCGGGGAGGCTGGTGCCGAACGCGACGATGGTGAGCCCGATGATCAGCTCGCTCACCTCGAAGTGACGCGCGATCCCGACCGCGCCCCAGACGAGCCCGCGCGAGCTGATCAGGAGGATGACGAGCCCCAAGACCAACCACGCGATCGCGACCGGGGTGGAGAGGTCGTCGGGGATCTCCTCGTTCATGTTGGCAGAGCGATCGCGGAGGCCCTCGATGATGATCCAACCGAGCAGCGACACAAACCCGCCGAGGAGGATCGCGCCGTCGACGCGCGAGAGGTCACCGTCGAGCATGAGGCCGCCCGCGAGGAGGGTGGCGCCGATCAAGAGCGGCAGCTCGCGACGTAGAATCTTTGGGTGAATCGCGACCGGCGCGATCAGGGCCGCGACTCCGAGCACGAGCGCGATGTTCGTGATGTTCGACCCGATCGCGTTTCCGATGCAGAGCGCGGGGCTGCCGTTGCGCGCCGCCATCGCGGAGACCAAGAGCTCAGGCGCGGACGTGCCCAGGCTGACCACGGTGAGCCCGATCAACAGGGGCGAGACGCCGAAGTTCCGTGCGCTCGCGGCAGCGCCGATCACGAAGCGATCGGCGCCCCAGATGAGCGCGGCGAACCCAAAGACGATCGCGAGCCCGTAGCCGGGCAGGCCGTTGATGAATGGTTCCAGGTCGAATCCTCGCGTCGCGGTTAGCCGAACCGGACGCTCAAGTAATAGAGCGCAAACGCGGCCTGCGCGACGATAGCTAGCAGGCTGAACGTGAGGAGCCACCCGGGCGGGCGAGAATTATCTGGGATCTCGTCGCCGACGACCGCGAGGTGGTTCAGCGCGGCGAGGGCGGGCGCCGTGAGGAACGAGAGCGTCGTCGCGAGGTCCACCATGCCCCGCAGGGAACCGGTGAGGTATTGCAGGACGACGACCGCGCCGATCACGAGGACGAGCGAGGCAGCGATGTAACCCGGGTCGCGCGCTCCGTCTTCGGAGGGGGCGCGCGTGGGAGCGTCTCGGAGGTTCTGAAAGAGGGCCGAGAGCGCGCGCGGAAAGCCGTCCATGACCGTTAGCGTCGTCGAGAACATCACGAGGACCGCAGCGGCGGCGATGATAGGCCGGCTGCCGCTGCCAAGGGTCTGCGTGTAGAGGTCGATCAACTGCCCGGCGAACTCGTGCGGCTTAGGCTTGAGCTCTTGTCCGTACATCACTGAAGCGCCGAGCAAGAGGAAGCAGATCGCGAGGATGGCGGTCGAGACGTACCCGACGTGGAAGTCGAAGGTGACCGCGCGGAGCCGTGTCTCGGCAGGACGCGGCGCGCCCTCGTGTTGGGCTTCGCGATTGAGCGTCCAGATCGACTGCCACGCGCTGACATCGATCGCGGATGGCATCCAACCGATCAGCGCCGCGAGGAACAGCACCTCGGGCTTGGTCATCGCGCTGAGGTCGGGAACGAAGGAGAGGGCCTCGCTTGGGATCTTTCCGATCGCGAGCGCCGTCGCGGCGAGGGTCGCGAGCGAGAGGACCGCGACGACGACCTTGCCGATTCGATCAAGCCAGCGATAGCCGCCAACCGCGGCGAGGATCGCGCAGACGACGACGAGGCCGCTCGCGATGTGAAGCGGCGACCCGGGTAATGAGAAGAGGTACTTCGCGAGGCCGGCGGTCACCAACGCGACGGCCGCTGCGACCGTGAACATCGTGCCCAAGGTGAGCGCGGCGTAGAGGAGCAGCGCGTGGCGGCCGCGTTTGCGGTAGCCGGACAGGAGCGATGTGCCGGTGGCCGCGGCGTAGTGCGGGCCGAAGCGGAACGCGGGGTACTTGATCGCGTTCGCGATGAGGACCAGGAGCAAGAGCGAACAGCCCATTTGCGCGCCGGCGCGCGTTGACTGAACCAAGTGACTGACGCCCACCGCGGCGCCCGCGAAGAGGACCCCAGGTCCGAGCGCGCGTAGGCGCTCGCCTACCACTCGCCAGACTGCCCGGTGATGTCGTCCCAGTTCGGCTCGTCCACGCGACCGACGTCGACGACTCGTTGTCGGATCGCGACCTGCGTCACGGGGGAGGTCTCGGAGACGCGAACGCGACGACCCACGCGGACGCTGAAGACCGCTGATGCGCCGACCCCGGGGAGCGGGTGGCTGACCTGTTCGATCGCGCCGGTCTCTTCACTTCTTCGCTGGCCGCCGAGCAAGCGCGATCCGACGATCGGGTGCTTCGGCTGGGTCGTGCTGGTGACCCGATCGAAGACCTCGATGCAGACCAAGTGCGCGTCCAAACCGTACACGCGGTTCTGCGTCCAAATCTCAAACGCACGCCATGGACCGGCGAGCAGGGAAGGGGAACCGCTCTCTTGGGTGTGCTCGATGGAGATCCCCTTCGAGACGGGGGCGTCCGGAGCTTCCGCTTTCGCGTCTGTGACGGAGGCCGCTTCAGGTCGCGGCGGCGGTGGTCCAAGGCCGAAGTGAGTCCGCTTGGCGTCCTTGGTCTTCTTGCGGACCGCTTCGCGTATTCCGATCGCCGCGGAGGTCGTTACCGAGACGGAGCCCGGAGGGGCGGAGGAGCCGCGCGACTCGCTCTGAGGTTCCGCACCGACGCGCCCCGTGCGTTCGTCCAGCACTCGGTATCCGGACTGCGTGTCCCGTTTTCCGTTCCCTGAGCCCAACGCCACTACGCTAGCAGGTTTTGGCCGCCGCTCCTGGCGTAAACCGCTTTCTCGCGGCGCTTCGCGGGCGACTGTTTCGCGCGTTCAGGCGCGGGTCAGCCACGCCCGAACGGCGCCTGCGACACGCTCGGGCACCTCTCGCGGGGGACCGTCGGCGAGGAACGCGGCCGCTGTTTGGACGATCACGTCGCGCTCTCCGCCTTCCTCGAAATCATGACGCCAGTGGAACCAGCGGAGCTCGCTTCGTGAGACCTCCACGCCGTCGTAGGTGCCGTAGTCGCCCTGGTTCCACCGGAAGGTGTGACGCTCGGTCTTGAGCCAACGTTGAAGTTCCTCTCGATTCACTCACTGACGGTACCACCGAGGGGACCGTCGATCCCGGGAACGTTGTATCGTCGCGCCATGGAAACAGGACGTCTCTCAGGGAAGGTCGCGGTCGTCACCGGAGCGAGCCGCGGGATCGGTGAAGCGATCGCGCGCGCGATGGTTACCGAAGGCGCGAAGGTGGTCCTCGCCTCACGAAAAATCGAGGCGCTCACGCCCATCGCGGAGGAGCTCAGCGAACATGGAGAGGCCGCTGCCATCGCGTGTCACATCGGGAAGCCGGAAGACGTGATGGCGTTTCGCGACGCGGTGCTGGAGCGCTTCGGGCAGGTTGATGTTCTGGTGAACAACGCGGCGACCAATCCGTACTTTGGCCCGATGATGAACCTGGAGTGGCGCGCCTGGGACAAGACGTTCGACGTCAACCTCAAGGGCACCTTCGCGATGACTCACTGGGTCGCCAAGCACTTGATCGATCGCGGCGCGCCGGGCTCGATCATCAACATCTCGAGCGTGCTCGGTCTGATGGCCGCGCCGCTGCAAGGCGCGTACGGGATGACCAAAGCCGCGGTGCTCTCGATGACGAAGACGCTATCGGCCGAGCTCGGGCCGTCGATCCGGGTAAACGCGATCGCGCCCGGCCTCATCGACACCAAGTTCGCTTCCGCGCTCACGAGCAACGATGAGATCCGCGAGATGATCTTGTCGCAAACCGCGGCCAAGCGGGTGGGTCAGCCAGAAGACATCACCGGCGCGGTGATCTACCTGGCGAGCGACGAGTCGCGGTACATGACCGGGCAGACCATGATCATTGATGGTGGCTGGCTTTAGCAGCTGGTCTGGCTCGTGTCGGACGTGCGCTATTCGTCGACGTAGGTCTTTTCCGGATCGCCGGTGGTGCCGAGGAACTCCGCGACGCGGTGGCTCCCAGTGAGCTCTGCCCAGGTCGGCGCGACCGAGGTCGGGGCGACCGTGATGATGTGCAAGCGGAGGACGACGCGCATGACCGTGGAGGTCCGGGAGAACCCGCCCATTTTTCCTCCCGGATGCTCGAAGACCGCTTCGGTGCCGGGGCGCGGGTACGGGTAGCTCAGCTGAATCACGTCGCCTTCGCGGTGCTGACCGCCAACGAGCTTACTTCCGAGAAATGGGTGCTGCGGGTCGCGGATAGAGTCGAGTCGGTGCGTGACCTCGACACACGTCATCATTGGATCGACGGTGTAGATGCGGTTGCGGGTCCACACCTCCACGGTACGTAGAGGGCGCTCGGTGCGCGGCGCCGGTCCATGCTGGTGGACAACCTCGATCTCGACCATGGGGGTCCGAGAGTGGAGGTCCGAGTGGTCAACGCCGCCCGCTCGTGACGGGTTGGCAAACCCCTGCATCGTCTTCTTCGGTCCGCCCCGGCTGTCGTCGGTTCCCACCGCGACACGCTAACACACTCGATAATTCTCTGTGTTTGGTTCGCCCAACGCGTGCCGGTCGGATCTCGCGGTTCAGCGAAGCGTGTGCGCTGGCAACACCGCGTCCGCCGCTGCCACGAGGGAATCGAGGAGGCGGGCGCTCTTCAAGATGTCGGGACGCAAGACGCGATCGCCCTCAAGCGTCGCGACGTGCTCGCGAAACAAGGCGTGCGCAGCGGCGACGCCGGTACCTGGCCGCAACGGACCGCGGAGGTCAATGCCTTGGGCGGCGACGAGCGCTTCGATTCCAAGAACGGTCCGCACATGCCGGGCGACCCGCGCGAGCTTTCGCGCGGAGATGCTCCCCATCGAGACGTGGTCCTCTTTGCCCGCCGACGATGGGATCGAGTCCACGCTCGATGGATGCGCCAGCACGCGGTTCTCGCTCACCAACGAAGCGGCCGTCACCTGCGCCATCATGAACCCGGAGTCGAGACCGCTCCGCGGCGCGAGGAAGGGCGGCAAACCGCTCGACATCGCGGGGTTCACCAGCTGCTCGATCCGTCGCTCGGCGACGTTCGCGAGCTCCGCGACGGCCATCGTCGCCGCGTCGAGCGCGAGCGCAAGCGGCTGGCCGTGGAAGTTCCCGCCGCTGATGACCTCGACCTCATCGCCTTCGATAAAGATCAGAGGGTTGTCGGTCGCCGCCACGGTCTCGCGCTCCAGCACTTCGCGCGCGAACCGAAGAACGTCACGGGTCGCGCCGTGCACCTGCGGCATGCAGCGAAGCGAGTAGGGGTCCTGGACCTTGCTGCAATCGCGGTGGCTCTCCATGATCTGACTCTCCGCGAGCAAGGCGCGGAGGTTGTCGGCGCTCTCGGCCTGACCAGGGTGCGGACGAACGCGTTGGATGCGCGGATCGAACGGTTTGACGGACCCCTGAAGCGCTTCGAGAGACATCGCGCCCACGACGTCCGCGGCGCGACACAACCGCTCGCCTTCGAGGAGCGCGAGCGCGCCGACCGCGAGCATCATCTGGGTGCCGTTGATCAGCGCGAGCCCTTCTTTCGCTTCGAGCGTCAGCGGCGTGATCCCGGCCTTCTCCATCGCCTGGGCCCCCGGGAGGCGAGCGCCGTCGAAGTCCGCTTCCCCTTCACCGATCAAAACGAGCGCGAGATGGGCGAGCGGGGCGAGGTCTCCGGATGCTCCGACAGAACCCTGCGCGGGGATCACTGGACAGACGTCGGCGTGGAGCATCTCGACCAATGTGTCGATGACGCGCTCTCGGACCCCCGAGTGTCCCAGCGAGAGGACCTGTGCGCGAAGGGCGATCATGGCGCGGACCGCACCCCTCGGGAGGTCGTGTCCAACACCGACCGCGTGGCTCCTGATCAGGTTTCGTTGCAAAAGCCGCAGGTCCGCCGCTGGGACACGGGTCTCAGCGAGCGCCCCGAACCCGGTGTTGACCCCATACACGTTCGGCGCGCGCTCTCCTTCGTCGCAGAGCGCGGCGACGAAGGCGCGGCTGCGCTTGACCCGCTCCCGCGCGTCACTCCCGAAGTGGAGACGCGCTGTGCCGCTCGCGAGCGCGCCGAGCTGGTCGAGGGTGAACTGTTCGGAGAGCGGGATCGCCTCGGTCATTTGCACGAGATTCAAGACGTTCACCGCGCGCGTCAAGGACTCGTGAACGAGGTTCCAATGCGACCTCTATAATTGGTAGAGTCTCGTTCCCGTTCTAGTGGACATGGGTCCGGCTGGGGCGCCGATTCGATCGACCTGATGAAAGACACCCCCCCGACTCCTCCGACCGCGTCCATCGAGTCCCGCATCGCCGCGCTCCGCGCCGAGCTGGATGGTGATGAGGACCCGCGTCGACGCGCCATCTTGCACTTCGAGGTCGGGGGGCTGCTGGAGCAGCGCTCGGGCACCGATGCCGCCGCGGTGCGTGAGTATCTCACCGCGTTTAACCTCGATCCTGCGTTTCGCCCGCCGCTCTACGCGCTCGTACG
Source organism: uncultured bacterium (assembly GCA_938024995.1). GTDB lineage: Bacteria > Myxococcota_A > Polyangia > Polyangiales > Houyiibacteriaceae > CALJDU01. Next base: position 46,051 of record CALJDU010000080.1, read on the forward strand.
GGTGTTCGAGCGTCGGCGGTCGTTCAAGAACCTCCTTCGGCTCTATGAAGTCGACGGGAAGACCGCGCCGGATGACGCCGCGCGTGCTTCAGCATCTCTCGACTTGGCGGCGCTCTTGGCCGACCACCTGCCCGGGCAAGGGGACCCGCTTGAGCACCTCGACGCCGCCATCGGCGCGGCGAAGAAGGGGGCGGCCTGGTCCACGCTCTTGGCGACGGGCGCGATGCTGGAGCGAATCGGTCGCGCGACCGGTGACGTGGAGGTGGTTCGTCGCGGGGTCGCCGCGCGCGCCGAGGCGACCCGCGGACCACTGCTTCGGGCGATGCTCTGGATCGATCTCGCGCGCGTACACGCAGAGGCGGATCCCGAGCGCGCGATCGAGACCTTGCGCGAAGCGATTGATGTCGAAGGCGCGACCTTCTTGGCCCTCGACGCGATGGAGGAGATCGCGCGCGAACACGATCTCCCGCGCGCGCTCGCGGAGGCGCTCGCGAGGAAAGCGAACGCGCTCGCGGTGTTCGCCAACGGCGGGGACGTTGAGCCCGAGATTCGCCATCGCTACGACTCTCCGGAAGCCGCCCGCGCGGCGACCGTCCCCTTGCGCTTTGAAGCCGCGACGCTCCGGGCGGAGAAGCTCGACGACCTCCCGACCGCGACCGCGTTGCTGACCGCTGCGCTGGAGCAGCGCCCGGACGACTTGGTGCTCCATCAAGCGATGCTCCGTCTCGCGGAACGCAGCGAAGATCACGTCGTCGCGATGCGCGAGATCGATCACCTGCTGACATCAGGGGCGACCGGGCCTGCTGCGGCCGTGCTCCATGTTCGCAAGAGCCAGCTCGCGCGCGCCGCCGACGATCTCGAGGCCGCCGAAGCTTCGCTCGCCGCGGCGGTGGAAGCCGCGCCCAACTCGCCGGTCGCGCGGGCGCTCTGGGAAGATCTGCTGATGGATCGCGGTGACCACGTACAACGAGTCGCTGACTTGGTGGCGCGACGAAATGAAAAGTCGGGCGCCGCGCGCGCGGAAGCGTCGTGGCGCGCCGGACAGATCACAGCCGAGCGGATCGGTGAGTTCTCCGCTGCGGTCGCTCACTACGAGGACGCGATCGCCCACGCCAGCGACCCGATCCCGATCGTGCGCGAGCTCTTTGGCGCCGCGACCCGCGCTGACCACCCACAGGTGGCGCTTGAGCAACTCGGGGTCTTGATCTCGGCCGCGGACGACGATGAAAAGTCGGTGCTCCTCCGCGAACGGGTGAACCTCTTGCGGCGTTCCGGGGATGAAGCTGGCGCCAAGCGCGCTCTCGCCGCGGCGGTCTCCAGCGAGGTCACTCGACTCTGGGCGCCCGGGAGCGCGCGGCTGCAGGCAGCTCGCGAAGGCGACCACGCGTTGCTCGCGGCTGCCCATGAAGCGCTCTCCACGGCGACCGAGAACAAGGAGCGCGTCGCGCATCTCGTCGCGGCCGCTCGTGCCGCGACGCGTGCCGACCAGCTCGAGGAGGCGGTGGCGTTTCTTCGCAGCGCGCTCGCGCAGTCTCCCGGCGATCCCTACGCGGTCGCGCTCTTCGAAGAGATCCTGCGTAGCCAAGGTGACGCGCGAGAGCTCGTCTCCCTGCTCAGCGACGCAGCCGATGCGGGATCCGGGATCGCGGACGCCGAGTTTGTGCTCTTGTCTGCGGGCGCCGCTGCAGAGGCCGCCGGCGATCTCGATCTCGCGGCCGAGACCTACGAGCGCGCGATGATGCGTTCTCCGGACGCGCTGGCGCCGCTCATGTCTCTCGAGCGGCTCGCCTCGCAGCGCGAGGACGCGGCGCTTCTGCAGCGCGCGTTGACCGGCATGGCGGACCGTGAGGTGAACGCGGGGACGCCAGGGGTCGCGACGCTGGCGCTCGCGGAGCATCACCACGAGATCGGCAATGACCCGAGGCGCGCTGCGCTGGGCTATCGCAACGCGCTCGAAGATCCAGGCGAGGCAGGTCTCCACGCAGCGTGCGCGCTGCTCTTGACGCCGTCTTCAGAAGCCAACGCTGAGGGCCGCGCCGCCGCGATTGATCGCCTGCTCGTCGCTGCGCCGGAGGATCGCTTGAACTGGCTCCCGGTTCTCGCCCGCGCGGCCTCAAGCGAAGAGGTGCTCGAGGAGTACGCGGAGCAGCGCCCGGACGACATGCTGACGCTCTTCGCGCAGGTCGAGCACGCCACGGGAGCCGCGCGAAGCGACGCGCTGCTGAACCTGGCGACCGTTTGCCAAGGCGCTGAGGTCGCGGAGCTGACGCTGCACGCGCTCCGCGTCAAGATCATGTCGGAGGGCTCCGAGGGCATCGCCGAGGCGTTCTTGGTCGCTGAAGAGATGCACGAGACCGCAGCGCAGACCGCGTCCCTCGCGGTCGCGATGGACGAGACGCTGGAGAGCGGCGATGATCCTCAGGCGCGCATCGAAGCGGTTCGCGCGCGCTTGGCGTACAGCACGGAAGCGACGGAGCCCGAGCTGAAGGCGGCGCTCGGGCGCGCTTCGCTCGCGGGAGGTGACGCGGACAGCGCCTTCGCGATCCTGCGCGCAGCCGTGACGAACGACGCGGAGGACCTGGCGTCTTGGGAGTGCTTGCGGGTCGCCGCACGCGCGGTCGCGGAGTGGCAATGGGTGGTCGACGCGTGTGATCGTCTCGCGCCGCTCGCGAGCGATGAGCAGCGCGCGATGTTGCTTGAGGAGAGCGCCGCGGTACGCATCGATCACCTCGGTGATCTCGACGGGGGAGAGCTGCTCCTCCGCGACGCGCTCCAACTGGATCCCGCGCGCACGGCCGCCTACGACCGCCTTCACGACTTGCTCGCCGAGCGCGGTGAAGCGGAGCCGCTTCTCGAGCTCGTCGTGAAGCGCATCGAGAGCGTTGGACCCGAGGCGGATCTCGCTCGCTTGTATTTTGAGCAAGCGCGGCTTCGGCGCGCGCTGGTCGACCTCGACGGGGCGCTCGCGACGATCGATGACCTCTTGGCGATCGCGCCCGAGCACGCCGGCGCGCTCGCGCTCGCGGGAGAGATTCACGTGAGCCGCGGAACGTTCCGGGAAGCGGTCACGTCGCTTAGCCGGCTCGCGGACAGCGACGCGCCCGACGCGCAGCGTGTCGTCGCGCGACTCGGCGCAGCGGACTTCCTCGAGAAGAAGCTGAGCGATCCCGCCGGCGCGATCAAAGAGCTTGAGCGTCTCACGGAGCTCACGCCCGATGACGCGAGCGTCTTTGGCCGGATGGCGGATGTCGCGGAGCGCGCGGGTCTCTATCCTGACGCTGCGTCCGCGCTGGACAAAGCGACCGCGATGACCGCGGGAGAAGAGCGCGCTGCGTTCGCGCGTCGCGCCGGCGCGATTCGCGCCGAGCACTTGAGCGATCGACCGCGCGCGATCGCTTCATACCGAAAGGCGCTCGAGGTTCTCCCGACCGACGCGGACGCCGCCGAGTCGCTCACCTCGCTGCTCTCAGGAGACGAGCGAACCGAGTTCGTGACGACCTTCGAACGCGGGCTCCGTGACGCGCTCGCAGAAGAGCTTGACCCGAACGGGCTGCGGAACCTGCGCCGCTCGGCGCTCTGGAACGACAACGACGATCTCGCGTCGGCCATCCTCGAGACGCTTGTGGTGCTGGACGTCGCGACGGCCGAAGAACAGAGCGCGTATCGACCGCGCGCGGCCCCGATCGCCTTGCCCAAGATCGCGCTCGGGTCTTCGCAGATGAGCGCGCTTCGCAAGAGCGGTGATGGCGGACCGGAGGCGGAGTTCGCGGTCGTCGCGAGCGAGTTCTTGGCGGTTCTCGACGAGCTCACACCGACCGCGTTCTCGGTTGGCCGGTCCGAGTCCATCTCGCCTCGTACAGAGAACGCGACCCGAGAAGAGGTCGTCGCGCTAGCGAGGGTCTTCGGGGTCGAGTCCGCGGAGTACTTCGTGGGTGGCGATGACCCCGGACGGCTCGCGGCGCTGCCCGGCAAAAAGGGGAAGGCGCAGTGGGTACTCGGCCGGTCCGTCTACGCACCGCTCTCTCCCGCCGCGCGCTTTCGACTGGGCCGTCAGGCCATCGCGTTCCATCGCGGCACGCTCTCTTTGATCGATCGCTCGCCCGCGGCCGGAGCCACGCTCCTGCACGCCATCGCCAAAGCGTCGGGAGCCCCGCTGAGCGGTGGCGCGGGACGAGCGAGTCTCGATACCTGGACGGAGGCCGCGCAACGCGTGATGGGGCGTCGCGCGCGGAAGACGGTCGCTGCGGCTGCGTCCGCGCTTGGAACCGGCGAGCGCTTGGAGTCGTTTTGCGCAGCGGCGCGATTCACCGCCCTGCGCGCAGCAACGCTTATGAGCGGCAACCTCTCCGCGAGCCTTGAGCTGATCCTGGGTGAGCGCCCGACGCTGGATCGAGTGAAGCGTTCGCGCGACGCGGTCGAGACAGTGATGTTCTGGACCTCTCCAGCCGCCGCGCGGCTGCGTACCGAAATGGGATTTGAACCGTGACCGATCCGAAGGACCAGGACGACGATCTGTCTCTGTCGCTCGACCTTGACGCGCTCGACGAGTGGGAGCGGAAGTTTGACGAGGGCGCGGAAGCGACACCGGACGCAAACGAAGAGTCCGTCGCTGAGCCCGTCGCCGAGCCGGTCGAAGATCCGGTTCTGAACGCCGTGGAGGCGGAGCTGCTCGACGATCCGGACGAGCCAGCGACCGCGGTCTTCGAGGCGCTCTTGCCGGACGAGGGCGACTCCTCCTTTGCGTTGGACCTCTCTGATCCGTTCGCGACGTCGAGCTGGCCAACGGAGGAGTTGCTCGCGCCCGAGGTGCCCAGCTTGCTTGATGATCTCAGTGAAGGCCGCGGACCGTCGCTGGTCGCCGCTCCCGGCGCTGGGCTTCACGAGCTCTTGGATGATCTAAAGCCGCCTCGCGAGCGCGACGACGCGACGGAGCCCTTCTCGATCAGTCGCGCCGCGCAAGCGACCACCGACAGCGCGCGCTTCGGTGACGACCCGTTCGGGATCCTGCGTATTGACGCGAGCGACGACGACGACGACGACGAGGACGAGGGGACCGCCACGCTCTTCATCGCCGAGCCGGCGGCGCCGCCAACGAAGGAGAGCGACAGCTGGCGCCCCCGTGCGGAGCTGCCGGACGAACTCTTCAGCGAGCTGGAGGCGCTGGGCGGCGATCTCGCGCCGTCCGCGATCCCGCCGGCGATCCCGCCGGCTGCGGTACCCGAAGAAGCGCTCGTGCACCTCGAGCTACCCGACGAACCGTCTCTCACGACGGAGGCGCTCGCCGACGAGTCCTTTGAAGAGGAGTTGCGGCGCCCCTCGTTTGTCACGCTGCCGCCTCCGCCTGGCGAGGAAAAGCCGGTCGGCGAAGAGATGCCGATCACCTCGACGTTCAACAAGCTCGGCGAGGACGCGCAAGACACAGAGGCGCCCCAGGACACAGAGTCCCAGGACACAGAGGTGCCCGAGTCCACAGAGGCGTCGGACCCCGCCCGAAACGAGACCCCGGACGCGACGGATACCGAGCCCGCACCCGCAGAGCCTGAGACAGCGGCGGAGGTGGTCGCGCTTGAGGCTGAGCCCGAGTTGGAGGTCGCGGTCGCGCCGGAGACCGAGCCAACGCGTGCGCTCGACGAAGAAGCCGTTGCTGAGGCCGACGCGGAAGCGGAGCGCGTGTCGCGCCGCGCCGCGCAGGCCTTCCAGGAAGAAGAAGAAGAAGACGAGGTCCCGACCAAGATCCACAAGGTGTCGGATCTGTTGGCCGCTGGCCTGTTTCGCGGCAAGCGCGACGAGGCGGATCGACTCCTCGATGATGAGGACGACGAAGACGAGGACATGGACGTGCCCACCGCGGTCCTCAGCACCTCGATCCTCTCTTCGCTGAGCGACGGCAGTCTTCGCGACGAAGACGATCAGGACGTCGACGAAGAGCACCCGACGACGCTCCTGTCGAAAGAGATGTTCGCGCCGATCGACATCCTTCGGAACGACGAACCGGAGGAGCCCGAGGAGTCGGGGGTCCCTGACTCCGACCCGCCGATTCTCGATCCGTTCAAGACCACAGCGGAGCGCCGGAGCAGTTCGCCGGAGCTCGATCTGAACGAATTCTTGGATGACCTCGGCTACCCCGAAGACGTCGACGACGAACCGCAGCTCTCCGCGGCGCGAGCCGAGCTCGCGGACTTTACCGCCGACTGGGATGAGCTGGACGACGACGCGCCTCAGCTCGACTGGGAAGAGGGTGAACTCTCCGAGCTCTCGGATGAGGAGCTCGACTTCGCGGACATCGCGCCGCCCAGCGCGACTCGCCTTGACGATCAAGGGGCGGCCACCGCGCGTCGCCTAATCTATGCAAAGAAGGGCCGGGTCGAGCGGCTCGGCTTGGTCGGTGACACCACGGAGGTCGCGCGCGCACGGGTCGAGCTGCTGCAGTCGCTCGCGAAGGGCGCGTCTGGCGCGGTTCGCGCGCGGCTCTTGGTGACCGCCGCGGAGCTCGAAGAGGCCGCGGGTCGCACGGACGAGGCGCGCGCGCTTTACGGAGAAGCGCACCAGGCGGATCGACTTAACGTCGTGGCGGTGCGGGCGCTTCGGCGGGACGCGGTTCTCGCGTCGGCGTGGACGGTCGCCGCGCAGCTTCTTCAGACTGAGATCTCGCTCCCGATTTCGGATGCGGATCGACGCGCTGCTCTCACGCTCCTCGCGGAGGTGCAGCTGCACGCCTGTGACGATGCGAACGCGGCTGAGCTCACCGCGCGGGCCGCGTTGGACCTCGGCCCTTCCCCGGTCGCGGCGCTCCTTTTGGCGGAGACCTGCAAGAAGCAAGGACGAACCGGCGACCGACTCGACGCGCTTGAGCAAGCCGCGAACACGTTTGAGGACGGACGCGCGCGCGCTTCGCTCCTGACGACCGCGGCGGCAGGACACGAAGACAACGGAGACGTGGAGCGCGCTCGCGCTCTCTTCCAGTCCGCGGTCGAGGCGGGCTCGGAGGAATGGGCGACCTGGCTCGGGATCGCGCGAACGGCGCGCGCCGCCAAGGACGTGAACGCGGTTCAGCGGGCGATCGAGAAGCTCGAGCCCGCACCGGCGGTTCGCGAAGCGATGATTCGCAACGTCGCGCGAACGGTTCACTACGGGCTGGGTGACGCGAAGCGAGCGCTCCTGATGCTCGCGGGGGCAAAGGGACCGCTCGCGATCCGCGCGCTGGCCGACGCCGCGCGAGACGACGGTGACACCGAGACACAGCTCGAGGCGATCGAGTCGTGGGTCGCGGCGCAGACCGGAGAGGGGCGCGCCCGCGCGCTGATCTCACTCGCGGAGCTTCGCGCAGAGCGTGGCGAGATGGCGGAGGCGTACCGCGCGTTGGATGACGCCGCGGTCTTAGCGCCTGACCTCGGGACTACCCGGGTGCTTCGCGAAGTGATCGCGAGACGGTCCAAGGACGCGAAGAAGCTCGCGGAGATCGTGGAGGGGCAGTCCGGTCGGGGCGCGCTCTATGCCGCGGCGAAGCTCGCGCTCAACCCAACGACGCAAGAACACGAGCAGGAGCTGCTCGCGAGGGCGCGGGACGAGGGCGCGTCGCCACTGACGACGGAGGCGCTCTCGCTCGACGTGGCCCTCGCGGCGGGCGACGCCGAGTTCGCGACGCGCGCGATGACGCGAGCACTGGAACGCGCCCAGGAGCGTTCGGGAACAGACCAACAACTCGCGACTCACCTCGCGTTCTCGGAGCTGAAGCAACAGCTAGGCGATCACGACGGCGCGATCGAGTCCTTGCACGAGGCGCGTCAGGTCGTGCCGAACCATCCATTGGTGCTCCGGCCGCTTGCGCACCTCCTCGCGGAGACCTCGCCGATCGAAGCGGCTTCCCTTGGGCTCGAGGAAGCGGAAGGCGCTCGGGACACCCGCGCCGCGTTCGCGGCGTCCAACGCTGGACGGATCCTTGAGCGCGCGGGGGAGGACGCGATGGCGGCGTATCGCCGCGCGCTGGAGCTCATGCCGACCTATCCTCCCGCGCTCTGGGCGATGGAACCGCTCGCTCGCGCGTCCGACGATCGCGTCGCGCTTCGAGAGGTCTACGAGACGCTCGGCGAGATCGCAGCGGACCCCGTGGAGTCCGGCGGGCGACGCGTCCGGAGCGCCTTGCTGGCCACCGACCCGAAGGAAGCTGCCGATCAGTTGGGTCACGCGCGGGAAGCGTTCCCGGACGACCCGATGATCACCGAGCTGTTGATCGGCGCCGGCGAAGGCGTCGCGCCTGCGCACCGCGCGGAGATCCTGGCCAGCGCCGCGGCGAGCGCGAAAGATCCGGCGCGCGTGAGGGCGGCTCGCTTGCGTGCAGCTTTGGCGTTCGAAGCGAGCGGTGACCTGGTCCGCGCGAGAGAGTTCTTCGCCGAGGTCGGCGGCGAGGATCCGCTCAGCGCAGCGGGCCTCGCGCGCACGGAATCGGCGGCGCCTCAAGACGAAGTCTTGAGCGCGTTGGAGGCGGACTCGGAATCGCTTCACGGGCTTCGCGCTTTGGGTCGCGCACGTGAGCGGGCCGGTCAATTCGCGCCCGCGGTTGAAGCGTTCGCGCGCGCGCTGGAGCTCGCGCCGACCGACATCCCGACGCTCCGCGAGTACGAGCGAGCGGCGATGCTCGCGAAGGACAACGTCGCGCTCCTTGACGCGATCGAGCGAGCGGTTGTGCAGGTGCGCGATCCCGCAGATGTCGCGGGCCTCACCCAGGTCGCGGCGCGACTTCGGCTGGCCGCGAAAGACGCAGACGGCACCGCTGCGGATGAGCTGTTGACCGCGACGGCGTCTCGCGCCGAGCTAGACCGATGGTTGGCTCGTCGGGTCGCCGGGTTAGCGCGCTCGACAGGGAACCAACCTCTCCGGTTGCGCGCGTTGCTCGCCGCGACGCGAGGCGAAGGGGATGACGCGGTCGCCTCGACGCTCGTCCGCGCAGCCTCTTCCGCGCGTGACACAGACGGCCCGGGCGCCGCGGTCGATATTCTCAAGAACGCGACCGTGGGCGACCACCCCGTCTTCCATGAAGAGTTCGCGAAGCAGCTCCTGGCTGCCGGTGAAGACTTCGAGGCCGCGGCGGAGGCGTTCGAGCGCGCGGCAGCGATGTCGCGGGTGGAGTCGCGTAAGATCCAGTTCTGGTACGTCGCCGCGAGAACGTGGCAAGACCGCGTCGGCAACGCTGACCGCGCACACGCGGCGCTCATGGAGGTCCGTCGACGAGACGTCGGTTTCCGCGACACGTTTAAGCGCATTCGGCAGAACCTGTTGGACCGCGGTGAGTACGCCGAGCTCAACGCGCTGATCGATGATCGGATGAAGAGCGATGTGAAGCCCACGGAGCAGGTGTCGATGTTATTGACGCGCGCCGAGGTCCGAGAGCGGCTGGGCGACAAGAACGAGGCACGGGAGTCTCTCCGCAGCGCGCTCGAGATCGCGCCGAACCAACCAGACGCCCTGCGACGACTGGCGCAGTTGGCGCTCGACGAAGAGGACTGGCGCGACGCAGCGGAGCTCCTCATCAAGGTCGCGCGCCTCCGCCAAGAGCGCTCGGAGCTCCGGTGGGTCTTCTTTACGCTTGGCGATATCTACGACACCCATTTGCCTGACCCGCGGCGCGCGGAGGCGGCGTTCCAGCGTGTCGTGAAGCTCGTCCCCGATGATCGCGAAGCGATGGAGCGACTCGCCGCGCTGTATCTTCGGGAAGGACGAACTCAACAAGCGGTCGCGGTTCGTCGTCGGTTGGCAGAGAGCGCGGAGAGCCCGGCGGAGGCGCGAGCTCAGCAGATCGCGATCGCGAGCGCCATGGAGGCGGGTGGGGAGACGCGCGGAGCGGAGGACCTGCTCGAGGCGCTTCGCCGTGACGCGCCGCGCGACCTCGACACGCTCAAGGCGCTCGCCGACTTCTATCAGCGCCAAGGCGCGCGCGCCGCGTTCGGTATGCACATCAACCGGGCGCTGAGCGAGTTCCGCGGGGTCCTCGACGAGGACGTGACGAACGCCGAAGCGTGGCGCGGGCTCTCGACGCTGCTCGAGTGGCGTGATGACACGGATCCTGCGCGGGTTTGCGCGGCCGCGGGAGCGGCGCTTGGGGTCACCGACGAAGAGCTGGCGAAGCGACTCAACGAACACGGCGGGGTGCCCGGAGGCGAGCACCGCGCGACGACCGTGGCGGTTCGTGAGCGGATCGCCCCGACGCTCGTTAACGCAGCGACCGTGGCGGTCTTCCAGATCGCGCGCGAAGTGTTCGATAAGCTCGTCCCCTTCGACCCGTCTGCGTGGAAGGCGGACCGCGCGCCGCGCTCTCACCCGCTGCAGCGTGAGCTGCATCGCGTCTCGCAGTGGTTTGGGGCACCAGAAGTACAGCTCTTCACGACGAAGGCGTCTCCGCGCGTCTGCGTGCCGGTGTCGAACGCGCCCATCCGCATCGTCGTTGGCCAAGAGCTCGCCTCTTCCACGACGGCAAAGGAACGCGAGTTCCTCTTCGCGCGCGCGATGGCGATCGCGTGTGCGCACCTGTCGCCCGCGGTCCGCTTGGACAGCGCGCGCCTCGCCCAGTTCGTCGTCGCCCTGGTGCGAATTCACAACCCGAGCTTCGCACCGAGCGGGGTCGACCTTCGACGCATCGATGAACTGACGCGCCGGGTCTCCAAGGCGCTCGGGCGAAGCGCGCGCAGCGAGCTGCAGCACGTCGCGATTGAGATGGGCGGCGCTCCTGGTTTTGACGCGACGCGGCTCGGTCTGGCCGCCGCGGAGCTCGGCGACCGCGTGGCGCTTCTCGCGACCGGTAACGTCGGCGCGGGCGTCCGCGGGCTCATGAAGATCTCGGGCGAGAGCACCACCGACCCTGCCGCGTACCTCACGAACCTCCGGCGCGTTCCGGAGGCCTGGGGCCTCTACACGTTCGCGATCTCCGAAGCTCACTTCGAGGCGCGGCGTCAGGTCGGGACGAGCGGCCGGTGAGCAATCGGATCGGATTCGTCGGACCTGCAGACGACCTGGTCGCGCTTCGATCCGCGCTTGAGTATCTGCTCTTGTCGGACGTCATCAACGCGATCTATCTCGGGGACGCCAACGACGTGGAGCAAGTGGTCTCCGCGTGGGCCGAGGACCTCGGCGCAGAGGCCTTCCTCTCGCGAGCGGCAGAGCTCGCGCTAACTGGGAACGCGAACGAGATTCAGGATCTGCTCGTCGCCGACCAAGCGGTGCAGCAGCTCTCGCGCGTCCGAGGGCTCCCGCCGCCACCGTCGCGGGCGATCGAGATGATGGAGGACCGCATCGTCTTGGTGGTTCACAGCAAGGACGAGCTGGACGAAGAAGACATCGCGAACGCGAACGTGATCGTTTCGGGGGCTGAGCCAGAGGCGTTCCTGCGACGCTTCGGCCCGCGCTACTTCTTCTCTCCAGGCCCGCTCGCTGCCGGCCACGTCGGCTTCTTGGAGCGAGACGACGACGGCGTGATCGTCGCGAGCGTCTTCACTCCCGGCGGAGAAGAAGTGTGGCGCGAGGCGCTGATGGGTCGGCGCAACCGGATCTCGGTCAGTGGCTGAGCTCGAGACAAGCGACGCCCTTCCGGTCGTTGGCGTTTACGGAGGGAGCTTCGATCCTCCGCACGCCGCGCACGTCATGGCCGCCGCGTGGGCGACGGCATCGGCGGGCCTTGACCATCTCTTGGTGATTCCGTCCTACCGGCATCCACTCAAGACCGGTGATCGCACGCCTTACGAAGACCGCGTCATCCTTTGCGAGCTCGCGTTCGAGGGGCTCCGCCACGTCACGGTTTCTCGGATCGAGGAGGAGCTCGGCGAGAGCCGAACGCTCTTCACGTTGGAGGCGCTGATCGACCAAGAGCCGGAGCGTCAGCTTCGTTTGGTCATCGGCGCCGACATCCTTGAGGAGACACATCGGTGGTACCAGTGGGAGCGCGTCAGCGAGCTCGCGCCGCCGCTCTTGATCGGCCGCGCTGGCTACGAAAGTGAGGCGGCGGTGGATCTGCCAGCGGTCAGCTCGACGGACATCCGAGCGCGCCTCAGGCAGGGAGCGTCGGTCGAGGGGCTCGTTCCGCGAAGAGTGATCGAGCACGTGGCGAGTCACCGGCTCTACCGATGACGATGAAGGTCGCGATCTACGGGCGCGGTCGTGTCGGTCGCGGTCTTCGAAACGGGCTCCGTGGTTCTGACCTGAGCGTGACGCTCCGGCGCGGGACGGATGCGCGTTTCGTGGTCGCCGATCTCTACGTGTTGGCTGTGCCGGTGCACGCGCTCTCGGCGCTCGCCGAACGCGTCACGTCAGGGCTCGCGCGGGCGGAGCGTCGCGGGGCGCTCGTCCACTGCGCTGGATTCGTCGGGCGAGAAGTGTTCGCTCCTGATCTCGGTCAGAGCACGGGGGTGATGCACCCGCTCGTCTCGTTCGCGGAGCGTCCCCCATCGCTCGCGGGGACGAGCTTCTTCGTCGCGGGGGAGGCACACGCGGTCACGCTGGCGACGCGAGTGGTTCGCGCGGTGGGAGCACGGGCGGTTAGGGCGGACGTTCACGGCGCCGCCTATCACGGTGTGGCCGCGATGATCGCGAACGGCGCAGCGGGTCTCTCGCAGCTCGGCGCGGAGGAGCTGACTCGGCTTGGTGTGCCGCGCCGTGAAGCCGAACGCGCGCTCTCGGCGCTCCTGCGTTCGGTCGCCGATAACATCGAGTCGGTGGGGCTTCCCGACGCGCTCAGCGGACCGATTCTCCGCGGTGACGCAGATACCGTGAGGCGCCACCGCGCGGCGCTCTCTGGCGCGACCCTGCGCGCATACGATGGAGTCGCGCCAGCGATCTTGGCGAGCGCCCGGACCCTCTCACGAGCGCAGCGTCGCGCGATCAAGAACGCGCTCAGCGAAGAGCCGTAGCCTCCGGAGCGCGTACTGTTGGCCTCTCGCGAGGTGCTTATGTGCTTGTCAGAAGTTCACTTCGCCGGAGTGGCGGACGTGCTCCCCGACGACGTTGAAGCGAGCGCGCCCGACTTCGCGACGACGCACGGTGATGACCACCTCGGTACGCTCGTTCGGCTCGAAGTGAGGTCGCTCGAGCCGGATACGATTGACGAAGGTCTTCTCGTCGCGACCGGTCACCATGATATCGAGCGAGGGCGCGATGAACTTCCGAGCACCGTCGATCAGCTGGTAAAACACCGCGGTGAACTGCATGTCGCCGATCGGGCGGTTGAAGGCCACGACCATGTCCGCTTCCCAGCGGCGCTCGGCGATGTTGGTGATGTCGGTGCGCTCGCGAAGGTTGCGAGCTCGGTTCCGGCGCGCGAAACCGATCAGGGCACGCTCTGAACGCATCCGGCTCGGGATGCGGTTCTGCGTCACGTAGACCTGTGCCCGGATCCCACCACCGCGACCGCGACGACGCCGCTGCGCGTCCACGCTCTCGAGGAACGCAAAGGAGCCGACCAAGGTCGCCAACGCGAGGGTGAATACCGCTAAGGTGAAAGCTCGCTTGTTCTCTCGCATCCGTCCTCCAGTGATGCGCGCAGGGGGCGCGGCCCGACTTCGACGCGCCGGGCACCCGAGTATTCACCACAAGGGGCAGGTCAAGCGACCCTAAGCACGAGAAAATCCGATCAGGCGCATTTCGCGTCACGCGTGATGCCAAGTGCCCGAAAACTTGGCGTATCTCAGGGCCGTCGGTACTGAAAGACGAACCCGAAGGGCGGGTTTGAAAGGAAAGAGTGGCTGGATGGCCATCGCAGTCGGCGCGGGCGTGAAATCACTGGTGCTCCGTGCAAAGCGCGCAGCACAGCGCCGGGGTCAGCGACTCTCCACCGCTCATCTCTTGCTCGTGATGCTTCAGCATCAGGGTGAAGCGGGTCGCGTCCTCGCCGATCACGGCGTTCGAGAGAGCGATCTCTTGAGCGCGCTGAAGAGCATCGACACAGAAGCTGGCAGTACGCTGGACCGCCTCGTGGAGCGCTCTTCGACGCTGGCGCGGACACTGGGTCACGGCGAAGTTCGCCCCATGCATGTGTTACTCGCGATTACGCGGGACTCCCGCAGCGCTGCGCACCGCAGTCTTCGCCACATCGGGATGGGTCCGCGGTCGGTTCATGATCGGGTCCTCGATCAGCTGGGTGGCAATCAAAATAACGGCCGCGTCTCAGGCGCGCTGCCGCCAGAGCCGCGACCGTCGGCGAGGCGAAAGACGTCGTCGACTCCGTCGGCGCGCCCGGCGCGTCGGCCTACTCCGCCGCGTCGCGGTCCCTCGCCGCGCAAAGAGCGCGCGGAGGAGCCGCCGCGCAGAAACGTACGAGTCGAGCCGGCGGGTGAAGAAGTCCAAACCGTCAAGGCCCCGCTCTCTCCCTTCGACTTGGATCCGGGTCTCTGTCCGACGCTCACTACGATCGGTCGCAACCTCACCGCGGCCGCGCACGACGGTTGTATCGATCCGGTCATCGGTCGCGAAGCGGAGATCGAGCAGCTCCTCGATATCCTCGCGCGACGCCGCGCCAACAATCCCATCGTGGTCGGTCCTCCTGGCGTGGGGAAGACGGCGGTGGTCGAAGGGCTCGCGCTCGCGATCGCGAAGGGCGGCCCGACGGTTCGCGGGCTCGCGGACCGCATCATCATCGAGATCTCGGCGGGCGGCTTGGTCTCCGGAACGGGAGTCCGCGGCGCGCTGAGCGATCGCATCAAGCAGATCCGCGCCGAGGTCGTCGCGTCACGTGGACGCGTAGTGCTCTTCATCGACGAGATTCACGCGGTGGTCGGCGGCGGCGAAGGTCCGGACGATCTCGCCCACGAGCTCAAGGCCGCGCTCGCTCGCGGAGAGCTTCCATGCATCGGCGCGACGACGGACGCGGAGTTCCGAAAGCACTTTGAGCGCGACGCGGCGCTGGCTCGGCGCTTCTCTCCGGTCCGGGTGGCTGAGCCGAGCGAGAGCGACGCGATCGCGATCCTGACAGGCGTCGCGCCACACTACGCGGAGCATCATGGGGTCAGCGTTGACGAGGACGCGCTCAAGGCCGCGGTGACGCTTACGGCGCGCTATGTACCCGAGCGACGTCTCCCGGACAAAGCGATCGGCGCGCTCGATCTCGCATCCGCGCGCGTGCGTCGCCGGGGCAAGTCCCGCGTCGACGTCCCCGCGATCGCGGCGGTCGTGTCGGAGAGCTCCGGAGTGTCCGTCGAGCGTCTCCTGATGCGCGATGGAGAGCGCCTTTTGCAGCTCGAGTCGCTGCTCGGGGAACGCGTTATTGGTCACCACGACGTCATCGCGAAGATCGCGCAGGCGCTCCGTAAGAGCGCGGCGGGTCTCGGCGGTCGCGGGCGGCCGCTCGGGACGTTTCTGCTCCTCGGGCCCACCGGTGTTGGCAAGACCGAGACCGCGAAGGCGGTCAGCGAGGTATTTTTTCCAGGCAGCGAGATGACCCGACTCGACATGAGCGAGTTCTCGGAGTCCCACACGGTCGCGCGTCTCCTCGGCGCGCCTCCGGGCTACGTCGGGCACGACGCGGGCGGGCAGCTCACGGAGTCTGTTCGGAAGCGTCCCTATCAGCTGGTCTTGCTCGACGAGGTCGAGAAGGCGCACCCCGATGTCCTGGTGTCGCTGCTCGCGTTGCTCGACGAAGGGCGCATGACGGATGGTCGCGGACGCACCGTCGACTTCACGAACGTGATCGTGATGATGACCTCGAACCTCGGCGCGACCGTGTCCTCGCGCGGAGCGATCGGGTTCGGCGACGCGACCCACGCGCGGGAGGAACACGGCGCCGCGGCCATTGCGGCGGCCCGCTCGGCGCTCCCGCCGGAGCTCTGGAACCGTATCGATGAACCGCTCCACTTCGGCTCGCTTTCACGCGAGAACGTCGTCGCGATCGCGGAGCTGATGCTGCGCGGGGTCGCGCGAACGCTTGCCGAGAGTCGCGGCGTGACGCTCACCTGGACGCGTTCGGTCGTCGACACGCTCATCGCGCAGGGCGGTTTCGACCCGAGCTTGGGCGCGCGGCCGATGCGGCGCACCATCGGTCGCCTCTTGGAGTCACCGCTCGCGAGCGTGCTCCTGGCGGGTGCGGCGCGCGACGAGGTCCGCGTCGATGGCGATGGCGAGCAGCTCTCGTTCTTTTGAAGGGGGCGATCGCGCCCCCTCAGCGCTTCGCGCTTTCACCCCACGCTCACATTCGTTCGCCCGCTCCGCGACATTCCAAACACGTCGCTTCGCTTTGGTGTTTGAACGCGCGCTCGGCGTGCGTTGTCCGCGTTCGTGCTGAACGCGTCTATTCGGGTGCGCTGGCTGGGGCGAGCGTCTCGGTCACGCCGTCCGGGTAGATCGCGACGGCCCACTCTTCGGTTTCGTACGGACCGCCGGGGACGCCAGCGTTCCAGTCGAGGTTGAGCCATACCGGACAGTCGTCGGCCGGTCGGTAGTGGACCTGCTGTACGCGTTGCCGCCCCAGGTTCTTGTCGCGGTTGCGTTGGTAGTGGGTGCGAAGTCGTGAGCGGACGTCCGAGGATGCGCCGGGGACGCACACCTCGGCGTATGCGTGACCGCCTTCGGGGCCGTCCATCATCACGATGCGCGTCCTGCCTCCGACCGCCTGGGTCATGGTCGCGACCACGATCGCGAAGTCATCGCAGTCGCCGACATACCCGTTCTCGATGCTCTCGCTCGCCAGCGCGAAGTACTCCGCGCCCTGGGGGTCGTTGACGTAGCTCCACTCACCGCGAACGTGGGACCAGATGCGCGCGACCTGCTCAACGCTGAAGGGACCCTCGTCCTGCGCGGCGAGCTGCGCCGCGGTGTTTCGGGTGAGGGCGTGCTCGGCGTCCATCGCGGCCTTCACCTTCTCGACGGTGTAAGCGCGAATGGTCGCTTCTTCCTCGGAGGTCGAGCGAACGCGATCAGGCGTGGTCGGGATCCCGAGCCGCTCGGCCGCCCGCCGGAGCTCAGGTCGATGGTGCGTCCCGAGATAAAAGAGCGACCCCGCGATCGCGCCGATGACGATCAGCCACAAGAAGAGCGCGGTCACCCAGGAGCGCTTGGGTTGTCCGACGATCAGTCGCGTCTTGCACGCGCCGCACTCGAGCGTCCCGCCGGAGAAGCGCGGCGGCATGATCCCGCGGACACCACACGAGCCACAAACGAACCGATGACCGGGAACGGAGAAGCCGTGAATCGTGTCGCCGAGGGAGCCTCTCCGCAGAAACCGGCGGAGCCGCCGACTGCTCCACGGCAAGAGCGCGCCGCCGAGCCGAACCTCGTCGCCGGGGCGAACCAAGGCGCGCTCGATGCGCTTCCCATCCACGAAGGTCCCGTTGGCGCTCCCGACGTCTTCGACCAGGATCTGTTCGCCCTGCCACGCGAGCCGGACGTGCCGGCCGCTGATCGTTGGGTGCTTGAGGACCAAGTCGCAATCGCGCGAGCGACCGACGACGACGTTCCCCGAGTCGCCTTCGGCGTTCCGAATGATCTTGGTGCGTCGCGCGCTCAACGTCCGATCGGGTCCTTCCCCATCAGCGCATCGTAGTCTCGGGGGCATCGCTGGGCGAGCCTGTTTCGGTTTCGGGCCTCTGAGCGCGCGTAGTCTGCGCGTCGAGCACGCGGAGCACGTTTCCTCCGGCGATCGGGGCCCATCGAAGATCGGCCGCCTCGAGCGCGGTTCGGAGGTTCCCCAGCTCTGAGACATCCGAGAGACCAAGCGGTAGCTCCGGCACTCCGTCGAAATCCGATCCGAGGCAAGCCGCGTTCATGCCGCCCAGCGAGACGACGTGGCGGAAGTGCGCGGTGAGCGTCTCGAGGTTCGGCGGCGCGAGCGACGGACTCAGCTCGTTGGCGAGTCGGAATTTCGCGGCGCCGCGGTCGACCCAGTTCTCATGTGCGTCGTCGAGCGCGGCGAACTCGTCCCGATGCTGCCGCTCCACCTGACGACGACGTCGCCGGTAGCTCGTGTCGATGAACTGCGAGTAGTAGTTTACGCAGACCGCGCCACCGTTGGCGGCGACGCGGCGGATCATCGCGTCCGTCATATTGCGCGGATGATCGGCGAGCGCGCGCGCGGATGAATGCGAGGCGAAGACCGGGCGCTCCGTGATGTCCATGATGTCCGAGAACGTCTGGTCACTCACGTGCGAGACGTCGACGATCATGCCGAGCCGGTTCATCTCTCGGACGACCCGCCGCCCGAGCGGCGTCAAACCACGGTTCGGGTGGTCTCCGGTGGACGAGTGTCCGAGCGGGTTGTCCGTGGACCAGGTGATCGTGAGGTAGCGATTGCCGAGCGCGTACAGCTCGCGAAGGCGGGACAGGGTGAGCTCGGGGTCGTCGGTGCCGAACGCTTGTGCGCCCTCGACCCCCATCAGGATCGCGGCGCGTCCAGCGCGCGCGGCGGCTTTGACCTCGTCCGCGGTGGTGCAGAGGGTGGCGACGTCGGGGTGGTCTTCGGTCAGCTTTCGAACGGCGGCGGTCAACGCCAGCGCCCGCTGCCACGCGACCTCTCCTTCATACTTGTTGGGGTTCACGAAGATGCTAAAAAACGCGCCGCTCAGGCCGCCCTCACGCATCCGCGGAAGATCCAGGTGACCCCCTTCCACCCGCGACGCGATGTCGTCGCCATCGAGCATCCGTTGCGGGGTATCGACGTGGGTGTCGATCGCGATGACCTCCTCTGGGATCTCCGCGCCGTCTTCGGGCGGGGTCGGCGGTTCTTCTGGGACAGCGGTCTCGTCGGAGGGGGAGAAGGTCTCCGTGACGTTTGTCGCCGTCGAGGATGTCGCCGTCGAGGAGGCCCCCTCGCAATCGCAGCCGAGCACAGACGTCGCGGCCATGATGAGGAGAGGACCGAGAGCGCGCCGCCGGCGGGTGAACATCATGGGGATCGATACGAAACCCAAAGACGTGTGGCAAGCGCCGGCTAGAGCGCGAGGACCTCGCGCGCGCCTAAGCCGTGGCGGGTGGAGACGTCGACGCGCTCGAGCAGCGCGCCTTCCCGCGAGAAGACCAAGAGGCCGTTCTCCGCGTCCGGCACGTAGACCTTGTCTCCTCGGGTCGCGCCCTGTCCAAGTGTAAACGCGTCGGTCGCGCGGTGAAGTTCTCGTGACGCGCCAGTCTCGAGGTTCACAGAAACCAAGGCATCGGCTTCCCCATCGAGCTCCCCGGCGGCGACGACCCAGACGGTTTGTGCGTCAACAACGATCAGGCCGTTGCTAAATGGCCGCGTGGTGCCGACGGTCACGCGGCGCAGCTCGACAAAGGAGTCGCCTTCACGCACCAGCTCGACGATCGCGGAGGCCGCCGCCCTCGCGTCGCGTTCGCCGAAGGCGGGACCCACGCAGAGCACGAAGACGCGCTCGTCGCTCTCGGCGGTGACGCTTCCGCATCCCGAGAGATCCGCGAGCGGGAGGACAGCCGACTCACGCGACGCGATGTCGACGACCGCGACCGCGCCCGGCCCGGTTAACATGAAGTCCGCGCTCAATCGGGCCAGCCCCACGACCACGCGGTCTCCAGCGACCGCTGCGCGGCTCGGGCGCCCGTAGAGCACTTCTCCGGCATCGGTCGTCGTGTCGGCGTCGAGGGAGAGCGACTCGCGGACCACGCCGTCCTCGAGCAACACGAGGTCGTTCCCGCGTTCGAGCGCGCCGCCCGCCGCGCTCAGGTTCGGCTGGAAGCGGGTCACCCAGCGCTCACCGCGGGTGACGAAGAGATCTTGTGGGTTGCCGCGGAAAGCCGCACCCACCGGGGTCTGGGCACGGACCTCTCCAGACGGGAGAGCGATGTCGCTGATGACATCGGTGCCAAAGCGATCGAGCACGAACAAGGTGTCCCGCGAGGGCGACACGGACGGGAGGACCACGTCGCCGGAGAGCGCCGCGGAGAGCCCGGGAGCGACCGTGCCAGAGGTGACGAAAGCGTCGGTCAACACAACATCATCGTCGCCGATCATCGCGATGGCGGAGCTCGCGTAGTCACTGCAGACCACCGCGAGCGCAGCAGAGCCGGTGAGCGGCGTGATGCCGTCTTCGGTCGGTCCACAACCCACGCTGGCCGCGCTGGTGAGGCAAGCGAGTGAGGCGGAGACCAGCGCACAATAGCGAAAACGACCACAGACGAGCACGACAGGATTGTTTTCCTTTGGCCTTCGATGTCAACGTCGGGCGTGCGCGCGACTCTCCTGGCTCTGCTCTCTTGCTTGCTCAGCGCAGGTTTGGGGTTCGCGATGAGCACGGATCAGGCGACCGCCCCAACCCGAGAAGCGACGACCGACGTGATCGTCTCGACGTGTCTCCCCGCCGACGAGACCCTCCTCGCGCTGCTTGAAGATAGAGACCGGATCGCGGCGCTCAGTATCTTCGCGAGCGACGAAGAGATATCGCATGTCACGCAGGAGGCGGCGAGCGTGTCGCGTCGGGTTCGTGGTCGCGCGGAAGAGATCCTCGCGCTCGAACCCTCGCTGGTGTTGACGTTTCCGTTCGCGGCCGTCGAGACGCGCACGCTCCTGAGCAGGACCGGCGTGCCGCTTGTTGATCTTCCGTACGCGAGCAGCGTGGAGCAGATCGCGAGCAACGTGCGTTTGGTTGGACGCGCGGTCGATCGCCGGGAGCGCGCGGACGAACTTGTCGCGGAGATGCACCGCGCGCTGGCGGAGCTCGCGGGCGCCGCTCGAGATCGCCGGGTGCTCGTCTACAATCGGAGCGGGACCACCTACGGAGCGGACACCTTGGTCGACGAGATGGTGCGGTGGGTCGGCGCACAAAACGTCGCGCGTGAGCGGTCGCTGGTGGGGCACGCCACGATCGGGATCCCGGCGCTTCTTGAGCTCGATCCCGATGTCGTGCTCGTCGTGGACTACGACGCCGATGGCGCGTCACGAGAGGTCGGCGGCCGCGCTCCTCCGGCGCTTGACCCTGCGCTGCGGTCTCTGCGGGCGGTCGAGGCAGGAGATGTCCAATCGCTGAGCGCGCGGAACGCGTTGACGTCGTCTCATCACGTCGTCGCGTTGGCGTCGGAGCTGGTTGAGCGGCTCGGCCGGCGCCCCTGATCACGCGCGCGTCATCTGCTACAAGGGCGCCATGGATCTCAGCACGCTACCCGATCACGCTCGTCCTTCGCTCTCGCGCGCTCCGCTCAGTGAGTCGCCTTGGTTCGCCGTGGAGTACGAGCCGACCACGCACGAAGTCGTGATGATGGACCAGCGCCGGCTCCCCGGAGAAGAGGTCTACTACCGGCTGACGACGGTCGATCACGTCGCGACCGGGATCCGCGACATGGTGGTCCGGGGAGCGCCCGCGATCGGGATCTCGGCGGCGTATGGCCTCGCGCTATTGGCGCATCGGGAGCGCGGGGACGCTCGGATCTTCTTGATGGCGAACGGCGTCGCGGGGAGGGCGCTGAACGAGACGCGCCCGACCGCCGTGAACCTCGCGTGGGCGATCGCGCGGATGTCACGCAAGGCTGCCGATGTGGCGGAGCTGCACCCCGATGAGCGCGCCCAGGCGATGCTGGCAGAAGCGGAGGCGATTCATCGGGAAGACGTCGCGAGCTGCCGCGCGATGGGAGCGCTGGGCGCGAAAGACGTTCCGGACGGCGCGACGATCCTGACGCATTGCAACGCCGGCGCGCTCGCGACGGGCGGGTATGGAACCGCGCTCGGCGTCATTCGAGCGGCTCACGCGGAGGGCAAGGTCGTGCGCGTCTTCGCCGACGAGACCCGGCCGTACTTGCAGGGCGCGCGCTTGACCGCGTGGGAGCTTCACGCGGACGGAATCCCTGTCGAGGTGATCACCGACAACATGGCCGGGCACTACTTTCAACGCGGGCAGATCCAGTTCGTCGTCGTGGGGAGCGACCGGATCGCGAATAACGGCGACGTCGCGAACAAGATCGGCACGTATGGCGTGTCGGTCCTCGCGAAGCACCACAACGTTCCGTTCACCGTCGCCGCGCCTTGGAGCACGATCGATCTTCGGTGCCCGAGCGGAAAAGAGATCCCGATCGAGCAGCGCTCGCGTGAAGAGGTCGCGCGTGTGGGGGACAAGCTCTTGGTCGCGGACGGGATCCCGTGCCCGCACCCCGCGTTCGATGTGACGCCGGCTGCGCTCGTCGGAGCGATCTACACGGAGCGTGGCGTGATTCGACCCAGCGAAGGCGAGTCGCCCGAGTCGTTCTTAAAGAAGTAGCGCTGCTCAGGCGAGGCCAGCGCGAACGAGGACCGCGGAGAGATCCCGGCTGCTCCCACCACGCGGAGATGCATCTGCTGCGGCGCGCTCAAAGGGCGGTGTGTTCTCTCCCTCAACGAGCTGCACCGCGACGCCGAGCTGCTCCGGCATCGCGAGGTCGAGCTCGTAGATGTCGCCGGAGATCAGGGTCTGCTCGGGCGAGGTCCCGGTCTTGGTCCAGAGCTCCGCGAGCAGGTCGTAGTAGTGACCGCGCCGGAGGTAGACGGGCCGCTCGAGGCCAGGGAAGCGCGTCTCGTTCGGGAGCTGGATGAAGCGGTCATCGCCGAGCGCGGAGCCGGCCACGATGTACTTCTTCGCGTCGCCTCGGACCACGAGCTTGTCGCGGTGCTTGGGCGCGAGCGTCTCGAGCTTGCGCTCGACGTCGTGCGTCGCCGAGTTGGTGACGACGAAGACCGGAGTACCGGTCGCGAGGAGCGTGTCGACTACCTCGCGCGCGTTGTCGCGAAAGACCGTGTCGGCCTTGGGGTAGTTATCGAAGTAGAGCTGCTGAAGAACGGGCGTCCGATCGCTGGGTTCAAGGTAGAGCCCACGGGAATCGAAGATCATGTTCATCGCGACGGTCGCGCGGAGGTACGGGTCGGCGTCACCGGGCGCGACCACGTGGCCGCCGTAGGTCCAACCGTACGTTCCGGGATCCTGCCGAATCGTCTTGAGCGCGCGCTCCCACTCGGCCTCGAAATCGGTCGCGCCGCAGAGCTTGACCGCGGCTTCCTTATACGAGGCGAAGAACGGCCCGGCTTCCTTCTCCACATCCGTGAAGGTGCCGTCGAAATCGAGGATGTAGAGGTCAAACCCCATGCGCGCGCGGTGTAATCCGAATGGCCGACCGACGCCAGGATTGTTTGTGGGTCCAGACCTCGGCCACCGCTTCCCTGGGGAAAACGACACGAGCTCTGGATTTGGATTGGCTTTGTCGGCAGAACCGCCTCTATAACCCCGCCATGACGAGCCCAGAGAAGACGAGCGACCGCGGGTTCTTTCTCTTTAACGCGGTCGTAAGCACGCTCGCGACCGCGTTCTTGGCGTGGCTGCTCTTGATGCACAAAGGCGCCGACGGGGGGCTCGACCTCTCGTTTATGCCCGCGGTCAACGCCGGGTTGAACTCGCTCGCGGCGACGTTCTTGGTCGCGGGCTGGATCGCGATTCGCCGCGGACATCGCAGCCTCCACCAGCGCTTGATGGTCGCGGCGTTCGCGTCGTCGGCGGTCTTCTTGATCGGCTATGTCGCCTATCACTACGCCCATGGAGACACGCGTTATCCAGAGAGCGCGCCGTACCGAACCGTCTACCTCGGGATCTTGGCCACCCACGTGGTCTTGTCGATCACGGTCGTCCCGCTCGCGTTGAGCGCGTTTTGGTTCGCGGCGAAAAAGCGCTTCCAGACCCATCGACGGGTCACCCGCGTCCTCGCACCGATTTGGCTTTACGTCTCTGTCACGGGCGTCGTCATCTACTTTATGCTCCGCAACGCCGCCGCATAGATCGCAGCAGGGGCGCAACCTGCCCTTTCTGTTCAGCGCCGGCGCATGAAGAGAACGTGCCCCCTCTTGCGAACGAGGCGGAGTCCTGGCAGATCGCTTCACTAGCGTCCTTTCGGGCGTTTACGCGATGGCGAACCAAGAACACGCACCGTCTACCCCTCCCGAAGCAGACCTCCCGCGGTCGTTCGGGCCATACACGCTCTTTGACCACATCGGTCGCGGCGGGATGGCGAACATCTACCTCGCGCGCCAGAGCAACGACGTCGGGGGCGCGCGGCTCATGGTCATCAAAGAGATCCTGCCGGAGCTCGCGGGGGACCAAGGTTTCGCCGACATGCTCGTCGCGGAAGCGAAGCTCGCCGCCCACCTCACACACGGAAACGTTGTGCAGGTTCTCGACCTGGGCCGGGAAGACGGCCGCCTCTACATCGCGATGGAATACGTCGAGGGCTTTGACCTCAACGAGATGCTCCGTTCGCTCTCGCGCGCGCGGGTCGGTTTGCCGGCGGAGTTTGCGCTCCTCGTGGTTCGCGAAACGCTCCGCGCGCTCGACTATGCACACCGCGCCAAGGACGACAGCGGTGCGCCGCTCGGGATCGTTCACCGGGACGTCTCGCCGTCCAACGTGCTCATCTCCTTCGAGGGTGAAGTGAAGCTCTGCGACTTCGGTATCGCACGCGCGTTCGGCACGGGCGGAGACGACGAGCTGGTCGAGCGGACCCGGGTCGCGGGCAAGAGCGCGTACATGGCACCCGAGCAGGCGCGCGGCGAGGATCTCGACCCCCGCGCTGACCTCTTTGCCGCCGGCATCCTCTTGTGGGAGCTGTGCTCAGGTCGCCGGATGTACAAGGGCTCGGAAAAAGAGATGCTGGCGCTCGCCCGCGCCGGGGTCGCGCCGGACCTCGCAGACCGCGGCTTGCCGAGTCAGGGCGAGCTCGAGGTCGTCTTGTTCAAGATGCTCGCGACCGACCGCGCAGATCGCTACTCGTCGTGCGCAGAGGCGCTGGACGCGCTCGAGGACTACGCGATCACCAACGGCGTGATGGCGAGTCAGCTCCGCTTTGGCTCCTTCCTGACGGACCACTTCTCCGAGCAAATCGTCGGGCAGCGTCGCGAGCGAGAGCGGTTCGTGATGCTCCAGAACGAGTTCGGGACCTACGAAGATGATGACGCGCCGACGATGTACGACGAGCGCTTTCACGTGTCGGACGCGCTCGAGGCGGAAGCGGCGCGTCGCCAGCGGGCCGCGCTCGCGGACGAGACCCAGCGAGACGACGCGCGCCTCGACCCGAACCTGACCGCGCCGCTCGACGCGGAGCTCTCTGAGCTGATGGTGTCGGTACCCAAGTCGAAGGCGTCGAAGGCGAAGGCGTCGAAGTCGGAGGGGACGCGCGAGCACGAGTTCACTTCGCCCGACCCGGAGATGTCGGGGTCTGGGATGCCGGTCGTCGCGGGGCTCCCGGTTGACGCGGAGACCACCGCGCACCTCGCGCAGCTCGACGATCTCAAAGCCGCCGCGGTGATTGAGCGCGTCTCGTCCCTCGGCGCGGACGCGACCGCGGAACTCTCGCTCTCGGACGCGCTCCCCGCCGCGGACGCGACGGCAGAGCTCTCGATGTCAGACGCCCTGCCAGAAGCGTCAGGCAGTCCGCGGCCGCCGCGCACTTCGCTTCCTCCAGGCGCGCCAGCGCGTCTGTCGACGCAGCCGTTTACGCTCGGCTGGTACATCCTGGTGCTCGTCGCCTGCGGGATCGTCGCGGGTCTCGTCTACTTCGCGGCGAGCTGACCCATGGTGGACGTTCAGCGAGTCATTCAAGCGGCGCGCGAGGGCAAGACCAAGCACGCTTACGTGGTCGTCGGGACGGAGACCTTTTTGGTCGACCGCGCGATCTCTGCGCTTCGCGCCGCGGCGATCGGTTCTCCGAACGGGTTTAACGACGACACCTACCAAGGCAAGGGTCTCGACGCGCGCTCGGTTATCGCGGCCGCCAACACGCTCCCCATGATGTCCCCCGCGCGTTTCGTGCTGGTGCGTCACGTCGACAAGGTGGACACCGCGGGGCAAGCGGAGCTCGCGACGTTTCTCGCGGACCCGTCGCCGATCGCGTGTGTGGTCTTGACCGCCGCGAAGCTCAACGGGAACAGCAAGCTCGCCCGCGCGGCGAAGAAGGCGAAGTGCTGGGTCGAGGCGAAGGCCGTCAAGCGCGGGGCGGTGCGTGACTTCGTGCGCGAAGAGGCGAAGGCGCGCGGTCACGTCATCTCCGGGCCCGCCGCGAGCCTCTTGGTCGACGCGATCGGTGAGGACCTCTCGCTGCTCGACGACGCGCTCGAGCGCTTGTCGCTCTACGTCGGCGATGGGCAGAAGATCTTGCCGGCGCACGTGACCGAGTGCATCAGCCGTGTTCGGGTGGACTCGATCTGGGCGCTCGTCGACGCGGTGAGCGGCAAGGACGCGGGTCGAGCGATCGCGGCGACCGCGTCGCTGCTCGCGGATCGTGAACCTCCGCTTCGTATTTTGGCGATGGTGTCTCGGCAGCTCCGAATGGTCGCGCGGATGCGTCAGGCGCTCGCGGGAGGCGCGCGCGGCTCAGACGCGACCTCCGCAGCAGGCGCGCCGCCTTTCAAGGCGCGTGAGCTGACGGAAGCCGCGCGGCGCTTCACGATGCCGCAGTTGACGTCCGCGTTCCGAACGTTGGCGGAGGCTGATCTCGCGCTCAAGGGGAGCAAGCAGCCGCCCAGCGCCGTTCTTGAGAACGCGATCCTCGCCCTCTGTCGCTGACGCGGAGCGGTGCCACGGTCACCGGGCTCCAAAGCGCGCGAGGAGCGCGGCCGCGTCACCCGTGAGTTGGGAGACCGCGCTCGTGTCGCTGATCACGCCGCGGCGAATCAGCGTCTGTAGCGCGTCCGGCAGGCGGCTCATCTGAACCCCGCCGGTGTTTCGGATCCGGCCGCCCATCTTCAGGTCGATCGCGACCGCGCTCCTCCGCGCGGCGCGGGCGTCAGACATGTCGACGATCACGAAATCGCCGCAGAAGCGTCGCTGATGAGAACGAAAGAGCCAGAGCTGAGATCGACGCGAGAGGAGCTCACGCGCGAAGCTCGCTTCGTCCGCGCAGAACGCGAAGCTAGCGATCACCGCGCGGGAGTTCTTTCGATGTCGACGCGCGAGCGTGCTCGCCCGCGAGCTGATCCACGCGGGGCGACACGCTTGCGCGTTGGGGAGACGCAAGAGAGACGGAGTCATGACGAGCACCAAAGGAAGAGACGCTCGCGCGGGACGAGAACGTCTCCCGCGGAGGGTCAGAGCGAACGGGACACCGCGCCGGGATGGGCGAGATGCGCGAAGACGAAAGCGTCTGTGGTTCAGCTCAAGACGAACATGGGCGCATGTTGTGCACGGAGGACGGGTCGCGCAAGGGGCTTCCCGAACCGCTCCCGCGCTCGTAGGCTCGAACCGTGAAAAGAGAACTCTTTCGGGAAGATCACGACCTCTATCGCGAGAGCGTCCGCGCCTTCGTCGGGACCCATGTGGCGCCACATCAGGAGCGCTGGCGCGAGGAGGGCTCGGTGTCGCGCGAGGCCTGGCGACGAGCGGGCGAGGCCGGTCTGCTCTGTCCTTGGTTGGAGGAAGAGCACGGCGGGCAAGGAGGCGACTTCCTCCACTCCGTCGTCGTGATGGAGGAGCTCGCGAAGGTCTACGAGTCAGGCTTCGCGATGAGCCTCCACTCCGACATCGTGGTCCCTTACCTCCATGAGTTCGGGAGCGACGAGCAACGCGCGCGGTGGCTGCCCGGGTGCGCGAACGGTGAGCTCGTGACCGCGATCGCCATGACGGAGCCGGGCACAGGGAGTGACCTGGCCGCGATCGCGACGACCGCGCGACGGGACGGAGACGACTACATCCTCAACGGCGCGAAGACGTTCATCAGCAACGGCATCCTTTGTGACCTCTGCATCGTCGCGGCGAAAACCGGCGGCGACGATCCGCACCGCGCGATCTCCCTGTTCGTTGTCGAGGCCGATCGCGACGGATTCATCAAGGGCGAGAAGCTCAAGAAGATGGGCATGGCCTCGCAAGACACCGCCGAGATGGCGTTCGAAGACTGCCGCGTGCCGAAGGCGAATCTCCTCGGTGAGGCGGGCGCGGGCTTCTTCATGCTGATGAAGAAGCTGCAGCAAGAGCGGCTCGTGGTCGGGGTCTCCGCGCAAGCGTGCGCGCGACAGGTCCTCGATGACACGCTCGTCTACGTGAAGGAGCGCGAAGCGTTCGGTCGACCGATCGCGAAGTTCCAGAACACCCAGTTCAAGCTCGTTGAGTGCGCGACCGAGATCGAGGTCGGCCAGGCCTTCCTCGACAAGCTCCTCGAGCAACATGTCGCCGGCGAGTACCTAGTGAGCGAGTGCTCGATGTCAAAGCTCTGGCACAGCGAGATGCTGGGCCGCGTCGTGGACACCTGCCTCCAGATGTATGGCGGCTACGGATACATGCTCGAGTATCCGATCTCACGCGCCTATATGGACGCCCGCGTGCAGCGCATCTACGCGGGGACGAACGAGATCATGAAGGTGATCATCGCCAAACAAATGGGATTGTAGGCTCGTTCGCGTCAGTCGATCAGGACGGAGACGATCGCGCAGACATCATCGGCGGTCGCGTCGACCCCGCATCGGATCCAGCGACTGGCGTCCTTCACCAAGTTGTCGATGACCTCTTCGGTCTCGCGGTTCGCGCCCCAGAGCAAGATCGTCGAGCCGTGCGGGAGGTCGGGGGCGACCGTGGCCAAGGTGGACGGTTGGACCGCGGGCTCCATGCAATCGATCACGACGACCGGCGAGTAGTCGGCCGTGATGTCGAACGCTTCCAAGAGCGCGACGATATCTTCCACGGTTTGGACGACCGCGTCTCCGTCAAGCCGCTCCTCGAGCTCGTATTGTCGGGCGGGATCGAGGCTCGCGATCAGGACGAAGGGGATCGCGCCTTGGGTCGGCACGACGGTCTCGTTCGTGAACTCCTTTGGCTGCGCGGGATCGCTGATCGTCCGCGGCGCTTTCAACCGGAGCGGAGGCTGCTTCGGGACCTTCGGGTTGCGGGGATCGATCTCCTCGAAGACGCCGCTCTCTTCAGTGGGGCTCGCGCGCTCGATCAGCGGCGCGAGCTGCTCTGTGACCGCGTGCGCGGCGTCGACATCGATCATGAACGCGATCGCGCGCGACAGATGTCGATCGACGAAGCGCTGCAGGTCCTCGCTGCCGGGCGGGAGGGAGCGCAGCTGCGCTTTTTGAAGGGCTCGATGTAGAATTCGATCAGCGACGGCGGGAGATGCGATTGCTTCGAGTGCTTCTCGAACCGTCCGCCCCACCAGTTCTTGTCGTTCGATTTTCGAGCGATCATGGACCGCAGTCATACTGAAAAAGTACGCCCGCACAGTATGTTGTCAAGCCGTTCGCGCAGCGCGAAGCCTTGTGTGCAATACGTCGTCCATGCGGGTCACAGGTATCGATGAGAATGGACTCGGTCCGTTACTTGGACCACTCATCGCGACCGCGACGACCATTGAGGTCAAGCGCTACGACGCGGACGCGTTGCGATCGGTCGGGGTCGCGGCGGGGGTCGGAGACAGCAAAGCGACTTCTGGTTTTCGGAAGATGCGCGGCGCAGAATCGATCGCGTTGGCGGTCGCGGAGCGAGAGCTTGGACGCGTCCCGCGACACGTCGATGAGTTCCTGGAAGCGATCTCGCTCGACGGTCCCCTGGCGCTGCGCGCTCCCTGTCCGGACGCCTCGACGAGTCGACAGTGCTTCGAAACGCGCATCGAGCTGCCCGCGTTTGGCGGAGAGGTGGAGCGCGGTCGTGAGGCGCTCAAGGCGCTGTCGAAAGCGAAGGTAAAGCTGATCCGAACGCGCACCGCGATTCGATGCGCAGGGGTGTTGAACGCGGGCTTTCGTGACGGGGTGAACAAGCTGAAGCAAGACCTCGCGATGTTCGAGCGGCTGGCGCTCGACGCGCGACGAGAGAGCGGGCGTGATCTCGAGGTCATCTGCGGGATGATCGGCGGGATCCGAAAGTACCCGGGCTACATGACGCTGCTGGCTGATCGCGCGACGCCGCTCGTGGAAGAGAAGGGCGCGTCAAGCTACGCCGTGGACCGCTTGGGCGTGATGCGCTTCGTGGTCGACTCTGATGATGGCCATCTCCCGGTCGCGCTCGCGTCGATGGTCGGAAAGTACGTCCGCGAGCTGACAATGGATCGCATCGTTCGCTTCTACCGCGCACGCGACCCGGAGCTCTCCCGCGCGAGCGGTTATCACGACAAGGTCACGAAGCGCTTCGTCGCGGGGACGAAAAAGCATCGACGCGCGCTCGGCATCGTCGACGACTGCTTCTTGCGGTCGGGCTAGAGCGTGATTCGAATCGCTCTAGATTCGAAAGAGGCGGGTCGAGTCACGCTCTAAGCGCGCTTGGCGCGTCGCAAGGCGTCGAGGAGGGACGCTTCGTCCTGGATTGAAGCCGCGGCGTCTTCTTGGTTCACCACGCCGGCGACAATGAGCGACGCGAGGTGATCCGCCATGGTCTGCGCGCCCGCGCGTCGGTTGGTCAGCGCGGTCTTCACGCTCTTGCCTTCGCCGATGAGACGACGCACGCCATCGGTGACCGGCAGAACGTCGAACGCGACCGTGTTCGACTGGGCCGTTGTACGACAGAGCGTCTGCGAGACGATCCCGAGGAGGCTCTTCGCGATTCGGGCGCGAAGCGTCGGGCCTTCGTCGAAGATGCGGTCCAGCGCAGACGTGACGTCGACGCCCGAGACAACGCCGATCACCAAGGTGCCGGACGCGACCAACGCCGTTGCTTGGCGAAGCGCGCTGGGGTCGTCCAGATCGCTGATCACGACCACGTCCGCGTCTTCGCGACGGACCGTGTGCATCGCGCGGGCGAAGCTGTCGGAGTGGGTGCCGACCTCGCGCTGCGTGATGAGACAACGCTGGTCCTCGTGCACGTGCTCGATGGGGCGCTCGATCGTGATGATGTGACCGCTTCGCGTCGCGTTGATGTGGGCGACGAGAGACGAGAGGGTCGTCGTTCGACCGCTACCGTCCGCTCCAGCGACCAAGATCAGTCCGCTGCGCTCTTGCAACCATCCGTCGACTCGCTCCAGCCCAAGGTCGCTCAGCGAGCGCGGTGCGATGATGTGTCGGAACACGACGCCCGTGCCCGAACGTGACCGAAGCGCGTTGACCCGGAAGCGGCCGACCCCTGAAACGTCACTGCACCACTCGGCGCTCCCCGCGGAACGAAGGTCGTTGAGGATGGATGCGTTCGCGAGCGGAGCCAGGAGCTCGTCGACTTCATCCGTTGACAGCGCATCACGGTCTTCGAGGACGAGTAGTTCGCCTCCTACACGCGCGACCGGAGGTTGACCAACACGCAGATGAACGTCGGTTGCACAAGCTGCGGTGGCCGCGAGGAGCCAGCGCTCGAGGCTTGTGTCCGCTGGGACCTCCGCCGGAGCGAGACGCTGAAACTCGGGGAGGAGGAGCGTGGACGCTTCCGCAGCGACCTCTTGGGGAGCGACCTCTTGGGCGGCGACCTCTTGGGGAGCGACCTCTTGGGCGGCGACCTCTTGGGGAGCGACCGCTTGGGCGGCGACCTCTTGGGGAGCGACCTCTTGGGCGGCGACCTCTTGGGGAGCGACCTCTTGGGGAGCGACCTCTTGGGGAGCGACCTCTTCGGCGGGGAGATCCGCTTTCATCGCCTTTGGCTCTTCGGTCTCTGCGGCCTCCGATTCGACGAGCGCCGGGGGCTCCGCGGACTTGCGCGCAACCAGTGGAATCGCGACCGCTGGGATGTCCAAATCCTCATCGGAGTCGAGCTCGGTGACCTCGCTCTCCGTCGCGACATCTTGGTTGGCCGTGACATCTAGGCCGTCCGCGACATCAGGTTCGGGAGCAGTCGCTTCAAGCGCGGTGTCGTCTTCGATTGGACCCGGCTCGACCCGGTCCGGCGCCGCGTGTCCGGCGGTCGTCGTCGTCGCGGGATCTGCAACGCGTTCAGCGATGACCTGGTGCCGATCGGTTCCCGGCTCGTCGTCTTCGTCCATGAAGAGGAGCGCAGACTCTTCCGATGGCGTAGCGTCGGCCGTAGCGTCGGCCTCTTCCTGCTGAGGCGCGTTTCGAGGCTCGTCCGCGACCACGGAGAGGAGCGGCGAAACGGGTGGAGAGCTTCGCTTGATCACGAGGTCCGGCGTCACCATGGCGTGGTCGTCGGCGGTGACGGGTTCTTCGCGACGCGGTCGCTGCGCGTTCTCTTCTTTCGCAGAGAACGGAACCACGCGCTTCTTCAGCTGGAGCTTTCCCAGTGGCGCGGGCAAGGTCTTTCGTGTCGGGAGCCGCGGCGGAATGGAACTCGCTAAGTGCGAGACCGGCGGGGGCGGAGGTGGAGTGGTCGGAGGCCGAATCGTACTCGGAGGACCGGCGTCCTCCATTGTGAGGGGGGGCTCTTCTGTGAGGGGCTCTTCCGCCGCGTCAGACAACTCTTCAAGGTCAGAGGCGTCCGCGAGCTCTTCGACCTCAACCTCAAGGTGGTCATCCACGACGTCTTCAAATGCGTCGAGAGTCTCCTCGACGGTCTCAAGAACAGGCGCGTCGCTCGCGTCGTCGGTTTCGTCGTCGCCCTCATCCAACGTTTGCGCGCTGTCGAACGGGACCTCCGCGGCAGATGAATCGAGGACGGTTTCTTCGTTCGTCTCCACCTTCACGCCATGAACGCGAGACACCTCCGCAGCGGCTTCTTGCGCGGGAGCGTCGGCGAGCGCGAGCGCGGGTTTCGGATCGACCGCACGGGGTGTTGGGTCGGGCGGCGGAGCGTAGGTGGGGATAGAGAGCGGCGGCAATCCCAAGACCGGGGGAGTAGACATCGGCTCTGCTGCTCGCGAGAGACCCACGGTCTCGCTCTCACCAATCGCGATATCTCGCGGAGACATCGCTCGTGCGCGTCCTGCGGCGGTCTGACGCTCGCCGGTTTGACGAACCTCTTCCTTGTTGACGTAGGGCCGAATCCGAACACGAAGCTGGGCGTCGCGCGTCTCCATCCGAACGGTGACCGCGATGCCTGCGCTTGATCGGTAGAGGAAGCGCGCCTTTCGGGAGCCTTCGAGCTCCTGCAGCGCGGCCGGCGGGGCCGCCTCTTCGATCATTCGCTCCAGCTGCACGTGAGTGAGCGGCTTGTTCGATTCACGTGCCCCTGTCGGGAAGCGGAAACGGACGGGCTTCCCTGAAATGAGGTCTACCGCATCGGCGTTGTGCCTCAGCAGGTGTTGTACGTAGAAATCGATCCTGAGCACGGTCCTAGAAAGGTTATCAAACGCTGGCCGATGGTGTGAACCTTCGGTAAGACCGTCGCTGTGAGCGACGCGAAAAAGGGGGTGGTTGTTGCAGTCGTTTTGATCGCGACAATTGCGCTTCTGTTCCTCCTTCGGGGGGTCCTTACCCCGGTGTTTTTCGCGTTTTTGTTGGCCTACATGCTCGATCCGGCTGCGGATCGTTGCGAACAGGTGATGCCGAGGTGGCTCGGTATACTGCTCATATTAGCAGCCATTTTGACCGCGGTAACGGCGTTCCTGCTCTTGGTTGTTCCGGGGATCGTCTCCGATATTTCTGTGTTCTTTGCCGAGCTTCCAAGTCGTGTCGAGCAGCTGATCGCCGCTTGGGAACCGTATCTGTCCGCGCGCGGCATCCCGGTTCCGCACTCGATCGATGAGGTCTTTTCGCAGGTCAGCGCGAACGCGGAAGGGGTCGCGAGTCGAGCGGTCTCGCCGGTGGCGTCGGTCGTGTCATGGGTCGTCGGCGGGACCGCCTCGTTGGTCAGCGCCCTTGGCCGTGCGCTGCTTATTCCAGTGATCGCGTTCTACCTTTTGCTCGACTTCGACACGATCACGGAGACGATTCACGGTTTGCTTCCAGCGCGCTTTCGCGACGGGATCGTGAGCGTCGCGCAGGAGATCGACGAGACCCTCGGTCAGTTCGTTCGTGGCCAGGTCACGGTGATGCTCGTGCTCGGTTCGCTCTACGCGATTGGGTACGCCTTCATTGGCGTTCGACTGGCGATCCCGATCGGCATCCTCGCCGGGATGCTCGCGTTCATTCCGTACGTCGGCGGCGGGCTCGGGCTCGGGCTGGCGCTCCTCATGTGCGCGTTCGACGGTTCCGTCGCGTCGATGGGCTACGTACTCGTTTGGTTCTTGGTCGTGCAGGCGTTCGATGGCTTGCTCATCACGCCGAAGATCGTCGGTGACAAGGTCGGTCTCTCAGCGGTGTGGGTCCTGCTCGCGCTCATGGTCGGCGGCGAGGTGTTCGGTTTCATGGGCGTCTTGCTGGCAGTGCCGGCGGCTGCGGTCGCAAAGATCTTCGTCGTCCGCGGACTGGCGAACTACCGAAAGAGCGATCTTTTCGGTGAGGCCAAGTCGGACCTCAACGCGCTCAACGAGCCCTCGCCCGCAGAAGTGGATCCTCCTGCGCTTGAAGCAAGCGAGTCCGCCGAACGGAGCGCGGACGAACCGAGCGTGCCCAACGAGGCGAAGAAGAGCGAGGCGAAGAAGTTCGATGAGGTCGCAGGGGAAGAAGAGTGATGTCCGGACATGAACCCGTCGCTGTCGTTGACTCTACCGATTCGGGTCCAGCCCACCTGATCGCGAAGTCGCTTGGACGTCCGGTCGTCGCGCCGAGCGATGAAGAAGCGCTGCGGTCGCTCTCGGTCGCGATCGTGACCGACGGCCACGCGCTCACGGCGTCCCGTGACGCGGACGTACCGACACGAGTCGCGGTGTTGCCTGCGCTCTCCGCGCGATGGCGGAGCGGCGACCTGACCGATGCACATGTGATCTGCGTCCCGCTGGACGGATTCGAGAAGGCGCTCCCGAGTGATCTTCGCGCGCGCGCCGTAGTGACCGGTCCGCTCGCGCCCGATGGGTTCATGCCCGGCGATCGCGAGGCGTTGAAAGCGGCGCACGGGATCGAAGGCGCGGTCGTCCTCATCACCCATGAGCTGCTCGACGAGCACGGACCGAACGCGGTTTTGGTACAGCTCGGGCTCACGAACAGCGTGACGGTCGTCTTCGATGTGGGCGTGGACGTAGAGTCGGCGGACGCGCTCCGACGGCTCGCGCCGA
Source organism: uncultured bacterium (assembly GCA_938024995.1). GTDB lineage: Bacteria > Myxococcota_A > Polyangia > Polyangiales > Houyiibacteriaceae > CALJDU01. The sequence goes on from CALJDU010000080.1 coordinate 80,917, forward strand.
TCCACGACGTTCCAGGCTACATCTTCGCCGATGGACCGGACGCCTTCGCGCACTGGCAACTCGCCGACGTGGTCGTGACCGCGCCCAACGACCCGGCCGTCATGTCCGCGTTGTCGGTTGGCGCGCCGCTCGTCGTGATGGAAGATCCGCGGCACGCCATCGCGAGCTCCGTCTTACGAGACGCGGGGGTCGCGAGCGAAGCGTCGCTCAGTACGCTCGCGGTGGAGCTCGAGGTCGCGCTGGTGCCGGCCACGCTCGCCGCGCGTCGCGACAAGATCGCTGCGCTTGACGGGGCTTCGTCCATCGATCGGATCGTCGCGCGTTCCAAAGAGGCGTACGTCGCGGGACGAGGTCGCCGCCGCGCGCTCCCGAAGGGTCTACCGATCGGGCTTGAGCCGCTGCCCACAGAACCCGTCGCCGAAGCGACGCGTCACGCGAAGGGCGACGGTTCGGCCGAGCGCGCGAGGTCAGAGGCGGACCTTGAGTCCAAGATCGACGCGGAGCTCGAGGCGCTCAAGAAACGGCTCAAGTAGCCAGGTCGGCCCAGGCCCGTTCAGCGCGCGCGTCGAGTTCGCTCAACCATCGGGCGAGCTGTGCCGCCGTTGGAAGCGAGTCGAGGGATACGTGGACGCGAATCGTGCCTGTGCGCGGCGACACCTCGACTCGCGCGAGCCGCTCTTGAGTGAGCGTCTCCCAATGCTCTCGTTCGGCTTCCTCGAGGCGCGTCAGCTCGCCGAACCGCGGGAGCACGCGATCGCGTAGACGGCTCCACACGCTCTCGACAACGCCGACACGCGAAGCGTTAAGGTGCACTTCGATCTCCTCGTCGAACACGATCTTCGCTTCGACGATGGCTTCGTCGCGTCGCGTGGCCAGCGTCAGCCGATCGACGTCGCATGAGATGGCGGACCCACCTCGGTAGTCTCTCCGCGTCGACGCCGCCCGCGCGACCAGGTCGCGGGCATCCAGCCCGAACGAGCGCGCCGCGAGGTCCGTCGGGATCAACGGGATGGTCGGCTCCTGCGTCATTCCGTCGCTCCGGTTAAAGCGAAGGAGCTTGAGCTCGTCGAGCCCGCGTTCGCTTCGGGCGATCCGAGCCACCACGAGCTCTCCTCCGTAGTAGGCGACCGCGACGTCTCCCCGGGGAGCGTTCTCTCGGACGAGCTGACGGTCGCCTTCTTCGGTGACGAGCACCAGGTCGTCATCTGCCCGGACGAGAAAAGCGAAGCGGTCTCCGATCCAGAGCGGGGTTGCGCACCGAGCCCCAGCCGCGATTGGATGCGCGCGTTCCCGGAGCGTTCCTGAGGGAGAGAGCTCAATCGCCATGGCGACATCTTCTCCGAAGGTCACGATCGTGCGGCTCGAGATCGCGATCGCGCGGAGGTTTTCGACGCGGGTGCCGACGCGGTGTTGCACATCGCGGACCTCGCCGTTGTGAACGTGGGCCACACCGATGCCCTCACGGTCCCGCGTCGCGTAGACCACCAAGACGCCTCCTGCGGACGAAGCGGTGACCGTGAACTCGGCGGCTTGCTCGCGCGTCGCGATGGTCTCGACGGCTGAACCATCGTCGGCTTGGCGACCGACGACGATACCGCGCTCGTCGATGCCGACGACGTGGAGCGTTGAGCCGTCATGACAAACGGCGGCCTGTGCGGCGCCGGGAAGGAACCAGCGTTCGCGACCCGGGCCGACCCAAAGGTGAACCCCGTTGGCTTGGTCGAACGCGACGGCGAGCTTGCCTCCGCCCCGCGAGAGGCGAGGCGCGCCGAGCGACGGACTGCGCTCTTTACCCAAATGCTCGCACCAGTCGGGAGCGAGCGAGCGCAAGGAAGCGAAGCGCGCGATGACCGGCCCGTAGACGCCGACCCAGCCGAGGGTCACGCCGTGATGGTCGACGGATAGAGAGGGGTTCGCCGAGCTCTCGACGAGGCGTGCGACGTCTCCCATTACGCGCGGCCCGCGGTCAGCTCCACCAGTCTCCCGATCAAGTGGCGGGACTGCTCGAGCGCCTCTTCGGTGAAGTCGCCGAAGAACGAAGAGACCTCGGCGAAGACCTTGTCGAAGCGTTGCTGATCGCTCGTCGTCAAAATCTCTGAAAGCTCTTGGGCGCTCGCGACGAAGGTCTCGGTGACCTTCTGCGTCTCCGGGTTCTCCATTTCGATTGGCCCGTAGAGCGCGGGAGACTGCGCGAAGTGACGCGCGGTCACGTAGGTCTCCATGAGGTAGGCGGGCGAGGTGAAGTCGAGGGTCCGCTCGAAGGGGATCCCCAAGCGCGCGAGCGAGAGCCCGAGCACCTGTGTCTGGAAGTGGTTCATGACCTGCACCACGCTCATCATCTGGTCGTGCTCTTCGGGGCTGGCGTCGGTCACCAGGAGACCGCGCGCCAGGAGCGTCTCTTTGACCCAATCTCGCCAGGCGTCGCCGCGCCCTTCACACACCACGACGCGCTGCCCTTGCACCGTGTTCACGCCCGGCCCGAACATTGGGTGCGTGCCGACGACGCTGGCGCCGGTGGCTTCGGTGACCTCGAGCATCACGGCGAGCGGCGCCCGCTTGATCGAGGTCACGTCCATCAACAAGGAGCCCGCGCGGACATGCGGACCCACCTCGCGGATCACGCGCTCGGTCTCGCGAATGGGCACGCTGATGACGACGACGTCCGCGACCTTTGCCGCCTCGACGTTCGTGAGCTTGGTCCCGACGTCGGCGACCATCACCGCGTGACCGAGGTCCGCGAAGAGGCGCGCCATCAGCTGCCCCATGCCGCCTTGCCCGCCGATGATCGCGATCGTCTTGGGGTCGTGTTCTGGCGGGACCTCGGCGCGAAGGGCGGCTTGGCGATCGCGGCTCGCTAGGAGGACGAGTCGATAGATCGAACCGATCGCGGACTCCGGGAGGCCGAGCCGGACAGCGCGCGCGGTGCGGTCCTTGAGGATCTCGCGCTCTCGCTTCGCGTCGCGGATCTTCACGCGATGCTCTCGTTTGTACGCGGCCACTTCTGCGACGAGACCCATCCGCCGCGCGAGGAGCTGGAGAACGTCCCGGTCGACCGCGTCGAGGAGCGCTCGGAGGACCGCTAGGGGCCGGCTCGCGTCGTTGTTCATTCCCGCATGATGGAGCGTCCGCTTCGCCACGCCAACCGTGCGTTCAGCGTTCAGGCGTGCCAGCCCGCGCTCGTCAGCATCGTGACGAGCGCCATGAAGGGGCAGAGCGTCATCATCCGACCCACGACGGTGAGCGCCTGGAGCCCGGGGCGATCACGAAAGAGGAGCCCGGAGATGAGGCCGCGACCGATGAAGAGGCGGATGAGCGAAGAGACGATGAGCAGGACGAAGGTCGCGAGGACCACGATCCAGATCGTCTCAACGTGATCTGGGAGCGGGCCGCGCTCGGCGTAACTGGAACCGGCGACGACGAGACCGGCGACCCAAGCGACCAGCTCGCACGAAAACAGGACACGTAAGAGGTGCGCGCGCCGCGCTTGTCCGTGTGGGTCGTCGGTGTTCACGCTCGCGCGGCCTGGCTCACGTAGCCAAGGCTACGTCGCGCCATATCCCTTCGCGACCTTCTTCGCGGTGATCTTCTCCGCGGCGCTGGTCGCCTCAGCGGGGCTCGCGAACTGCTTCGTTCGCGTCTGCCCATTGGTCCCGACGCGCCCGTAGCGAACCGTGTACGCAGCGCCGTGTACCTGGATGTCCCAGAACTTGTTGGAGCCGCCGCCCTCAAAGACGTAACAGTCCCACGAGGTCGAGGTCGGTTTCTGTGACGCCTTGGCGACCGCTGCTGCCTTCGCCTTCTGTTCCGCGCTGGGCGGCTCCTTCTTGGGTTGCGCCGCCATCTTGGGGCGAGACGGTTTGCGCGCGGGTGGGTACGTCGTAGGCGTGTTGGACCCAGGCGCTGGCGCGTTGGTGGCGAGCGCGAAGCGACGCTCGCGAAGCTCCGCGAGTCGAATCGTGAGCTCAGCGATCTGTGCGTCGATGGACGCGAGGGCTTCGTCTTTATTTCCCGCTTCGACGCGACGCGTCGCGGGCTTCGGCGCCCCGCCCACGTTTCCACCCGCGAGTGACGGTGCGGTCATCTCGACGTCGACCCGAACGCCGACATAGGAGGGGAAGCGCGGCACGCCGTCCTTGGTGAGCTCTTGGAAGCGATAGGTGACCACCGCGCCGACCTCCGGTGGGTTCTCCCGTTCCCGGTCGCTCATCCCCGTGCCCACGTTGAAGCGCACGCCGTCGGGGCGCTCCATGACGAGCGCGCCCGTTCGGCCCTTGTGCTTTCCTTTGCCGGGGACGTAATCGATCACGACCGCCTCGGCGTCGTGGAACGTCTTCACCTTCAAGAGGCTGTGCGAGCGACCGACGTGATAGGCCGACTTCGGCTCCCGGAGCATGAGCCCCTCACCGCCGAGGCCTTCTACGCGCGCGAGCTCTTCGCGTAAGTGCGCTTCGTCGCGACACGGCTCGTGCGGCAACACCGAGATATACGGATGCGCGGGTAGCGATTTCATGTACGCGACCCGCTCCTCGAAGAGACCGTCAAAGGAGGGCGCGTCGAAGATGACGTACTTCACCTGCTTCCATTGCTCTCCGCGATCGTGGCGACGGACGATGCTCACGGTTTTCTGAAACTCTTGGCGCGCGACCCAGAGCTCTCCATCGAGCGGAGTGTCAGGGAACCCTTCGGTAAACCACGCAGGCGCGAGGAACTCATTGCCGAGGCGCGAGAAGAACGTCTTGCCGTCCCAGTATGCGCGGACGCCGTCGAGCTTCTCGCTCACCCACCATCCGGAGAGGTCGATGTCGTTCTTCCACTTGTGCGCGAGCAGGACCGGAGCACCGTCGGTCTTCTTGCCGCCGCTCGCGCTCTTGCCTGAGCTCTTGCGGCGAACGGGACCTGCTTTGTAGGCGTCACCAAGTCGTTCCTTTTCGGCTTCCTCCCCGCGATACCGCTTCAGGTGTTTGCAGCTGCGCCGCTCGATCCCGAGAGACTGGTGTCGCCACGCCGGGCAGGTGCACGAGAACACCCCGCCATCGTTTTTGAGCGTGTACATCGCGCTCCCCGAGCCCGAAACCTCAACCGACTCCCCATCCGAAAGATCTGCCATGCGGCGTAGGGTACGTCCCTGAGGATGAGTTTGCCCCCCCGCAGGTCTTCGGAAGTGACGCCAGGGTGATTCGCGCGGCGCGGACCGGCTCGCGCTTCAGCCCAAGAGGCTCACCGCGTTTGGGGAGAGTCTTTGAACACAGCGGCGGCGATCGCTTCGAGCGTAAGCGGCGAGCAGCCCTCGGCCTTGTTGTTCGCGATGATGAAAAGCGGCTGATTGAGGTCTTCGGTCTGCGCGATGATCCGCGCGACGTCGTCTCGCATTCCCTGCTGTGGCGCGACCAGGCGATCAAAGGGCGCGAACGCTTCTTTGAGATCGGCGTAGCGCTGCCCAGGCGGGAGCATCAGGCGAACGACGACCGGACCCGGGAGGAGCGCGCCACGCTGAAGCTGCTCACCCAAGGTCGGCATCCGTTGCCAGAAGTTGAGCGCGTGGGTCGCCCCGTGATCACGCAGCGTGTCCAAGTAGCGGTCCGTGAACAGACGCGCGTCCCGCAGCTCGAACGCGTAGGACAGCTCGGTGGGCGCGTCACGCAGGAAACGCCCGACCGCGTCTGCGAAGCCGCGCGGGTTCACTCCTCCTGGACCGGGCGGGATCGACAACACGAGCGGCCCTTGGTGCGGAAGGAAGGCGTCGAGGATCGGCTGCGCGACCTGATCGCGAAAGCGCGCGACGTCGAGGAAGCCCGTGTTCACTTGACCTGCGCGCGCCCCTTGACTCGGGTGCTGCGGGAAGACGCGCGTCGTGATCTCGCTCGGGACCTTCATCACGCAAGCGAAGTCGTCGGGGAGCTGTTCCCCGTAGCCCCTGAGTTCGTCTCGGGTCAGCGGCGCGTAGTAGCTGCGGTCGATCCCCACGGTTCGGAAGAGCGGGTAGGCGGCGTACTCGGAGAGCGAGGTCTTGGTGAAGTCTTTCTTGTCGCGATAGCTGCGCCGGTAGACGCGTCCGCGCCAACCCGGGAAGGTCCAACTGGACGTCCCGAGGTGCACCCGTGATGGGACGCGGGAGGCGAGGGAGACGAGCTCGGGATCGTGCCGAAGCGGTGCGCCTCGACTTCCTCGCTCTGGGGCGAAGAGGTCCAGTTGGCCGCCGTCAAAAAGGTCGGTCACGCGGCTACTCGTTCCGGATGAAGCGATCCACGTTCTTGTTGTGCCGAGTGAGCTCCCGGCTGAACGCGTGGCGACGTCCGCCTCGCGCGACGAAGTAGAAGAAGTCGTGCTCCTCGGCGCGCAGCACGGACCGAAGCGTGGCGAGGCCGGGGTTGCAGATCGGGGTCGGCGGGAGGCCGCCGTGGCGGTAGCTGTTGTAGGGGTTCGCGCGGTCGTTGAGCATGGCGCGCGTGATCCGCCCGTTGAACCCAGCGCAGCTGGGCGCGCTCGCGGGATCGTGGAGGCACCCGTAGGACACGGTCGGGTCGGCTTGCAAGCGATGCCGCGGACGGAAAGCGTCGGAGCGTAGACGGTTGAGAAACACGCCCGCGATCCGCGCGCGCTCGTCAGGAACCGCCGCTTCCTTCTCGACCACCGACGCCAAGATGAGAACGTCGTCGATGCCGTAACCGAGCTGCTCTCGAAGCGCTCCGAGCGCGGCCGCGTCCTCGTCCATCAAGGGAATCACGCGGCGACGGAAGGTTCGAACGAGCCGCTTGATCACGATCGCGGGGCGCATGTCAGTCGCGAGCTCATAGGTGTCGGGGAAGAGGTAGCCCTCGAAGCTCGCGGCGGAGACCTCCTCACGCGCGAGCACCTCAGGGTCGACCGTCGCCGCGAGAAACTCGTCCGCTTTGCAGACCCCGTTCTCCGCGAGTCGCTCGGCCACATCGAAGCGGTTGAACCCTTCCGGGATCGTGACCCGGACCGGCGCGCTCCCGAACCCGAGCGCGATGCGGCGCGCGATGTGCGCAGGAGTCATTTGATCGGAGAGTGAGAAGGTGCCCTCGCGGAGCTGTTCGTCGCCACCGATCCAGCGCATGTAGATCGTGAAGAGTCGAGGGTGTCGTAAGACGCCGCGTTCACCGAGGGTGGCGGCGACCTCTTCGATTCGCGCGCCTGGGGCGATCGTGACCTCAGCACGCGTTCCTTCGCTCGGACCGCGCTGCCGGGGGTACCCGATGACGATCCAGGAGAACACGCCGAGCACCAGGAGGGTGAGGAGGCACGCGGAGGTGACGATCAGGGATCGCGCTCGGGTGGCCCACCGTTTGGCGTTGGGTGGCCGCTTGGACGGGCGCTTGGACGCGGGGCGCTTGGAGGTCCGCTTGCGGGTCGCTCGCTTTTTGGATCCGCTGCTTTTGCGGGCAGGCTTTCGTCGGGTGGCCACGAGTCGGTGGAGGGCTGCGCGTCGAGGTAGCTCTGGAGCAAGATCGCAGCGGCGGTCTGGTCTACCACGGCGCGGCGAGCGCGCCCACGAACGTCGACTTGGGACAGCGCGCGCTCCGCAGACACCGTCGTCAGGCGTTCGTCCCAGAAGACGATCTCGAGCTTGGTCTTCTTCCGCAACGTCTTCGCGAAGGCGCGTACCTGACGCGCCGCCTCACCTTCGGATCCGTCGAGCCGCAGCGGTAACCCCACGACGAGGCGCGCGATCGCTTCCTTCATCGTAAGCGGCTCTTCGTAGGCGCTCCGGTCTTGATCGACGAGCGCTTGGAGCGCGAGCCCGACCCGGCCGGCCACGCTGTCGCCTTTGCGCAGGTTGACGGTGTCCTTGGGGAGCGCGATCCGGCCGCTCTCGTCGGACCACGCGATCCCGATCCGCGCGCGCCCGTAGTCAATGCCGACGATCCTCACCAGGGAGGCTTACCACGGGTATGCTCCTCGTCGATGAGAGCGCTCTTCGCAGATGTGGGCGGAACGAACGCGCGGTTTCGACTGGTGGCGAAAGGCGAAGCGGTGCGCGAAGCGAGCCTCTCGAGCGCATCGTTTTCGTCGCTGGGAGACGCGGTCGCGTCGTTTCTCGAGGGTGAGACCGTCGAGGCGATGTCGCTCGCGTTGGCGGGGCCGATTCGTGAGGGGGAGTGCCGCGCGACGAACCTGCCGTGGGTGGTCACTGAGCGCGCGTTGTCTGAGCGCTTCCGCGCGACGGTCACCTTGCTGAACGACTTCACCGCCGCGACGCTCGGCGCTTGCGCGCTGCCGCGAGAAGAACTGATCTCGCTCCGAGAAGGGCGCGCGAACGGGGAGGGGCGGACGCTCGTGATCGGGGCGGGAACAGGGCTGGGGGCCGCGTTCCGAGTTGGTGGTCAGGTCTGCGCGAGCGAAGCCGGCCACCGAACGTTCGCGCCGCGGACACCAGAAGAACGGGCGGTCGCCAAAGCGATCGGCAGGGACAACAAGGGGCGCGTCACGGTGGAAGACGTCGTGTCCGGTTCAGGCCTCGCCGCGATCCATCGCGCGCTTTCGGGAGAGGCGGCCGCTCCTCACGAGGTGACGTCTCGGGCCATCGCGGGGGACAACCACGCGCTCGCGACTGTCGACGTTTTCTGTGGTGCTTATGGCGCGACCGTGTCCGACATGGCGCTGTCTCTTTTGCCGTCGCGCATCATCGTTTGTGGAGGCCTCGCGCCGCGTTTGTTCGTGGGTGCGCTCGCGGTACGCGCTCGAGCCAACTTTTTTTGCGGCTTCGACGACAAGGCCCCGATGACCGACGTCGTCAGGGCGCTTGAGGTGACCTTGTGCGCGCGTGACGACATCGGGTTGGTCGGCGCCGCGCACGCGTTAGCGAGCGGCTTCAGTCGGGCTGGTCGAACATGAAGGGGAAGCGGTAGTCCACTGGGCGCTCGGGACCGGTCGGGAACCGGATGCTGTTGAGCCGTCTCGTGATGCACGACGCGAGCGCGCTGGAGCCGGTCGAGTTGTCGACGGCGCGCGCGCGGACGTTCCCGGCGCGTTGCACCGTGAGCTCGATGGTGATTCGGCCCCGCGTGTCGCGTTCGCGACCGAGGATCCGCTCGTAGCAGGCTCGCACCGCGCGACGCTTTCCGCGGACGCGTCGGATCACGCGCTGGTCGTCGAACTCGCCGGGGTCGAGCGGCTCGGCGCGAGTGAGCGAGACCCGCGTTCGGATGATCTGCTCTACGATTTCCATGCCCGCTTCCCGCTCCATCGGAACGCTGCGACCACGCGCCCCGAGGCAGCGAGTCCCGATGCAGCGGTTGCCGTGGTTCTCCGCGGAGCGGGTCACCACGCGGTCGTTGCTCGCGTGCAACGAGACCCCGTCGACCTGACGCATGACCTCTGCTGCTTCGGCGATGGGTGCACCGGCGCCGACGAGATCGCGGAACGCACCGGCTTCATTGTCGAGGCGGGCGCCGAGCAAGAGGATCTGGGCTTCGGCTTCTGCGGTGGCTTGCGCGATCCGCGCGGCTTGTTCGGCGGCCCGATCCGCGGGAGACCGCCGCGCGTTGCGGGGTTCGCGCGTGGTCGGCGCCTCGCGCGACTCGGTCGGCTCGTCTTCATTTGTCGCGACCACCTCATCGTCATCGTCGGGCGGGTCTTGTTGAGCCCACTCATCGTCGGGCGGCTCCGGCATCGGCGGCTCCTCGAAGATGGCCTCGAAGTTTCGGATCTGGCTCGCGAGCGTGTTCTCGATCGGCCAGTCATGGTTCTCCAGCGCGATCAGGAAGCCGGTCATGAGCATCGCGGTCGCGACGACAAAGGCCGTGAAGGTCCAGTCGACGTTTCCGGAGAAACCTCCGCGGACGACCGAGGGGAGCTGCGCGCGGACGACTACGGGCGGCGTCGGGATGCGCTGGAAGAGCACCGTCGTTCCGTCGCTGAACTTGATCCGGCCGCGCGCGTCAGCAGAGAGGACGTCGTCGATCGGCGCGGGCGTGACCTTGGCCTCCGCGTCGCGCGGCACGTCGAGTCGAAGCGCGCCTCTACGAAACACAAAGAGCGCGTGACGTTCCGGACCGCTCGCGACCGTGAAGTGCGCGCGAGTAGACGTCCCGATGGTGACGTCTTCGTTCTGTGTTCGATGTTCGGCGACGACTTTCCCGTCCCGCACCATCGCGACGCGCAGCGTGCGGGGACCCGTGCGTGGATCTCTCGCGGCGTTCATCGCGCGCGTCATCGCGCCAACTTCTTGCGACGGGCGCACCGGTCCCGTGCGCCCAACCGGTTCGGTGGACCTCGTCATACTTGCCTCGCGTTCCGAGCGCCTCCCGACGAATAGCCGTGTCGCTCTGGAAGATAAGACAGCGACCCGTCCCAAAGGTTCCGAGGTGCTGCGGTTTAACGTTGTTTTTTAAATCAGAGGCGCGGCCGCGCGAAGGCTCGCGGCACTCACAGGGGAACTCTCGTTTCCGCAACAACACCCTGGGCGGACGCTTCGGCGTGCCCAAGGTTGGAGTCAGGCCAGGAACTCGCGGGGCGGACCGACCTCGCCGCTCGGAGACATCACGGCGTGGCTGAGCGTGATCACGAGCACGAGCACCGCGCGATAGACGCGATCGAGCTGCTCTAGCGAGATGTCCTCGCCGGCCTGCTCAAGCGCCTCGCCGACGTGATGCTGCACGTACGCCACGACCGCGGGCTGCCCCATCGCGACGACATCATCACTATCGAGAATCTCGGAGGGGTCGTTTTCGCGAAGCTCTTCGTCGGCGCTCAGCGTGCCCTCCGCGAGGTGTAGCGCGGCATCGTCGATGTCAGAGAGACGGCGGGGGAACGCTTCCCGGAACGTCATATAGACGACGACGGTAAGGAAGTAGCCGAGCGACTGGACGAGCTCATCGTGCGTCTCGGCGAGCGCGGCCGCGGCCCATTCACCGATCGCGGGGTGACGTCGATCGAGCTCCGCGAAGCCGCGATCGAGCCAGCCCTGAAGGTCTTCGCTCTCCGCGTCGAGCGTTTGCTCGACCGCGTCCACGAACCCGGCGTCGACCACCGCGTACTTGGGCACCGCGCGAATCGCTGCTTTGCGCAGAAACATCTTTTGACCTTAGCAGGCTGCCGCAAAAGCGCCGCGTGAACCTAAAAGCTGGAGTCGCCTCAATCCGAGGGTGTGGCGGCGCGTATGATCAAACCGCGGTCGGCTCGCGACGCGCCATGAACGCCTTGATCGCCAGGATGCTCTCGCTTGGGAGCTTGGCCAACGCGATGCCCATCCCCTTGGGTCCGTTGCCGCCTTGGCGAACCCACGCGACTCGGCCTTCGGCGACGACCTGGTAGCCCTCGGGAAGCACGAACGAGACGGTGACCTTGGTTCCTTTGGACAGCAGCTCGTCGGTCGCGACGAACAGCCCCCCGTCGGAGAGATCGCCGGTCACGCCGGTGTAGAAGTGGGTGTCGCTCTCGAAGCCGACATCGGCGCGGAGGGCGACCCGAGAGCCTTCACGGCGCTCCGCGCGATCCCCGTGAAGCGGGAACGGTTCGGTGCTCTCGCGTCGTTCGGTCCTCGCGAGCGCGCTCCAGGCGGGGTGAAGAACAGCGAGCGCCCGCGCGATGGCGGCGGTCAGCTCGCCGATTTCGGAGGTGGGACTCGGCGCGACATGCGCGCGACCGAGGGTCTTCCCCAGATGCGAAACGGCAGACTCAAGTGAACGCGCGAGACCCTTGGTCTTGGCGTAGACCTCCGCCGCATAGAGGTCGCCGACCGCGCGCGTGACGCCGACGCTGAGCCAGTCCATTTCGCCGAGCTCGGGGACGCGGAGAAGCGACTGCGCGAGCGCGTCACGGGCGACCCGCGCCGCGTTCATCGCAGCGATCCGGTGTCCACCTCGTTGGTCTGCTCCCACGTCTTCAGTCGTCGTAGAACATCGGGGGACGCTTGCGCAGGAAACGCAGCACAAGCGAACGGTCTTCGGCCTGCAGCCCGTCGACAAACTGAATGCCGATGCCGGGTTCGGAGTCCGAGTTCAGGTCGAAGGGATCGTGGACAAAGCGGATCCATCCACGCGTACGGAACTCATACCCGCCGGGCAAGGTCACCAGCATGTTGACGTGCGTGTCCTTGGGGAGGACTTCGTAGGTCGCGAGGAAGACGCCGCCGTGCGAGACCTCGCCGCTGAACCCAACATAGAAATTGGACTGCGTGGTCGCGCCGATGTTCGCTTCGAGATCCAGAATTTCGCCCGATGGTGGCGGCGCCTTGGGCGGCATCTGGCTGTTTCGCGGAGCGCGGGGAGGCGGGGCCGGGCTCACGTGCGCGATGGGCAGAGGTGCAGGCTCGGGCGCGGGCGCGGCGGGAGGCGGTGGGGGTTGCCGAACAGGCGAGGGGGCCTGCGCGAGGGTCGGCTCAGCGACGCGCGGTGGTGGCGCGAACTTCCTGCCCGTCGACGCGACGACCGGTGGAGGCGCTTTGGGAATCGTGACCTGTGGGGGTGGCCCGGGGGGGCGCGGCGGTCCAACGGTCGTCAGCGGGTAGAGCTGGTTCATTGCGCCCGCGATCACGTTTGTCGCGACACCAATGCCGTCGTGACTTGAGCGTGAGTCCTGCAGGAGCGCGAGGGTCTGACCGAGGGAGCGAATCGCGTTCTTCACGCAAGCCTTGCCGTCGATTTCGCTCGAGGAGCGCTCCGCTTCAAACAGCGCGCCGATGGACTGCGCGATGTTCTGCGCGACCGCCATCACATCCTCAGGGATCTTCGGATCCGACTGCAAGGCGTGGAGCGCTTGCCCTAATTCTTCGCGGGCGGTCTTCGCACGTTCTGATCCGGAATACGTCATGGAGTCCTTTCCATTAGGCGGAACTATAGATCGGATCAAAACCGAATGACGAACCACTTGCACGATCAGCACGCGATCTCTGCGTCGAACGAGAGCGCGTGATCAGTGTACGGGCGCGTGTTCAGAGGGTCTTGACGAACACCATTCGTGGTCGCCTCGGCCCCGCATACGCCGCGTGTTCAGTGGCGGTAAAGCCAAGCGCTTCGTGAAAACGCACCGACCCGTCATTGCCCACTGCCGCGATCGCCTTGAGCTGCGTAACCCCATAGGCTCGGCACTGCGCCGTAAAGCGCGCGTAGAGCTGGTTGCCCACGCCGCGTCGACGCCAGTCAGGGTCGATCCCCACCAGGTGAATGTATCCGGTTCGCGGTTCGGTGGGCGCGACGAACCCAAGCAAGAAGCCGACGACCTCATCGTCCTCTTCCGCCACCAAGCCGGTCGCTCCGAACTCGTAGAAGAAGATGGGATCCGCGCGCTGGCCAGAAGGGCCGCCCCACCAGCGGTCGAGTACCGAGACGACGGTGTCGAAATCGTCCTTCGTGATTCCCCGAATTTCCACACCTTTCGTTACCACGCGGGGGACGGGTTGACGAGAAGAGTCAGGCCCGTCGGACTTGGCAAGCGGGACGTCCTTGCGAGTCGCAAAGCGCGTACGCACGATGGCGACGTGGCCGATCCCAACGCGCTCCTCTTTTGCCCCTTCTGTCGCGAGTGTTTCGAAGGAGAGAAAGAGTGTCCTGATCACGAGCTTGTGTTGGTCCCGTTCACACAGCTCCCCAGCATGCAGGAGGCCTCGCTCCCCGGAGACGAAGAGAGGGTCGCGCCCTATGATCTTCGGTTCGGCAGAGGGTGGGTGTTCCTGAGCGCGGCGCTGATGTTCGTTGGGTTCATGCTGCGCTTCGTGACCGCGACCTATCCGGACCAAGAGCTGCGGGCGAGCGGCTTCGCGATCGCGACCCATCAAGCGGCGAACTTGTGGATGGTGCCGGCCATCGCGGTGACCGCGGTCGCGATCCTTTTGCGTCGACGCTCGCCCTGGGAGATGCGCGCGTCACGCGTCGCGATTCCGGCGCTCGCGATCGTCGCGCTGACATCGATCGGCTACACGCTCTATCAGATCTGGCGCGGTGCTTCGGACGTGGCGGAACGCGTCGGCGTCGAGACCTCGGTGAGCATCGGCGAGGGGGCCGTGACCATGGCGGTCGCCGCGGTCTTGATGGTCGCGTCGTCGCTACGCTTGGGCGTCATGCCCGTCGACCGAGTGGCCGGCGGCGTCGAGCGTCTGCAAGAAGGCCCGCTCGAGCGTGTTGACGAGCGGTGAGAGGTGGCGGACCTGCTCGTTCGCGGTCCGCGCGCTCTTCAAAATGTAGCGCGCGCCTTCGCCTTCGGGGACGCGCACCTCGAGCACGGTCCCGCGCATCGTGACGACGCAACGGTCTAGCTCAAGGGCGTTGCGCAGTTTCCCGGGCTCGCCTTTCGCGCGGACCTCAAAGACGCCTTCTTCGCTCGCGACGAGCGGGGCGAGGGCGCCCGCGTAAAGGATCGCGCCGCCCGCGATGACGACGACCTGATCGCAGGTCTTCTCGACATCGGGGAGAATGTGCGTCGACAGGATCACGCTCGCGCCGGTTCGTTCTCGGATGTCGCGGATCAGGTCAAGCATCTCGTCGCGTCCGCGCGGATCCAGACCGCTGGTGGGCTCGTCGAGGAGCAGGAGCTTGGGGTCTCCGACCAGGGCTTGGGCGAGTCGACAGCGCTGCTTCATGCCGGTCGAGAACGAGCCGAGCTTTCGATAGCGCGCTTCGCCGAGACCCACGTAGTGGAGCACCTGGTGAGCGCGACCCACGGCTTCCGAACGCGGGAGGCCGCAGAGCTCCCCCGCGAACGCGGTGAACTGAAGCGCGTTGAGCTGCGGCAACACAGAGTCGCCCTCCGGCATGTAACCGATCAGCGATCGAACACCGAAGGGATCGCGGGCGACGTCTCGATCAAAAACCTTCACGCTCCCGTGGTCGTGCGGCGTGAGGCCGAGGAGCGTTTTCAGCAGCGTCGACTTCCCCGCACCGTTTGGGCCCAAGAGCCCAATGCGACCCGGCTCAAGCGCGAGATCCACGGACTTGAGCGCGCGGAGCTCTCCGTAGCGCTTTTCGACTCCGTTGAGCTCAATCAGCATGGCGCGGGATGCTGCCTCGCGGGCTCGCGAACGTAAAGCCGTTTGACCAGTGAGGCGACGACCTCAGGCGAGGAAGCAGTTCGTCTCGTGGCACAGCATGCGTCGCTGCTGCCGAGTTCGGGTCAATGGCGTTCGGAGGATGGCGTTCGGAGGATGGCGTTCGGGACAATGGGTTCCGCTTGTGGGAAAGTCCCGCCGATGACGTTCCTACGTGTGGGGCTTTCGTTGGTGGGTCTGTGCGTCTGCCTTGTCGCGGCGCCCGTCCTTTCTCCGTCCAGCGCCGAGGCACAGAGCAGCGGCGGTAGCTTCGGAGGCGGCAGCTTTGGCGGCGGCGGCGGAGGCGGCGGGAGCTACGGAGGCGGAGGCGGCGGAAGCTGGGGCGGCGGGAGCAGCAGTTGGGGCGGGGGCGGCAGCACGCGCTGGAGCAGCGGTTCCAGTGATTGGGGCGGAAGCAGCGGGACGACCTACCACAGCTCCGGATCGGGAGGCGGCGTCGGCGGCGTCCTCTGCTTCATTCTCTTCATCGTGCTCTTCGTCGTGATCGTCGCGAGCGCGAAGCGACAAACGGTTCCGGTGCGTCGTCAAACGCGATGGGGCGAGATCGATATCTCCGCGCTCGTCCTCGCTTTCGATGCGCGCGGTCGCGCCCACCTCCAGAAGGAGCTCGACCAGCTGGCGCGCGAAGGAAACACCTCGACCCAAGTGGGGCTCGCGAACTTGTTGCGACGCGTCGCGATGTCCTTCCGGCGTCACGAGAGCTCTTGGCTTTACGCGGCGGTGGTTAACGCCCAGCCGCTCAGTCCACAAGCCGCGGAGGCGTCCTTCCGCCGGATCGCGGGAGACGCGCGCACACGGTTTCGTCATGAGCTGATCCGCAACGCCGATGGATCGCAAAAGTCGCTCGCCGCGCCGCGCTTCCAAGCGCGCGCCGAAGAAGGCGAAGGCCTCGTGGTCGTGACCTTGGTCGTGGCCGCGAAGCGCGAGCTCATCGACGTGATGGACGCGCGCGACGTGACCCAGGTCAAGCGCCTGCTCGCAGAGTTCATCGCGCTGGACGGTCACACCCTCGCGGCGATGGAGGTGATCTGGTCGCCCGCCGATGAAGACGACCGGATGAGCAGCGCGGAGCTCGCGACGCTCTATCCTGAGCTTCGGCAAATCAACCAGACCATGACGCTGGGGCGCATCTTCTGTAACTACTGTGGCGGAGCGTTCGCCGCGGAGGTTCGCGAGTGTCCGCATTGCGGCGCGCCGGCTGAGGTCCCGGTCAACCCGCCGCCCAAGCTCCGATAGCGTCGCAGCCGAAATCGCCGGAGCGCGCTAAGGCTTCGGCGGGACGGTCGGGATCGGCCGATAGATGTAGCGCTGATGCTGGAAGACGCAGATGCGATCGCGTCCGTCCTCCTTTGCCTGTCCGAGCGCTTGCTCGGCGGCGTGGAGCAGGGCGTCGCGTTCGTTGACGTCGCGGCTCGGGAACATCGAGATGCCGATGGAGATTGATATCGGGAGGGCCTGTCCATCGATGAGGACCGGCGCACCGCGCACCGCGCGCCAAACGCGATCCGCGACAGCGAGCGCGCCCGAGAAATGAGTGCTCGGCAAGATCAACACAAACTCCTCGCCGCCGTAGCGCGCGACCACGTCAATCTCGCGGACGGACTGGCGGAGCCGCTCCGCGATCTCGATCAGCGCAGCGTCGCCGGCGGGGTTGCCGTGCGCGTCGTTGAACGCGCGAAAGTGGTCGACATCAATCATCGCGCACGCGAGCGGGTCTTGGTAACGACGCGCTCGCTCAAACTCCTCAGCGAGGCGCTCGCTGAGGTAGCGGTAGTTGTAGAGACCGGTCAGCTCGTCGCGAACGGACAGCGTCGCCAGCTTTTCCTTCGCTCTGTGGATCTCGTCATGCACGCCCTTGATGCGGAGCAGGTTGGACACGCGCGCGAGGAGCTCGTGCTCGTCGAAGGGCTTGGAGACGTAGTCGTCTGCGCCTGTCCGAAGACCCTCGATGCGATTGGCGGAGTTGTTGTCTCGCGCGGTCACGAGCACGACGGGGAGGTAGCGGTCCTTCGTGAGGGACTTGATCAGGCGACAGCAGTCGATGCCGCTGAGGCCAGGCATCAGGACGTCCAACAAGACCAGATCGATGCGGTCCTTTTGCTGAACCAGCTCAATGATCGCTTGGCCGGTTTCGACCTCGACCACTTCGTGTCCGTGCTTCTCGAGGAGCCCGCGCAGGCTTGAACGCGTCATTCGGTCGTCATCCACGACAACGATCCGGCTCTTCTCCTTACCCGCGGCCACGCCCGAGCCTAGCATCGCGACGCAAGTCCGACGCGCGCCGCGACCAGCGCAACGCTTCCGGGTGAGAGCGACTCTCCGTCTACGCCTGGTGGGTTTCGGGGTAGGCTTCGCGCGTGGGCATGTTCGACGATTTTTTCGCGCAGCTTCGCAAGACGGCGGAGGAGGCGAGCGAGCTTCTCTTGCCCGAAGATCTCCAGAACGCGCTCTACGCAGGTGAGCGCGCGCTAGACCTTCAGGACGTCGAGACCGCGATTCGAAAGTTCAACCGCGCCGTGAATCTGCGCGAGTCGCTCCCCGCCGCGCACTTCGGTCTCGCGCGCGCCTACGCCATGGATGACAACCATGAGGGCGCGGAGATGGCGCTCGGGGAAGCGCGTCGGTTGGCGCCGGCAGATAGCGACATCGCGCTCTTCGCGGCGGAGTACTATCTCGCCCGGGGCGCCCTTGATGAGGCAGCGACGGCCGCGCGAGACGCGGCGCATCGCTTCGCGCAAAAGCGTGAACGGACGCCCGCCGAGAACGCGCGCTTGGCTCGCGCGCTCTCGCTCCGCGGTCTGTCCGAGCAACGACGCGGCCGGCCTGATCGCGCGGTCCGGGAGTTCAAGAAGGCGCTCTCGGTCTTGCCGGACGAAATCGGGCTGCATGTCTCGTTGCTCGAGGCGCACATCTCCGCGAACCAAGTGAGCGAGGCTCGGCTCATCGCGTCGGCGCTCAAGTCGCGTGACGCGAAGGAGATCTCCGGGGAGCGTGCTGAGCGGATCGGCCTCACCTTGTTCGAGGTCGGCGCGCCCGAAGCGGGCGAGTGGCTCCGCGGGCGAGATTCCGCGAAGGCGCTGATCGCGCGCGCGAAGCTCGCGGCGCGGCGAGGGGACCACGACGAGAGCGAGACGCTCGCGCGGATGGCGATCGGGAAGGGTGGCGGCGGCGCGGCGTTTGTCGCGCTTGCGGAAACGCTCGTCGCGACGGGAGCAGGCGCGGCCGCGGCCGATGTGCTCTCGGAGGCCGCGGAGTTCGCTCCGCCCGAAGCGCGCGCGGACCTCTTGCGAGACGCGGTTCGGTGCGCCCCTCTGGACGATAGCGATCGGCTCACCCGGCTGGCGGCGGCGATCGAGGCGGTCGCGAGCGACGATCCGGTCGCGCGGATCGCGCGGGCTCTGGCGGGCGACCAAGCGATCACGTGGGAGGAGCTGAACGCTTCGTCGGAGCCGCGGGCCGCGCTCGCGGTAGCCCAGCGCGCGCTTCATGAACGTGATCCGCAACGCGCGCTTACGGCGCTTGATCACGTCGCCCCGATCGCGCGGACGAAGCTGGATCGCGCTGATAGTGATCGCTTGCGCGAGCTCGCGCTGCGTCAGCTTTTTGAACGTGACGACGGGGTGGATCTCGCGGCCGCCATCGCGGTCGTCGCGACCTTCGGAGCAGAGCGTGGCCTGCGCGACGTGGAGCGGCGAGCGCAAGCCCTTCGAGACGAGCTTGACCGACCGTTGCTGCTCGCCGTCCTCGGTGAGTTCAACGCGGGGAAGAGCACGTTGATCAACGCGTTCATCGGAGCCGAGGTCGCGCCGATGGGGATCGTGCCGACGACCGCGACGCTCAACGTCTTGAGGAGCGGTGCGGAGCGGATGGTTCGCGTCGTTCGCCGGGACCGCGCCTCACGCACTGGAGCCTATGCCGACCTCAAGGCACTGCTCGCGGACGCGGAAGCGGAGACGGGCGGGATCGATCGAGTGGAGATTGTGCTCCCGAACGAAACGCTGGAGCGCGTGTGGATCCTCGACGCGCCGGGGACGAACGCGATCGACGAGAACCACACGCGCCTCGCGCACGAAGCGGCGCATCGCGCGGACGCGGTTATCTGGGTTTTTGATGCGCGCCAAGCCGGGAAGCTGACCGAGACGCAGATGCACGAGCGACTTCGAGCCGAGGGGCGGCTCATTGTCCCAGTGCTCAACAAGAAGGACAGCCTGAAAGAGGGCGAGCTCGACGAAGTGATGACGGTCGTGACGCGCGGCTTCGGCGCGGCTCCGATCCCGATCGAAGCGAAGAAGGCGCTCAAGGCGCGCATCGCCGAGGACGATGGGACCTATGCAAAGAGCGGCTTCCCCGAACTGCTCGCCCATCTCGAGCGCGAGGTCTTTTCGCGGTCGCGCGAGCTGAAGCATCGCGCGTGCTCGGGACGGCTCGCGGTCGTCCTCGATGACGCGCTCGCGGCAGAAGCACCGGCGCGGGCCGCGCTCGCCCAAGAGGCTTCGTCGCTCGACGCGATCGCGGACTCGCTGCAAGAGGCGACGTACCTCCTTCATCGCGTGATCGAGGACGCGGTGAGTGATCTCGAACGCGAACAGGATCGCACCTTCGAGGCCGCCGCCGAGGAAGTGCTCTCGGTAGTGATGCGGAGCGACGGCGTCTTCCGAAAACGCAACGTGGTAACGCGCGAGGATCGATCGTTTTTGATCGAGGCGCTCTCGCGCCAGCTCGAGGCGCGCCTCCGCGTGTGTCGCGCTCGGCTTCGTCAGGAAGTCGTTCGCGTGATCCTGACCGCGATGGAAGACCGACGACCTGCCGACCTCGATGAGCGCGTGACCTCCGTGCTGGTGGCCTCGCTTTCCGCGTACTGGGGATTTCAACGCGGGCTCCTTCGCGGCGGGGCGCTTCAGGAGTTCTTTGACGCGACCCTGCCACGCGCGGATCTCGAAAAGGCGGAACTCGCGGCGGCGCTTGCGAGGAGCCGGGCGGACGCGCGTGCGGAGCTCTTGTCTCCGTTAAAGGAAGCTGTCCTGTCGTTTGTGCAGGACCTGGGTGGTGAGCTCCGCGCCAAGGCGGAGGCGTCGCGGGAAGAAGAACGTCGCGTTGGCGGTCAGGTGTTCGCGCCGCTGCGTATCCTGCGGACCGCGCTTCGCCAGGACGATCCGAATTCCTGATTCGCTCCGAAGCCGAGCGCCCGAGAACTCGCGGCGATGGGGCCGCCGGTGCGGAACAGAGAATATCGTTTTCCGCACAGGCGCTCAGGCGCGGGGTCCGGAGCGGAGCGGAGAACTCGCGGCGATGGCGCCGCAGGTGCGGAAACAAAGAATATGCCCAAATGGTGCGCGATTTGCATCGACGGCTTTCGATCCGCGAATTCCACACGTATACTTGCTGGCAGGCCATGGAGATAAAGCAGAATCTAGCTCTGACGCAGCGTCTTGTGATGACGCCCCAGCTTCAGCAGGCCATCAAGCTGCTGCAGATGTCTCGGATGGAGCTCGCGGAGCTGGTCCAGGAAGAATTGCTCGAAAACCCGGTCCTTGAGGACAGCCGCGAGACCGCGCGAGAAGAGGAAATTTCCCTCACACCGCCTGAGAGCACGACCATCGACAAGCAGGTGGCCGAAGACGACCGCGCGGTGACAGATCCTTCGCAGGAAAAGAAGGACGAGATCGATTGGCAGGAGTACCTCGCCAACCACGCCCTGCAAGCGCCCGCGCCGAGCATTCGTCGAGGCCCAGACGAAGAGCTCCCGGGGGTCGACCAGACGCTTAGCCGTACCGAAGACCTTGGCGACCATGTCTTTTGGCAGGTCCGTATGGGCGGCTACGTCGAGGACGAGCGAAAGTTCGCGGCCTTGGTGATCGGCAACCTCACCGACGACGGCTACCTGAAGATGGAGGGGATGGCGCCTGAGGAGATCGTCCCCCATCTCGCCAAGGAAGCTGGGCTTGACGCGGAAGATGCAGAAGCGGTCCTTCAAGACATGCAGCTGATGGAGCCGCTCGGGGTCTGTTCCCGATCGCTCGTGGAGTGCCTCCGCGTGCAAGCGGTTCATCATGGGATGGACGACTTGGTTCTTCAGGTCATCAACAACCACCTCCACAACTTGGAGAAGCGCGCCTACCCGGCGATCGCGCGAGACCTCAAGGTCGAGGTCGAAGAGATCTACGACATCGCGCAGGCCATCGCGGATCTCGAGCCGCGTCCCGGGCGCGACTACGCAACGGAGGAGCCGCGCTACATCACGCCGGACGTCTACGTGCACAAGGTCGGCGACGAGTACTACGTCGTCCCGAACGACGACGGCATGCCGAAGCTCAAGATCAGCGGCTACTACCAGCGCGCGATGAAGAACCCGAAAGCCAAGGAGTACATCCAAGGCAAGCTGCGCAGCGCCCAGTGGCTCATCCGCAGCATCGACCAGCGCCGCAAGACCATCGTCAAGGTGACCGAGTCCATCGTCGAAAAGCAGGGCGAGTTCTTCGACAAGGGTATCGACTACCTCAAGCCAATGATCCTGCGTGACATCGCGGAGGCGGTCGGCATGCACGAGAGCACCATCTCGCGCGTCACGAGCAACAAGTACGTTCACACCCCTCGCGGCATCTTCGAGCTGAAATTTTTCTTCAACAGCGCGATCAAGCGCCGCAACCAGGGCGACATCGCCTCCGAGTCTGTGAAGCAGACGATCCGGAAGATGATCGCCGAAGAGAACCCCAAGGCTCCTTACTCCGATCAAAAGATCGTGGAGCTCTTGAGCGAGCGCGACATCAAAATCGCGCGTCGCACAGTCGCGAAATATCGCGAGATGCTTGGTATCCTTTCTTCGTCGAAGCGAAAGAAGTACTTCTGACCTTCGGCCACCCCAAAACCACGCGAGCTACTCGCTCGCAAAGAATGTTCGTCGAGAGCGAACGCAGGAGGCGCGATGCGTATCAACTTCACCTTTCGTAATGTTGACTCGTCCGAGGGGATCAAGAACTACGCTTCGGAGAAGATCGCGAAGCTCCAAAAGTTCCTTCGCGCACCGCTAGACGCCCAGGTCACGATTTCGCTCGAGCGGCATCTCCACAAGGTTGATGTCTCGCTCTCCGCGGACGGTGAGCGCTACGCCGGGCACGAAGAGTCGGAGAACATGTACGCCTCGATCGACATGGTCGTCGACAAGATCGACCGCCAGGTCCGCGAGACGAAGCAGGCGAAGGCCGACCGCAAGCGTCACTGAGCTCTTTCGTCCTTGGCTCGCTGGAGATCCTTCGCGGCCAACCATTCGCTCCCGGGTATTGCCGGAGTTCGTCTCGCGGTTCTTCTTGTCGCTCGCGAACTCCGGCTCGGTTCCGAGCCGCGGTCGGCATTGTCGTCGATCATGCTAGAACGCTCTCATGCCGACACGTGACGAGATGTGGGAGAAGCTCGGGGAGGACGTTGATCTCCTCGTGATCGGAGGCGGGATCACCGGCGTGGGGATCGCGCGAGACGCGGTCCGACGCGGCCTCTCGGTGGCCTTGGTGGAGATGAACGATCTCGCGTTCGGGACCAGCTCGCGGTCGAGCAAGCTGGTTCACGGCGGGCTTCGCTATCTTGAGCACTACGAGTTTCAGATGGTCTTCGAGTCGGTCAGTGAGCGCCGCATCTTGATGGATCTCGCGCCGCACTTGGTGAACCCGCTCGGGTTCCTCTTCCCGGTCTACGAAGACGCGCGTCAGAGCCTCTTCATGATCAACGCGGGGATGTGGATCTACGACGGGCTCTCGCTTTTTCGATCCCCCAAGCGTCACCAAAAGCTGAAGCCCAAGGACGTCTCAGAGCTGGAGCCGGCCTTGACGGTCGAGAAGCTCAAGGGCGCGCCGCTTTACTATGACTGCGCGACCGATGACGCGCGGCTCACCTTGGAGACCGCGCTAGACGCGGCGGCCCACGGCGCGACGATCGCGACCGGCGCGAAGGTGACGAGCTTCCTGAAGAGCAAAGACGGTCACGTTCGTGGCGCGGTCGTGAAGGACACCTTGGGAGGCGCGCTCAAAGAGGTGCGCGCGCGCGTGGTCGTGAACGCGACCGGCCCGTGGACCGATCGCACGATGGCGATGAGCACGCCCAAGAAAGGCGCGGGGGTGTTGCGCCCGACCAAGGGCGTCCACCTCGTCGTGGAGCGCGAGGTCCTGCCGATCACCAACGCGGTCGTGTGCTTCCACCCGACCGACCAGCGAGTGCTCTTCGCGATCCCGTGGGGCGACCACACATACGTCGGGACCACCGACACGGACTTCGAAGGCGATCCCGCAGACGTCGCGGCGACGCGAGACGATGTGGACTACTTGATCGAAGCGGCCGTCGCCTACTTCCCGGAGCACCGGATCCAGCACGAAGACGTCATCTCGACCTGGGCGGGGCTGCGACCGTTGATCGCGCCTCCCAGCGAAGGTGGCGAGGTCGACGAGTCGGCGGTGAGCCGTGAGCACGAGATCTTGATGGGCGAAGATGGTCTCATCACCATCGCGGGCGGCAAGCTCACGACGTACCGCAAGATGGCCGCAGAGGTCGTCGACCACGCGGTGCAGTACCTGCGGTTGCGCGGCGAGCGACGCCGCTACAAGCACGCGGAGACAGAGTTCGATCCGCTCCCGGGCGCGGTCGGATGGCCCGAAGACGACGATCACGACGCGGTCGCGAAC
The DNA here is from genome assembly GCA_938024995.1 of uncultured bacterium. Taxonomy (GTDB): domain Bacteria; phylum Myxococcota_A; class Polyangia; order Polyangiales; family Houyiibacteriaceae; genus CALJDU01. The sequence continues at coordinate 104,587 of CALJDU010000080.1, forward strand.
CTGGTCTTTGACGCAGGCAAGGGCGCGGTCGACGGGGAGGTCGCGCGGCACTTGGCGGATCGCTACGGCATGCGCGCGATCGAGGTCGCGGAGCTCTGTCGGGATCGCCGTGAGCTGGCCGCCCGTATCGTGAAGGGACGGCCTGCGGTCCACGCGGAGATCGTCTGGGGCGCGACTCGCGAGCTCGCGACATCGGTGAGCGACATCATGATCCGTCGTACGCAGCTCTTCTACCGCGCGCGTGATCAAGGCGCGGCCGTGACGGACGCGGTCGCTCAGCGCCTCGGCGAGACGCTCGGGTGGACCGACACGCAGATGAAAGAGAGCGCGGACGCTTATCGCGTCGACGTCGCTCGCTCGCGGCGCTGGCGAGACGAGTAGATCTATCTCATCACCCGCGGCGAACGGGCAAATGGAGCGCTAGCCGTTAGCTCTTCGTCGGGAGCTGGCGCTTACGTTTGTCTTCGCGCGCCCGCGCTCGAAGCTCGACGTTGCCGAGCTGACCGCACGCCGCCATGACGCTGCGCCCCTTCGTGATGCGCTTGCGGACCGGGAGGCCTTCTTCGCGGAGCCAGCCGATGAACCGATCGATCTCGTCATCGGTTGGCGCGCGGGTGAGCGGCGCGTTCCCTGGGTTGTAGGGGATGACGTTCACGAGGACGCGCTCCAGCGGCTCGCAGAAGGACGCGATCCCGGTCGCGTCTTCGCGCTGATCGTTGAGCCCAGGCATGAGGCAGTAGTTCACGCCGAGGGTGAAGTTGCGCCGCGGACGATACGCGACCAAAGCGGCCTGGAGCGCGTCCAGCTTTGTCTTTCGGTTGACCGGCATGATCGCGTCGCGCTGCGCGTCGGTCGCGGCGTTGAGGCTAACGCTGAGGTTCAAGCGCTTGAAGCCGGCGTCCTTGAGCCTCGCGATTCCGTCGACCCGTCCGACCGTGCACACCGTGATGCGCTCCTGCGCGATCCCCAGTCCGCCAGGATCGTTCATCACGCGGATCGCCTGGATGACGTTGTCCGCGTTGTCGAGCGCCTCGCCCATTCCCATGAACACGATGTTGTGATGCCGCCGCTTGCCGTCCGGGTTCTCTGGGTCGTCCGGACTCCATCCAAAGACGCGACGCGCGACCAAGAGCTGGCCGACAATCTCGGAGACCGCGAGGTGACGGAGCAGCCCCATCCGACCTGTCTCACAAAACGTGCAGCCCATCTTGCAGCCGACCTGGCTCGAGAGGCAGAGCGTGTGCCGGCCGCGCCCCATCGGGATCCAGACCATCTCGCTCTCGAGACCGTCGTGGAGCGCGACGACGGCCTTCGCCGTCTCTCCGAGCGGACCGTCTTCGCGGACGATGTCTTTGACCTCGGGGAGGTCCACCGAGAAGGCGCGTCGCCACGCCTCGGCCGCGACGGACCCGAGCCCCACCTCTTCGGGCGCGAGCGCGCCACGCGTAAGCGCGTCGCGGTAGACCAGGTTCGCCGCACCCGCGCCGCGAGCGACGTGCTCTTTGGCGCGCGCCTTGACCTCGGGTTGGGTCAGCGAGAGGAGGGGGAAGGGGATGATCGTCACGCGGCGTGTTCCAACGGGTCGCGCGCGCTGATCGCGAAGTGTTCGTGATCGCGATCCACGAGAAGGGCTTACTGGTGACGCCGAATGATGTGGAAGCCGAACGGCGAGCGCACGGGGCCGCTCGTCTCGTTCACGGCGAGCGCGAAGGCCGCCCGCTCAAACGAGCGGACCATTTGTCCGCGCCCAACCACGCCCAGGTCACCGCCCGTGTTCGCGGTGGGGCCGTCAGAGTACTCCGCACAGATCGCGTTCCAGTTCGCGCCCTCCGCGCCGACCAGCTGCGCGACTTCCGCGGCGCGCGCCTCCGCCTCCTCTTCCGTTCGCGTGACCGTGGGGTCGGCTCGGTTCGCGCCTTCGTACGCGATCAGGATGTGGCGGACACCGATCTGCGTGGGGCCAGTGTCGGGATCCGCTTTACGCTTGAAAATGTAGAACCCGCGCGAAGTGGCGACGGGTCGACTGACCTCTCCTACCTGGAGCGTCCAGGCCGTGTCTTCGGCGCTCTCTGGGATCACGCGGCTCCCACGTCGGGGCGCCATCTCGAACGAAGGCGAGTCGCTGTATTGGGTGGCGAGCTCGCGGAAGTTGGCGCCGGATGCGCGGGCGAGGCCAGCGATCATCTCGGCGCGCCGGGTCGCGTCTTCGAGCGAGCGGGTCGAGGATGACTCGTCAGCACCAGTGTGACCCACGACGATGATCTGCACTGCGATTTGCTCGGGGGCGGCGTCACCGGTCGCGGTCTCGATCGGTTGCGCGGCGACCGGGGTTCGCACCACTCCCGTAGTGGCCGAGCGACCTCCGCAAGCGGCGAGCGCGCTCAAGGCGAGCAGCATCAGTACGTTCTTCATGTTTCTCTTTCGTTCTGCCGGCTGGCGACCGCTCAGATGGCGCGCGCGCCTTGCGACAACAAGCGCTCCATCGCGGATCGATCGAACCCGGTCAAGATCGTTCCTCGAAAATCGATCACCGGGATGCCGCTGGGCTGAACACCAGCGGCTTGCGCCTTCTGCTGCATCTCGGCCCGCGCCCCTGGATCCTGCTCCACGTCGCGCTCCACAAAAGCCACGCCGCGGCCTCGGAGGTAGCTCGCGGCCGACTTGCACGCGCCGCACCACTCCGCTCCATAAATGATGATGTCAGCGTCTTCGTCGCCTCCGGCTTGAGCGAGCGCGGCCTGCTGCGCTTCCGCGCGTCGCGCCGTCGCCCCGGTCGCCTGATCGATGACCTGTTCAAGCGCGTCGCGGTGAAGCTTTCGAACGGGGTAAGCGCCGTCGACCTCGTGCCTCACGTCCGCGACGTAGACGTAGTCGGGATCGAGGCGTTCACTTGGCGCGAGGTTCAGTGAGTCGACCCGCACGCGATCACGAGACGCCTCGGGGATCGCGTCGCGTCCTTCTGCGACGTGCGCGCCCTCCGCGTCGAAGTAGGTGAGCATCAATCCATCGAGGTCGCCGGAGACCGCGAAAGGTGGCTGGGCGACCTCGCCGGTGAGGTCGAGCGCGGGCTGGCCCTCAGCGGTCTCGTTCTCGTCCCCGCCAGCAGCGGGGGCATCATCGCAGCCCGCCAACGCGGCGAGGGTGACGAGGAAGGTGGAGGCGAGGAGCGACTTCATCGAGAGACGTAGTACTACAGCGCCGGGGAAGTTCAATCGAGCGTCTCGGCCGCCTTCCGCGCCGCGGTGTCGCTGTGATCACGCGAGCTCAGTCGCGTCGCCCGCCGGCGTGACGCGCGCGGAGGTCCCGCAGCTTGCTCCGGCACGGCTCTTCAAGTTCGGGAACCTGGGTCAGCGCTTCTCGTGCCGCGGCCATGTGCCGGTCGGCGGCCGCGGCGGGGTCTGTTCGTTCCGATGGCGCGGCGGCTTCGACGGCGGCGACCGCTTGCCTCGCGGCCGCGGTGGCCTCTTCCGCGCGGAGCATCGCGTCGTGCATCGCGGCGCACGCGTCGCGGGTCGCGACCACTTCGGGCTCTCCGACCGAGAGCCGCGCCAAGCCGTCGACGCGATGACGCCGAACAGCGAGGTCGCCTTCCTCGATCGTCTCATATCGATCGAGGAAGAGGCGGGCGTCATTTCGCGCGCGGTCCTCGTCGCAGCCGAGGACCGCGATCGCGAGGAACATGACGACGACAAGTGGGATCTTCGTCATGGCATCCCTGGGAGCCCGAGGCGCATCGAGACGTGGCCGTCCTCGACCTCTATCTCGTTGAGCATGAGGGCGTCGATGATGAGGCTGGTGCCGCCGCGCGCGAGGGCGGCGCGGACGCGCGGGACGGTCCGGAGGTCCACGCGGAGACCCGTGCCCGCACGCTCCACGATCGGGGCGCCCGCGATCTCTTCGTTGGCGAGCGCGACGCCCCAGAGCGTGTTCGCGAAGACGGACGCGAGCGCACCCACGATGACGCGCGTCTCGCGGTCATGCGCGCTTTGTTCCGGCGCGATGTGAAAGTGGATCTCTTTCGCTCCGCGCGGCGCGAACGAAACACGCCCAATGCCGATGCGGAGGTTGACCTCGCGACGATCGAAAGAGGCGTCGACGATCAGTCCGCCGCCGTGCGTCGCGACCGAAACGGAGCGCACACCTTCGGCGTGGCTGACGGCCCGGGTTAGATCCGCGTCACTGATCTTGGCGCGACGTTCTTTGAGCTCAGCGATCGCTTTTCGGAGCGACGGCAAGCGGTTCGCGCCGTCGAGCTTCCCGCGTGCGCGGTCCGCGCTCTGGCGAATCAAGCTCCTCAAGTAGTCGCGCTTGCCCATCGACTAGCCGTTGGGCTCCGAAGCGCTCTGGCGCGGGGTCGCTCGTGGGGGCTTTCGATGCGCCTCAAGATCAAGCGGCGTCGCGCCTGTCTCCGCGCGCACGATCGCTTCGCGGACGATGCGGTAACCGATGTCCTCCTCTGTCTTCAGCAGGAGCTGAATCGCCTCGCTCGCCTTAACCGTTCCAGAGGGGTCGAGGTCGATGACGAGCCGGATCGGCAGGAGGTCTCCGACGAGCCCTGCGCGCGTCAGCACGTCGGCTCCTTCACCGACCGTCACGCTGCGGAGCGTTTTCTTCACGTCGACGACCTTGTCCTTCTTTTTCTTCCGCCGGCGCACGAACGTGAGCTCGCCCTCGAGCGCCGTCGCGACGCGGGAGGCGACCTGCGCGTCCGACTCGACGCCAAGGTCGGGGAAGACCTTGCGAGGCACGCCGACGACGTAGGTTGCTTGATCGATCACGCGGTTGAGCGCGGGGTCTCGTGGCCCGAGAACACGCGCGCCCAAGATCGTGACGCCTTCCATCGTGACGCCTTGGAGATCATCCGCGACCCGCGCGAGACGCTCGTCGCTGATCAGGTCCTTGCGGAGCTTGAGGTCGACGTACTCCGCGAGGCTGGCGACCCCAAGGGAGAGCGCAGGGCCGAAGACCATCATGGGCTTCTGATGAAACCCGATGCTGTAGTACATCGGCAGGTTCGCGCGCCGGAACATCCGGGGGAAGAGGCGGACGAGATCGAGGTGGCTGCGGTACGCCATCCCGGACGTCTTCGTGAAGGCCACGCGGACGCGCACCAGCGGACCTTGGTCTTCGCGCTTCGGCGGGTCGCGACGCTTGATCGCGAGCAGCTCTTCTTCGGTCGGCGGCTCGACCGGCACTTCTTCGGGGGCCTGCTCCGCGTTGAGCGTGCGGAGCTTAACCAAACGGTCGCCGCGCATCTGCTGCATGTCGCAAGCGACGCCGCAGTCGTAGCAAACGAGCTTGCGCGCGTCCTCGTTCGCGTCGTTCAAGTTCGTGTGATGAACGAAGGTCCCGGCGACCTTTCCGCACGGTGGGCTCAGTCGGTTCTTGAGCGCCTTTCGGTACTCCTTCGCGAGGAACCCGTCCTCCAGGCCGACGTCGATGTGATCCCACGGGAGCCGCGCGTTCACAGGAATGGTCCCGAGGAAGAGCTCCGTGTTGATCTCGTTCTTCTCGAACGCTTCGTTCCAAGCGTCGAGGTTGAGCCGCTCGTCCCACGAATCGAAACGCGCGCCGCGGTCGAAGGCGTCGCTGATCACCTGCGCCAGTCGACGGTCGCCGCGCGCGAGCACGCCTTCGAGCCAGCTGCCCTTGCTGTCGTGCATCCGCAGCTTGACGCGGGTCTTCTTGGCCGCGTCTTTGAGGAGGGCCTGTTTGCGGACGACCTCTTCATACTGGTCCATCGCGCACCACTGGAACGGCGTGTGCGGTTTCGGCACGTGCGTGCTGACGCTGACCGTGACGTTGGCGTTCTTGGTCGGGTGCGCGCGCCGTCCGACTTGGTGCGCGCGGTGACCGGTCTCGATGATCCCGAGCACGTCCTCGTCGGTCTCCGTCGGTAGACCCAAGATGAAGTAGAGCTTCATCTTGGTCCAGCTGCGCGAGAAGACGCGTCGCGAGGTCTCGAGGAGCTGCTCCTCGGTAACGTTCTTGTTGATGACGTCGCGCATGCGCTGCGTGCCGGCTTCAGGGGCGAACGTGAGGCCACCGGCGCGCTGTGTCTTCATGTCGTCGAGCACGACCTCGCTCAGGCCGTACGCGCGGAGCGACGAGACCGTGACGTTGACCTTCTCGCCCTCGAGCTCTTCCATCACGCGGCGAACGAGGGGCTGAATCGCCGAGTAGTCCGCGGTCGAGAGACTGGTCAGCGACGCTTCGTCGTAGCCACCATCGCGCACCGCGGTCAGGAGCGAGTCGAGGATCGACTCAGGGCTTCGCTCGCGTACTGGTCGATAGATCATGCCCGCTTGGCAAAAGCGGCAGCCTTCGGTGCAGCCACGCGCGACCTCTACGCTGACGCGATCGAAAATCGTCTCCGTCGCGGAGACCGGTCCGTCGCTCGGGAACGGGAACTTGTTAAGGTCGGTGACGAAGGCGCGCTGAACGGGGTAGGGCGCATCGGGCGCGACCTCGCTGGGCTCCACGCAGTAGACGCCCTCGTCGTTCTTACGGACGGGGTAAAGGGATGGGACGTAGAAGCCTCCGAGGTTCGCGATGGCCTTGAGGCGCTCTTGGCGCGGAACGCCGGCGTCGCGAAGGGCGGCCCAGGACAGCATCAGCTCCGCGGTCTTCTCTTCGCCATCGCCGATCAGGAAGACGTCGATAAAGGGAGCCATCGGTTCGCTGTGTGTCGCGACCGGCCCGCCGCACACGATGAGCGGGTCGGTGTCTGTGCGATCTTTGCTCCACCGCGGGATCCCGCCGAGCTCGAGCATCGTCAGGATGTTGGTGTAGGTCAGCTCGTATTGGAGAGAGAAGCCGACGACGTCGAAGTCCTTGAGCGGGCGCTGGCTCTCCAGCGAGCGAACGAACTCGCCGTGTTCGCGGAGCTGCCCCTCCATATCGCTCCAGGGCGCGTAGGCGCGCTCGGCGAGGAGCTTCTCGTGCCCGTTCAAGATCCCGTAAAGGATCTTGTAGCCGAGGTGGCTCATCCCGATTTCGTAGAGGTCGGGGAACGCGAGGCACATCCGGCACGCCACAGCGTCCCAGTCTTTGCGCTTCTGTCCGTGCTCTCCGCCAATGTACTGGGCCGGCTTGTCGACCTTGTGCAGAAAATCAGCGTACGGGTGTTCTCCAACGTCCATCGCTGCGGGTTGTAGCGCGGAAACGAAAAGAGCGCGAAGCAAGGATGCTTCGCGCTCTTCGTCCTGTCGGACTTCCGTCGAACTCAGAAGTAGTAGTTCAGACGCAAGGTCCCGTTGAGGGCGTTGTTGTGAATGCTGAGGAGCTGGAAGCTGGTCGCTTCCTCGCCGATCGCGAAGGGGCCGGGCGTCGGTCGTGAGTTCTCGCTGCTCCCGCTGCGGTAGCGGATGCCGAGTCCAATGGACAGCTGCAGCGACAGGTTCTGAAGACCGATGCCTCCAAAGTGCACCTCAGCGCCGATCCGGATGCCGGCGTCGATCTGGAGACCGCTCATGCTGATGTCGTCGAGCGGGTCGCCCATGTCGCCCGAGTAGAGCGTCATCGTGCCGTAGCCGAGACCAAACTCCGGGATGAAGAGGAGCGCGTGGTGAGCGCCCTTGCTGATCGCGATGGGGAGACCAAGGTGAAGGCCGATTCCGAAGCCACCGTTGATGCCGCCCGTGCGGACCGAGGGCGCGTCGCAGTCACCGGCGGGGCAGGTGTTGATGTCCTTCGTGTTGACGATCCCGAGACCGAGGCCAATGTCGAGACCGACCGAGCCGGCGAGCCAGTAGCGGATGCCGAGCTTGGGCATCGTGAGCGTGCCGTTGTTTGAGGCCGTGCCGACCGCGAGCTCATCTACGCCAAAGAAGGTGATGCCCATGGAGCCGACCACCGAGTCGTGATCGCTCTCGCCGGACGCGGATCCGCCGTCGCCTTGCGTTCCGCCGGTCACCGCGGGCGGCTGCTCACGGTCCTGCCCGAACCAGCCCGGTTGTTGCTGCTGCTGCTGTTGTGGCGCCTGCTGTTGCGGCTGCTGCTGTGGCCACTGCTGCTGGGGCGGCTGCTGTGGGGGAGGCTGCTGTGGCGGAGGTGGCTGCTGCCAACCCTGCTGAGGTGGTTGCTGCTGCTGCTGCTGCTGCTGCTGCTGTTGTTGTTGTTGTTGTTGTTGCGGATCCTCCGCAGGAGGAGGCGTGTCTGCGGGTGGAGGCGTCCACTCGCCGGTGTCTCCAGCTTCCGGGTCCCACTGTGCGTGCGCGGGGCCCGCCATCATCGCGGCCGCAACCGCGACCCAAGCAAATTTTCTCATGTTCAACTCCTCCGCGATTTTCGCGGGAACTCCACCTAGGCGGCCGAACGAGGTACCGTCGGCCCGCGCCCAAACATCAAAGGTTCTCGGCAAAAATCACGTTCGTGATACGGCGCGCGGGATACCACATCTTCCCGGGAATGTAAGGGGACGCGGGCGGCGGAGAGGCCAGCAGACGGGTCCAATGCGAAAAGACCATGGACTGGACCCCACTTGAGCTCGCGGTCGCGGATGAGATCTCACAGCGAGACGCCTCGATCGGCGCCCATACGCGGCGTATCCACGGGGTGGTTCACACGCCAAAAGAGGTCGCGCGGTTCATCGCGTCGTCTGTCTTCTCTCGTCTCCAGGACCTCCAAGTCGACCTCGACGAGGTAACCGTGGTCGACCCTGCGTGCGGACCCGGGACCTTCTTCGCGGCCTGGCGCGCTGTGGGCGGACGCGGTCGGCTGGTCGGCACCGACGTCGACGCCGATGCGATCCAGCGCGCTTCCCGTTTGATGCCGGAGTCGCGATGGACGGTTGGGGACGCGCTCGCGTCTGTCCCGACCTATCGCGGAACGGTTGTCGTGCTCGGAAACCCGCCGTGGGCCAGTCGCAGCTATTCGCGCGGCGCCGAAACCTTGCTCGGTGACTTTCGGCGGGACGAACAAGGTCGCGCTATCGGGGGCAAGGTTGGTGTCCTCTCCGACGACTACGTCCGCTTCCTGCGATGGAGCGCAGAGGTCGCGCGGCGGGCCTCGTGCGGCGTGTTGGGGCTCGTTACCAACGGCTCCTATTTGGACGGTGTGCCTCACCGTGGGATGCGAAGCGCACTGCGTCGTTGGTTCGGTTCTGTCGACCTGGTGGACCTCGGCGGGAGCGCGCTCGTCGCCCGGGCCCGTCGTGACGACAACCTCTTCGGCGTTCGGCCTTCCGCCGCGGTGCTCTTCGCGGACACACGTGAAGCGCGACGGCCGACGCGCTACGCAAAGGTGAGGGGGCGGGCCGAAGACAAGCTCGCGGCGCTCGCCTCGCTGACGTTTGAGACCGTCGATGATGATCGCGGAACGGGGGAAGACGCGCGCTTCGTTCCCATCGCGCGTGGCTGGCCGTCGTCATGGGTCTCGGTCCTCGACGCGATGCCCTTTCACGCGGAGGGCGTGCAGACGAACCGCGACGAGTTCGCGATCGACGCCTCGCGGGATCGACTGCGCGCCCGGCTTGACGCGTTTTTGCGTGGCGACATCACGCTCGCCGCGAAGCCCCATTTTGATCCCGAGGCGGCGAAGGCCAAGCTCGCGCGTAAGCTCAACGAGGGGGCCGAGATCATCGCGCCGATCGCCTATCGCCCGCTCGACACGCGTTTCATGTGCACCGTCTCCCCAACCTGCCATCGCCCGCGTCCGCGGTTACTGCGCGCGATGTCGCGCTCGCCCTTCGCGTTGGTCACGGTTGGCAAGGATCGCGGTGACAAATCGTTCGCGCACTACGGCTTGGTCTCGAGCATCCCCGACAGCAGCTACCTCTCTTCTCGCTCGTCGTGCCGGACGCGGGCGCTCCCGTTTGTGAACCCCGACGGCGAGCCCAACGTGAACGAGACCCTCGCGCAGACCTCGTGCCCGGAGTCGTTCGCGCTCTGGGCGATCGCGTGGATCAGTTCGTCGCGTTACGCCGACACGTTTCAGGATGTCCTGCGCCTCGGGCCGCCCAAGGTCCCGCCGTTCGCAGAAACGCTCGCGGCGGCCATGAAGTCGGCGTCGTGGAGGCTGGGTCAGCCGCAACCGGGACCCATCAAGATCGCGGTCGGTCACCGGGAGCTGTCCGTCTCTTACACGTTCCTGCAAGCAAAGACACAGATCGAGAAACAGGTCGCGTCTGCGTTTGACGATGCTTGCTGAGACTGGGAGTCTTCCGCTGTGGTTGGACGCTTAACGCACGAATTACGCCGTGCGCCGACCCTCTTCTACCCCGTTTCGCGTATCGCGGTGGGCGGGATGGCGGAGGTGTGGCGAGCTCGGGCGGATTTCGAGGCCGGCGGTTCCCACATGGTCGCGATCAAGCGGGTTCGGCCGAACATCAAAGACGCGATCTTTCGCTCGATGTTCGAGGACGAAGCGCGCCTCGGGATGAAGCTCCGCCATGACAACATCGTGCGGGTTTACGACGCGCGTGACGTTGCCGGGGCGTACATCATGATCATGGAGCTGGTGGAGGGAGACTCTCTTCGCGGACTTCTGACGCAGGCGCACGCTCGCGGTGCGTGCATGCCCGTCCCGGCGGCGCTCCACATCACGCGCGAGGTCGCGAAAGCGCTCGCATACGTTCATCACCTCGAAGAGAACGGTCGTTCGATGGAGATCATCCACCGCGATGTCTCCCCGCACAACGTGCTGCTCGGTCGGGACGGTGGGGTGAAGCTGACCGACTTCGGGTTGGCGGACGCGATCGTCCACGAGACGGTCAACGGCGCGGAGATGGTCGGAGGCAAGTTCGGCTACCTCGCGCCGGAGATCATCAACCAAGAGCGTGGTGATCATCGCGTCGATCTCTTCGGCCTCGGGGTCCTCGTCTGGGAGATGTTGGCGGGTCGTCGGTTGTTCCATGGAGAGACGGACGCGGAGACCGTGCAGCAAGTCGCGCGATGCGACATCCCGTCTTTGCGTCACATCAACTATCGCGTCTCGCGGGAAGCCGATGATCTCATCGCGAGTCTCCTCGCGCGCGATCCTGCCGAGCGTCTGTCTGACGCGAGAGAACTGGTCACGCAGCTCGACGCGCTCATCGATCACATCGATGGTGAGGTGGGACCCAAAGACGTCTCGCTCTTGATGGGGCTCCACCTCGCGAAGCGCGAGTCGTCGCCCGACGTCGAGCTTGGCGGTCTGAAGGCGCTCGAGAACGAGCTGATGCTCTTTGTGGATGCGGCGCTCTCTGAAGGCGCGGAGCCGCTCGACCCGAACATGTTTTCGTTCATACCGCCGCCCGTGAACACGCATGACGCCAGCGAGCTCAGCTTGAGCGTTGAGATCGCGCTCGACGATGACGACGACGACGGCTTTGACCTCGTGTTCGATGACGATCCGCTCAACCAATAGCTTCGTGCGGCGCGCTGGTACGCCAGTGCACCTTTGGGGGTCAGTCCTTACGTGGTCGTAAGACTCTCGTAAGAAGCGTTCACTAACCTCCTGGAGGTGTTCACGACCATCTCTTCACGAGCCTGCCTTGTCGCGCTCTCCTTCTGTCTTGTCTCCCTCACCGCGTGTAAGAGCGACCCGGATCCGTCCGACACAGACCCGGGAGACACCGGGACGGACGCCGTCGAGGATGCTGGGATCGACACGATGCCGGACGTGGGCGCGGATGGATCCACCGACGCGTCGACTGACGCAGATGACGCTGGCGTGGATTCGGGCAGCGACGCGGGCACGGACGCGGGCACGGACGCGGAGGACGCGGAGGACGCTCCGATGGTCGACGCGGGCGAACCCACTCTCGCGCGTAACGTCCTCCTGATCATCGCCGATGATCTGGGGGTGGACGCGGTGTCCTCGTACGACGATGGCAGCCTCCCGCTCGAGTATGCGGACACGCCGAATCTGGCCGCGCTCTGTGGTGGCGTTCGCTTTAACAACGCCTGGTCCGCGCCGACCTGTACGCCGACGCGGGGGACCATGCTGACCGGCCGCTACGGTTTCCGAACGGGGCTGTTGGCGCAGGAGTCGGGCGACGTCATCGACATCGACGAGGTCACGTTGCCGCGCGTACTGACCGACCAAGTACCGAGGATGGTGCACGCCAACATCGGCAAGTGGCATCTCGGGAACTCACGCGCGCTCGGCAACCTGGACGCGCCGAACACGATGGGGTGGTCTCACTACGCGGGCAACATCTCGCGCGCGCTCCCGGCGTATGACGACTGGACGAAGGTCGTTGACGGAGTCGAGGTGCCGACGACGGGCTACGCGATGGTGGAGCATACGGACGACGCCCTTGCGGTGATCGAAGGCGCCGGCGACGATCCCTGGTTTGTCTGGTTCGCGACCAACGCCCCTCACTCACCGTTCCACTTGCCGCCCGCGGAGCTGCACTCGCGCGACGACCTGAGCGGCGACGCGATGGACATCCGCCGACGGCCTGAGGAGTACTACCTCGCGATGGTCGAGGCGTTCGATTCCGAGGTGGGTCGCTTGCTCGAGTCGGTCGACCTGGACGAGACGCTCGTCATCTTCATTGGCGACAACGGGACCCCGCCCCAGGTCATTCAGTCCGGAATCACGGGCGCGAAGAACACCTTGTACGAAGGCGGGCTCAACGTTCCGCTCTGCGCGGCAGGTGCGGGCGTCGTGAACCCGGGGCGCACCAGCGACGCGCTGGTCCACAGCGTCGACATGTTCGCGACGATTTTGGAGTCCGTTGGCGCGGTTCCGCCGGCGTCCGACTCGGTCAGCTTGCTCCCGTACCTCAACGATACGAGGGCCGATTCCGCGCGGGAGTGGGTGTTCTCGCAGCTCGCAGATGCTCGAACGCGAACGGGCCAAGCTCTTCGCGACGATCGCTACAAGTTGATCCGCTACGAGGGCGAACCGGACGAGCTCTACGACCTGCTTGAAGACCCGTTTGAACGCACCAACCTCATGCCGGTCCCGGCGAGTGACGCAGAGCTTACCGCTCGCCTCGCGGAACTCGAGGCGACGATGGATGAGCTCTTGGCGTCAGAGTGATGACGACCACGAAACCCACACCTCTCAACCCTTTCACTCCGTCCTGGAAAACCAACATGCTCCGCTCCCTTTTGACTTCATCGTTGATCGCTTCACTTGCACTCGCCGGCGTCGCTTGCGGCGATGACGACGACACGATCGATACTGGCACCGCGGACTCTGGAGTTCTCGACAGCGGCGGCGAAGACGCGGGCGGTGAAGACGTTGGCGGTGAAGACGCAGGCGAAGACGCGGGCGGTGAAGACGCGGGCGGTGAAGACGCAGGCGGTGAAGACGCAGGCGGCGAAGACGCAGGCGGCGACGACGCGGGCGGCGAAGACGCGGGCGGTGACGCCGGCGGCACTGGCGGTGACGGAATCGCGTTTGGTGAAGGAGGGGCTTGTGAGGACTTCTTCGAGCACGTCGGCGCGACGTTCAGAGGCGTGGACCCGAGCGACCTTCGCGACTGCGCGACGGTCGAAGGTGGCGCGCGTGTTGCGACGTCTCTCATGAACGTGAATGGCTCGACCATCGACGCCGATGGGATCGAGATGAACCCGTGCGTGGCGGTTCGTTGCGATGACGACTTTGCCTACATCGCGTCGAACGCCTTACCGCACTACGACTATGTGCGAACGGGACGAAACCCCCTCCTTGAGAATCAGCACTTCGCGCGGATCCCGCTTGTCGTCAGCGACATCCCGTCCACCGCTACGGCGGACGCGTGGGACTCCGTTGATGGTTGTGTTGATGCCTACGATCAATACCTCGATGACCCAAGCACGGGTACGAGGACGGAGCCGAGCACCTTCTGCAGCCAAACGGGGCGCATGGCGACCGTCACGGGGATGCTCTTCGATGTCGTAGATGGCGAGCGCGACGTGTTCGATCGAATCCCTTGCTTCGGCGGGACGAGCGTTTCGATCACCGGCGTGCTCTTGGGCGGGCCGAACGAAGCGGCCGTTCCCGACCCGTTCGGCAACCCCGGATACAACTACCCAAACGACACTGAAGACGAGTATGGCTCTGGCGCATCGCTCGATTTTTGTGGCGGTCACGCGAACACCGCGATGCACTATCACGCGATCAACGATGCGTGCTTTGAGCGTGACGATGCGAGCGGGCCCGCGATGTCTTACGCGGCCGCGAGCGCAGACTGGGACATCGCGGCTGCCATCGTTGAAGACTGTACGGAGCCCTCCAGCATCGTAGGGTGGGCCGCCGACGGACATCCGATCCGCGGAGGATGTGTGTGTCTCGCGCGCGACGCTGCGGGGAACTGTACCGATGTTCGAAGAGCACGGAGCAGCTGGACGTACGAAGGCCTCAACACCTGGGGCGACGATGCGGATGAAGACACCGTCCTCGGCGTGGAAGGCATCTCGTGTGTTGACGACGACGACTGCTGCACGGGTCGCGGATGCGACTACTCCTGCTCGCCTGCGCTCACGAGCGATGGGGCTGGCGGAAGCGAAGTGGGCCTGCGATGCGTACTCCTCGATTACAGTTGGTGTACGCACAAGTACGCGCCCCGCGCCGGGGCCGATGCTGACACCGTCTACCTTGATCGTTGCAACGGTATCGACGGTCCGGACGGCTACTCCTACTACACGACGATGTCATTCCCTTACCTCCTCGGCTGCTACCGCGGTGAACCGCTCGGTGACGTCGCGGAAGACGTCTCGGAGTGACGCCCTAGCGTGACGGTCCGCGATCTTCTGCCATGGTTTTGCCTCTGCCTCGCCCTGTCTGGGTGCAGTGCAGAGGACCTCGTGCCGCCGACCCCAGAGCGGCTCGAGCCGCTCGAGCCGATCGAGCTCGTCGCCGATGGTCGGCTCACCACCTATCGCGTGGCGTGGTCGTGGGAAGGGGCGACCCGCGAAGACGACGCCTACCACTTCACCTCGACCGAGGGCGTGGAGGTTTGGCTTGAGTCGATCGAGATCACCAACGCGTCGATGGAGCTGCTCCCGTGCGTCGCAGAAGAGACCGCGCTCTTGCCGAGTCCGCTCGACTTCTTCCGCCCGAAGACCGCGCGAGCAGACCACGGGGGGATCAGCGACGTGAGCCTCTTCGAGCGGATCTTCGTACAGAGCGGCGACGCGGAAGAAGAGCTTTACGGTCAGCCGACGCTCGAACGTGGGGTGATCTATTGCGAGCTCTTTCGGCTCCTCCGGGCGGAGAGCCCCGGGCCGAGCGGAGTCCGCGAGACACTCAAGGCGCGCGGCAGATACTCGCTACCAGACTCAGACGCCGTGACTCACTTTGACTTTGCGATCGAGCTCGACCACGGCGCGGCGACGACGCTCGCCACCCGAGGAACGCCTTCGTCCTCCGACGCCCTCGAGATCGTCGTTGTACAGCGCGGACGAGAGCTCTTTGATGGCATTGATGACCTCGCCGACCTGAGCGAACGCGAACTGGCGTTTGAGCTCCTGCGGAACGCCGCGCGGTACGTCGACGTCGAGATCCGCCGCCCGGACTGACCGTAGTCTTAGAGCGCCACCAGTTGCCAGGTCAGCCGGCAGGTCAGCCGTACAAGGTCAGCGCACCAGGTCAGCTCCACCAGGCGAGGTGGCCTGGCACCGTGGCCGGGCTTGGCGGCCTGCTACCGGCCGTCCCTCAGCCTGATTCGTGGTTGGGGCAAGTTGGCTGGCCTGGCACCATCGCCCGGCAGGTTGGGTTGGCACGGTGACTAGGACGGGCTGGCTCGGTACCGCGGCCTGGCACCGTAGCCAGGCACGTTGGGTTGGCACGGGCCGGTTGGCCTGGCACGGGCCGGTTGGCCTGGCACCGGCGCGGCCGGTTGGCCTGGCACTGCGGCTCGGCCGGTTGGCCTGGCACTGCGGCCTGGCTGTTTGGGCAGACCACGCACCCGAGCACGTTGACTTGGCGTGTGGGCGACCCACCGATCGGACGAGGTACGCGGTCGTCCACGCGTCGATAAGCGTGCATGAGACAACCTCGCGTCCTCCCGGCCGGTCGGCACTTCCTTGTGACGAATAGCTTCGTCATCGAGCTGTCGGACCATTCGCTCTTCTCCGACATCCTTCACAGGCGCTTGAACGAGATGACGGATCGATTCTCGGTCACTCTGTTGTCGTATCGGCTCCACCCAGGAGGTCTCGAGCTCGTAGTGGAGAACCGAGTGCACGGCGAGCTCGCAAACGCGATGGAGTTTCTTCAGTCTCGTTTCGCGCGAGAGGTGAACGAGCTCTTGGGTCGCAAGGGAGGGCTCTTCGTCAGGCGCTATCGAGCGAAGCCGATTGACGGAGACGACGCGATCGAATCGTGCTGCGCGGAGATGACATCGAGGGCACGTAAGGAGCCGACGTTGACGTACGGGAACGAACGCTGTCCGGTGCGACTCGCGCTGCCGCCGCGGTTTCGTGGCGCCACAGCTCGTCAGTGGCGCCGCGCACTGGCCAGCAGAATCCGCAAGCCGTCGCGGACGTTCTCGAACCGCTACTGCATTGCGGACGACGAGCCAAGCGGTCTCAAGTTGTCGTCGGAACTTCGCGCGATTCTCAAGCGGCGCCGCGCCGCGAGCAAGCGCTACCGTGACCGGTTCGTTCTCGCGCCGTTTCCCGTTGGGACGTTTCCTCCAAGTCGTCACCCTCGGCCTGTTGAAGAAGCTCACCGGGGCGTCCGCAAGACGTACTCGACGTCGCGGTCACGCGGCGACGCGGGCTCCTGAGAGGTTCTCGTTCGTCGTTCGTTGAAAAAAACGAGCGCTACGAAAGCTCAATCAGCGGGTCGCCTTCGTTCACGTCTTCGCCGTCCTCCGGGAGGATCGCTTTGACCTTCGCCTGCGCCGGCACTTCGTCGCCGCCATAGACCACGCGATTGAACGTCTTCATGACCTCAAGTAAGCCGACCGTAGTCCCTGCGCGGAGCACGTCACCCGGCTTGACGAACTCGGGCTCGCCAGGAGCCGGTCGCCGATAGAAGCGCCCGCTCATCGATGCGCGGAACACTTGGCCGAGCTCGCGCGCGTCTTCGCTTTGCGCCGCGCCTGCGCTCCCGGCGACGTTGGGGTCGAGCACGACCAGCCACGCGCCGCAGTCGACCGCGGTTCGCGTGGACTCCGCGTCGAAGACCTCGACGACCACGCCGGTGGCGCCCTTGGGCGTGAGCAAGGTGTGGCGCCGGCCGAGCGTCGTGACCACGCCGAGCGGAGCGCCCGGGATCAAGCGCGCGCCAATCCGCGGCGGCTCGCTCCACTCGCCGACGGAAGGCGCGCGCAGAGACAAGAGACCGTCTTCGCGGCGAACCACGCTGGCGGTGAGCGCGTCACGCGTCGGCGCACCGCTTCGTCCCGCGAGCGCGTCGAGATCATGGAGCGACCAGATGCGCGGGTTTTTGATCCGCCGCTGCCCGGTGCTCTGATAAGCCGCTTCGACCAGGGTCTCGAGCCAAGGGCGCAGCTCGTCGAGCTGAATGAGCTCGTCTGTGTCCATCTGTCGCGCGGCCACGAAGGGATCCATGTCCGCTTCGATGCGCGCTTCCACCTTCTTCATGCCGGCTTCGATCTCGGCGCGCTCGTCCGCGTCCTTGGTCACGATCTCAAAGTCGTCGTTGAGCTTCGTGTTGTAGGTCGCGATCGCGAGGGTGCGTCCCTCCATCACGCTCAAGCGCGAGATGGTGGTCGAGAGCTGCACGACCGGATCGTAGGGCGCGCCGGCCATCGCGTAGTAGCCCGCGCCAGACGCTTTGCGGAGGAGCACGGTGAACATCGGCACCTTGTTGGTGCTGTTCGTGTAGATGAGGTTGCTGCCGTATGAGAGGAGCCCCTGCGCCTCGGCTTGCGCGCCGATGTCGAAGCCGCTGATGTCTTGCAACCAGACGATCGGGATCCCGTCTTCGTTGCAGGCACGGCTGAACGCGCTCATCTTCGCGATCCCGTCGCGGTACAAGATCCCGGACGGTCGCTTGGCCTTCGGGCGATCGGGATCGCTCACGAGGCCTTGACGGTTGATGATGAGGCCGGCGTAGAGGCCGCCGATGCGCGCGACGCCGCAGATCATCTCTTCGCCTACGTCAGGGAGCACTTCCCAAAAGAGGCTCTGGTCGCACAAGCGCGCGAGCACCTCGTGCGCGTCGTAGGCTTGGCGATGATCGCGCGGGAGGATCCCGGCGAGCTCTCGCGGTGACTGGGCCGGCGCGATGTTGCCGATGCCCGCGCGGTAGTAGGGCGCCCCCGAGCTCGGGAGCCGCGCGACCTCGCGCCGGACCTCTTGAAGGAGCGTCTCGTCATCGGGCACACGGACATCCGCGCAGCCGCTTTGGTGCACGTGAACCTCGGGGCCGCCGATGTCGAGCGAGGTGATCTTCTGGCTCTTGGCGCCTTTGATGAGCGCGGCGCCCGCGATGACCATGTAGGCCTGCTCGGTCATGTAGACCCGGTCGCTGATGATCGGCATGTAGCCGCCGCCCGCGATGCAGTCGCCGAACACGCCCGCGATCTGTGGAACGCCCTCGGCCGAGAGCAAGCTGTTCATCTTAAAGATGTGTCCGGCACCGGTCGCGCCGCTGAAGCTCTTGCTCTGCTCGGGCAAGAACAAACCGCTGCAGTCGACCAAGTACACGCACGGCAGCTTGAGTCGTCGCGCGATCTCTTGCGCGCGCTGGATCTTCTCGGGCGTCTTGGGCCACCACGCGCCCGACGCGACCGTGTTGTCGTTCGCGACCACGATGGTGAGGCGATCCTCGATGCGCACGAACGCGGTCACGACGCCTGCGCCCGGGCTCTTGAGCTTCCCGAACATCACGCCGTGGTTCACGAACGAGCCGAGCTCAAAGACCTCGCTGCCTTCGTCGGCGAGGCGCGCGATCCGTTCCCGCGCGGTGAGCTTGCCCTTCTTGTGAACGCGGTCGATGTACTTCTGACCCCAGCCGAGCGCGTTCTCCGCGCGGGCGTCGACCAAGGCGCGCTCGACGCTAAGGATCGCGCTTCGCTGCGACGCGAAGGTGCGGTCGTCGATGACCTGTTCACGGGTACGGCCGATCGGGAGCAGCGGGACGTGCGTCATGAGTGACCTCCGGCGGACCAGCCAGGGATGAAGCTGGTGTCGTATTGGTTCGTGCGCCAGGCCTTCGACTTGAGGATCGCGATGTGCATCGGCGCGGTGGTCGGGACGCCCTCGCACTCAAAGTACTCAAGCGCGTCGATCATCTTCTTCGTGGCCTCTTCGCGCGTGTCGGCGTGCGTGAGGATCTTGCAGAGCAGGCTGTCGTAGAAGGGCGGCACGACGTAGCCCTCCTTTACGTGCGTGTCGACGCGAACGCCATCTCCGCACGGCCACTTCCACTTCGTGATCTTGCCGGGCGCGGGACGGAAGCCGTCACTCGGGTCTTCCGCGTTGATGCGGCACTCGATCGCGTGACCCACGAGTTCAAGCGTGTCCTGCGTGAGCGCGAGTCGTTCACCCGCCGCGACGCGGATCTGATGCTCAACGAGGTCGACCGGCGACCCGTCCACCCGCGAACGCATCTCGCTCACCGTGTGCTCGACCTGCAGGCGCGTGTTCATCTCCATGAAACGCAGGGTGCCGTCACCGTCGAGCAAGAACTCCATCGTCCCGGCGCCGACGTAACCGATCTGGCGAGTCGCTTCGACCGCGGACGCCAAGGTGCGTGCGCGTTCCTCATCGGTGATCGAGAGCGAAGGCGACTCCTCGATCAGCTTCTGGTGATTGCGCTGCACTGTGCAGTCGCGCTCGCCCAGGTGAACCACGTTGCCGTAGCGATCGGCCATCAGCTGAATCTCGACGTGACGCCCCTTCTCGATGAGCTTCTCCATGAACACGCGCGGATCACCGAAGGCCGCGGTCGCTTCCGCCGTCGCTTCCTGATAGGCCCGCTCGATCTCTTTGTCACTCCGCGCGATCCGCATCCCGCGCCCGCCTCCGCCCGACTCTGCTTTGATCAGCACGGGGTAGCCGATCTCGTTCGCGACGGCGCGCGCATCGTCGGCATCTTCAAGCGTGCCGATGCGACCCGGGATGAGCTTCAAGCCGGACGCGTTCATGGCGCGCTTTGCGGGCGTCTTGCGGCCCATCAAGTGCATCGCATGCGCGGGCGGTCCGACGAACGTGACGCCGTACTGCTCGCAGAGCGTCGAGAAGACCTCGTTCTCGGAGAGAAAGCCCCAGCCCGGATGAAGCGCGGTGCAGCGCGACTGCACCGCGGCTTGGACGACGCGATCCATCCGGAGATAGCTCTCGCTCGCGCGGCTCTTGCCGAGCACCACGACCTCGCGACCGGCCACGTAGGGCGCGTCGCGATCAGCTTCGGAAACGGCGAACACAGGCGTGATGCCCATGGCGTCGCAAGTGCGCGCGATACGGGCGGCGACCTCGCCTCGGTTCGCGATAAACAGGCGGTGAAACACGCGCGGAAGCTATCACAA
>CALJDU010000081.1 GCA_938024995.1 uncultured bacterium
GCAGCCCAGCGCTATGCAGCCCAGCGCTATGTCCGCCAGCACGATGTCCGCCAGCGCTATGTCTGCCAGCGCTATGTCTGCCAGCGCTATGTCTGCCAGCGCTATGTCCAACAGCGCGATGCAGCCAACCCAGCAGTTGGCGAACGCGATCCAACCAACCACGCAGCTTCGTCGCCAGCCTACGGGCGAGAACCTTCGACGCGGAACCGCTCCGCTCGGCGCGCCGAACTCGTTCCCCGGGACCGAGCGTACGCACACAGAGATCCTCGACGCGCTCACCAACACGCCCACCCGCGGCTATCGCCCTGTCGGCACCTCCTCGATCACGTTTGAGGTCAAGCTCGGGGCGATGCGCGGCGCCTTCCGGCCCGCCAGCCGGAGCCACCCGCGCGGTCACACCGCGGAGATCGCCGCGTACCGCATCGCGCGCTACTTGCAGATGGACAACGTCCCGCCGGTCGTCGCGCGATCGGTTCGCATTCGCCGGGTTCGTCGGCAGCTCACTCGTTCGCCCCCCGGCTGGGAGCGACGCGTCATTCGTGAAGGGAACGAGCTCCCCGGGGCGATGATCTATTGGATCGAGGGAATGGAAGACCTCGACCTGGAAGACCGCGACGATTGGCAACCTTGGCTTCTCCAAGGAACTGAGGTCCCCGAGGAGAAGCGCGCGATGGCGCGAGACATCTCCAACATGCTGGTCTTGGATTTCCTCATCGGGAACTTCGATCGCTTCAGCGGGCGCAACACGGCGCGCACCCGGGACGGGTCTCGCGCATTCGTTCGTGACCACAACCAGGCGTTCCGGCCGCTGAACGCGCGCCTCCTCGATCGCATGCTGAACCGACTGATGCTCGCCGAGCGCTTCTCGGAGCGGACGGTCTCTCGACTCCGAAGGCTCAACCCCCAGTCGCTCGACCACGCGCTCTCGGAAGAACCGACCCACCAGGCACGCCCGGTCTTGAACGAGCGGGAGATGCGCGAAGTGCTCGATCGCGCCGCGACCGTCCGGACCTACATCGACGCGCTCCTCGAAGAGCACGGTCGGTCCGCGGTCCTGACGTTTCCATAGTCCTCCTGACTGAGGTCCTCCTGACTGAGGTTCGGAACTTCTCGCGCTAAGATCTGTCCATCATGCCATGCGCGGCTTGGCCATTTCGTTCGTGATCGCGACGCTCTTGCTCGTCGACGTCGCGCGCGCTCAGCACTGTCCTGTACCCGAATCCAAGATCCAGTCCATCGAGCTGCTCACCCGGCTCCGCGATCATGAGCTCACCGCCGAGGTCTCCTTCCGCGAACCCGGGACCGATCAGCACGACTTCTGCGCGGTCATGCGAGAGCTCCCGAGCGGCGCTCGCCACAGGACGAGAGAGCCGCGACGGATCACTGGGGACGTCTCGCGAGCGCGCTTCGTGGTGCGCCCAAACGTGCGCGCGACCTTTGCGCTCATCTGTTACCACCGTGAAGCTCAGCTCGATCCAGCGACCCCCGGGAGCCCGGTCTACGTTTGGTGCAACGAGGTGGTGGATCGGGCGACGATCTTCACGGCGCCTCCCGCGCGCCTCGACCTCTTGCTACGCGCTGGGGAGACCTCCTGCCACGAGCGCAGCGGCCGGGAGGCGCGCCGACCCTTTCTTGAGACGGGGCTCTTCAAGCACGCAGACGACGAGACCTGCGTCTCCCTTCCATTCTGGCATCGACACCGGTCTGTCTCCACGCAAGACGGCGGCGTGAAGACGCTCCTCGAGCGCGACCACGTGGTGGTTCGCGTTTGGGAAAACCGACTGGCGAGAACGGCGATCGTCGCGGTCGCCGCTTCGCTCTCCTTGTTCATGCTGCTCTTGGTCCGTCGCCGCCGGGCCCGCCAAGGCGTGGCGGTATTTTGTGAACCGGCCCCAGGCGGATTTCGAGACAGCGCGCGCCGTCCGCTCCGCGTCGTCAGGTGCCCTCGACAGGTGCGAGAGCTGGGCGGCGCCTTCGCCTCGTCCGACGTCCGACTGAAGGTTCACGCGAAGGGGGTCACGTTCTTTGGCGCGGACCTTGTGGCGACCGACGCGAATGGCCAGCTCGCCTACCTGATGTCTGGGTCGACGGTTCCCTTTGGGAGCGCGTTGATCATCGAAGACCAAGCGCTCTTGCTTCGCCACGCCGACCCGCCACAGAAGCACGAACAAGACACCACACGGAGCGCGCTGCGGCAGGTCACGCCGTCCGAGGTCGCCCGCGCGACGTCGGGGACCCCGAACCTCATCTCGCCTCCATCGATCACCGCGCGCGAGCTTGTTCCCGTTCTCGCCGCGAGCGCGCTCGCGCCCTTCACGCCCCGGATCCTCTTTTCGTTGTGGCCCGGCGCTGGACAAACCGCGGTCGCGGTTCCCCTCGTGGCCTTGGCGACCGTCGGGGTCTTCCTGTTGGCGCAGAGTGTTAGCCTCGCCTCGTGCCGAAGAACGCCAAGGTCGTCGTCCCTCTCCTCCTGATCGCGATCATCGGATCCCTCTTCGCGTACGACGCGCTCGTCGTGAGCGATGAGGAAGCCATCGAAGCGCTCCTCGAGACCGTGACCGGAGAGGTCGGCGACGGCTGGGTCCCCCGCGCGGTCGCTCTGACGTCACCCGACCAGCACCCGGTCGAGGTTCGCGCGCTGGGCGTCTCGCGGGTGTACGGTCGCGGGAGCCGACCCGATCTGGAACGAGAAGGCGCGCGCGTCATGAGCGGCCTGACGGGCACCTCGCTCCGCGTGATGTCGCAACGGATCTCAGTCGAAGGCGACGTCGCGCAGGTCACGCTCAAGCTGATGACGGAGCGCGGAATGGTAGACGTGGAGCTTCGCTTCTTGCGCGCCGAGGGCGAGCCGCGCTTCACGGTCAATCGCGTCGCGGTGGACCGCGCTCAAGGCCTCTTCTGACGGAACGAAAGAGACCCACGCTAGGTGGCGCGGGTCTCGTTCAGCAGCGCCTCAGCAGCGCATGTCGCGTTCCGCTAGTTCCGGCGACGACGCCAGAAGAGCACGGAGAACACGCCTGCCGCGAGCGCGATGGGGGACGCCATCCGGTCCGCGGTCGGCGCGTTCAGGTCGATGATGTGCAACCGGTTGCTCCGCGCATCGGCGCCCGTGCCGCCCTCGAAGACGAACTCTGGATCAATGTCCATCTGGTCGGGAGCCATGCGCGTGTAGAAGCGCGTGACGTAGCGGTTGCGCGCGGCGAGACCCAAGGCTTCGGTGTCAGCGAGCACGAGCTCGCTGCTCGGCGCGGCGTGCTCCACGATCCAGGCGTGTCCGCCGACCTCGTCGATCGCG
Source organism: uncultured bacterium (assembly GCA_938024995.1). Lineage (GTDB taxonomy): Bacteria > Myxococcota_A > Polyangia > Polyangiales > Houyiibacteriaceae > CALJDU01. The sequence continues at coordinate 3,296 of CALJDU010000081.1, forward strand.
GCGTCGACGTAGTCCTTGTAGTCGGTCCCTTCGGGACGCGAGAAGTCGGAGCGGATCGCGTTGTAGTTCGGCGTCGCTTCGATGTACTCGCCCTCGGGGTCGGGGATCGCGCGCTCGTTGCCGAACGCGAGGACCATGATGTCGAGGATCGGGACCGACGCGATCGCGGTGATCTTGATCGGGACGCAGGGCTTGTCGCCGGCGTAGGTGAGGACGACGGGATCGAGGTTCCCGACGCCGGTGTACTCAAGCGGGTCGTAGCGGAACGCCGAGAAGACGTGACCTGTGTAGATGTAGTGGTCGATGGCTTCGGCCGCGTCGCTCGGGATCTCGTAGCCGTTCTCTTCAAGCCAAGCCAAGACCGCTTCGGAGGTCTCGCCTTCGATCGTCGCGGTGATGTAGTCGCCGACGCGCGACTCGTTCCAGACCATCACGCCGGAGTCCGGCGCCTCGGCCCCTCGACCCGCGGCGGAGTCGCTGGCGCCGCAGCCCAGGCTCACGCCGCCACCACCGCCGCCGCCACCGCCGCCAACGAAGCGGAACTGAGGCGCGGTCGCCTGGTCGAGATCATTGAAGGTCATCGCGTCGGCGATCCCGAGCTCCGGAACCGAGGTCGTCGGGATGAGCCAAGAGAAGCCGACGGGCGCGCCGGACTGCTGGTTGTATTGAATGTGTACGTAGGCGCGGATCGTCCCGTCGTCGCGCTTCTCGAACATGACGCGCTCGGCGGCTTGGACCACCGGAGTCGGTCCGCTTCCGCCAGCACAGAAGAAGCCTCCGCAGGCTTGGGCGGACTGCGGTGCACCCAGAAGGAGGCACGCGACAGCGAGGCCACCCCCTACGGTCGTTTTCAGCATGTCAGGAAGGTTCATTTTTATCTCCACACGATTCTTTGCTTGTGCCAGACCAGATGGCACACCTCTGCGCGCTCGTGGGAAGGCTCTGCGAACTTCGTGCCATGTGATCGGTCGCTCTCCGAGAGTTGCCAATCAGGATCGCGGCCTTCTACCTTGCCGCGCAAGGAGAGAGAGATGATCCGACGCTTATTGCTTTTGGGCCTGGCGCTCAGCGTGCTCGTTGTTGGCACGTTCACATTTGGGGTTCCCCGCGCTGAGGCGCAGCGACCCATCCCGGTCAACATTGAGTCGACGCCTCCGGGCGCGGCTGTCTTCCTGGATTCGGTCGAGGGCACCGCTCCGATTGGCACCACGCCGATGCGGAACGTCCGTGTGCCCCGAGGGAGTCACACCCTGATCTTCCGCCTCGCGAACCACGAAGAGAACCGTCTCGCCGTGAACATTCGCCGACGTCGCGAGACGTTCCGGGTCGTGCTCGCGCCGCTTGGCACCATCGCCGTGACCGCCGGTAACGACGCGGCCAATGGCGGCTCCGTCCGCATTGATGGTCAGCCGGTCGGCACCGTCCCGTTCCGTCAGAACGTTCAGCCGGGTCGCCACATGGTGCAGGTCGGGCGCGAAGGCTTCGTGACGTACTCGCAATGGACCGATGTCGCCGGCGGTCAGGTGATCACGATCCCGGTCATGCTTGAGCAAGAGGCTCCGGAGACCGGTTCGATCTTGGTCGCGTCTGATGTTTCCGGCAGCCCGATCTTTGTGGACGGAGAGCCGCGCGGTCAGACGCCGAGCGTCCTCGAAGGGATCCCCGCCGGTGATCACACGATTGAGATTCGCCCGGCGGACTCGAGCCTCCGACCCTTCAGCCAGTCGGTCCGCGTCATCGCGGGTGAGCGCGCGGTCGTCAACGCGACGCTTCAGCCCGAAGCGCCGCCCGGCGGAACCGTCACCGTCATCTGCAACGCCCCCGGGTGTCAGATCACGCTCGACGGTCAGTCCATCGGAGGCTCCCCCGCGACCCAAACCGAGGTCCCCGCGGGTCAGCACATCATTGAAGCGATGGCGCCGAACTACGAGCGCAGCACGCAGACCATTGCGGTCACCGCGGGTCAGCAGTCGACGACCTCGATTGAGCTCTCCGAAGGCGCCGCCGGCGCGATCGTCGTCAACGCGAACGTCAGCGGAGCCAGCGTGATGATCGACGGTGTGGACCGCGGCGCGCCTCCAGTCATCGTGAACGACGCGCCCGCAGGGACCCACGCCATCGTGGTCCGCGCACAGAACCACGAGGAGTTCCGCACGACCTGTGACACCGCGCCCGGACAGCGCTGCGAGATCAACGCAGAGCTCAGCGCGCTCGGCGTCCCCGTCCGCATCGTCACGCCGCAGCCCGGCGCGACCATCATGGTCGACGGCGCGGAGATCGGCACCACGCCTTGGCAGGGTTCGCTCTCCGTGGGTGAGCACCGCCTCGACGTCACGCAGGAAGGCATGCGCCCCTACTCGGCGCCGATGCCCTTGACCCAGACCAGCGAGACCCAGCTCTTTGACATCCCGCTTGTTGGCGCGGACACCCTGACCGAGGAAGAGCGCGCTGAGCGTGCCCGTCGTCGCGATGGAGCCGCGCGCGTCTCGATGTCTCGCGCTGCGGCGCCCTTGGGCGATGACCTCGCCGTCGCCGACATCTCCGTGGGCTGGCCCTACCTCGCTGAGGGTCGCCTCGCGGTGGGCTTCCTGAACCTCTTCGAGGTCGGCTTCGCCTTCCGCACGAACTTCATTCGCCTCTACGAGTTCGAGGGTCAGTTCAAGCTGGGTTGGCGCCCAGTGCGGCAGGCCTCCATTGGCGCCTTCTTCCGCATCGGCGGAGGCTTGGGCCCGTCGCGTGACACGGATGACCTCGGCATCGATGACGCGCTCATCGCGGACCCCGACGCCGACCCGGACCTCGTCTCGCAGCTGTCCATGGACGACAGCCACGGCCGCACCAACGACTTCTTCTTGTCGCTGGAGGCTCGCGGAACGCTTCACTTCGGTCCGGCGGGTGGCGTCACGATCGGCGCCGCGGTCGACTACTACCGTGACACGTGGGCCTGGAACGCCTTCGATCATGAGTGTCGGCTCGCGAGCAGCAGCTGCGAAGCGGCAAACGTCGCGGCGGCGATCGCGAGCGGCGACGTCGCGGATCTTGTACACGACGAGGTTCAGAACTCGGTGCGCTTCCGCTTGAGCGTCACCTTCGAGCTCATCATGAGCCGACGCTGGAACGGATGGGCGCAGTTCGAGGCCGCGTTCGGTCCCGCGCGTCGCGTCATGGGCGATGTCCTCTTCTTGAACCACGACGACACGCGCCTCTACGCGCGCATCGGAATGACCTACAAGTTCGGCGACGTCAGCGAGTTCATCGACCTCGATGACAACGCACAAGACCCGTACTGAACGACTTGTTGAGACCGGCTAGTCCTCATGGGCGCGCCGGCTCGACCCATCAGAGACTCGCCTCCACACAACTTCTGTGTGGGGGCGATTTTCGTTCACGGACACTTGAGAGGCGTACGTCGTCGCGACCGCTCTCGTTTTCCAAAAAAAACTTTTCTTCGGTCCGCGCCGTGAATTCCGCGAAAACCTAGGGCTACTCTTGGCCCAGGTGACGTCCCGCACACATCACGTTCGCGTCCCTCCGTCGCTCTGGGCGGCGGTCGCGTCCGCGCTGATCGTGCTCACGATGACGCCGCTCACGTCCGCACAAGACGCGAGCCTCACGCTCCGCCCGACCGAACCGTTGGTCGAGTTGGCAGCGGAGGTCCGCGTGGTCCTGGAGCGACGCACGGGACGCGAGGTGATCATCGGAGACGCGCCGCCCGCGATTCTCGAGGCGGTCCCGGAACACCACGTCGGCATGGAAGAAGCGACCGAGGGCGTCTCTCTTGTTCTCGGCGCCCCCCAAGGTCGCGTGGTCCGCGCGATGGTCCCCAACGCCGACGACATCCCGGCGCAGGCGCGCGCGGTCGCCCTCGCGATCGAGTCGCTCGGCGATGAAGCGGCTTCCCTTCCGGCTCCGAGGCCCCGCAGCAACGAAGAGATCTTTATCGAGGCGCCGCGTCCGCCAACAACGGTTCCGCCGATCGCGCGCCCGACGCTCTATCTCAAAATGATGGTGGGGCTCTCGCCGATTCGTCGTTCTGTGATCGTCGGTCCGGGCGCTGGCCTCGGCTTGTGCGTTGGCCCGCACTGCGTCGTCGTGGAAGCGGACCTCTCTTTGCTTCCACAGTACGAGACCAACCAGCGCGGCGAGACGGTCCGCTACCGCCCCGTCAACGCGTCGCTCCGCGCGATCTTGCGTCCGTACCAAGACGAGAAGTTCGCGGTCGGCATCGGCTTTGGCTTCTTGACCCGCGTCGGGCGCGCGCTCTTGCTCGACACCGATCGCGACCAGGTCGTCACCAACTTCGGTCTCCGCGGCAGCCTCGAGTTCGCGGTGCGGATCCGCGGGCCCTTTGAGTGGGTCTTCGACGGAGGCGTCGATCTCGCGATCACCCGCGCGCGCTTTCTCCGGTCTGGCTCCACCATTTTCCTGGAGGACCGCTGGAACCCCTTTCTGGTGACCAGCCTTCGGGTCCGCCCATGAGCAAAAAGCCACGTCTGACGCTGGCGAAACCGACGGTCGTTGGAAATCCGGCCGCCGCGGAGCGACTCACTGATGTGGACGTCGCGATGCCTTTGCCCGAAGACAAACAAGACTCAGAACGCGCGACCCTGCTCCGCGCGAGCGAGGGAGATGAGCGCGCGGTCACGTGGCTCTACCGAACCCATGCGCAAGCCGTCCGGAGACACATCACGCGGATCCTCGGCGCGGGGGATCCCGAGCTCGACGATGTGGTTCAGCAGGTCTTCCTGGGCGCGCTTAAGAACGCCAAGAGCTTTGAGGGTCGCTCCAAGCTGAGCACCTGGCTCCACGGGATCGCGAGTCGACGCGCACTGGACGAAGCGCGCTCTCGCTGGAGGCGCAATCGATGGCGACAGATCACAGATCGGGTCGGGCTCGGTCGACCCGAAGCGCGCCCAGACGTGAAGCACGCCGCCGTCGATGAAGCGCACCGCATCTTGGCGCAGCTGGAGCCCGAGCTGCGGACCGTCTTTGTTCTCAAAGAGGTCGAGGGCCACACGTTCGCCGAGATCTCCGCGATGACACGGGTGAAGATCTCCACCCTCCACGCGCGGCTCAAATCCGCGCGAAAGAAGATCGACGTGATCATCGCCCGTGACCGGGTGGAAGGAGGCCGCCATGCGTGACGCACATGAGCTCGCCGAGGTACTGCGAAACGAACCCGAAGTAGACGAGCTGACAATGATGCGCGGTGAGCGTGAGCTGCTGTCCGCGGTCGCCGAAGGTCGTCATCTCGAAGAGGCGCGGCCCGAGCGGCGCTTGCTCTCAAACGGCGCCGCGATCGGCCTGGTCGCGATCGCGGCCGCCCTCGCGCTCTTCTTTTTGACACGCGGCGCCGCTCCCGCCGACGTGACCCATGAGGGAACCGCGGTCGCGGCGTTCGAGGCGCTCCGCGACGGGGTCCCGGTTCGGTCGGGTGAGCTTTCGGAAGGCGAGTCTGTCCAGACCGCTGAGTCCCAAGCGCTCCGGGTCACGCCCACTGACAGCGCCGTGGATGTCCTGCCCAACAGCCGCGCTCGTTTCGTCCGCGTCGTCGGCGACGATCTGCACGTCGCGCTCGAGCGCGGCGCGGTGCGGGTGGAGTTCCACCCCGAGCGTCGCGGCGAGCAGTCGTTCTTGGTCACGACGCCGCATGCACGCGTGGAGGTCGTGGGGACCGTGTTCCAGGTTCGATCGAGCGCCTCGACGACCCAGGTCTCCGTGAGCGAAGGCACCGTGCGCGTGGTCGCGGCCTCTGGAGAGATCGCCCTGATTCACGCGGGCGAAGAGCGCGAGGTCCGAGACGGCGAACTGGTTGCATCCGGCGCGACCGAAACGAGCGTGGTCCCTGAGCCTGCAGTCGTGGTGGCGCGCGCAGATCTCGAAACTGAAAGCGAGACCGAGAGCGAGACGATCGCCGTCGAGCCCGAAGCCGCGGCGCTCCGAGAGGCCACGCGACGAACGCGCACCCCAAGTCGACAGCAGCCTCGGCCACCCACAAACGACGTGGTGGACGAGGGCGACGCGGTAGGCGAACGAGGAGACGAGCAAGCGCTCTCGACGGCGGATCGCTTTGCGCTCGCGGATCGGCAGTACGACATGGGTGAGTTCGCCCAAGCGCGCACCACCTTGCGGCCGGTCGCCCAGCGCGGCTCAAGCGCCCAACGCGCGCGCGCCTTCACGTCCATCGCGGAGAGCTTCGCGCGCGAAGGCGCCCACGATCGCGCCGCAGAATCCTACGGGTACGCCGCCGACATCGGCCG
>CALJDU010000082.1 GCA_938024995.1 uncultured bacterium
TGGAGGGCTTCAAACGAGTACCTCGTACTGTTGACGAAAGGTGAGGGGAACGTCGGGGTTTTTGGGCGCGAAGCGTTGGATCGATGCCGCTCGCGGACGGCTCAGACGACACCTAGCGTCGCCACTTCCGCTCTCGCAGTAACGAAGCCACACGACTTCAACGTCGGCTGATCGCGGACGCACGAGTGCGCGACCTGAGCTCTCGCCAAGCCGTGCATCGCCCTCGTCGGCGCTCTCGACAACCCTAGTCGTCGGGTCTTCGTGCACGTGGCTCACGTGGGGGCGCGGGTCCGCATGAGTCATCGGAGAGCACGTCGTTCCGCGACTCCATCACGTCGTTTTCATCCGCGTCGTTTGCGTTCGTATCCACATCATCGGCGATCGTATCCGCGCCGTTACGGATCGACCTCACGTCGCCGTCCTCGCGTTCGGCCCACGTCTGGTCGATGCGCTCTTCCATCCAACCGTGCGCCAAGGCGAGCGCGTCGTTTCTGTCGTGCTCGGTCGTTCGCTCCACTTCGTCTTCGTACGGGAGGTAGTTCCCAGCGACGTCGAGGTACTCGCGAATGAGGCGGTTGTTCTCCACCGGCTTCGCCACCCGAACCTCATCTTCAATGCGTTTCTTATGCGTGCTGTATGGAAACGTCGCGGCTTCCCGGACGCGCGCCGTTCGCTTCCCGTCTTCGCCGGGCTTCCGGTGGGGCCGCGTGTCGTCCACGTTCCAGGCGTCTCGCTCCGCGCTCCGCTCGAAGAGGCGCGCGCCAGCGTGAGCAGATCTCTTTTTGGCGATCTCTTTTTCGCACTGCTCGCGAGCGATGACCGTCGGATGTAAACGCGCAGCCTTTCCGCTCGGTGGACGCTCCCCCAAAAACGCGAAACGACTCAAGCCTCTCTCGTTGAGATCGCGTCGGTCACGCGGAGTCTTCGGGCGGTCCCACGGATCCACCTCAAGAAGATGCGCCGCGCCGAGCGCACGTTCGCCGATTCGACTCGAGAGCGTTCGCTCGCACGTTTGCTCGATCTCCGTCACCGCACGCTTGAGCGCCTCGAGATCTCCGCCCCAGCGATAGAGCAGCGCCGGCGGCGGAACAACGTCAATGCTCACGATGTCGGGGTGCTTGTCCGGCGTGAAGTAGAACGGCGGTCGCTTGAATGTCAGCGATGTCCCCCAGTCCTTCGCTCGGATCAGAAACCCTGGGTACTCATCGATGCGAGAGACGAGCCCTCCCAGCATTGGGTTCAGAACGCAATACAGATGTCGACTCAGCGCCGCTTCGGCGTTCGCCAAGATCATGTCGTGCGGATTGCGCGCATCCCAAACGCTCGCAAACGGCTCGACCCCGCCTCGCGTAAGCAACCCCGGAAGTGACTTGGCGAGCTCGCCGTGCAGCGCTTTCTTGAACGGGCCCGTGTGCCCGTAGCCCATGGTCGTGATCAGGTGCTCGTGGTTCGACATCAGCACACCACCGCACAACTGGGTCTTGTTCCACGCTTCGACTTCTCGTAGCTGTTCGTTCTTCCGCTTCGCTTCCTCCGCTCTCCGCGCGAACGAGCCGTCGTGTTTCAGAAGGGCGAGTCCAAGCACGTATCCAAAGAGGTCGTGCGCGGTGAATGTGAACGACTCGGAGTCCGCAAACGAGTAGAGCTTCCTTGTGCGGCAGTCGCTCGTTTCGTCACTCATGCATCGCGGACGCAGCGTGTTGACGCCGTCGCACGTCGGGTTCTGGCAGACGCCGTTGTAGAGCGGGTCCCCGCTCACCTCGAACGTGTACGGACGTGGGGAGAACGCGAACTTTCGATCCGCCGTACGACGAGTCGTCATGACCGTTGCGCCCGGAACATCGATGCGGAGCGGGTTGCCGATACGATGAAGTGAGCAACGTTCGTGCCCAGTCACGCGAACGCGATTTCAATGAGTTGGAAGCGCGGATCGGCGGATTCACCGGCGGACCGCCGGCGGTCGCCACACTTCCCAACTCGCGTCAGATGTCTGTGGAGTACGTGATGTCTGTGGAGTACGTAGTACTCGCCTCGGTGTTTCCCTGTGGAGTACGTAGTACTCGCCTCGGTGTTTCCCGTAGTACTCGCCTCGGTGTTTCCCAGAGCACGCTCCACGCGCGTCGATTACGAGACGACGACTCACTATCACTGCATCAACCGGTGCGTCCGCCGCGCGTTCCTGTGCGGCAAGGATCGGGTGACGGGGAAGTCGTTCGAGCATCGGCGCGGGTGGATCGAGGACCGGCTCGTTGAGCTCGTGGGGAGGCGTTCCTTCGGAACAATAGGGGACACCTCAATATCGCCGGACAGGTGACGCTCTGGCTCGTCATGCGTGACGGGTCAAAGACGCGTTACATCATCAAAGTGACAGACCCGTAGAGGGTCGCGGCCGGTAAAAGAATCGCGGCCGACAGGGAAACGCTCGATGCCGCGTTATGGGCGTTCCAACACCTCGAACTTAGAAGTACAAGGTGCTCTTAAACCCTGCACCGAAGCGCTTGGCGTCGGACACGTCCACGCCGCCGATTTTGCGGCGCGTGTGGACCGTCTCGCGCTGATGCCGTGCTTCTTCGCGGCCTCCGCGACCGACGTGCGCTCGGCCTCGCGAGTCGCGAGTCGCGAGTGCCAAGCCACAGAAACAACGCAACCGGTCGCAACGTTTCGGGTTTCTAGGATACGGGCCGCGAGTACGCTGCGCGCCCTCGACCGATCACACTTACTCGCATGAACTCAAGTACCAAGGTCCTCTCCTTCCTCACGATCCTCGTCCTCGCCAGTGGCTGCCTCGCGGAAGTATCGCCAGCTGAAGGGCATCGCGAGTCGCTACAAGGCGCTATCGAGTTCCCCGACATAGAGACCATGTTCGCGGCTCCAACGGTCACCGTTCTAATGGACTGGTACGACCCCGAGCACAACCTTGCGCAAGGTCGTGTTGCCGTCGGGTCGGACGGAGAGATCGCCGTCGAGGTACATGCAACCGCGACGGAACTCGCTCAGTACAACGCTACGGGGAGTTTCGAGTTCACGTTCGAACCGATACTGCTGGGTAGCTTGGTAGCGCTTACAGCATCCCGCGAGCCCATCGACGTCACTCTTGAAGATATTCCGGGTGTTCTTCGCGACCACCAGGAGTTCGGCTTCTTGTGCGGGTTCCGAAAAGTCGCAGGGTCGCTTGGCTCTGCTGGGGAGCCTCGGCCGATCGCGCTCGCCGTCAGCGCGCCTGGGGGCATCGTCCTTCCGGACCCTACGATTGCAGGCAGCAACCTCTGTAACATCAGTGTTCTGTTCGGCGGAGGTTGCGGGGGATTCTGTTTCCTTCCTCTTCCTGAGATCTTCGGCGATCCATATGATCACGACATCGTCCACGGACACTTTGAACCCGAACTTATGGGATCTTGCGAAGCACGATACTGGGACTCTTCCGGGTCGTTCGGAATGTGCTTCTGCAAAGAAGACGGGGGGCTGTAGCGTGAGAAAAGGCGCGAGGAACAATAGGGGACACCTCAATATCCGCTCATTTAGACGCAACCGACTCGGCGGACGTCCCTCCGGGAAAATAGGGGACACGTCATTACTTGACAGTCAGCGCGCCGACAGTTGAGCCGCGACACGTAAACGATCCCTCGGAACACGTTTCAACCAACCGCGTCACGGGGCGATCCGGCGCATGTAGACTGCGCCGCTGCTGAATGCTGCGTCGCTTGATTGGTCGCCGCCGATGCCGGTCGCTGCACTATCTTCGCCGTCCGCGCCGACCGCCAGGGTGGAGCCATCCGAGGACAGCGTGACGCTCCTGCCGAACCGGTGGCCATCGCCGGTGTTGGACGCCTTGATGTAGGCCTCTTGCGACCACATCGAGCCGGCTCGCCTGAACACGTAGACCGCGCCACTGTCATCCGCTGCGTTGCTTGTTTGGTCGCCGCCGATGCCGGTCGCGGTACTCTCTTCGTCGATCGTTCCTACGGTCAGGGTGGAGCCATCCGAGGACAGCGCGACGCTGTAGGCGAACCCGTCGCCCGAGTCGGTGTTGGACGCCTTGATGTAGGCCTCCTGCGACCACATCAAGCCGGCTCGTCGGAACACGTAGACCGCGCCGCTGCCACCCAATGCGTCGCTTGTTTGGTCGCCGCCGATGCCGGTCGCTTCGCTGCTTTCTGCGCGCGCTCCTACGGCCAAGGTGGAGCCATCTGAGGACAGCGCGACGCGGGCGCCGAACTCATCGCCTGCGCCGGTGTTGGACGCCTTGAGGTAGGCCTCTTGTGACCACATCGAGCCGGCTCGTCGGAACACGTAGACCGCGCCACTATCATCCGCTGCGTTGCTTGCTTGGTCGCCGCCGATGCCGGTCGCGGCACTATCTTCTAGGAACGCTCCTACCGCCAGGGTGGAGGCATCCGAGGACAGCGCGACGCTCCTGCCGAACCGGTCGCCATCCCCGGTGTTGGACGCTTTGATGTAGGCCTCTTGCGACCACATCGAGCCGGTTCGTCGGAACATGTAGACCGCGCCGCTGTCGAATGCTGCGTCGCTTGTTTGGTCGCCGCCGATGCCGGTCGCTGCACTATCTTCTGCGCGCGCTCCTACGGCCAGGGTGGAGCCATCCGAGGACAGCGCGACGCTGTAGCCGAAGTTGTCGTCTGCGCCGGTGTTGGACGCCTTGATGTACGCCTCTTGCGACCACATCGAGCCGGCTCGCCTGAACACGTACACGGCGCCGCTGTTTTCTGCTGCGTTGCTTGCTTGGTCGCCGCCGATGCCGGTCGCGGCACTACCTTCTTGGAACGCTCCGACGGCCAGGGTGGAGCCATCCGAGGACAGCGCAACGCTCAGGCCAAACGCGTCTCCGGTTCCGGGTTCTCCGCTTCCTCCGCCGGTGTTTGACGCCTTGATGTACGCCTCTTGCGACCACATCGAGCCAGCTCGCCTGAACACGTAGACCGCGCCGCCGTTGTGTGCTGCGTTGCTTGCTTGGTCGCCGCCGATTCCGGTCGCGGCACTATCTTCGAGGTGTGCTCCTACGGCCAGGGTGGAACCATCCGAGGACAGCGCGACGCTGTAGCCGAAGGCGTCGTATGCGCCGGTGTTGGACGCCTTGATGTAGCCCTCGTCGAACACCTCGCACCGCACGCCGAACGCCAAGAAGCACGCGTCGCCATCTTCACACATCGTATCGGGGCCGGACGCGTCGTCTCCCGCTTCGTTGGTCGTACCCGCCGGACACGCGACGCACGCGTTGCTCTCAACGAAGGTGTTCGCCGGACAAGAGCGTTCCGCTCCGCACCCAGCAAACGCCATAAGAATTGCAAAACCCGCAATCGTTCGCCCCATGGCCGCGACGGTAAACCAAGGCAGACTTGAGCACGAGCGGCCTCGCATTCCCGCGAAACGCTTTCCTGCGAGATCGGCTGTCACGGTGCGATTCGGCGCGAGGAACAATAGGGGACGCCTCAATATCCGCTCATTTAGACGCAACCGACTCGGCGCGTTACCGATCGGGAGGTCATCACGCGCTGGACGAGTGTCTTCCCCGGCTGCAAAACGCAGGTGGTCGCGGTGACTGACGAGGTGAAGCGCGCGAAGGTCGCGGAGTGGCGCGAGCGGCTGACGAGCATCAGTTGGTTCATGCGTTGCGTGTCCGGTCCGATCGCGACGATGGCGAACCAAGAGGACAAGGTGACGGGGCGCTTTTGGGAAGGGCGGTTCCGCGGGACGGGGAAGACTTCGCTCGGCGCGCTTCACGCGCGGCCTCTCCGCTCGCCCGCCATCCGCGCCGCTTGACGATGAACGACATCGTCTTCGCGTCGAGGACGCGCGAGAGCGAAGGGCAGCATCGCAAATCGCACCAAGCGACGTCTTCCCCGTCCCTGCGTGCCAGGCGCTGCTCGATGAAGGCGCGTTGCTCGCGTGCATGGCGTACGTGGATCTGAACGCGGTTCGCGCGGGTGAGGCCAAGTCGATCGAGGCGAGCAAGCACGAGCGGGCGGGCGCGCGTGAAGCAGTTGAAGCGCGCGCAAGAAGACGTCGCGAGTCCGAAGCGCAAGACCCCGACGCGGCTCACAAAGAAGAACGCGACGCCCAAGCACCTGCGCGCAATGCCGCTCCACGAGAAGCACAAGCGCGGGCCGAGCGACTTGCCGATCTCGCTCCCCGAGTATCTGAACCTGCTCCGCTGGACCGCGCGGCAGACGAAGGATCACATCGCGATCACAGAAGCGGAGTCAGCGAGCGAGAACAAGACCGGAGCGGTCGCGGTGATCGTGAACCCACCGGCGAAGATCGCCGCCAGCATCCCCGCGGTCTCAACCCCGAGCTCTTCGCGCAATCCGCGATGCTCTTTCACGAGCTCACCTACGTCGCGGTGGGGAGCGCGGCGTCGATGAACGAGGCGCGAGAGAAACGCGAAGTCGCGCACCTGCACGGCGCACGAAAGACGACCGGACATTACCTCGCCGCGTAGCTGAGATTGAGTTCAAGAGTGCCGCCGAGTCGGCGAGCCTCCCGGGCGGCCGCGTGCCAAGCAGGTCGTTGGTGCCTCGTGGCGCGTTTGTGGCGGACGCTCTAAACTGTCCACGTGACGTCAGCTGCGAAGAAGATTCTCAAGGACGCGCTCGCCCTCCCTCAGGAAGAGCGAGAAGCGCTTGTCGACGCGCTGTGTGAGACGTTTGAGGATGGCGTGGAGTTGAGCGCCGCATGGGTCGGAGAGATCGAGCGAAGAATCGAGTCGGTCCGCGACGGCCGCGCCACGTTCGTGGACGCGCACGAACACCTCGCTGAGTTGCGTCGCACGCTCGCCTCGTGAAGCCGTTGCGACTCCTCGGCGAGGCAGCCGCAGAGCTCGAAGCGATCGTGGCGTATCTCAAAGAAGCAGACCCCGCTTCCGCCGTCGCGTTTCTTCGTGACTACGAGAAGAAGCTGACCCAGATCGCGAGGTTCCGTCCGCCGAGATACTGGTTGTCTCGGCTCAACGCAGACAAGGTCTGATCCTCAGTCCACCTTCTGAAAGACTCGTGGCATGAGAACACCGTACGGGCTCCAAACGAGTACTACGTATTGTTAACTGGGAGGGCTCCAAACGAGTACCACCTACTGTTGACGAAACTCCTCCCGCAGTGACGTAGCCACACGACTTCAACGTCGGCTGATCACGGACGCACGAGTGCGCGACCTAGCTCTCTCCAAGCCGCGCATCGCCCTCTTCGGCGCTCTCGACAACCCTAGTCGTCGGGTCTTCGCGCACGTGGCTCTCGCGCGGGCGCGGGTCCGCATGAGTCGGAGAGCACGTCGTTCCGCGACTCCATCACGTCGTTTTCATCCACGTCGTTTGCATTCCGAAGGAACAGGCGTGGACGTCGTCTCCGCCTGGGGCGTTGCTGCGTCTCGGAGCGGATCGCACTCTTCGTCGCCGTGATAGCGTGACGGATGGCATCCGGCGACTCTCCGCTCTCGGTTCGATTCGCGCATTTTTGTTGTTCCCTCAGCGAACACATCGCGGACTTCGAAGTGACAGATGACACCGAGCTTGTTGTGTCGATGTTCGCTGATCGGGCCAACGAGTTTGATGTCTTGGGCCAGCATGGTTCCGGGTCCCTGCTCGCTGTGTGGCACACCAATTCAGAACACCCTGTCGTCTGGCTCGACACGGGATGGGACGCAGCGGTTATTGCGTCCTCTGTCGGACTTCTTGTCCATGCTCCCCTACGACACGGGTTTCATTTATGACCTCGCGTTCGTCGGCAGAACGCCAACGAGCCAGGAGCTCACGACCGCTCTTGCGAGTTCGACCGCAAAGAACCCAAGCGTCGAGGCTTTCGTGGAATGGCTCGCCACGGAAGGCATCGTGGTCGCGAGTGATCCCGCTGAGATCGTCCGCGTCGCGCAAGAACGCTTTCCTTCTCTCGATGCCCTGATCGTCTAGCAGCCTGCGAGAAGTCAGGCCGGCGATACAGCATCTTCGAGGAGCGAAGATGGCGACAAGGCGCGTGACGTTGGCGGTCTGGCGTCGCTCGAAGTTTGAGAACAGCGAGACGAGCTGTTCTCAAAATTCGGGCGTCGCCAGAGCACCACAGTTGCGTGGATGGGTGCGTCTGCGTGACGAAGTCGATGCACAGCATCTTCGAGGAGCGAAGATGGCGGCAAGGCGCGTGACCCTGGCGGTCTGGCGTCGCTCGAATTTTGAGAACAGCGAGATCGCTCGTTCTCGCCCGCGGGCCGATCGCGTGGTACACGATGCGCGTCATGAAGACCGTCGAAGGCACCTTCTCCGTTCCCCGAGGATCTCGATTCGCGATCGTCGCGGCTCGCTTCAACGATTTCATCGTCGACCGTTTGGTCAGCGGTGCCGTCGATGGGCTGCGCCGTCACGGCGTGAGCGAAGACGACATCGTCGTGATCCGTGTGCCGGGCGCGTGGGAGCTACCGCTCGTCTGCGATCGCGTGGCGAACAAAGGGGAACTGTCCGCCGTCATCGCGCTCGGCGCAGTGATTCGCGGTGCCACGCCCCACTTCGACTATGTCGCGGCGGAAGCTGCGAAGGGAACGGCTGCCGCCATGATGGGCTCAAAGACGCCGGTCATCTTCGGCGTGCTGACGACCGACACGATCGAGCAGGCGATCGAGCGCGCCGGAACGAAGGCCGGGAACAAGGGCTTCGAGTCCGCGCTCGCCGCTGTCGAAATGGTCTCCTTGGCCGCCGCGCTCGACGACGTCGGGCTGTAGTCGCTCGTGGGCGCGCGAAGAAAAGGGCGCGAGTCGGCGCTTCAGGTGCTCTACCAGATGGACACGGTCGGCTCGGCCGCCGAGGACGCGCTTGAGCTCTTCTTCACGCACCTCGAAGGCGCGACGGAAGGCGAAGAGTTCGCGCGCGCCCTGGTCGAGGCGTACGACGGCAATCGCGAGGACGTGGACGAGACCATTCGCAAGGTGAGCCACCACTGGCGGCTCGAGCGGATGACCCGGGTCGACCGGAACATTCTACGGCTCGCGACCGTGGAGATCCTCTTGATGGCGGACATCCCGCGGCGCGTGACCTTGAACGAAGCGGTCGAGCTGGCGAAGCGCTTCGGCAGCGAGGGCAGCGCGGGCTTCGTCAACGGTGTCCTCGACCGTATCGCTTCGGACGCTGGCAAGACGTGATCCCGATTCGCTTCATCGCCGCGGACCTGCGGCGATGGGACGAAGCGAGCGCGGACGCGCTGGTCGTGCCCATCTTTTCGGATGTGCGACCCCTGCGTGGGGCGGCCGGTCTCGTCGACTGGCGCATGTGCGGGTTGCTCTCGAAGCAAATCGTTCGCGGACGAGTCGCGGGGGACGAGTTGGAAGCGCTGCTCATCCCCGCGGACAAACGGCTCCCAGTGCACAAGATCTTCGTGATCGGGATCGGTTCCCGTGAGGGCTTCAACGTCGACCGCTTGGACGACTACTTCGACCACGTCTTCGATACGCTCGCGGCGGTTCGATCCCGGAGCGCCATGCTCGTCATCCCGCACGAAGAGCTCACGTCCGAAGAGATCATGGAGCGCTTGCTCTCATGTGACCACCGCGGGGTAGACGAACTGGTCCTCGTCGAAGAAGCCGAATCGCAACGCGCGATGCTCGCGGTCATCGACCGAGAAAAGCGACGCGCGTCCGCGTTTCGCTAGCGACGCTTCTTTTTGGCAGGCTTCCGCTTCTTGGTCGCCTTCTTCTTGGCGGCGTTCTTGGTCGCCTTCTTCTTGGCGGCCTTCTTCTTGGTCGACTTGGTCGCCTTCTTCTTGGCGGCGTTCTTGGTCGCCTTCTTCTTGGCGGCGTTCTTGGTCGACTTCTTCTTGGCGGCCTTCTTGGTCGACTTCTTCTTGGTCGCCTTCTTGGTCGACTTCTTG
>CALJDU010000083.1 GCA_938024995.1 uncultured bacterium
ATCAGCCCGCGGCTGCATTCCACGCTTCCTCCAGACGGTCGGTCGCCCTTCCGCCCTTGCGCTTCCTTTCCTTCGAGTTGGACTTCTTAGGAGAGGACTTTCACCTCCAAGTCAGCGCCCATGCTGGGCGCACAACGAAAAGAGCGCACCCGAAGGCGCGCTCTTTTCAGTTCGGTCGTCTCTCGTTAGCGACGGCGGCGGATGAACACCGCGGCGAGCGCGAGTCCAAGGAGCGCGCCAAGCGGAGCGCTTCCCGACCCTGGGGTCGTCGCGCAGAACGCGCCTCCAGCGAAGCCGCCACCCTCACCGCCGATGGTGCCATCGGGGTCGAGGTAGTCCGGAACGCCATCGTCGTCACCGTCCTCGGCGTCCGCCGGGTCACCGTCGCCGTTGGCGTCCGGGTTCTCGTCGGCCGTCGGGGTGCCGTCGCCATCGTCGTCCGGATCCAAGTAGTTCGGCGTGGAGTCGCCATCGGTGTCGTCATCGCTGTAGTCGCCGTTGCCGTTGACGTCCTCGAAGATCGTGAGGATGCCGTCGCCGTCATCATCAGGGTCGAGGTAGTTGGGGATACCGTCGCTGTCGGTGTCGTCATCGCCAGCGTCGCCGTTCGCGTTGATGTCCTCGTCCGCCGTCGGGACTCCGTCACCATCATCGTCGGGGTCGCGCCAGTCGGCGGTGGTGTCCCCGTCGTGGTCCGGAAGCGGAGCCGCCATGCCGCCCGCGTCGGGGTCGTAGGCGTCGTCGAGCCCGTTCATGTTGGCGTCGGTGCCGAGCGGCGCGACGTCCGGCGCGCCGTCACCGTCGACGTCGTGGCCCTCGATGCTGTCGGGCACCCCGTCGCCGTCCGTGTCGGTGTCGAGGTAGTCGTTGGTTCCGTCACCATCGGTGTCGACGCAGGGCGACTCGGAGCACTCCACGCCATCCGCGATTCCATCGTCATCGCTGTCGACATCGAGGTGCGGCGGGAGGCCGTCGCCGTCGCCGTCCATAAGTCCGCCGTCAGCGACTTCATCCTCGGTGGGAATTCCGTCGTTGTCGTCGTCCGTGTCGTCGAAGTCCGGGCTGCCGTCGCCGTCGGAGTCGGGGCAGCTCGCGGGGTCAGCCGTCGAGGCCGGCGGAGGACACTCTTGCGAGTCCACCAGGCCGTCGCCGTCCGTGTCGGTCGGAGCGGAGTCGGGATCGAGGTAGTCCGGGGTTCCGTCCATGTCGACATCGACGTTCTCGGGCACGCCGTCACCGTCCATGTCGGGGATCACTTCACCCATGTCCGGGGTCGCATCGCCGTCGCTGTCGGTGTCGTACCAGTTCGGCAATCCGTCCTCGTCGACGTCGTCGCCGAAGGTCATGCCGTCTTCGATCTCCGTCGCCGTCGGAATGGTGTCTCCGTCGTCGTCGGCGTCCTGGTAGTCGTCCTCGCCGTCACCGTCGAGGTCGGGGGTCGGGGCGGGTGTTCCGACGGTCTCGCCGCACGGGCTCGCCGCGGTGCAGTCCGGGTCGAAGGCGTCGTCGATGCCGTCGCCATCGCTGTCCGCGCCGGTCGGGAGCACATCGGCGACGCCATCGTGATCCACGTCGTGACCTTCCGAGCTGTCGTCGATGCCGTCGCCGTCTGCGTCGGTGTCAAGGAAGTCCGGGCCGTCGGTCCCGTCGGTGTTCGGGAGCGGAAGCGGGGTTGCCTGGACGTTGTCCGACAAGCCGTTGCCGTCCGCATCCGCGAAGTCATCGATGAGTCCGTCGCCGTCCTCATCGGCGCCGCCGCCTTCGGTGGTGTCGGTGATTCCGTCGCCGTCCGCGTCCGTGTCGAGGTGGTTCGGGATGCCGTCGCCGTCGAAGTCGACGTCCACCGGAAGTTCATCGCAGACACCATCGGCGTCGCCGTCGGTGCAGTCGACCGCGTCCGGGTCTTGGAAGTCGAGCACGCCGTCGTCGTCCGCGTCGTCAGCGAGTCCGTCGCCGAGCTCGTCCGCGTCGGGGATGCCGTCGTTGTCGTCATCGAGGTCCACGTCGTCGTTGACGCCGTCACCATCGCTGTCGGGCTGCTCGCAGAGGTTCATCTCGCACGTCTCCGTGCCGGAGCAATCCGTGTCCACGAGACACTCCACGCACTCGCGCGCCTCCGTGTCGCAGATCGGGGTCGCGGTGCCTTCGCAGTCGCTCTCGTCGTTGCAGCCCGGGACACAGGTGTTACCAGCGCCGCAGACCTCGCCCATGATGGTGCAGTCCGCGTCAACGGCGCACTCCGCGCAGCGCGGCGCGACTCCAGCCATCTCGATGCAGATGACCGCGTCACCCATGTCGCAACCGTTGTCCATCGCGGCCGGCGTCATGACGTCGTCTTCACACGACACACAGGTGTTCGAGCCGCCGAGCGGCGCCAGAGCGCAGACCGGACCCGAAGCGCCGGGGAGGTCACAGCCGACGTCGGTGCCGCCAGCGGTGTTGTCGAGACAAGGCTGACAGCTCGACCCGGGCGTGCCCGGACCGCTCGCGCCAGCACAGATCGGCGCGGTCGGGGAGCAACCATTGTCGGTTCCCGAGCCCGTCGCCGTGTCGGTGCAGACCTGACAGGTGTTGTCCGAAGCGCAAACGCCTTCGTCGCAGTCGGCGTCCTCGAGGCACTCCTCACACATGTTCGCGGCCGCGTCACAGATCGGCGTCGCGTCGGTGCAGCCAGAGTCGGTCGCGCCAGGTCCGGCGCTGTCAACACAGCCCGCGCACATGCCCATGCCGTTACAAACGCCGCCCGCACAGTCGGTCCCGAGCGGCAGGTTCGTGTTGTTGCAGGCGTTCATCGCGCAGGCGTCCGCCGTACACTCGTTGCCGTCGTCACAGTGCGCCGCGGTGGTGCACTCGACACACATCGCGGTCGGACCGCTACAGAACGTTCCGTCGCCGCAAGGGGCGCCGGCCGCGAGCGGGTTGTTCGCGCACATGTTCGCGACACAAGCATCCGCCGTGCAGACGTTGCTGTCGTTGCACTGCGCCGCGGTCGTGCACTCTACGCATTCGCTCGAGACGGGGTCACAGAACGGAGTCGGCGCGCTGCAATCCGCGTCGTTGCGGCAGAGCACGCAAACCGAGGGCTCGCCTGTGCAGAAGAAAGGAGGCTCCACACGGCAGGTGCTTGAACAACCGTCACCGCTCACGTCGTTGCCGTCGTCGCAGGTCTCCATGCCGACGATCGCGCCGTCGCCACAGACCGGGACACAAACGGACGGATCGTCCATGCACTCAAAGCCGGGCTCGACGTTGCAGTCACTGTCGCAGCCGTCGCCGGAGACGGTGTTGTCGTCGTCGCAGCTCTCGGTGCCCTCGACCATGCCGTCACCGCAGATCGCGGGAACGGTGCAGTCGCGGGAGGTCTCCACCTCGACGGGGTCGAGCGTGTAGGCGTAGGAGATGTCGACCGACTCGCCGGGCGCGATGGTCTTCCGAATCGCGAGCGAGATCGCCACGTCGGACGTCTGCGTGTCACCCGTGTCGCAGATAAACCCTGCACCACAATCGAAGATCGCGTTGGGGTCGCGGTTCGTGAAGCCACCTGAGGTCACGCGCGCGTCCGGGTCGGACGAGACCAGCGCGATGTAAGACGCATCAGCCGCCGGAACCGCGGTCGTGATCGCGCTGACGAGCGCGGTCAGACCGGCACCGCCCTGCTGCACGATCGTGTTGGTGGTCGTGTAGTCGCTGGTCAGCGGCTGCTGGTTATCCGGGTCGACGTTACGCATGTACGTCACCGTCTGCGGCGTCGCGGTGTTGTTGGTGAGCGTCACCTCCGCGAGAATGAAGAGACCCTCGTTGAGAACCGAGTAGGTCTTGTTCACGCCGATGGTGCCGCCGGTGATGGTCATGTCGCCCGCCCAGAAGACCGAGGCACCGCCGCGAAGACCACACACCATGGGTCGGCAAGCTGCGCGCGTTCCAGTGAAGGCGCCCGGAATCTGGTTGGTGCCCACGAGACCCGCGTTCACCGCGATCTGCGTTCCAACCTGCAGACCCCATCCCTCTTCCGGCGTTCCCGGAATGAAGAAGTCACCGTTGTAGGTGCCCCAGTCGTCGTTCTGCGGGTTCGCGACGAAGCCGAGCTGGAAAGGAGCCGGTCGGTCGGGGTTT
This sequence comes from uncultured bacterium, assembly GCA_938024995.1. Classification (GTDB taxonomy): domain Bacteria; phylum Myxococcota_A; class Polyangia; order Polyangiales; family Houyiibacteriaceae; genus CALJDU01. Next base: position 4,114 of record CALJDU010000083.1, read on the forward strand.
CGCGGGTGCCAGCCAGCAGGGGCAGCGACCTCACTACCGAACGAGGCGACCGCATGCGTTCCGACCTCAAGCAGTCGCGAACGAATGAACACGTCGGTCGTCAGATCGACAGCCTCACAAAACGCATCACAACCTGCACCGTCGACCTCAAGACCTGCGGTCGTGGTCGGGCAAATGTCCCGAACGTCGGGAACACCATCGCCGTCTCCATCTTGTGCACTCACCCCCACGGGCATCGTCATCACCCCAATGACGACAGAAAGTGCGATCAGTACTCTATTACCCATCTCTAACCTCCAAGGTCGCGACGGTACCACTTGGTGATATTTAGATCTGTTGGAAATTTAACCTTATCGGACATGATTTGTCACCAATTCAGGTTGGTTCCCCAAAAAGAGACTTGCAGCCTACCGATTGGTAGGTAACAACTGACTCCGTGGTAGGCGGCGCAGCACAGGACATTCGTGGGCAGATCCTCGCCCACGCGACCCGTCTCTTTGCCCGCCAAGGCTTCTCTGGCACCTCGGTCCAGCAAATCGCCGAACGGGTTGGCATTCGGAAACCCAGCCTCCTCTACCACTTCAAATCAAAAGACACGCTCCGTCGCGAGGTCGTGGAGCAGACGCTGCAGCATTTTCAGAAGGTCCTGCCAGAGCTGCTCCTCAGCGCGCGCGATCATCAGTTCGATCGCGTGATGGGATCGCTAACGGGCTTCTTCCGAGACGATCCTGATCGGGCGCGCTTGTTGGTACGGGAGATCCTCGACCAACCCGAAGAGATGCGAGAGCGCATCGCGAAGTACGTCACGCCTTGGGTTCAGCTGCTCGGCGATCAGCTCGAGCGCGCGAAGGAGCGTGACCTCGTGCGTCCAGACGTCGACGTCGAGGCGTACGCGATGCAGGTCGTCACGTCGCTCGTCGCGAACCTCGCGTTCATCGCGAGCATGGGAAACGTGCTCCCTGATCACGGCGCGCACGGAGCGGGGACCGACCGCGTGATCGCGGAGATGACGCGCATCGCCCGAGCGAGCCTTTACGTCGACGCGGCTTCTCCCGCTGACGCTTCAGACGCTCCAGCGCAAACACCACCATCGCGCGAGCGCGCGATCCAAACCCATGCTGATCAGCGAGACGGCGAAGGGAAGAAACAATGAGCAGCGAGCAGAGCAACAACTTCTACAAGGACAACGCGGACCTCCGTTGGTACGCGGAGCGGGGCATCGACTGGAGCGAGATCGTTCGCCTCACCGAGCGTGACTTCGCCGACAAGGACGACGAAGGCCACGGGTCGCTCGAAGAGGCCCTCGAGTTCTACGGCGAGATCGCGAACATGCTGGGAGAGCTCACCGCGAAACGCATCGCGCCCTTCGCCCACGAGATCGACAGCCAAGAGATCGAGCTGAAGGACGACGAGGTCACGTTCCCGCCGCGGCTCGAGACGCTCTTCCGCGAGATCAAAGACCTCGACCTGCACGGGCTCTGTGTGCCGCGGGAGCTCGGCGGCATGAACGCGCCCATGTTGGTCTACTTCATCGGGTGCGAGCTGATCGCGCGGGCGGAGGTGTCCGTCATGTCGCACCACGGCTTCCACGGCGGGATGGCGATGGCGGCGCTCATCTTCTCGCTCACCGAGGGCACCAGCGAGGTCGACCCGCTCACGGGTCGCGTCAAGGAGACCCGCTTCCGCAAAATGATCGAGGAGATCATCGCGGGCGAGGCGTGGGGCGCGATGGACATCACGGAGCCGAACGCGGGCAGCGATATGGCGGCGCTGCGCTCCGTGGGCGAGCAAGACGAGGACGGGAATTGGTTCGTCTCCGGCGAGAAGATCTTCATCACCTCGGGTCACGCGAAGTACCACTTCGTGATCGCGCGAACGGAAGAAAAAGGCGACGCGGACGATCCCTTGGCGGGTCTCGGTGGGCTCTCGATGTTCCTGGTGGAGCGCGACGCGGCGAACGAGCGCGTGCAGCTCACCCGGCTCGAAGAGAAGATCGGGCATCACGGCTCCGCGACCTGCGGCCTGGTCTACGACCGCGCGCCGGCGCAGCTCATCGGGAAACGCGGAGAAGGTTTCCGCTACATGTTGGTGCTCATGAACAACGCGCGGCTCGGCGTCGGCTTTGAGTCGCTCGGGCTCTGCGAAGCCGCGTACCGGATGGCCAAGCGCTACACCGCGGAGCGCCCTTCGATGGGCAAGACCGTCGACCGCCACGAGATGATCGCGGACTACCTCGACGAGATGGAGGCCGACATCGTGGGGATCCGCGCGCTCGCGATGAACGGCGCGGTGCACGAGGAGCTCGCGCAGAAGTACAAGCTCGCGCTCGACCATTACGGCGTGAACGGGAGCGAGCGGAGCCGCTACCAACGCCGCCTGCGCACGCACAAGGCGATGGCCCGCCGGATCACGCCGCTCTTGAAGTACTTCTCGGCAGAGAAGGCGGTCGAACACGGGCGCCGCGCGATCCAGCTCCACGGGGGCAACGGCTACACCACCGAGTACGGCGCCGAGAAGCTCCTCCGCGACGCCTTGGTGATGCCGATCTACGAAGGCACGAGTCAGATCCAGTCGCTCATGGCGATGAAGGACACGCTCGGGAGCATCATGAAGAACCCGCAGCGTTTCTTGAAAGAGAGCGCGCAGGCGAACTGGCGCTCGCTCTCCTCGCGCGACCCGCTCGAGCGTCGCGTGGCGAAGCTGCAGAGCGTGTCCTACGCGACCCAGCAGCACCTCATCATGCGAACCGCGGGCGACAAGATGAAGGGGCTGCGCGACGTGAAGGTCTCCGCCTGGACCGAGCGCTTCTTCAAGAACTGGGACCCCAAGCGCGACTTCGCGTTCGCGATGCTCCACGCCGAGCGCCTCACCAAGATCCTCACCGACGTACTGGTCGCGGAGCTGCTCCTTGAGCAACAGAAGCGCGATCCCGCGCGCCGACCGCTTCTCGAGCGGCATCTGGAGCGGGCCGAGGTGCGCTGCCGGTTTTGGCACGACGAGATCACGACGACCGGCGAGCGCATCTTGCGGAAGCTGGAGCGCCTCCAGAACGCACAAGAAGAAGCCGCAGAGTAAGGCACCGCCGAGTCACCGCTCAGCGCATCCGCGTCGCTCACAAAGGGCGGCGCGGTTCTTTCGCGCGTTCGTTACTGGCCGAGCTGTTCTCGGATCGACGTGTTCAGCTGACCGTGAACTCGCTTGTAGTCGTACCAAGCGCGCGCGATGCGCGTCATCGGATCGGAGGCCGCGTCTTCGTCGTAGGCTTCGTCGCCCAAGGCGGAGAGGTGGCTGATGTAGTCGCTCCACGCGCCTCGAAGCGCACGAGTCGCACCGATCAGTTCGTTCACCTTTTCCTGCTGCTCGGCCGGAGGGATGAGCGCCGCCAACGCGGGCTCGAGATCGCTGAGCTTGTCGACGCATTCGTCACGAACGTGATTGCCATAGCGCCCCTTACCTCGTGATCCGCGGAGGTGGAGCTGCTCTTGGAGCTCCTGGTTGTTGCTCACGTTGACCGGTCCCTGGAACGCGCACGCCCAAAAGGCGTCGAAGTGATTCGTCTTCAAACCGTTCAGGTTCTGCCCAAACTGCTCATACGGTTCATCGCCGCCCATCATCGCGAAAATGACGCCTGCCACGAGGAGCGCGAAGAACAAGAACGCGCCGACCAGCATGCCGCCGCCGCTCCGCATCGCCTTCTCTTCCTGCGCGAGCGAAGCGGCCGTCACCGGCGGACCGGGAGGAGGAGGCGGCGCGAGCGGGATCAGATCGTTCGGGTCGTTGCTGTTCATGACGCGACGATGTTCCCTGCAACCGCGTGGATTCTCAAGGGCGATCGCCCCAGCGACCAGACCGTCCCGTCATCACCTGCCGGCCGCCCACGAGGACGCCCTCAAGCGAGTTAGATATCGAGGCCGAAGCGGTCGCCGCGGAACTCTCCAAAATCGAGGAGCCCGGTGCCTTCTGACTTTTCGTAGGAGAGGTAGATGAAGAGCGCTTTGCCCTTCACGCGGGAGACCGGGACGGGGCCGATCAGCGGGTTGGTGCTGTCGTTGCTTCGGTCGCGATGATCACCGCGAATGTAGATGTGGCCTTCCGGGATCCGAAACGGCGCGGTGGTCTGATCGGAATAGGACCCATGCTTGGACGTACGGAACGTGACGTCGCCGACGGTCTGCTCGTAGATCATGCAGCCAGGATCTTCGTGCTCCTGCTGCTCGGTTTCACAGGGGCCGATCTCGGAGACCTCGATCGGCTCCTCGTTGCGGTAGATGATGCCGTCGCGAACCTCGATGGTGTCCCCCGCGACGCCCATCACGCGCTTCACGATGTCGACCCCGTCCGACGGGCTCTTGACGATCACCACGTCGCCGACTTCAGGCGCGCCCCACGTCACCACGGCCTCTTCCATCCGCGGAAGGAACAAACCGAACGAAAACTTGGAGACCACAACGCGGTCACCGTTGAGCAAGCTGGGCTCCATCGAGGGCCCGTCGATCTCAAAGGCCTCAAAGAGGACGATACGGATGAAGATGGCGAGCAACACCGCGCCGCCGATGGTCTTGGTGTTCGCCTTGAAGCGATCCCATGACGTCTCCTCGACGACTTCTTCTTGCTTCTCTTCTGCCATGTCCGCTTCGCTAGCGCGTCATCCGTGAACGGTCGGTCCGAGCGGAAGGTATTGCGCGATCTCGGCTTCACGCTCTGCCAGCGTCTTCAGCCGAGCGTGGGTGGTACCACGACCGAACCGTTTCTCCGCCAAACCGCGAAACAATTGGAAGTGGCGCGCCTCGGCGTTCATCAGCCCGGCGTAAAAATCCCGAAATTCGGGCGCCTTCAGCCCCTCGCTCAGGAGCTTGAACCGCTCGCAGGACCGCGCCTCAATCAACGCGCAGACCAGGAGCCGATCGAGCAAAACGGGATGCTTTTGGTGGTCGACGCGAGCAGAACGCCGAAGGCGCTGCACATATTCGTCGGTCGATGGAATCGAGATCGGGACCCCGCGCGCCTCCAAGCGATCGTGGACCTGCTTGAAGTGCGCGGTCTCTTCGCGGGCGAGGGTGCAAAGCGGTTCGATGAGCTCGGGCGCCTCTCCTCCGAAGCGACCGACCAAGCTCAGCGCGCTCTGCGCCGCCTTGAGCTCACAGTGCGCGTGATCACGGAGGAGCCCGGTCATGTCAGACGCCGCCGCGTCGACCCACGCGGGGTCCGTTGGGTGCAAAAGGTGGAGCATCGGTTCCGTTCGCGTGTAGTCGTCGGTTCAGAAGGGGTCAAGGTCCGCACCGCGCCCCAAACCGAGTACGCTTCGCGCGCGCCCTGAGAACGCCATGACGAGATCCATCCAGACGAAGAACGAGCCGAGCGAACCGATGTCCGTCCTCGCGATCGACACCGCGACCTTCCTGGGTTCGGTCGCGATCACGCGGGACGGGAAAGTGATCGCCGAGCGCGCCGCCAATGTCCGAGCGAAGCACGGCGAGACCCTCCTCTCCCACATCGAGTGGGCGATGCAGGTCGCCGACCTCACGTCGGTGTCGTTGATCGCAGTCGACGTGGGTCCCGGTTCGTTCACGGGTCTCCGGGTGGGCCTCGCGACGGCGAAGGCGCTGGCGTGGGCGAAACAGGTCCCGCTGATCGGCGTCAGCTCACTTCGCGTCGTCGCGCACGGAACACACGCGTCGCGGGTCGGCGCGTTCATCGATGCGCATCGCGGTGAGGTTTACGCCAGCGCGATTCGCGATGGAGAGGTCATCCTGCCCCCCTTCGCGGCCCAGCCAGACGAGGCGCGTGATCGCGTGATCCAGGCGCTGGGCGACGACGTGATCTTTTGCGGAGACGGGGCACGCCGCTACGCCGACCAGCTCCCGCGGGTCGCCCCCGCCTGCTTCGACGCTCCTCGCGCCGCTGCGCTCGCGGACCTCGGCGCAAAGGACTTCGTCCAGCGCGGCGGCGACGAAGCGGCGATCCTTGAGCCCACCTACGTGCGCGGCTCGGACGCGAAGCTCCCCACGAAGTGACCGTTCGCGTTGCATTCCCTCTGCCATTCATTACGACGGGGTCGTGAGCCGCACTGACATGCTCCGCGCCATGCGAGCGCGCGTGAGCGACGAGAACGGGACCATCGTCAAAGACGCCCCCGAAGCGATCGCGATGCTCTACCCGAGCCCGTACACGGTCGGGATGTCATCGCTCGGGTTTCAGACGATCTACCGCGCGATCAACGAGACCAAGTCAAGGGCCGCGCACCGCGCGTTCTTGCCCGACGATCTGAACGAGTTCGCCCGCACCGGCGGCGTCCTCCTGACCTATGAGGCGGAGCGACCGGTCGGCGACTACCCGATCATCGCGATGTCGGTTGCCTACGAGCTTGAGCTCGCCGGCGTCATCCAAGCGCTCGAGGCCGCAGGCATCCCCGCGCTCCGGGAGCATCGTGATCACCGCTCGCCGTTTATCTTGGCCGGCGGTCCGCTGACGTTCAGCAACCCGCTCCCGCTCGCGCCCTTCGTTGATGCCATCTTGATGGGCGAGGCAGACGAGACCGTTCACCAGACGCTCGACGTTCTCTTCGGCGCGGAGGACTTTTCGTCCCCCGGTGGTCGCGACCGCGCGCTGAAGAACCTCGCGGCCGCGGTCCCGAGCGCTTACATCCCCGAGCTTCATGGCGACGAGATGCCCGGCATCGCGCGCGCCGACGACGCGGTCCTGCCGGCCTACTCGCAGATCACCACGCCGCATACCGAGCTCCGCGACATGTTCTTGATCGAGCCCGAGCGCGGTTGCCATCGCGGGTGCGCGTACTGCGTGATGCGACGCTCGACGAACGGCGGGATGCGCGTGCTCGCCGAAGACCACGTTGTCTCCTTGGTGCCGGATCGCGCGAAGCGAGTCGGGCTGGTCGGCGCGGCGACGACCGATCACCCGCGGATCACACCGATCATCAATCGCTTGGCGGACCGCGGACTCGAGGTGGGCCTCTCTTCCTTGCGCGCCGATCGCCTCACGGATGACCTGGTCGCTGCGCTCCGCCGCGCCGGACAAACCGTCCTCACGACCGCGAGCGATGGCGCGAGTCAGCGGCTCCGCGACACGGTCAAGCGACGCGCGCCTGAGAACATCTTGCTCAACGCCGCGAAGCTCGCGCGGAAGCACAAGATGAAACGGCTGAAGCTCTACATGATGCTGGGGCTCCCGACCGAAACGGACGCCGACGTCGATGAGCTGATTTCGTTCTCGCTCGAGCTGTCCAAAATCGTCCCGCTCTCGCTCGGGATCGCTCCCTTTTGCGCCAAGCGAAACACGCCCCTCGACGGCGCGGAGTACGCGGGCATCGGCGTGGTCGATCGGCGGCTCAAGCGGCTCCGTAAAGGCGTCAAAGGACGCGTCGACATTCGGTCCACCAGCGCGCGGTGGGCGTACATAGAATACGTCCTCGCGCAGGGAGGACGCGCGGAAGGCCGCGCGGTCGTGGACGCGGTCAAGAACGGCGGGAAGTTCCGGGCCTGGAAGGACGCGTTCGACGCGCTCCCCGACGACCGACCACGCAGAGCCCTCGTGCGCCCTGGCGACCGAATCGATCGCGGCCAGATGCAGCGCAAGCGCGGCCTTCCCGTCACCACGTAGTCCCCGCGGCTCGACAGAACCTCACCAAAGCTCCCGGTGTTCCGCGCGGTTCGGTGACGCTATAGTCGAGGTCTATGCGCTGCTACCTCCTCATGATGCTCTGCGCCGTGCTCGCTTCCTGCGGGCCCACGGACGACCCTCAGTGGGAAGAGGCCTTCGACGCCACGGAGACGGGTTGGCTCCTCAGCACCTACGGCGCATCCGATGACAACGTCTTCGCGGTCGGCGGCGAACCGACCAACGGCGTCATCATGCACTTCGACGGAACGGAATGGAGCCCAGTGGACGTAGGGATGCCGGTCCCCTTGTTGAACTGGGTGCATGGATTCGGTGGTGACGACTACTTCATCGTGGGCAACGGCGGCACCATCCTCCGCGGCGACGGCGAGACCTTCACCAAGATGGACGCGCCAACGACCGAAGACCTGTGGGGCATCTGGGGCTCGTCGCCGGATGACGTCTGGGCCGTGGGCGGACGTGGGCGACCGATGTCCGTCGCGACGGTTCTTCGCTTCGACGGCACCGCGTGGACCGCGGTCGACCTCCCGGAGCTCATGCGACCCAACGTGAACGCCTTCTTCAAGGTGTGGGGCAGCAGCGCGGACGACGTCATCATCGTCGGGCAACGCGGCGCCCTTCTCCGATGGGATGGTGCGACGTTCACCGAGGAGCTCATCGGGACCTCCGAAGACCTCATCGCGGTGTGGGGCGTCGGACCGGATCGCGTCGCGGTGGTCGGGGGTCGAAGCAACGGGGTGGTCTCCACTTTCGACGGCACCGAGTGGCACACCACTTCCCTGTCACCTTTGCCCGGAATCAACGGCGTCTTCATGCGCGACCCGAACACCGTGTACATCGCGGGCGTCGAGGGAACGCTGGGTCGACTGGACTTCGACACCCAAGAACTAACGGACGAATCGCTCTTCACGCGAACCGATCTGCACGCGATTCATGGCGCCGGAAATCGACTCACCACAGTTGGCGGCAATTTTGCTTTCGTCACTGGACCATATGAAGGCATCGCATATCGCCGGGAGTTCGCCGCAGATGAATAAGGCGCAGATGAATAAGGCGCACATCAGCAACGCGCAGAAGCACACGACGTCACTTCTCTTTGTCGCGGCGCTCGCGGTCTTCGCGTTGGGCGGATGCGACGACGAGCCGGTGGTTCCGGACGACATCTTCGGCGCCCTCGGCGAACCGCTCCCCACGTCGACCCCCGCGCAGCTCGAGGCCTTCAACCGCGGCCACGATGTCGCCACGCGTCGCTTCGTGCGCGAGGACGGCCTTGGGCCCCACTTCAACGTGAGCTTCTGCGGAGCCTGTCACGAGAAGCCGGTCTTCGGCGGCAGCGCCGGTCGCTACCGTAACTTCCTCATCGTGGGCGCGCAGCTCCCCGACGGCTCTTTCACCCCGACCTCGGTGAACGGTGTCCAACCGCAGTTCGAGCTCGACGGCTCGCGCTTCCCGTCGGATGACGCGACCAACCACGCCGCGCTCCGAAACCCGATCCCTTTCTTCGGCATCGGCCTCCTCGCGGAGATCCCCGAAGAGAACATCTTGGCCAACGCGGACGAAGACGACACCGATGGCGACGGCATCAGCGGGCGCCCCAACTTCGATCGCGGCTTCGTCGGTCGCTTCGGTCGCAAGTCACAGACGACCTCCATTGAGGGCTTCATTCGCGGCCCGCTGTTCAATCACCTCGGGATCACCACCGTCCCGCTCTCTCAAGAGCTCAAGGCCGCCTTGCCGGTCCCGAGCCAAAACGCAGCGGACGCGATCGGCGAGTCGAGCTCGGCGCTTCGCGATGTGGATGATGACGTCGCGGGACAGATCCACGCGCAGGCCGCAGCGCCCGATGAGCCAACGGAAGACGATGACGGGATCCCGGATCCAGAGCTGTCCGAGCAAGACCTCTTCGACTTGGTCTCGTTCACGATGTTGCTCGCCGCGCCGACCCCGGAGGCGCTCACGCCGCGCACCCGCGAAGGCAAGCAAGCGTTTGCGGACGCGCGGTGCAACGCGTGTCACGTCGAGGCTCTCGAGAGCCCGCGCGGTCTCATCCCCGCTTACTCCGACCTGTTGCTCCACGACATGGGCGAGGAGCTCGCGGATGGCATCACGATGAACCGTGCGCGAGGTTCGGAGTTCCGCACGCAGCCGCTCTGGGGCATCGCGTCCGTCGGTCCTTACCTCCACGATGGACGCGCGGACACGCTGGACGACGCGATCCGAATGCACGGCGGCGAGGGGAGCGCGGCGCGCGACGCCTACCTCGCCATGAGCACTGAAAAACAAGACACCCTCCTCGCCTTCCTGGTGTCGCTCGGCGGCGCTTCCCAATACACCGAGGGACTCGTGCCTCCTGGCGAAGACGCCCCGACCACCGGCTACGGCGCGCCCCTTCCCGGCACTGACCTGCCGACCTTCGAGCGCACGCGCCGCGCGTTCGATCGCGACCATCCGTTGAGCGAGGGCCTTGGGCCGATCTTCAACGGAGACACCTGTCGCGCCTGCCACTTCGAGCCCACCATCGGCGGCTCCGGCCCCGCGGGCGTCGACGTGATCCGGCACGGACGTTACGAGGGCGACGAGTTCAACGCGCCTGACTTCGGGACCGTCTCGCATCGACACGCGACCGACGCGACGCGTCCGCCCTTTCTTGATCTCGCGAACGAGATCGAGACCCGCCAAACGCCGCACTTATTCGGCGCGGGTCTGATCGACGCGATCGCGGAGTCGACGATCGTCGCCGGCGCAGACCCCGACGACGAGGACGGCGACGGAATCCGAGGTCGCGCGCACATTCTTCCGGATGGTCGTGTCGGGCGCTTTGGCTGGAAGGCCGATATCCCGAACCTCTCCGAGTTCGCCCGCGACGCGGTGAGCGTCGAGCTCGGCCTGACGGTTCCGCCATCTCCCGATCACGCGTTCGGAACGCTCGACGACGAGGACGACACGCCGGACCCGGAGATCGACGAGAGCGGCCTCGCGGACATCGTGTTCTTCATGGCGACCCTCGGCGCGCCACCGCGAACCAGCACGAACGCCACGCTTGAAGCCCGCGGAGACGAGGTCTTCAGCGAAGTGGGTTGCGACAGCTGCCACACCCGAGAGCTCCCAACGGATCGAGGCGAACCCGTCCCGCTCTTCTCCGATCTCTTGCTTCACGACGTCGCTCCTGCGGACGCGCGAGGCATCCCATCGTTCAACGCCGGTCCCCGCGAGATGCGCACCGCGCCGCTCTGGGGCCTCGCGACGAGCGCCCCGTACCTCCACAACGGTCGCGCGTTCACAATCGAAGAGGCGATCGCAGCGCACGCGACGGAGGCCGCGATGTCCCGCGCCGCGTACGAAGCGCTCTCGGCAGAAGATCGCGAAGCGCTCCTCGCCTTCTTGGGCTCACTCTGAAGCGCTCGTTCGCTGCGCTCCTCTTCCTCTCCGCCCTGCTCACCGCGTGCGGAGGACGGGACGTCGCGACCGTTCGGGATCCAGATGGAGCGCTTCGTTTTGAGGTCGAGGTGGAGATCGCCCGAACCGCGGAAGAGCGACGCCGTGGCCTCATGGGTGTGGAGCTGCCAGACCACCGCGGTCTGCTGATCGTCTTCCCAGTCGTCACGGAGGCCTGCATCCACAACGAAGGCGTCCCGTTCGCGTTGACCGCGCTTTATCTTCGGGGTGAGACCGAACCACGCGTGATCGCGCGCGAGGACTTCGCCGCCGGAGAAGAAGGTGCGCGCTGCCACGCGGAGGTTCGCGCGGTGCTTGAAGTGACCCAAGCCACGGGCGCCGGCGTCCAGGTTGGAGATCGCGTCGTTCTGCCCCCGACTTGAGTGTTTTACGGGCCCGCCGCGATGCGGTACAGCAACCGCGTGCGATACGTGCCACTGCTCTTGCTCCTGCTCGCCTGCACGGAACCTGGTCGGTCAGACGACGGGGGGCCTTGCCTGACGACCGCCGATTGCGTGAGCGGAACGATATGCGTTCGGCTCGGGGGCGCTGAAGCGGATGCCTTCTGCATGACGCGCTGCGAACCCGAAGAGCGGCTCTGCGAAAGCGGGCGCGTCTGCATCGACGTGGGCGACGAGAGCCACGCCTGTCTCCTCGGCGGCGACGCGGAGGTCGGCGACGAGTGCGAAGACACCTCCGAGTGCGTGGATGGAGCGGTCTGTATTGCGGATCCCGACGACGAAGCCGACCGGTGCTACGCGGCATGCGATACGCGCTCTCCATCGAACTGTGGCTCGACTGAGACCTGCGTCGAGCTCGACGATAGCGACGGGTTTTGCTCCGCGGAGTGAGCGCGCCGTGGACCCCCGCGCTCCGAGCCCTGCTCGCGACCCTTTCGCTATTCTCGTGTCTGACACCCGCGACGAGCTTCGCTCAGACCGCGGCGACCCGCGCGAGCGCGGACGCCAATACGGTGGACGACGACGAGCCGATCTTCGGTGCGACCGCGGAAGTCGAACGGCCGATCCCGAGCGGAAGCGAAGAAGACCCCACCGCGAGCGCGACGCGGATCGACCTCGCCGAACGGCGTGAACTCATCGCCGCGGAGCGTTTCGCGGAGCTGCTACGCGAGGCCCCCGGCGCGCAACCTCGCCGCACGGGTGCGCTCGGCACGAGCAGCGGCCTCTCCCTTCGCGGCAGCGATCTCGATCAGGTCAACGTCACGATCGACGGGGTTCCGCTCGGCGCGCCTGGGGAGAGCGTCGACCTCTCCTTGCTCCCGCCGTCATTGTTCGACGCCGCCGACGTTTACCGCGGAGGCGCGCCTCTTTCTCTCGGTGGCGGCGCGATGGGCGGGACCCTGAACCTCGTCCCGACCGCGCGGCGCGGGCTGAGCGCGCGTCTCGGGGTCGGCTCGTTCGGGACGCTGCGCGGACACGCAACCGCTGGCGCGCGAACCGATCGACTCTCGCTGAACGCCGCAGCAGGCGCGACCACGACCGCCGGCGACTTCTCGTACGTAGACGATGGCGGCACCCGCTTTATCGAGAGCGATGACCGCGAACGCAAACGGCGCAACGCGAACGTCGATCTGGGCTACCTCTTGATCGCGACCCGCGCAGCGCTTCCGCGCGTCGACCTCCGCGCGAACGTATTCGCGGTTGGCCAAACGGGTGGCTTCGCCGCGGCCGCCGCGCTGGAACCGCTCGCGACACGTCGACGCCACGCCGAGCTCAGGAGCAGCGCGAGCGTCGACACCCGCGGCCGGGGCGCGCGCTACGGCGTCGACACGCAGGTCTCCCTCCATCAACGCGGCGTAACGGACCTCTACGGCGAGATCGGCGTCCCCCGCGCGACCCGTGATCGGCGCGTTGGCGCGTTCGCTCGACTGCGCGGCGTGCACCCGCTCAATGGCCGGCTCTCGCTTCACGCCAGCGCGAGCTACCAGCTCGACCACCTGGTCCCCGAAGACGCGCTCGCGCGGATCGCGAACGTGCCCTCGACACGTCATCACGCGAACGCGGGCGCCGAGCTTACCTTTCGCGCACCAGGACATGAGCTCCGCCTGATGCTCCGCGCGGGTCTGGTACGCGGACGCCTCAGTGAGCTCCGTGACGAGCGCGCCGGAGAAGAGATCCGCACGGTGCAGTTCACACCGAACGCGCGGCTCTCGTACGCGGCGCGTCTCCGAGACAACCTCGCGCTCACCGGCACCCTAAGCGCGGCATCACGTCCACCATCCATGCTCGAGCTCTTTGGTGATCGAGGCTATGTGCTCGGCGACGCGCGTTTGCGACCCGAGCGCGGCCTCTCGGGCGACCTCGGGTTAAGCGGTCGCGGGAGGCTCGGACCGCTGCGGGGTCGCTTCGAACTCCACGCCTTTGCCCGCGGCGCCTTCGACCGCGTTCAGTTTGTGCGTAACGCGCAGTTTCAGCTCTCTCCACGAAACGTCGACCGCGCGCGCTTCTTCGGGGTCAGCGCTAGCGTCGACGGCCGGCTCGGTCCGCTCCACGTCGTGAGCACGTTCTCTTGGCTCGACGCGCGAGATCAACAAGGTCGTCGGCTCCCGCTGCTGCGCGCCTTCTCGTGGTTCGCGCGCGCGAGCGTACGCACCGGACCGCTGCGCTTCTTTGCGTCGGTGACCGCGACGGGTCAGTCGTTCGGTGACCCCGCGAATCTCGTCGAGCTCCCGGCGCAGCACGTCGTCGACCTCGGCGTCGCGCTCGACCGTGGCGCGCTCTTGCTCCAAGCCAGCGTGCGAGACGTCGCGGACGCTCGGCCCTTTGACCTCATCGGCTTTCCGCTTCCAGGTCGCCGCTTCAGCCTCGACCTCACGATTCGTTCACACTAAGAACGGGGCATGTCGGAGAAGACCGCCGCCCCGTCGAAAACACCGCTGACGCCCCCCAAGAACGCGTTCGTCACGACCATGCCGATCCGCTTCGGCCACGAAGATCACGCCCGGATCGTCTACTTCCCGCGGTTCCTCCACTTCTTCCATTGCGCCTTCGAAGACTTCTTCGCGGGGCACGGGCGGCCGTACCGCCAGGTCCTCGACGAAGACAAGCTCGGGTGGCCGGCGGTCCATGTCGACGTCGATTTTCACAGCCCCCTCCGCTTCGGCGACACCTTCGAGATCTTCGTGTGGGTCGAGCGCATCGGCACGAAGTCCGCGTCGTTCCGCTACCTCGGCCGCACAGAAGGTCGCGACGTGGCGTCCGCCGCGATCACGGTGGCCTGCGTCGACATGGACAGCTTCCGCGGCAAAGCCATTCCAGAGCCGTATCGCGAGATGTTCGCGTCGCGGCTGACCGACTGAACACGCGCACCGTGAGATAGCCTCTTCCGTCCAGCGGGACTCCGTATATGCTGCGCATATGGGAACCGCTCAAGAAGCTCTCTTCGCCGCGCGTGAGTACCTGCGCGATCATCCGGAGGAACTCTCCCGCGCCGTACGCAACGCGCTCGGGTTGCGCCTCGGCGTCCCCGTCGCCGCGCTTCGTTGGATCGCCGACTTCGCGACGCGTGACGGCAAAGCGCGCGACGTCACGATCGATCCCGTCCCGCCGGGCATCAAGGTCGGCGCGAGCGTCGACGCCGCTGGGACCCCGCTTCGCGTCAACGCCACGGTGTACATCGAGCGTGTCCAGTTCACCGACTCCGAGCTCACGCTCGCGCTTCGCGTCGAAGGCACCAAGCTTCAGATGGACGGCGAAGCTTCGACCCCCGTGGCGGCGCTCATCAAGTCGGGCGCGCTCGACCTGACGAACCTCGGCACGCTCATCGGCTTTCTCCCGAAGCGCCCTCCCTTCCTCGCGGAGGCGAACGGGAACCGCATCGTGCTCGACCTCATGCGTCACCCGAAGGTCGGCAAGAACAAGCTCGCGCGACACATGATCGGCTACGCAACGTCGTGGTTCACGCTTCAGTCGGTCGAGTCCGATCGCGGTCACGTCGACGTCGCCTTCCGCGCGCTCCCGCGTGGTCTTCGCGGCGCCCTCCGCGGGGTACGACGTCACCTGATTCAGCCGAGCATCGGTCGCCTCCTCCCGCGCTGAGGTTGCCAAGCGCGAAGGTCAGCGAGGGTCGCCCGTGAAGCTCGATCGGGCACGCATTGGCCTCATCCTCGCTCCGCTCGCGGCGGCCATCGTCACGCTGGCGCCGCTCTCCGACCCCGGTACGCATCCCGGCCCACCGCTGACACCAGAGGCCCACCGCCTCGCCGCGATTTTCGTCGCGGTCGTGATCGCGTGGATCACCGAGTGCATCCCGATCGCGGTCACAGCACTCTTGGTCGCGCCTCTCATGATCCTCTTCGGCGTCACCAACGCGCGCGCCGCGTTCTCGCCATACGCCGATCCGCTCCTCTTCCTCTTCGTCGGCGGTTTCATGATCGCGGCCGCGATGCAGCGCCACGGGCTCGATCGCCGGATCGCGCTCGGCTTGGTCTCGTCACGATTCGTCGCTGGCCGGCCGGCTCGCGTTCGCGCCGCCTTCGTCTTCGCCGCGATCTCGCTCTCGATGTGGATCAGCAATACCGCGACCTGCGCGATCCTTGTCCCGATCGTTCTCGGCACCCAAGACGACCTCGACCAACGAGACATCCTCACGATCGCGTACGCCTGCTCAATCGGCGGAATGGGCACCCTCGTCGGCAGCCCCCCGAACGCGATCACCGCGCGGCTCCTCGGCGAAGCGGGCTACGAGATCGGGTTCCTCACCTTCAGCGCGCTGGGTCTCCCGACCGTCATCCTGATGTCGGTCGCGCTCCTCGTCTTGATGCGTCGCAACGGAACGCTCGCGGCCGAGGTCCCCCCGCCCAAAGAAAGAGCCTTCACGCGCGGTGAGCTCAACGTCGCGCTCGCCTTCGCGCTCGCGGTGGCGGGTTGGGTCATCCCAGGTCTGCTCCGCGCGAGCGATGCCGAGATCGCTCCCGCGGTCTCTCGCGCGCTCCCGGGAGGCGGGGTCGCGCTCCTCGCGGCGTCGACGCTCTTCATGACACGGGACGAGAAGGGAGAGATGACGCTCCCGTGGCCCGAAGCCGCGAAGATCGACTGGGGCATCATCATGCTCTTCGGAGGCGGTATCGCGCTCGGCAAGCAGATGTTTCACACCGGGCTGGCGGCCGCGATGAGTCACGCGTTCGTCGAGTTCACCGGAGTGGCCGACCTCGCGACGCTGACCGTGGTCGTCGCGGTCTTCACGACCTTCTTCACGGAGGTCTGCTCCAACACCGCGTCGTCAAACATGCTCGTCCCGCTCGTGATCGCGGCCGCGACCGAAATTGGGGTGTCGCCTGTGCCGCCCGCGCTCGCGGTCGGTTTGGCGGCGAGCTGTGCCTTTATGTTGCCGATCGCGACCGGTCCGAACGCGATCGTCTATGGAACGGGCCGGGTCACGATGCCCACGATGATGCGCTCCGGCTTCGCGCTGAACATCGCGGGCGCATTGATCGTATGTGCAGTCCTCTGGATACTCTGCCCATGGCTCGGACTCACAGAGATCGTCGACCCTCCACCCGAAGCGCAGACGACCGAACTCGCTGCTCCGGGATAAGGTCGCGCGATTGCCGCAAACTTGATCCGAGCGGCCTTTCCTCCGCACGATCGGAGTCATGTTGAGCACGGAGTCCGCTGTACCGCCCACGAACGGCGCGCCCGCGACCCCAGGCCCGACCCCGGACGGCGTCCTCACACGCGCCGCTCGGTCCGCGACCGCCGGCGGCGTGTTCGGGACGATGGTCGACGTCCTCCACGGCAAGGTCGTACGGCACTACGCAGAGTCCATCCGCCAGTACCTCTCGATTCGCGTTGGCGACACGCGCGAAGGAGACGCCGCCTTGCGAAAGCTCCGCGCGATCGTCGCCGCCCGTCCCACCGAGTCTCTGGTCGCCGCCCCGGGTCCCCGCGCCCGGCTCTTCGAGCTCGCCCGCGCGATCACCGATCGGCACTCGACGCCGAGCGCGACCGCCTACCGCGCGCTCCCCTTTCTCGCTGCGCCCGAGGAACACGCCGCTGCGGTCGAAGCGATCCGCGCGCTCCCGCGTGATGAAGGCATGGAGCTGATCGAGCTGCGCTATGCGCGCGAGCTGGACGCCTCTGAGATCGCCTTCGTCACCAAAGAGGATCCTGACGACGTCGCGGCGCGGCTCGAGACCGCCACGCGACGCGTTCACGCAGCGTTGCGCGCGCGAGGCTGCCCCGCGGAGTCACTCGACCAGGCCGCGCTCTATGCGTTCGCGCTCAAGCGCACCGGCACCGCGTCCGAGACCCCCCAAGAAGAGACCCACGAACCGCTCCCCCCGAGCACCGTCGTTGGCGGGCGCTACGCGGTGGACGCTCGCGTGGGCACGGGCTCCTTCGGGGACGTCTATCGAGCGCGCGACACGCAGGTCTCCGGACACGTGGTCGCGCTGAAGCTGCTCCACCACACTTCCCGCGGCGAGGTGGCGCGCGCGAAAGCGCTCCGCGAGCTCCGCTTGATCGCGTCGGTCTTCCACCCGTCGATCGTCCAGTTCAAGGACCACGGTTGGTTCGAGGGGCGGCTCTGGTTCGTGATGCCTTGGTACGACGGCGAGACGCTCGAGGCGCGCATTCAGCGCGGACCCATGACGCGGCTCGAGGCGCAGGGCATCTTCGTTCCGCTCGCGCGCGCGTTGGCCGCGATGCACGAAGGCGGCATTCGTCACCAAGACGTGAAGCCGGATAACATCTTCCTGGTCGAGCTCCCTGGCGGTGATGTCTTGCCCGTGCTGATCGATCTGGGCGTCGCCGCGAAGGAGGCCGAGATGGTCATCGCGGGCACGCCCGACTACTTCGCTCCGGAGGTCGCGGCGCAATTCGCGTCGATCGCGTCAAGCGAGCCGCCAGGCAAAGCGGCCGATATGTTCTCGCTCGCGCTCTCGCTGCGAAACGCGCTCGCCCCAGAAATGGAAGAAGACGAGCTCGCCGCGGGCGCGATCGAAGCGTTCATCGAGACCCGCGCGAAGACCACCCCGTCGGCTCCGTCGACCAAAGAGCTCAGCTACCTCGCGCCCCACTTTCGGCGCTGGCTCTCGATGAACCCTGACGAGCGGCCGACCGCGATTGAGTGGATCGAGGAGCTGCCGATCCTCACTGAGCCAGAGCGCCAGCGCGAGCGTCGCTCTCGGTTCCTTCGTCGCTTCGTCCCCTTCATCATCACTGTCGCGGCGCTCTTTACCGCGACCGTGCTGGTGCTCAATCAACGCGCCGAGCGGCAGCGCATGGAAGCCGAGAG
This sequence comes from uncultured bacterium, assembly GCA_938024995.1. Lineage (GTDB taxonomy): Bacteria > Myxococcota_A > Polyangia > Polyangiales > Houyiibacteriaceae > CALJDU01. Next base: position 22,441 of record CALJDU010000083.1, read on the forward strand.
CGCCCGCCTCTCGGCGGCGAACTTGCGAGACGACCTCCGCGACTCGGTCGCGGCGCGCCAAGAAGTCGAAGAGCTCGCGGCGCGGAACCGAGAGCGTGAGCGGCTGACCCGCGGCGAGCTGCAGGAGCAGCTTCGCGAAGTGGAAGAGCGCGCGATTGGGCTCCGCCGGCGCGTCACCACGTTGCGTCAGATGCGCCAGAGCTTGGGCTCGCGCTTGGGCATCGCGGAAGAGGAACGGAACGCGATCCAGTCACAGTTGGTCTCCGCCAACGCGAGCGTCTCTACGCTTCAGGGCGACCTTCAGAGGGTCCGCGAGATTGCGCAGGCGCAGACCGCAGATGTGGAGCGGATGACGACCGAGCTCAGCACCGTACGCGAACGCGCCGGAGCGCTTCAGACGCAGGTGGAGTCGCTCGAGGAGGAGGTCGCGCGATCAGAGGCCACCATCGCGACCGTCCGATCTCGCCTTCAGGCAGAGCGGGCGCGTAACAGCGAGCTGGAAAGCGCGGTTCAAGCGGCTCTTCAGGAACGCGCGCGAGCGCTCCGTGCCGCGGCGCGCGGCGACTCGAACGGGACCACTACGATGGCACGTCCGCGCGCAACAGCGATGACCCCTGCCGCGGCGTCACCGAGCACCGCGATGACCACGGCTCCCGTTGAGCCTCCGGCGCCACCGCGCGATCCCGCAGCAGGCGAGTAGCGCAGGCCCGTGGCTTCGCTCATTGCGTGACGGTCAATGCGTGACGGTCAATACTTGGCGGTCGATGCGGTCGATGCGTGGCGGTCGTTAGAAGCGGCCGGTGATGGTCAACGTCGCGCCGCCCTCGCGCGTTTGAAGCGCGACGTCCGCGCGGCCTTGGGTCGCGCTGCGGATCCCGTAAATCAGCGGCAGCGCAAGGAGCGGGAGACCGTGCACCGCGACGAGCGGCCCGAGCGGTAGCCGCTGGACGAACTGGTCCTCGTCGTTGAGCTCATTGTGGCCGAGCGCCAAGACCACGCCGGTCGCGACCACGCCCGCGCCAAGCGCCGCGCCGACCCAGGCGCCCCACGGAACTCCGTCCGCGTCAGGCAAGATGAACGGCAGCGCGACGGTCAACATCAGCGCGCCGCCTCCGCCGGTCAGCATCGATTGAAGGCTTCGCCGTGAGCGTTGGTCTTTGAGATCGTTACGGCCATCGCGCTGGATACTCTGGTCCACGTCGCGCCAGACAACATAGTACGCCCACCCGGCGGCGAGCCCGCCGACCCCCACACCGAAGAGGGACCAGCCGACCGCTTTCTGCGCGACCGTTCGGCCCGACGTTGCGCGAGGTTGAAGAGATCGCGCGGGCGCTTGGCGCTCTTCAATCAAGTCCTCACCTTCGCGAAGCGCGTCGACCGCGCGCTCGATCGCGGACGCGTCATCGGCGGCGACTCGCGCCGAGCTGTGCGTCCCGGTGAGGACCAACGAGTCGCCCTCTTGGCTCACGATCACGCCTCGGGACGCGCCGCTCATCGCCGTGAGCGAGCGAACGTGACCCGGGCTCATCTCTCGAATCGTGACCACGCTTGGGTAGCGGAGCCGCAGACCGCCATCGGTACGAACGGCGCGCTGCAGCGCGACGTCGAGCTCAAGCTCGGCAGGAACCGTGACCTCGGTTGGGCGGCCCGGGCTCTGCGCGCACTCCACTTGCACCACCGCGTTTCCATCCGGCGCGTGGAGCGCGACCTGTGGTGTCTCGCCGACTCGTCGGCCGTTCACCCGAACCGCGCAGCCCTCCACAGAGCCGCGAATCGTGAGCGTCGGTTCGCGTTGCTCCAAGCGCGCGCGCACGCGTCCGATGGACTCCAGCACGGTGGGCGGGTGCAGCTGACGGTTCGGGACAAGATCTGGAACGAGCGAAACGCATCGCGTCGCCATCGCGTCGCCTTCCGCTTCACTCGACTGAAGCGCGGCCCGCGTCGCGTAGAGACAGATGTTCGCGATGTGCTGACTGGCCTGCGAGCGGCGGCCCAGCGCGGCGATGCGAGGGACGACTCGTTCCAGCTCCTCGTTCGCCAAGCGCAGCGCGGTGTCATTGCGTCCGTCTGCGACCGCCAACAAGATCGCCTCATCGGCCGCTCGCAGCTCTCCGACCTCTTCATCGCTCGCGGTGATCGGCGCGACCCCCAGCGCGCGATCCACCGCCCGCGCGGCGTCGAGCGCGGACATCGCCTCCAGCGATTCTGAGATCGTCGCGGCCTCGGCGACCGGTCCATCGTCGCCTACGCCAGCCGCGATCACGATCCAGTCGGCAGACGCCATCGATGGGAGCATCAACGAGGCGAGCGCGAACAGCACCCACCTCGAGCATGGAAGAGGTTCCCTCACGGCATGCTCGGGGTACCTAAAACGTGGATCGCGCGCAACAGCGAGAGCGCGCGCCTCAAGAGGTGATTCTGGTGACATCACGGCGTTTTCGGGAAGAACGCGATCTGGGTGCCGGCGAAGAGCCGCCCGGTGTGCCCCCCGCGACAACCGGGCGTGTCCGACCCGACACGATATTCCTCGGACATAACGGAAAACACTACGAATTTGGATGGCCCAAGGAGTGCAAAACGTCCCCACAACCTTGCGGATCGGAGCCAGATGCCCAACTCTCGAAACGACGTGCGCGCCTACGCTATCGCGGTAATAGCCCTCCTTCTCGGGGGTTTTGGATGCGGAGAGGAATCTCCGATCGCTCCTCAGGAAACGGCGCAGGTGGACGAGCTTCCGCGCGGCGTTGAGGTTCCGGACCTGCCTCCGCCGGTCGAGGAGCCGAGCTTCGATCGACCCACGGAGCTGTGGGTCGACGGACACTCCAACGATGACGTCGAGTATGGAGACGCGGACTACCTCTTCATCGACATCGGCGAGGCGTGGACTCCCTACTTGTTCAGTGAGCAAGACGCGGGCGGCGAGCACATGCCGAACGCCTACCGGAGCACCTACCTGGCCCTGTCGCAAGGTCGCTTCCCGTCCGATCATCACGGCGCGCGAGCGCGTAAGGACAAGTACCTCGAGCTCTTCGGCATCATGCCGACGTTGGGCCTATTGCGCGAACGCTTCCGCACCGCACGGGCGCTGGAGTGTCGCGAAGAGCTCGATCTTTCACCGCTCGAGAACTTCGAGGGCACCCTCACCTACCGCAACCGCCAAGCGGGCCCTCGCGCCGCGCGCCGCTTCAACAACGTCGAGCGCCTCGTTAACGCGATGGTCGAGCGTCAGGGCGTGGCCAGCTACACGGAGCTCAACCGCGCGGACCTCAACGATCGCGATCGCGGTCGCCTCCGTGACTACACCCAGCAGCGAACGAACACCCTCGCGATTCGAGCCGCGCAGGACCGGCTCAAGTGCGAGGGCTACTTCGAGGACAAGGGCGACTACGTCTACGGTGCGCTCGATTGGGAGACACATGAAGCGCTCGCCGAGTTTGAGCGTCGGCACCGCATCTACGGCTGGGGCTACATCGGCCGCGACTCGCTCGAAGCGCTTCGTCTGCCCACGCTCGAGCTCGAGCGCCAGGCCGTTGTCCGCGTCTTGGTGGAGCGCGCGGTACACGCCGCCGGCGTCATCGAAGATGGCTCGCGAAGCGAAGCGAACGGTCGCCCGCGGATGTACATCGGCGCGGACGGCGCCCGTCACCCGATGCGCAACCTCGTCGAGGAGCTCGAGACGCTCGTCATCCAGTCGTTTGGGCTCGAGACACCCGAGTCGACCTTCGAGTGGCTCGAGACGCTCGGCGAGACACCAGGTGACGAGTCCCGTTTCGTGGCGCTCCCGGGGTTCGAGCTCCCCGAGTACTACTCCGACGACATGGAGCTTCATGTCCAGATCGATCGCGGCGACGTCTGGTACGAGTTCCCTTATGACGAAGAGGGTCGCGAACGAGGTCAGCCAGTGGCTCGTCGACCGCAGCAAACGCTCTTCACCGAGTACCGCGGACAGACCATCCCGCTGGCGCGCTTCGGGACGACCGTCGGCGGTTGGCGCAGCGAGTATGTCAACGGCCAGACGATGTGGAAGTACAAGGGGTCGCCCGTTGGACCGCGCGTCTGGAGCCGCATCGTCGCCTCTCCGGTTTGGATGCCGCCGGACACGACGCCGCCCCGTTCCCTCCTCGTTCGTGACGGTCGCGGAGGGTTCACGCCGAACTACCACGAGACCGGACCCAGCTATGCGTCCGCGTACGGCCTCGTCGCGGCGTACCACCAAATGTACAGCGTCCGCGACGACGGTACCTATCGCTTGGGCGGCGATGAGGGGATCCGAACCCACGGCTCGGTCGACTACATGAGCATCATGCGACGCCACTCACATGGCTGTCACCGCATGCACAACCATATGGCAGTGCGGATGATGTCCTTTGTGCTTCAGCACCGCGCGCACCGCCGGGTCGGGCAACAAGGGATCGGTTACCACCTCGACGTCCCGCACGGCGGAGAGGTCTACTCGCTCGACCTCGAGAAGGGCGGCTACGTCTATCGGCTGAATACACCGCTTCGTGTGCAGGTCTTGACCGGCCGTATCCGTGGTCGCCGCACGACCCCGATTGAGCACCCACTCCCGAAGTATGATCGCGACGTCGGCGCCTACGTTATGCCGGATGGAACCCACGTCACGGTGGACCGCATGGGCACCATCACTCCGCTGGCGAACCAGCCGCCGGGTGTGGGCACCGAGATCCCCGTCGCGGACGGAACCGTGATCGATGGCGCCGCGGTTCCGGGCGCGGTGCCGCCGCCCGCTCCGGGCGCTCCGGCTCCGGGCGCTCCAGCTCCGAGCGCGACGACCCGCCCCAGCGCCGCCCCGACCACACCGGGAGCACCGGGAGCACCGCCAGGACGTCCAGCGCCCGGTGTGCTCACGAATCAAACTCGACCGACCGCACCGCCCGCAGGTCCGCCCACGCGTCCTGTGCCTTAGCGAGCTGCCTGCCGTTGGTTCTTTCGCGCGTCAGATCGTGGCGGGCTGGCGCTGGTCTACTGTTCTTGATACGAGGCGCGCATGGCGAGGCCTGATGCACCTGATGGTCCTGAGCACGGCGGTCGAGTCCTCTTCGTGCTAGCGGCTCACGATGAGACGAAAGCCGAGTACCGAGTCACGCTGCTCGCCAACGAACACGAGTACGTGGCGACGATGAACTTCACGACCGATGGCGACACCACGGTCGGAGCGTGGAGCGAGCCGCCACCGGAGTGGCTTGAGAAGTCGGTCCGCGGGTTCACTCGCCAGCTCAAGCTCAAGCAGCGCGAGCTGGGCAAGTGGCCGAGGCGTCTGCTCCGTTGGCGCAAGCCCAAGGCGTAGAAAACGCGGACGCTTAAATAGAAAAGACGGCCCGTTACCGGACCGCCTTTAGAGTCTGAGTTGTGTTCGCGTTCGAGTCTCGCTCTGCTTTCGCTTCACGTTTCTCGTCTCGCCGCTGCTTCAAGGTTTGTACACCTCCTCGAAACCTGCGCCGCGCGTTCTGATGTAGCCGTTGTCTGTCGTTCGTGATGTCCCACGGAGCACCTGCGCTGTCGTCTACGCTCGCACGTAGTTAGCACCGCCTGCTCGGCATTGGTTTGTGGGCGTATCACTCATCTTGCGAAGAGCTCTACGTCCCACGCCAGTACTTTCACCGCTTCTATCTCGAAGCTCCAGCCAACGTTCGCTTCCCCAGCAGTTCTCGCGCGTCAGGCACAGCGTCCCGACCCGTCGCGTTTGAACCCTTGGTTCTGATGTGTCCGTCGAGATGAGCCGAAGCTCGATCCTTTCCGAAGCGACCAGCGCGGTGCCGCTCACCAGACCGAATTTCTTCGACCTGGCTCACGTCTCGCGACCACTCTCACACCTTCGTTCTCTTCTGTTTCGCATTGCTTGGTTCGCTCGTCGATCCTCGGCTTTCACCGTCTCTCGAATCGCTTGCTCACAAATCATGACGTTCCGCATTGGTTCAATGAACCTGCTTCCGTTCTGCTCACCTTCGTGCGTCACCTCTTCCTCAAGACGTCGTTCGTGAGCACCGCTCCGCTCGCGCGTTGCGACACTCCCTCTTTTCATCTCGCCTCTGTGATGCGCGCTCTTGTGCACGCTGCTCACGCCACCTCTGCCTCGTTGCCTTTCGTATCTCTACGTTTCGTATCTCTGCGTTCGTATCACTACGACCGCATCGGTACGTCGGCATCGCTTCATCGATGTCGTGCTCAGGACCGTCTCGAAACAAACTTGGCCGTTCCCAACATGGCTGCTGTTCACGTGCTGCTTCGTCGTGTCTCCCGACCAACCGTCGCGCTCCGAAGAACACTCTTTGCTGCTCGATTTGTGACGCTTCCCGAAAACTGCGTCTTCGCTTTCTCGTCTCTCTTGCTCCACCTCGCGACACCCTGCTCGCTTCACCACCAATGCTAGCTTGATGCTGCCGATCGCCGCGTCTCACGAGTCCGCGAAAGTTGTACGTCTTTCGCGGCGTCTCACAAAAGCCGAGTCTTCATTCACCGTTTCCATTTCCTTGCTCGAGCTCGGCAGCAGGGTCACATCGATTGCAACTCGGCTTTCCCAACTCACGCTTCTCCTTGGAACCACTTCGCGTGTTTCGCGTTGGCTTGTCGCTCCCTCACATTCATCGACTCGCTCGCGCCCGGTTCGCCTCTCTCTCCCTCACACGTCTTCGTATGCTCGCGTTCAACTCTTCCTCGCCACCCTCGAACATCGAAAGATGCACTTGGGTCTAGCGATTCGTTGTCGCTCGCGGGCAACCGAATCCGGTTCGTTCGAGTGGGCTCCTGTTTGCTCACTCATCTCTGCTTGCTTGTTCACATGGAGACCTCGTCGCGCGGTGATCACTCACCTCACGATTGCTTCACCACAATCCTCAGCATGGTCTCCTCATGATTGCTCACGAGAATCCCTCACAGCGCTCACTGCTTCTTCCAGTTCTGCCTAAACTGCTCAGCTGAGTCGCGTTCTCCGCGATCCCAACACCCGGTTCCCAACATGGGCTCATATGCGTGTGCTGCTCTTGCGAACGTCACACACTCACGAACGGTATTTGTGAACCGTACTCATTGAACAGGCCTCCTCGGGGCACCGAGGAAGCTCAAGCCGTCCGCCACATCGCGTCTTCGCCGAAGCGTCGACTCGTGTCTTGGTCAACCTAGGTCTTGGACTCACGCCTGTCGAACCCGAAGGCTCTCGTTTTGAGTGTCATCGCTTGCGCGACGACATCTCTGCTCTGGGACCCAAGTCTGCTTTGAGACAAGTCTGATTTGGATCGCCAACGCTCACGACTCCAAGCGTAAAAACGACGTTGTCACGTCGAAAAGAACTCTGCGCTACACAACCTATTCAGTTTTCAAATCATCCGTCTTGAGGAACTCAGCGCCGCGTCCGCCGCAAACTCGCGTTTGCTTTGGCGCGGAGATCCTTCCTCTCCACGACTCCTTCACGTGCCGAACGCGTTCGTCACCGAAGCGACGATCACGAAGTGGCTTTTTCAACGAACGCCAACAAGCCTGATATCGCTATCACCACTGTTGCCTTGCGACCCCAGGAGTTGCTTGCTGATGCCGCCTCCGAGAAGGACACGGTCTCACGAACTCAGAACTACTTTGTGCCAGAGGTTTCGCGAACTGGCAAGACCGAACGGCGAAACTCAATCACTTTTTTACCCCGGGTTCATCCACAGCTAACCCACAAAGGCCTACGTTCTAAGCTCTATTGCGGACTACCACCTTTGTTTGTGACGTTTGTATCTCTTCAGAGCAGAACGCAAACACCAGAGCAAACAACACCACGCATAGCGAGCTAACCACTAAGATCGTGCACGAGCCGCAGCCGAGGGATCTCAAAAATGCAGCGTGATCTCCACGATGCAGACGGAGGGGCGGGCTCTCTCAAACGTGGTGGAGCAAGCGGGACAAAAGAAGTTTGACGCAACGCGCTAAAACTGAACACCCGGCGTCTTCTCACATCCGCACGCGAGCTCCCCACAACGCCGAACTTGGGTCGCCAGGCAGATCGAGAACACAGAGCCCGGGTCAGCGCTCGTCGGACGGAACGATCGCGAGCCCGAGGATGCAGCCGTCGGGCTGCTCACGACGCCAAACCACCCGCGCGTGCTCAGTCATCACGCGCTCCTTGGTCTGGATCCGGACTTCACAACTGTCGGCCGCGAGTACCCCTGCGATGTCCCCAGTGTGCAGAACCACGCGAAGCCCTTCTCGGCTCGCGTTCAACGCGAAGCCACGGGCTTTCACGGGAGCGATCACCTCGACCTCAGCCTCCAACCGAAGTCGTTGACTGCTTCTGCGTGCACCGTGATGCACATCCTGATCGCGGCCTTCCGGCACGAGCTCCTTGATCGCCATAACGCGAGACAACGGAGCAAGACCCGCGCCACCCCATTTCCTCGAAAAAACCCACGGTTTCTCGATGTATCAGCCGTGCAATGTTGCCCGAGTCGCAATTGATTGCGTAGGACCCTTGGCGAATTCTGTGTCGGCGTGAGCCTGATCAGCGCGTGAGAAGCGACGCGAGCGGGCTGTAGTCCCAAGTCCCGTACCAAAACAGGGGCTTCCCGCTGCAGAGCCGAGCGCGAACGCCAAGCTCATCTTCAAACCGCTTCGCGTGATCCTCGGTGAACGCGAAAGGTTCGTCCGGCAAGAGGATGAGCTCTGGGCGGCGGTCACGAACCTCGTCTCGCGTGACCCTCGGGTACCGCGTGTCCCGCGACTTCGGATCCACCGCGCCGCGCTTCCCCAAGTCCGCGCCCAAGGGATACCGGCGCGCTCGATCACCAAACACGTTGGTCCCGCCCACCAACGCGAGGACGTCGCTCGCATAGGCCGCCTCGTTGAAGGTCATCAGGGGTTCATCCCAAATCGGCACGAACACACGAACGGGTTCACGTGGCCGCGTCGACCAGCGCTCGAACCTACTCGCGTACTCATCGCTGAGCTCGACCTCCAGCAACGCGGCGAGCGAGACCAGATACGAGAGCGCGTCGTTCACGGTTTTCGGAAAGCTCACGTGCACCGTCATCCCCGCCGCGATGATCGCCTCGACCGCTTTGCGCCCGTTCTCTTCTTGGTTCGCGAGAACGAGGTCAGGCTTGAGCGACAGCAGCAGCTCCACGTCCGGGTTCTTGGTTCCGCCGACCGACGGCAGCGCCGCGACGTCCCCGGCGGGGAGACAGTAGTCAGTTCGGCCGACGAGCCGCTCGGCCGCTCCCAACGCGATCAGCGCGTGAGTCTCGCTCGGCACCAAGGACACCACGCGTCGCGCAGGTCGCGCGAGCGAGATCTCGCGGGACATCGCGTCGACGACCGTCAAACGCCGAGACCCGTTCCGCCGACGCGCGCGGGTGGCTCCGATCCGCGATCCGGATCCTCGAAGGGAACGCCGTGCCGGGCGAAGTCACGCGTCAGGTCGGAGAGCGATCCTCGCATCTTCTCCACGGTGCTTCGGAACGCGATCTCCTCCACCTCACGACGGTAGAAGTACTTCATCGGTGAGCCGCTCAAGATGCGCATCTCATCTCCGTAGGGTCGGAAGAGATAGAAGCTGACCTCGGGGAACATCTCGCGGATCGCGCGGACCGCTTTGTCGAAACGGCCGTTCACCAGTGCCTTGAGCCCTTGCATCGTTCCGTAGATGCCGCCGCGCTCGCGAACATAGCCCGCGCGGGATGAGAAGGCGGGGACGAGCGGGTCGATCAAGATGACCATCGTCGCGCCTTGGCGGACCGCGACGCGCATGTTCGTCGTGCGACTGTACGCGCCGTCGATGTAGTAGCGCCCGTCGATCTGTTCCGGCGCATAGAACGGGGTCAGCGCCGAGGACGCGCGGACCGCTTTGTGGATCGGCACGTGGCGAAAACCGTCCTCGCCAAAGACAACGGCTTCCGAGGTGTCCATATCGGTCGCGCCGACGAACAGGGGGCGACGCAGATCATCGAAGCGGTCGCTCATCCCGACCTGGTTCAGCTGACGCTTGAGATACTCCCGCAAACGCTTCCCGGCGAACGCCCCGCTCGGGAGCGCGCGGGCGACGGTGGAGACCACGCCGCGCGGCCCCTCACCGCCGCGCAAGACGCCGCGGACCAACCCCGAGAGTCGCTGACCCGCTTCGCGCACGTTCGGATCGAAGAGCTCGGAACGCTTGATCGGTTCGATCCGCGCGCTCCCTCCCGCGAGGCCTCGCGCGATCTCATCCGGTCCGACCCCGTTCGCGAGAAACGCGCCGAGCACCGCGCCGGCGCTGATCCCGCAAAAGAGATCGAGATCGACGACCGACTTCGTCGGGAGGAACGAGTCGAGCGCGCGTAGAACCCCGATCTCGTAGAGCAGTCCTTCGATCCCGCCGCCCGCGAGACAAATCGCGACACGCCCGCCGTCGCGCTTCGCGACGAGCTCGTCCACCCGAAGAGAGAGCGCCTCCCGTGACGGAGCCGAGAGCACGCTCCCGACGCGATAGGTCCCAAAGTGGAACGCCGCGTCAGCGCCCGCCGGATCTGCCGAGACCACCCCGACGACGCGATCGCGTTGAACGCCAGCGTGAAGCCGACCCCCGGGAAAGAGATGCGCAAGAAGCTCTCCCGCAGGGGAGGCGCTGAACGGACGCGCGCTGGAGTTCTCCCCAGCGCCGTCACCGAAACCGTGAGAGCGAGTGTCGATGACGATGACATCGGCTCCGCGTTGCGAGAGGAACGAAAGCGCCGCCGCTGGGGTCTCCACCCGGAACGCGCGGCGGGTCGAAGACGCGAGAAACGCGATCTCCGCTCCCGCACCAATGTACAGAACGGTATCCATCGAGCCCGAGGTCGTAACAGCTGTCTTCCCTACGATCGAGCGTGGGAATGCACACAAGAGATAGACAACAAAACAACCAGGATCACGCCTAGGGGCGAATGAGCACGATGGTCCATTGCTGTCGCGACGATCCACCTCTAGCTTTGTCGCTCCTGAATGGCGGACACCACGCGAGTCAAGACAGCTCTCGAAGACGCGGGCGTGCTTATCTACCGTGCGCTCGATGACGAGGTGCAGGTCGCCGAACGCGTGCGCCTCCACATCATGGACTCTGGCGTTCGGGTGCGCTGGAACGACGACGAGCCCGAGGTCGTGTTCACGGTGCGCGCACAGCGAAGCCAGTTTCCCGACGCCTCTCCAGAAGAGCTATTGATGCGGGTCCGCGCGTCGGTCGCCGATGCCGCGAGCGAACGTCAGTACACCGAGGTCGTTGCGTCTTCCCGCGACGTCACGCACGAGCAAACGTTGCTCGATGTCTGGCACGAGGTGACCTACGCGAAGCGCACCGATCTGGACCTCCTCGTCGACGAGGTAAAGTGGGCGCTCGCGATCGAGAAGTACGTCACGGACTAGCGCGATTTCTTGCGTGACCCGGCGCGGCTTCGCGCCTATGACATCTTCATGAACGACGTCCTGACGCGCCTCGGTGAAGGCGATCCGATCGACACCTTCAACGAGCTCTTTGCCCGCGCGAAAGAGACTGAAGCGTTTCCCGCGAGCCGTTGTGTCATCGCGACCGTTCGCGACGGCGCGCCTTCCGCGCGCTTCATTCTCGTGAAGCAGGTCGATCACACTGGCTTCACGTTCTTCACCAACTACGGCAGCCGAAAAGCGCGGGACCTCGATCGCGATCCCCGCACCGCGCTCTGCTTCCACTGGCACACACTTGGCGTTCAGGTGCGCGTTGAAGGGGTCGCCGCCCGCGCAAGCGCAGAAGTCTCCGACGCGTACTTCGCGACCCGAAGCCGCGCCAGTCAGTTAGGCGCGTGGGCGTCCTATCAAAGCGAACCTCTCGAGAGCCGTGAGGTGTTGGTCGAAGCCGCGGCGACGTTTGCCGAGCGCTTCCCTGACCAGGTCCCGCGCCCCGCGTTCTGGGGCGGCTACGTCATCACGCCGCACCTCATTGAGCTCTGGCGGGACGGGGAGCATCGCCTTCACGACCGCTTCGTCTTCACGCGCGCGGGCGATGGGTACGAGGTCACGCGCCTCTCTCCGTAGCGAGAGCTGCTAGCAGGCTAGAGCTGCGCGAGGGCGGCGAAGTCACGCTGCCGTTGGTCTTCGATCGGGACACCATCCGCGACGACGTCGGGGATCAACAGCACCACGCGCGCGGGCCCAACCACGACGTGCCTCGGGTCGATCGCGCCATGCGCGAATCCCGCTCCGTGTAGACGCTTGAGCGCCTCCGCGAGCTGCGCCCGCGTCTCTTTCGTCAGCACCGCGCCGTCGGCCAGCGTCTTCCCCTGCGGGACCTCCAGCACCACCCGCGCTTCGTCTTCGTCGATCGCGTAGACCGCTTGCAAGAACGGAGAGATCGCGGTCGCGTAGCGCGAGTAGAGCGTCGCGCGTCGCGCATCGAGCGGCAGAAGTCGAACCTCTCGCTCGAGTAAGAGATCAAACGTAGTCCCATCGCGAGTCACGTAGCGCGCCTCGGGAACCGGTGCGGTCGCGGGCACGGACTCGCGCGGCGGCGGCAGCTCTTGGGCCGCGATCATGACCGCGTCCTCATCCGGATCGGTCCAGTCGATCGCTTCGATGGCTTCGCGGACCACGTCGATGTCACCAGGGCGGTCCTCGATCTCCTTGCGCAGGAGATGCTCGACAAGCGCGTCGAAGCGATCGCCCAGCTCGGGAGAGCGCGCGCCTACTTTCGGAATCGGAGACTCGAGGTGCTGCGTCAAGAAGTCAGGTCCCGGGAACGGGAGGTCGCCGGTCAACATCTGAAAGAGCATGACGCCGAACGCGTAGAGGTCCGTGGACGCTTCGGGCTTTCGCGACCCGGTGATCTGCTCGGGCGCCATGTACGCCAGCGTCCCGAGCAGCGCACCCGTCAGCGTCGCCCCGAGATCTTGTAAATGCGCGACCCCAAAGTCGCCGATCTTGACGTCACCGGCCGCTCCAAAGAAGACGTTCGCTGGCTTGAGGTCGCGGTGAATCACGCCGCGCCGATGGACCACTTCGAGCCCACGCAGGGTCGCGTTCGCGACATGTCGAACGACCGCGAGCGGCAAGCGTCGCTCGTCCAAGCGATCCGCCAGCGTCCCTCCGCGCATGAACTCCATCACGAGGAACGGGCCGTCCGGGTTGAACTCGAAGACGCGCACGACGTTGTCATGCTCGATCCCCGCGGCGACGCGCGCTTCTCGGGCGAAGCGTGCATAAGCGTCTCGTCCTTGGGCGCCGCTGCCGACCGTCAGCACCTTGATCGCGACCTCGCGATCGTAGAAGCCGTCGTGCGCGAGCAAGACGCGCCCGGTCCCGCCCGAACCGAGCGGCTCCTTGATGCGGTACCGACCCGCGAGGAGCTGCTCGGAGCCTTCCCGCGCGATCGCCGCGAGCCCGTTCGGGTCGCCGTACTCTTGCTCGAGGTAGTCATCGACGCGCACCGGGAGCTCGGGACGCACTCTTCGCAAGCGCGTCAGACACGCACCGGCCGCGTCTTCCAAGTGAAGCGCGCGGAAGCAAGCGATCAACAAAGGGAGCGCTTTGTCTGCGCGCTCCGGATCCTCTTCCGCTTTTTGGAGCGCCCGCACCGCGTGCTCATAGCGCCCGAAGTGCGCGAGGATCCCGCCGAGTCGAAGCGCCGCCTCGGCGTCCTCGGGGTCCTCTTTCACGCGTCGCTCGTAGAGCATCCCAGCGCGTCGATAGTCACCGTTCCCCTCAAAGCAGCGCGCCGCGTCGAAGAGCTCGCCGGCGCGCTCGTAGAGCTGGGCGGCCCCGAGCACATCCGCGGCATACTCACGCAAGCGCGCCGCGTCGACCACCCGTCCTTTGGCCTCTGCCGCGAGCGCAGCTTGCGCCGCTTGTTCGGGGTGGTCGGGCAACCAACGAAGAAGTCGCTCGATGGCGCTCCGGTCACCGCCCGCGATCGCGTGGGTGTACGCGAGGTCGTAGCGCTCGGCCTCTTCGGCCACCGCGATCGCGCTCTCCCAGTCCCAGACCGCGGCGTACAGCTCTGACGCGCGCTCGACATCCCCCGCGGCTTCGCAAAGCGCGGCGGCTTCGCCGTGCTTGCCATCACGGATCAAAGACTCGATGCGTGGGTCCGTCATCGCGGAGAACGTAGCAGAAAGTAGTCTCGCTTAGCGCGACGCGGGGGCTTCGGACGCTTCTGTTCCGGACTCTTCGGCGCTCGCGGAATCGTCGCTCTCGGACGCCGCGTTCTCCGCTTCTGGTCCGCTGTCGTCGCCAGGGGTCTCCGCGCCTTCGCTCGCGCCGTCGATGTCGACCACGCGCTCCTCACCCCGAAGCGCCCCATCGCGATCCCCGCGCCAGGCATCGCTGAAGTGCGTCTGCCGCTCCAGCGTCGACTGACCTGGACCCGAGCGGTCTTCCCAGAAGTAGCTACGCTGCCGAACATCAAGATGGACGAACTGGCTGACCGGGTAGACGCCCACGCCGACGTAGCCTTGGCGCCGTAGAAAGCGCGCGAGCCGCCGATCAGGAACGCCGGGTAAGACCATGTCGATCGCGCGTCCTTGATAGTGACGACTGGTCGGACGCGCGTGCGGACGGTAACCGCTCACGACCCACACCCACGGCGCGCCGAAACGGAGCACCGCGCGATGAACGAGCTCAAGCAAGCGCGGGTGAATCTCCCGTTCGTCTCCCGTTCGGCGAGAACGAAACGCTTTCTTCGCGAGCATCAAGTCCTGACCCTCGAAGCGCCCGTACTCATCGGGCGTCAGGGTAAAGCGGCGACGCACCGAAACCGGTCGAAACACCAGCGGGAGCGGGTCACGTCGCAACCAACGGTCAGCCATGCGCTCCGGCGCGCGCTTGTGCCAGCGCGCGCGCTGACGACGGTACGCGGGGGTGACGCCACGCCGCCGCGGTCGCGCTGGACGGCGACGGGCTCGACGACGACGGGCTCGACGGGCACGCGGCGTCGCGTGCGCCACCGTGATGGCGAGCTCCGAAGAGATCGGCGCATCTGTCGGAGCCAACGCCGGAGCGATGAGCGAGAGCGTCACGACGAAGAGCAATCGCTTCACGCGCGTTCCTCAGGCTGCTCGCCCAATCGTTCGATGAGCTTCAGGACCGCTCGCGCAGCGGCTTGTTCGGCGTCGGTTTTGGATCGACCTTCGCCTTGGGCGCGCTGTCCCGCCGCGTCGATCTCCACGAAGAAGCGCTGCGCGTGATCAGGGCCCTCGATCTTCGTCAGTGAGTACGTCGGCGTGCCCATGCCGCGCGCCTGCGAGACCTCTTGGATGCGCGACTTGTGATCGCGCCGGCCTTCCGCGGTCGCCACGCGATCCGCGAAGAGCCGACGGGAGAGCTCGAACGCCGCGAGCGGCCCGCCGTCCAAGAAGACCGCGCCGACACATGCCTCGAGGGCGCTCGCGAGCAAACGCGGCTTCTCCCGTCCGCCAGAGCGCTCCTCGCCTTTGCCGAGCCGTAGGTGCGCGCCCAGGTTCAGCTCGCGCGCGACCTCCTCAAGACCCGTTTCGCACACGACCTCAGCGCGTCGCCGAGTGAGCGCGCCTTCGCGGACCTTCGGACTATCGTCGAAGAGCATGGAGGCCACCGCAGCACCCAAAATCGCGTCGCCAAGAAACTCCAAACGCTCGTTGTGGACCGGCGCCAGCTTGGGTCGCTCGTTCGCGAAAGAGCGATGCGTGAGCGCGTCGCGGAGATGGTCGCGATGGACGAACTCGTAGCCCAAGGCGTTCATCAGGTCGTCGAGAGTCGGCTCCACCGGGAGTGAAATAGCACCGAGAGAGGTCAAAGCCACCCGTCCGGGTAAATAGTCGAGCTCCAAATCACCCAACTTATGGCGTTTTTGCGACGATCAACGAGACGTGGAACCAAATCGCGTCTCGGGCGTCCGTCCCATACATGCCCCGGTCCATCACAGAAGCCGCGCGCGGTGTTTTTCTCGGAATGCTGCTCCTCGTCGGTGGGAGCCTCGTCGCCAGCTCGGTCTGCCTCAGTCCAGCGATCGCCCAGCGAGTGGGCAAGGTGGAGCAGAGAGCGGAGACCCGCGCGCAGCGACGAGTGCTCGAGATCCTTGAGCGCGTTCGCGGCAACATCCGCGAGACCCGGTACCAGCACCAAACGCGTGTTCGCGAAGCCCGTGGTCAGTACTTCTGGGACTGCTCGGGCATGGCCGCGTGGATCCTCCGTCGGTCGGCGCCGCGAGCGCTTCGTTCCATCCAGCGAGACCGTCCCGTCGCGCGTTCCTTCTTCCGCGTGATCGACCGCGCTCCGACCACGCGGTTCCGCGGTGGTTGGAAGAAGATCGATCACATCGAGAACGTGCGCCCGGGTGATGTCTTCGCGTGGCTGCGTCCCCCGGACTGGCCTCGCCGAAACACCGGTCACGTCGGCTTCGTTCTCGAGGCCCCAGAACGCGTTCCCGGAACGCAGGCGTACACGGTGCGGATCGCAGACGCGACGTCCTACCCACACCAAGACGACACCCGCACCTGGCAGGTCGACACGGGCTACGGCGAAGGCACGATCCTCTGGACCACGGACGGTCGCGGCCAGGCCCTCGCCTACGGTTGGTTCGGAACGCGGAGCCCGCGCGTCGTGGAGACACGCGCGGTGTTCGGACGCGTCAACTGATAGCGCGAAAAGGAAAGAGCAGGCGAAGGACCTCCACCTGCTCTCCGCATCACATCAGCGGTTGGCCACCCACGATGACCGAGTCGATGTACCAATGGTCACTCATGCTGGTCAGCAAGAACGACGCGGGGACCTCGCCACTCGGTGTCGCCAGAACGCCTTCGATGGACGCGCTCATCCCGTTCACGTTGAAGCCCTTCACGGAGAACCCGGTGTGCTGGCTCAGCGCTGGCATCGTGGTGACCGCCTGCTGGAACGACTGCACGTTGTGTGAGGACTGGTACGCGCCCGACATCCGGGAGAGCGCCTGCGAGTGGTTGCTCGCGCGCACGTCATCGAGGAAGCCCTGAGCTTGCCCACCTGGTTCCGCCAGCATGCTCTTGCACCAGAGGAGCGAACCTCCGCCACAGCACATGCTGAGAAGAAAGAGTACGGCGCAACCTGCGCCTACGATCTTGATGATCTTGCTGTTGTCAGCCATCGGAGTTCCTTCTGGGTTCCTTTGCGGTCGCGGACGTTACCAGCTTCGCGGGAAGAACGCGCCACTGAATACCCCTTACGTCGATAATCGCGAACGCCTTCCCTTTGCGCCGACCTTCCTGAAGCGGTCGTCCGGGATGCTCTCCGCGTCCCTCAGTTTTGGGAGTCAGGAAGGTCGAAACGAACGATCAACCCGTGGGGCTGGTTCGGTCGAAACGTCAGGGTGACGCCATGTTGATCCGCGACCTCGCGCGCGATCGCCAGACCCAGCCCACGCCCCGAGACGTTGCGGGTCCGCGCTGCGCCGCCCCGGAACCTTGGCTCCGTCACGCGCGCTCGCTCGCCCGCGGACATCCCAGGACCGTCGTCGAGAACCTCGAGCGAGTCACGCTCCAGAACGAGCGCGACGTGACCCCGTTCGCCCCGGTCCGCTTGGTCATTGTAGCGAATCGCGTTGTGGACCACGTTTCCGAGCGCGCGCTCCAGCAACGTCACGTCTCCGCGTATCACCACGTCGTTTCGCGGAACCGCGAACTCGAGAGAGACGTTCGCCTCTGCGGCGACTGGGCGATGGCGCGCACAGACGCGCTCTACCAACCGGCTCAGCGAGACCTCTTCGTCGAGCATCGGAACGATCCCGGCTTCGAAGCGCGCGACGGTCCCGAGATTTTGCACAAGCGAGGCGAGGTAGTGCGACTCGCGGATCGCTTCCCCGACGACATGCCGGTCCTCGCCCTCGGCGGTCGAGCGGAGCTTCACGAGATGACCCTGCAGCACGGTGAGCGGAACCATCACGTCATGCGTCGTGTTGGAAACGTAGGCCGAGAGCGCGCTCTCGCGTCTCTTCAGCTCCGCGAGCTGATCGGTCAGCTCAAGTCGCTGCCCACGGAAAGCGTCGGAGAGGACATCCAGCTCGTCGGCGCCTTCGGTGGGCGAAAGCTCTTCGCCCTCTTCAAGCGCTCGAGTGAGCCGCCGAATCCGGCTCACGATCGGTCCGGCCGCTGCGAACGCGATGGTCGCGGTCGCGAACCCGATCAAGATCGCGGCGAGCCAGATCCCCGCCGGGGGGGTCGATCGCGCTGGACGCCGGGTGACCATGATCGCGCACGGACCCTCGGTCCACGGCATCCGAACCGCGATGATCCGCGACCGCTCTCGAACGACTGACGCGACCGCCTCCCCTTCGCTCAACGCGGTCTGCAGCTCGCGCGGGAGCTCTCGAGCACGTGGACGCGAAGGCTCGAACGCCGACGAGTACGCCACCAAGCCCCTTGGTCCAGCCGCCGCGTTACGCCCTGGCCTTCCTCGTCCTGGGCGACCAAAGCGACGCGGTCGCGCTTCGCAACGCGCGCGCCCCCCTTCTTCCATCCGCGTGAGGATCGACTCCGCGACCGCAGAGACCTCGACCGCTTCGCTCCACGCTTTCTGCGCGTACGAAAGCCCCAACATCAACGGGACCACCGCGACGACGATCGTCAACGCGAGCTTCGCGCGCAGCTTCACCTACTCGTCGCCGCCTCGCTCGAGCCGGTAGCCGATCCCCCAGACAGTCGCGACCTGCCCGCTCGCGTCGCCCAGCTTCTTGCGCAGGCGAGATACATGCACATCAAGCGTCCGCTCGGTCCCCGCGCGATCCGGATCGAGCGCCGAGTCCACGAGCGCGGCGCGGCTCACCGCGGAGCCCGACCGACGCGCCAAGTGAAGCAGGATCTCAAACTCGACTTTTGTGAGCTCGACGGGCTGCCCGCTCACTTTCAACGTGCGGGCGCCGGGAGCGATCTCGAGCGCGCCCACCACGATGCTGTTCTCTTCGCGGTGCATCGTTGGTCGCCGCAAGCGCGCAGACACCCTCGCCGTGAGCTCCTCCGGCCAGAACGGCTTGGTGACGTAGTCGTCCGCACCGAGCTTCAGGCCGCGCACCTTGTCGGCCGTGTCGTCTCGCGCGCTCAAGATCAGAATGGGAACGTCCGACCGCTTTCGGAAGAGCTTCAGAAGATCCAGCCCGTAGGTCCCCGGGAGCATCAAGTCGAGCATCACGAGCGCGTAGATCCCGAGCTCCGCTTCACGCGCCTCGTCCCCATCTTTGATCCAGGTCGGCGTCAGCTTCATGCCGCGGAGGTGCTCGCAGATCTGCGCGCCGAGCTTCTCGTCGTCTTCGATCACAAGGACGTTCATGCTCAACCGTCGAAGGGCTCGTAAGGAGCGCCGTCTCCCATGTTCTGACCGCGCATATTCTGACCACGCATGTTCTGACCGCGCATGTTCTGACCACGCATGTTCTGACCGCGCATGTTCTGACCGCGCATGTTCTGGCGGCGCATGTTCATTCTGCTCCTTCGGCCACGCATCCCCCTCGCCCTGCGCGCTCGTCGCTCTGCGTTCCAACCACGCCGCGCGACACGAAAGCGGTCGCGTTGCGCGCACGTCAGGATCGCGTGAAGCCGATCATCGGACTCCCACGCGATTTGCCGTCGCGCTTGTTTGAACTCGGGGGTGCCGCGGCCAAGGCGGTTGCGCTCCGCGACGATTCGCTCACGCGTCTGCCGCATCAGCTGCCGGATCTGCTGCTGCTGTGTGTCGCTGAGCTCGACCGCTTCCGCGATCCGCCGAACACGACGCTCGATTCGCTGGTCAGGGGTCAGCCGCTCGGTCTCGCGCGGCGCGTCGTCCTGCGCACAAAGAGTCGCGGGGAGCGCGGCGAAACCGAAGAGAAGCGCGCCGAGCAAGAGAAAACCAATCGCGAACCGAGTCATAAATCCACCTTAGGAAGGACGTCTAACGAAAGTCTGACGCATCCCGTCCTCATTTGCCGCAATCACGAGTCGCGAAGCGAAGACGGTGACGTGAATCCAGCGCAAACGTCTGTACTCTCTCGCTCGTGCCTGGTCCGAACGCCACGAACGTCTATCGCCAAGGAGACGGTCCGCGCGCCATCTTTCTTCACGCCAACGGCTACCCGCCGCTCGCGTACCGACCCTTCCTCGACGCGCTGACGTCCGGGAGCGATGGGGACCCCCTCGACGTAACCGCGTACGCGACCCGTCCGCTCTTGGGTCACCCTGCGCGTCGAACGCACTGGGTACAGCTCGCGCTCGACGTTCTCGACACGCTCGACGAACCGGTCATCGGCATCGGTCATTCGATGGGCGCAACCGCGCTTCTCCAAGCCGCGCGACGACACCCACAGGCGTTCAACGCGCTCGTCTTGATCGAGCCAGCAATGACGCACGCCTGGCAAGCGCGCCTGCTCCCCTTCATCCCGATGTGGCTGATTGATCGGCTTGGTCCCAGCGGTCCGACGCGGCGCAAGCGCGACCGCTGGCCAGATGCCGATGCCTATCGCGCGAGCGCCAAACGCTCGGGGCTCTATGACCGCTTCTCCAAAGAAGCGATGGACGCGCTCGTCGCCGCAGCGGTCGCGCCTCGCGGAGATCAAGTCGCGCTGACGTTTCCGAAGGCATGGGAAGCGATGTTCTTCACGCTCGCGCCGCACCCCAGCCGCGATGCCGAAGCGACGCGAATCCCTCTCGTCGCGCTGCGCGCCGCTTCGTCGATCTTCTTGGACGATGCGCGATGGAACGCTCTGCTTCGCGCGCGCCCCGATGCGATCACGAGGCAACTCGCGGGGTACGGCCACCTGCTCCCGCTCGAGGCCCCGGAGAAAACCGCGCGCGCTGTCGTTGCCGGACTGCGCGAGGCGAAGGTCCTTCGAGAGTGAGCGTACGAGTCAGCTTCGGGTAAACGGACGCTCGGCAGACCACATCCGCTTGATGAGCACGATCGGGATCAAGAACCACGGCGCGTTCGCGAAGAGCACCATCGGCGCCTCTGGCGTCGCGTGCCCGCCGACCATCTCCTCGAAGCAAATGATGAAAACGTTCGTCATCATGACGGACGCCCAGATCACGCTCGGCATCCGGATCCAGTTCTTCCCTTTCACGAACGCGTAGATCGCGAACGCGTAGAACGGCCCAAAGAAGAGCTGATCGATCCAGATGGTCGCCCGCCACCACGCTTCCCGCGCCATCAACGGTGGGTCGAACGTGCGCCCCCACCAGTGCACCAAGTCGACCATCGCCGCCGGTGGCCAGAGCGGGTATTCGAAGTTCTCCGGGTCATCGATGACCAACTGCTCGATGTCCACGATGTACGTGATGAACGAGATGTTGAGCACGAAGAACCCAACGAACAGCCAGTCGAGCTTGCGCTCACGAAAAGGGATGACCTCAGGTTCCGACATGCGGCGAAGGATACGCGAGTGCCACTGGCTGTTGGACAGGACGACTGCGACAAAGGCGTCCCATCAGGTGTGCAGCTCGCTAACGACTTGTCACAGTTCGTCATTCCAGCCGTGTCTTCGAGGGCGCGCGCGCTGGCATGACTTGTGCTCATTCAACACTCCATGAAACTTGTGGCGACGTGCTTGGTGTCTGTCTTGGTGTTGTCGGTGCGGGAGGGACACAGAGTCCGATCGATCTGGCTACATCGACGAGGGAATGGTGGTCTGCCCAGGGGGTCATTGGCGCTCTTGCTACGGCCCGTGCGGCGAACAGATGATCGTCGCGGTCGACACAACCTGTATCCCGAACTGCGGCGACTGGTCGCCAGAGCCGTCAATCGCCGACGACTGTGCGACCTGCGAGACCAGTGACGACTGCGCCATGGTTCCGAGCGAAGGCGCCTGCTGCGACGGTGCGTGTGGGTTCGCGGAAGGGATCGCGGTCAGCGCAGAGGACGCCTGCAGCTGTGATGAGGTCGCTTGCCGAGGGGACGTGACCCCGCGACCTGTCGCCGAGTGCAGCGAGTTCGGTACATGCATCCCAAACTCGGGTGTCTACAACTACTGCGAAAGCGACGCTGACTGCATCGCCGTGACCGCCGGGTGCTGTGAGTGCGGTGGACAACGTACGGCCATTCGCGCGGACGACCTGGAGGTGTTCAAGTACGACTTCTGTCCGACGGGTTCGTGGGTGCCAGAGGATTGCGCGCCGTGCGCGGAGGAACGAGACATCCCGACATGCTTGAACAACCAGTGCGTGCTCCTCTAGGAGACCGCCGAAGGCGTCGCGCGCTGATCGGGGATTCGACGCGCGCTGCTCGGCGCGCCGAGCAGCGCGCCACTCGGTACCGCGCTGCTCGGTACAGAGTGGCGCGCTCGGTGGCGCGCGCTGCTCGGTACGGCGCGCGCTGCTCGGTACTACGGCGCGCGCTGCTCGGTACGAGGTACTGATCAGGAGAGGGACGGCGCGAGATGAAGTTCTTGGCATTTTCCGCGACGGACCGCGCTCGGCGACGCAACCGATTCCGCCCAAGCCGAACGATACCGCTCGTGCTCCACTTCGACCTCAAGACCGACGGACCGATCCGCGACCTCGGCCTCCACCAAGTCGCGCTTCGCCCTCGTCGGCGCTCTGCGATGAGCTAGTCATCGGGCCGCCGCGGGCGCACCGGATGTGAGTCACCCGCTGCGCCGTCCATGCGCGAGTCCGCGTCAGTCGCGCCGTCATCGCGGATCGTCACCACCCGCGTCGAGTCGCCATCAGGCACATCACTCCGTCGCTTTATCGTGACGACTGAACACGCAGGCTCTTGTCGCGGAGCACCATCCGCATCGCGCACCTCCGGCCAGGACTTCTCGATCCGCCCCACCATCCACGCCTTCGTCATCGCGAGCGCGTCGCGCTGCGCCTCCTCCGTCGCGCGGTCATCAGCAAACGGCACATACTCCCCGTTCGGATCCACGTACGTCCGGATCAGCCGCCCGCAGCACGACCTATCATCTGCGAGCACTTCATCCTCGACGCGCTTCTTGTGCGTGCTGAAGGGATACCGCAACGCGTCCCGCCGGCGTCGACCTGACTTGGTCGTCGTCACGCTTCGTTCGGCTTCACGTTCGCCGTGGCGCGCCTTCCCGTAGGCCGCGCGCTTGAGCTGCAGGTTGCTCACGCACTCGTCATGCGCCCGCGTGGTCGGGTGCCCTTCCTCTTGTCCCTTCGGCGGCGGCCAACCTGCGTAGGCATAGCGCGGCAGCGTTTGCTCTTTCAGCTCGTGATAGACGCGCTTCGTCTTTGGCTCGCCCCACGGGTGCTGCTGACGAAGCTTCTTCACGCCGATCGGCGTCCCGATGCGCACGCGCAAGGCTTCTTCCAGTTCACGCTCGAGTCGCGTGACGTCCGCCTTCAACCGCTCGAGATCACCGCCCCACAGGTGGAGCAGCGCGGGCGGCGGCACGACCGCGATGTCCACAACGTCCGGCTTCTCTTGACTGAAGTACACAGGTGGTCGACGAAAGCGCAGTGCCGTGCCCCAGTGCTTCGCGCGGATCAGAAACCCGGGGTAACGGTCGATACGGCGAACCAATCCCGCGAGCATCGGGTTCATTACGCAATACAAGTGACGACTGAGCGCGGCCTCGGCGTTGACCAAGATCATGTCGTGCGGATCGCGCGCGTCCCAGATGTTCGGGAACGCCTCGATGCGCCCACGCCGCATCAACCCAGGTAACGCCTTCCCGACTTCGCCATGCAGCGCCTTCTTAAACGGCCCACAGTGTCCGTAGCCCATCGACGTGATCAGGTGCTGGTGGTTCGGCATGAGAACGCCTCCGCAGAGTCGCGTCTGGCTCCACTCGTTCGGTACGTCCGTCTCGCCCCGCTCCTTTGCGGCCGCCCGCTCTCGCGCCTCACGCGACCCGTCGTGTTCGAGGAGCGCGAGCCCCAGAGCGTAACCGTAGAGCTCATGCGCATCGAACGTCACCGACGTCTTCGGACCGCATGTGAACCGGTTCTTCACGCGGCACTCGCTCGCCGCATCTTTCATGCACGCG
The DNA here is from genome assembly GCA_938024995.1 of uncultured bacterium. Lineage (GTDB taxonomy): Bacteria > Myxococcota_A > Polyangia > Polyangiales > Houyiibacteriaceae > CALJDU01. The sequence goes on from CALJDU010000083.1 coordinate 46,328, forward strand.
CCTTCGCGTCGACCGAAAGTGAGGCACTTGATGTTCGCGCAGACGCGCCCGTTGTAGAGCGGGTCGCGACGTACCGAGAACGTGTACGGACGCAGCGAGAACGCGAACTTACGCATCGTCACGCGACGCGTCGTCATCACCGTCGCGCCAGGAACATCAATCCGCAATGCGTGAGCCACGCCAGGCAGAGAGCAAGCCACATGCCGCGTTCGGCGCTCGGAATTCCAACAGGTTCGCTCAGTGAATCGGCGGAATCGTTGGCGCTCCGCCGGCGGCCGCCAGCCACAAAGCGAAACGGCCAGCCGGCTAACGCCTAACTGACCGTTTTCATGGAGCGGGAGACCAGGATCGAACTGGCGACATCCTGCTTGGGAAGTGAGTTTAACGTGTCATCGCGTGTCCACTCATGTCGTCTTACGTCAATGATTACGAGCTCCACGCGTTGACACGAGATGCCATCGAAACACTCTGTAAGTCGGATTGAGGGGACCATTTTGGGGACCACGCGGAGACCGACATGCCGAAGAAACGTACGCGCCGAATTCGTTCACCCCATCCAGGCGTGAAGCTCAAGAAGCGCACCCTGGCGAACGGTAAGGCGTCCTGGCGCGCGCACTACTACGATCCCGACGAGGACCGCGAACGGGCTGTCACACTCAAGGCCACAACTGCGGAGGGACGGCGAAGGTGGGCTATCACAAAGTCGCGACAGCTTGCTCGCATCCGAGACGACCGGCGCGCCGGAATCGAGGCACCCCAAGTAGGCCCAGGAATCGACGACGCGATCGACGACTATCTAAAGCAAACGCGAGAGCACCTGCGGCCGCGCACGGCGGAGAGCTACACCGCGTCCGTCGGCCGCTTCAAAGCATGGGTAGTACGGCAGAAGTCGATCAAACGGACGAGCGACCTCGGTCCAGCGCATCTTGGACAGCTTCGTGAGCATCTTGAACGCTTACCTCGCAACTCGAAGAGAGGCGGCAAACGCCGCGGCGAGAAAACTACCAAGTACCGAAGCAAGACGTCGGTGAACGCGGAGCTCCGCGCTATCAAAACCATGCTGGGCAAGTGGCGCGCAAAGGGCTACCTCCCGCACCTCTCGCGCGACGACATCTCAGATCGGCTCAAGGCGTTCAGGGTTCCGAAGCAGACTCCGGAGTACCTCAAGCAACGCGAGCTCACTCGATTGTTCGACGCGGTGCTCGTGCACGACGCGGTCTGCTTCCGCGAGACGCGTGCCGAACATGTTGGACCAGGTCCGCGGGGCGTCACGCCGCGCCACCCGCCGATGGCGGCGTTCACTGCCTTTCTGCTGCTCACAGGATGCCGTCGCAACGAAGCGCTCACCCTGCGGTGGGACGACCTCGATCTTGATATCCGAGATCGCGATGGGAACAAGGCGGGCGAGATCGTTTTGCGGAAGGACAATGTCAAAACGGGAGCAGGCCGCTCCATCACCCTCGAAGTATCCCCAGCGCTCCGGCGCCTCTTGATGACGATGAAGCTCCGCGCCGACGGCCCGTTCGTCTTTGGAAGCAAGCGCCGCTACACCGAAGCCTTGGTCCAAAACGCGCGTGAACGGATTATTGATAAACACGAAGCGCCTGCGTTCACCTGGAAGCTCCTTCGAAGCACCTGCGCGACGTACCTCACGAACGCGACTGGCATCTTCGGTGCGGCGACGACGTTTCACTCGGCGAAGCAGCTGGGACATAGCGTGACGGTCGCCGAGAAGCACTACCTCGGCGTTCACCGCGGCATTTCGCGAGACGCGCGAACGCTTGAGGCCGCGATGGAGATCGAGGATCGCGTCGAACGCGTTATCAAGAGTCTAGCCACTCACGCCGGACCGGTTCGGCTGGCGAGCGTTACGGCGATTCGCCGCTGAGTACTCCCTGCGTTGCGGTCAACGGACATCTCGCGACGCACCAGCCGGGCATCTGCATAGTAAATGAGCACGTCCGCATAGCGTTCTGCATTGCTAAACGTCCCTCCACTGGCGATATCGCGTTTATCAGCAAACGATCGAGTTCGTGCCCACTACTGAGCTCGTCCCGATGCCTACTCCGATGCTTCGGAGATCGTCAGGATGGTTGTGATCGTTCGTCGTCTCACCGCTTCGACTCCGTGACCAATTTGCACGATTGTGGCCAACAGCGAGACACGGAGCGAGCTGCTCGGGGTCCAGCTAGCTTCGACTCCTGCCATGGAGACCAGTCGAGAAGTACGCGGGGATGCTCGCTCCTCCATCACAGCTGACCCAAGAACGGAGGACACGACACCACTCACAACGACGAACGTCCCATCCTCACGATACGGCTCTGAAACACCCATCGTCATCGAGCAGACGCGGCGCCCGCAGAGCGCGAACATGACCTTGCGGAACGGAGTCACCGACTGGTACGCGAAGATCGGCGGACCCACGTCGACGATTGGAAGCGCATCTACAGGAAGACCGTCGCAGAGGCGCAAGTCCGCGCCTGTTTCACGACTTGGCGCCCAACGTCCGCCAAGTCGCCGGCAAACGGCGCGTGCCTGTCGCGGCGATTGCCCCAGCGCGAACCCGCCCAAACTCGGTGACCACGTTTCTGCATCAGACCTGACGCTCAGAATCTCGAGGTCGGCTGCTCGATCCGAATTGAGGGTTGGCACAGCGTGCACGTCTGCGTCCGGAACTCGTGCGGCCGTTGGCGTTGGGGCGTTTGGCTCATGTGCCTGAACTGTCGAGTCGGCACCTGAGAGCGGTGGTTCGCGCGCTGTCTCTAGCGCGAGAGCCGCGAGGTCCGCGTCTTCAATCCCGCCTACAGGTTCTGATATCCGCGGTGGGTCCTCTGAGTTCGTCCCGGGCGACTCCGTCCCCGGTGACTCCGACGGAGAAGAACTCGGCGGTGGTGACCTCCGCGTGGCGGGGCGGACGGGCGGCCACCTCCATTCCGCCAACGACTCGCGCTGTGAAGGCTGCGATGGCCCGCAACCGACAACCAGTGCTGCGACTGCGACGAATACCGAACTCTTAATAACACACATTATCGTGAGTATTACGTTATCACATATCTCGCTACGCGTTCCCTCGCGTGGACGTCCAAGTAAACCGCTTCATCGGCTACATCGCTGCGAATGTGCGGCGACTGCGGGAGCGAGCTGGCATGACGCAGGAGGAGCTCGCCGAGGCATCGGATCTCGCGTGGACCTATGTCCAGCGTATCGAGCAGGGGCGCGCCAACCCCAGTGTGAGGATCATCGTCCAGCTCGCGACCGCGCTGAAGACCACCCCTCAGCGGCTCTTTCGCAAGACGACACCTGTGGTGCG
>CALJDU010000084.1 GCA_938024995.1 uncultured bacterium
GGCAGACGCCAAAGCCAAGGCAGACGCCAAAGCCAAGGCAGACGCCAAAGCCAAGGCAGACGCCAAAGCCAAGGCAGACGCCAAAGCCAAGGCAGACGCCAAAGCCAAGGCAGACGCAAAAGCCAAGGCAGACGCCGAAGCAGAAGAGAAAGCGCGCAAGCGACGTCGCGACGAAACAGTTCCGTTTGAGACCGCAAACGCAGGCGTCCTCGTCAAGGCCGTGAAGAAGGCCGAAGACGCACCCGCACCCGCGACCGAAGATGTGTTCGACGATTCGGCGGTCGACAGCCTCGTCGATGATGCGCGCGACTTCCTTAGTGACGCGCCGGATGCCGCAGCGGACACAAAGTCTGAAAGAGAGTGGTGGGACGAAGACGAAGATGAGGACGAAGAGGAAGAAGCGTTCTTCGCGTCGCTCATGGCAAAGGCTCCTGAGCCGGAGAGCGAGCCTGCGCTCGACGAGGTCGCCGATGACGCCGACACGCTGACGAGCGAGGCTCCCGGTCGCCGCCAGTCGAACCACTCAATTCCAAAGCTCAAGCGCGACTCTGTGCCTCCTGCGGCGAACGCGCCGCTCTTCCGGGCTTCGTTGCCGAAGGTCTCCCTCCGGAAAGACCCCGCGAAGCAAACCCTCGTTGGGACCCCTGCGCCGGCCCTGAAGAGTCGCGAGCGAGAGCCGACGGCGAAGATCACGCCCGTTCAACGCCGAAGCCCGGCTCCGGCCGAAGCGATCGACACCAATCAGCTCGACCAAGAGATCGACGACGTCCTCGAGGAGTTCTCCTCAGAGCTTTTGGACTCGCTTCCACCGTCCCAGCCACCTGCTGCGGATGTGGCGAAGAAGCGCGTGCCGAACCGCGAGTCGACCGCCAAGTTCCCGATGCCGCCGGCCAAGGTCGAGCCGCCAAACGCTGTTGCGAAGAGCGACGACACAAGCTCACCAGCAGCTGCGGTCGATACCGCGCGTGCTCCCGCGAAGAAGGCTCCGCCAAAGCCAAAGAAGACGACCGCGAGGACGAAGGCGGCACGCAAGCTCCCAGCAAGCCCGCACGCGCGTCCGAAGACGCCGCGGACACCGGAACCGCCGGTCCGTCGGGCTGCGCCTGAGACGGCGGAAGACAAACGTCAAAAGAAGCGAAAGCTACGCAAGCAGACCCACCGAGAGATCCCCAGCCAGAAGAAGGCGATCATCGACGCGGCGGTTGCCGCCGGACGCGACGCGGTGGCGAAGGGGCGCAAGATGCCTCCTCCGCCTCCCCGAAAGATCCCGTCCAAGGTCCGAACGAAGCAGCTGACCGCAGCGACCGCTCCTGCCGACATCGTCCCGCCGCTTCCGTCAAAGAGCCCGCCTGCCCCGCGTTCATCGCGCGCGCGCTTCACGAAGCCCGCGCCGCCACCGCTCGAGATGAGCAGTGACTTCGATGAGTCGCCAAAGACTAAGCTGGGGAGCGCCTCGTCCGCCGCGCGAAAGAAGAAGCGCGGCGCCCTGGCGGACACCCGCAAGATGCGCCCGGTGCCGAAGAAGAGCGACGCGCCTCCGGCTCCCGCGAGCACCCAGGAGAGCAAGCCACCGTCGGAGCCACCGACCGGCGACGACGACAATGGGAAAAAGAAGGGCTTCTTCAAGAAGCTCTTCGGCTGACGCTCGCTAACGAGAGGTCACGCGCGGTAGCGCAGTCAGTGGTCCTTCGGCGACGTGGTCCTCAGCGGTCGACGTGGTCCTCAGCGGTCGACGTGGTCGTCAACGTTCGTCCTCAAACGTTCCGTTCTCCGCTCACGAGAACGACCGGCGGATCAGACGAACGCTATGACGAGAGCGGACCGAACGGGCACGTCGCGGCGTCGCCCTTGGCGAGACCGATCGGCTCGCACGAGGTCGCGACCGCTTCAAGCGGCTCACGCACCACGACCGCGGGCCGAACATAGGGACGGCGGGAGTCAATCGGGGACGTCTTGGGAGCGTCGTTGTTCTCGTGGTTGTTCATTCTCTTGAATCGTTTCCTGGGTCAGACGCTTTACGCAACATAAAGTAACGTGCTTGAGCTAGGGGAGCACGCGCAATACGCGCTGCTTACCGTTATTTTGGGGACGCGGCGGCATCCCGGGACACGCGCCTTTCGCGTGGCCGGCGGCCTTGAACTCACGGTTCTCGGCGCGGAGGTCTTCCGCTGAGGAGGAGCCCCAGATCTCAGCGAGGGACGACGTGTGAAGCGAGCCCATAGGCTTACGCCACTGAACACACGGAAGGACCGTCCCGAAGGGATCGATCGTCACACCGTTGCTCCCCGCGCCGCAGTGTTGCGCGGACTCTCGCGGCGGCGGAACCTCGCGCGGCGCTTCCTCGACCTGGTCTTGAGAGGCCGCTCGCTTCGCGCGCGATCGCTCGAGCGTGAGCTCACGCCAGTGCGCGAGACCTTCGTTGGACACTGCCATCGTCAGCGGTGACTCATCGCCGTTGTCTTTGATCGTGAGCTGCGGATCAAAGCGCAACGGGAACCCGAGGCGATCCGCGATGTCGTACATCTGCTCCACTTCATGTTCGTTGAGCGAAGTGAGCGGAGCGTTCAACTTAACGCGCATCCCGTGTCGCTTGATCGACTCGAGGTTGTTCAGCAAGCGGGAGAAGCTTCCTGGACGCTGCGTCTGGGCGTCATGCGACTCCGACGACGCTCCGTGAAGGCTGATGTCGAACCCATAAGGACCGACCTCTTCCTTAATCTTCTTCGCCATCGCGTCGTCAATCGCGTGCCCATTCGACTTGATGCGAACCAAGAAGCCGAGCTCTCGTGCGCGCGCACCGATGAAGAAAAAGTCGGGGCTCGCGAGCGGCTCGCCGCCGCTCAAGGTGAGGTTGAGCAGGCCGATCTGGTCGAACGCATCAAGGAGCGTCGCGTAGTCTTGCCGCGTCATCCGCGTCCCCGCGAGGTCGACGTCGTTGTAGCAAATCACGCAGTTGAGATTGCACGCATAGGTCAGCTCTAGAGTCGCCGTGACCAGCGCCTTGTCCAACCACGCGTTCCGAAGGATGCGAACCAGTTCGCTCATGCGCTGGTCAGTGCTCCCGCTTCGACAAGCTGCGTGAAAAGCTGCGCGAGGTCCGCACGCGCGGTCTCGATATCGATCGCGAAAGACTCCACGACCGCGTTTACGGGTGAGCGCCCGCGTTTGAGCGCATCCACCGCGACCGCGGCGCTCCCGTTGATAACCAAGACCTCGCTCGAACCGAGCAACACGAAGACCCCCTCGTCACCGACGGTACGGAAACGCGCACCGTCAGTGATCTGGTAGTTCGAGAAGTCGTTCATCGCTGGGTCTACAGAGCGATTACTGGCGACGCCGCGCGGCGACAACCATGCCCGCGACGAGCAGGAGCCAACCCGCGTGTCCAGGCGCTCCCGGAGTCGCAGAGCAACCCGAGTCCTCGACAACGGGCGGGGTCGTCGGAGGCGCCTCGACCGGACGCGCACCACCCGTGGCACCGTTCAGCGGAGGCGCGACCGAGGTCACGTCTGCGAGCGGCTGGAACGGCTGAATCGCGGGGTCGCCGAGGAGGTTGTATGTCATGAAGGTCGCGCCACCGGCCGAGATCGCCTCGCGCGTCGCCTCACCCAAGGTCGCCCCGGCGCGAAGGCGCGCGGAGAACGTCTGGCTGGGAATCGCGACGTCTTGGTGGTTGGACCACCCCGCTGCCGCGAGGACCGCGACCGCGCCGCCCTGGGACACCATCGCGTTTCCGATCGAGGTGTAGCCCGGGATGTCGAAGCGGTTGATGTTGCAGGTCCAGGCCGCGACGATCGGCAGCGCGTCTGAAAGCGCGCTCAGGTCGTCGAGAGTGATGATGCCTTCGCCCGCTTCGCCGAGACGATCGAGACCACCATGGCCTGCGTAGTTGATGAGGTTCGCGTTCGCCCAAGCTTCGAGGACACGCGCGCGATCCGTCTCAACGTCTTCAACAGTCACCGTCGTCGTGTCGAGACCGTGCTCGTTCCCGTTGAGCATGTAGCCGAACTCAACGTGCTCCTCGGCAAGGTCGGCGAGGTTGAGAGCGTTGTCGAAACCAGTCGCCTCAAAAGCGGAGAGACGCGCGAGGTATCCGTCGAGCTCTTCCACCGTGTTGACCGCGATGCGGCCGATGGACACGTCCGCGACCCCATCGGAGTCAAGGTCGCTCAAGAGCAGGTCTGCGGGAAGCAGGCCACCGTCGGTCGGCATCAGCGGCGCGGGAAGCGCGCTCTCCGCGCCGAGGACGCCACGGTAGTCGAGGTGACCCGCGCCCAAGAGCACGACGTCACGCGGAGCGCTGCCCCACGCATCGGTCAGCGCCGACAAGAGCGCGCGAACCGCCATCGGGTCGTTCTGACCGTGGGTGTAGGTGTCGCGCGCGTCGCGAATCGAAACGACCTTCGCGGTGCGGCCACGTGCCTCGCGGTAGGACTTCAGGTTCTCTGCCGCGAGCAGGAGGTGATCCGCCGCGACGATGACGTAGTCAGCGTATGTTCCAGCGGTGACGTTGTCGGCGCCACGGACCTCGGTGATCTCTGCGCTCTCCGCGAAGAAGAAGGTGCCGCTGCCGTTGAGCGCGAGCGCGCGAGAGGTCGCGGTCGCCTCGGTGGTAAGGGCGCCAAGCGAGATCGGCGCGTTCGCATCCGAGATGTCGAAGGCCAACACCTGTTCGGCGGTGAAGCCGTCAAGCGCGACGAGAGAACCGGATGTCGTGACCGTCGCGAGACCTTCGACCGCGCGGGCCGCCTCCTCGGTCACAAACTCGACGAAGTCGACGTAGAAGGTGCTTCGCGCGCTGTCGCCGCGAACCGCCTCGACCCGAAGGTTGCCGCCGTCGACCAACGTCGCGGGGAACTCAAAGGTGCGACGCTCGTACTCATCAAGCGTCGCCTCGAAGATGGTCGCGCCGTCGAGAGTGACCTCAACGTGGTTCGCGTCGTCGCTCGAGCCGTGAAGGGCCAAGCGCACGGTGGCGCTTCCGGAGACCGTCACCGGGACGTCGAGCGCGCTGCGCCGGGTCCCCGAGATGAGTGACTGCCAGAAGAAGATGTCCGAGCGGGGATCCGGCGAGGCGGTCGTGCCTGGGAAAAGCTGCTCTTCCAGGTGGCGCGTCATCGTCGTGGTGCTCGCGGCTGCAAAGCCAGTCACAACCGCGTCGGCGGTGCTCATCGTCGCGCCGTCTTCAAGCGCGATGAAGTAGGTGCGCGCCGAAGCGAAAGGACTGTTGGTGCCGCGCGCGACGAACTGAACGCCGCTTCCGGCCGCGCGATGCGAGACAACGCCTTCGTCGGTCGACACCTTGATGCCGCCGCGAGTGATCGCTGCGTCGACCTCAGCCGCCGTGAGACCCAGCGCGGTCGCGATGGACGCGCTGCTGACCTCAACAAGGCGCAGGTCATCGGCCCGTCCAGCCACCTCAAGCGCGGCCCGATCGCTTCGCTCACCCGCGATCGGGAAGCG
>CALJDU010000085.1 GCA_938024995.1 uncultured bacterium
CCAGAGAATATTGGAAAGCGACGAAGGAGCGCAGAGCGGAGCGAACATGGGAGGGAGGCTCCAAATCATTTACTTATTTGGAGGGAGGGGCGGACAGTCCCTCCAGAGAATATTGGAAAGCGACGAAGGAGCGCAGAGCGGAGCGAACATGGGAGGGAGGCTCCAAATCATTTACTTATTTGGAGGGAGGGGCGGACAGCCCCTCCAGAGAATATTCTCTGTTTCCGCACCCGCGGCGCCATCGCCGCGCGTTCTCCGCTTTCCTCTGCTTCCTTCGAAACGAAAAACGGCGCGACCCCAAGGCCACGCCGTCCTTCCGTATCTCCGAGGAGACTACTCTTCTTCGGCCTTTGCCTTCTCGGTGGTCTCGATGGAGCCAAGCTTGGCGGCGAAGAGGTCGCCCAGGGTCGCGCTCGGGCGGCCGCTCGGTCCGATCTGCTTCTTCTTCGTCGCGGCCTTTTCAGCGACGTACTTCATCTTCTCGTCGAGCTCCTTGTTGCCCGCGTCCTTGAGGGACAGGACAACGCGGCGGTCTTCGCGGTCGAGACGAACGACGAGCGCCTTGAGGATCTCACCGGGCTTGACGATGTCCGTCGGGTCGACCGACATGTCGTGCGTGATCTCGCCACGCGGGATGGTGCCTTCGACGGTCGGCTCCATTTCGACGTGCGCCTCGAACTCGTTGACCTGAATGACGCGAACCTCGAGGACGGTGCCCTCTGGGTAGCGCTCCGGGATGAAGTTCCAGGGATCTTCGTAGAGCTGCTTGATACCGAGACTGACCTTCTTCTCGTCATGGTTGATCGAGAGGATGATGGCCTCGACTTCGTCGCCCTTGCGGTAGACCTCGGCCGGGTTGTTGACCTTCTGGGTCCAGCTGAGGTCCGACTTGTGGACCATGCCGTCAACGCCGTCCTCGATGCCGATGAAGACACCGTAGTCCGTGATGCTGCGGACCTTGCCCGCGATGATGTCGCCCGGGTTGTACTTCTGCGTGAAGACCGTCCACGGATCCGGCTCGAGCTGCTTGAGACCAAGCGAGATGCGCTTGTTCTGCACGTCGATGTCGAGCACGACGCACTCGATGTCTTGACCCATCTCGAGCACCTTCGACGGGTGCTTCGGCTTGGTCCAGGTCATCTCGCTGACGTGGATGAGACCCTCGACGCCCTGCTCGAGCTCGACGAAGGCGCCGTAGTCCGTGATGGACACGACCTTGCCCTTGACGCGCTTGCCCGCGGTGTAGGCATCGGCGGCGGCGTTCCAGGGATCTTCCTGGGTCTGCTTGAGGCCGAGCGACACGCGCTCCGTCTCCGCGTTGTACTTGAGGACCTTGACGGTCACTTCCTGGCCGACGCTGAAGACCTCGGACGGGTGGTTGACCCGGCCCCAGCTCATGTCGGTGATGTGAAGCAGGCCGTCGATGCCGCCGAGATCCACGAACGCACCGTACTCGGTGATGTTCTTGATCGTGCCGACGACGACCTGGTTCTCCTCGAGGGTCTCGAGCGTGGCTGCCTTGAGGCGATCCCGCTCCTTCTCGAGCAAGACGCGGCGGCTAAGGACGATGTTGCCGCGCTTCTTGTTGAACTTGATGACCTTGAAGTCGAAGGTCTGACCGAGGAGGTTGTCGAGGTTGCGGACCGGCCGGAGGTCGACCTGGGAGCCCGGCAAGAACGCTTTGACGCCGCCGCGGATGGTGACCGAGAGGCCGCCCTTCACGCGCTGCGTGATGGTTCCGGCGATCAGCTCGTCGCGCTCACACGCGGCGCTGATCTCGTCCCACACCTTGAGCTTGTCGGCCTTCTCCTTGCTGAGGATGACGAGGCCGTACTCGTTTTCTTTCGACTCGACGAGGACATCGACCTGGTCACCGGCGCGAACCGAGAGACCGCCGTCGGCGTTCACAAACTCGTGGAGGGGGATGACGCCTTCGGACTTGTATCCGATGTCGACGACCACCGAGTCCTTTCCGACCTTGAGGACGTTGCCGGAGACGATATCGCCTTCACGGAGCTCGTCGCTGCTGACGGTGGAGGCTTCGAAGAGCGCGGCGAACGAGCCAGCCGCGGGAGGATTGGGGGAAGATTCGATGGTGGGTTCGGTCATGGATTGGGTTGGGAATTGCGTCTGCGGTTCGAGGCGTATTCCTCGAGGCCGGCTAACGGTTGAAACTGAAAATAGAACGAAAAAATGAGCGTTTGGGGGCGGCCCCCGCTCAAGGGATGCTGGCCTTAGCAGTCGCAAAAACCGCTGTCAACGAACCACCGAGCGACGAACGGCTTTTGATCCGCATCTTCTCACGGTTCAATCGCCGCTCGCGCCTGAGCGACCCCGGGCAGTGTTGACGAGGTTCACGAGCTGCCCGACCACGGCGTCGAGCGATAACCCGGTCGTGTCCAAAAGGGTCGCGTCTTCCGCGGGCTTGAGCGGGGCGACCGCGCGCGTGGAGTCCCGTTGATCACGGGTCTCAATCGCGTTGAGAATCGTCGCGTAGTCCGCGTCCACGCCGCGTGAGGTGAGCTGGTCGACCCGCCTTTGCGCGCGGGCAACCGAAGAAGCGGTCAAGAAGACCTTCACTTCCGCGTGGGGGAACACGACCGTCCCGATGTCGCGTCCTTCCAGAACGACACCGCCGTTCTGTCCGAGGCGGCGCTGAAGGCCCAAGAGGGCTGCGCGGACCTCGGGGTGCTGCGAGACCAGGCTGGCGCCCTCGGAGACGATCGGGGTGCGGATCTCGTCTTCACGATCGCGCCCGTCGATGAGGACACGTGGTCCGGGCGCGAACGAGAGATCGAGCGTCGCGATCAGCGCGCCCACCGCGGGGCCGTCCGAGAGGTCGAGGCCGCGCTCGATCGCGCACAATGCAGACGCACGATAAAGCGCGCCCGTGTCGACCAAAACGTAGCCGACCGCGTCCGCGAGCCGCTTCGCCGCGGCGCTCTTACCGGCTCCCGCGGGACCGTCGATCGCGACCGTGATCTCCTTCGCGGTGCCCGTGGCCGCGTCGCCCACCCACTGAATGTCCGCGCCGAGAGATCGCAAGAGCGGGACAAAGTCCGGGAACGAGGTCGCGATGCAGTCGACGTCTTCAATGACGCTCTCCCCCGCTGCGGCCAACGCGAGGACCGCGGCCGACATCGCGATACGGTGGTCGCCTCGGCTCTTGACCGTCGCGGGCCGGAGCGGCGCCCTTCCCTCGATCACGAGTCCGTCCGGAAGCTCCGTGTTGGGGACCCCGAACGCCGTGAGGACCTCATGCATGGCCGCGATCCGGTCGCTCTCCTTCACGCGGAGCTCGGCCGCGTCGCGGATCTCGGTGCGGCCGTGCGCGAAGGCGGCGACCACACAAGCGGCAGGCACCTCGTCGATCATGCGCACCAAAAGCTCGCCGCCGATGAGCGTTCCCCGCGCCTCGTGATCGCTGCACAAGAAGAGGTCGGCCATCGGCTCGTCGCCCGCCGCGCCTCCCTTGGGAACACGCGGCGCGTTGACGCCCATCATGCGGAGCAGATCCAAAAAACCGGTCCGGGTCGGGTTCACGCCGACGCCCTCGATGACGACGTCGCTCTCCGGTCGCGCGAGGGCCGCGGCCAACACGAACGCGGCGCTCGAGATGTCGCCGGGAATCGTCCAAGCGAACGGATCCCAGCCGCCCTGAAAGCGCTCGTCGTTGGGGTCGAACGCGACGGTCGAGCCTGCGGTCGACAAGGGCACACCGAGCGCGACGAGCATCCGCTCGGTGTGGTCTCGCGAGAGGACCGGCTCGCGAACCACGGTCGGCCCGTTTGCGTAGAGCCCGCTGAGCAAGAGCGCGCTCTTTACCTGCGCGCTCGCGATCGGCATGTCGTACTCGATGCCGCGGAGCGCCTCGCCCTGGACCAGTGGCGCGATCGAGATCGGCGCGAAGACGCCTTCTTTGTCATCTCGCGAGCTACCGCCGATGAACGCGCCCCGAGCGCGTAGCGGGTCGATGACGCGCGCCATAGGTCGACCCGAGAGCGACTCGTCACCGCACAGCCGCGTCCCGAAGCGCTGACCGGAGAGCGCGCCGCACAGCAAGCGCATCGTGGTCCCAGAGTTGCCGCAGTCGACCACGCCCTGCGGCATGGAGAGCCCGCGGAGCCCCACGCCGCTCACGCGAACGATGTCGCCATCGTCCTCAAAGGAGACGCCCATCGCGGCGAACGCGCGCCGGGTCGCCATATTGTCTTCACCCGCCGAGAGCCCGGTGATCGCGGAGCGCCCGCGCGCGAGCGCCGCGAAGAGAATCGCGCGGTGGCCGATCGACTTGTCGCCAGGCACGCGGACGCGACCCGAGAGCGGTCCCTGCCCTCCGCGAATGACGAGTGTGCTCATCTAGCGGTTCACTGCATCGGAGCAGGCGCGGCCGTCGAGCCCATCTGCTGCTGGACGCGCTCGGCCATGGCCTGGAGCGCGAGGAGCGCAAACGCGCGAACACGCTGCAAGGTGTCGCGGACGGTCTGGTCGTCGAGGTTGACCGCGCCGACCACGGTGTTGCCTTCGACACGCGTGGAGATGCCGGCGAGGACATCTCCAAGGCCCATCGCCCGGAGCGCGATGTTCCCGCCGATTTGCCCGAGGAGGTCGTTCGCGATGGTCGCGAGCTGTTGTGCGGAGTCCGCGTCGCTCATCGTGACGACGACCTCGCCCTGGATGCCGTTGCTCGCCTCGGCGGACGCTCCGTAGCTCACGATGGACTCGGCGAGCGCGGCGGTCATGCCCGGGATCTTGCGGACGAGGGTGTCGCGAATGCACGGACAGGCGACGCCGGCGAACCGGAAGGTTCCAGCGGACATGCCGACGCGATCGGACACATCCGTAAACGCCTGTTCGTTCAGTCGAGCAGGACGCGTCGTCTGCATGAGCAACCCGGGCGCCGCAGAGCTGGGCGCGAGCAGGTAGGTGCGGGCGTCGAGCGTCACGAGCGCGGCGTCCGACGAGACCATCGCTTCGCGACCCGCGACTTGACCGCGCTGGAAGGTCCCGAGGCCTTGAATCGCTGAGTCGAGCTCCCCCTCAGCGAAGTCGCCCGAGAACACCACGGAGCCGAGGTCGTCTTCAGAGATGGCGAAGAACGCGGTGTCGGCGCCGTTGAGGATCGCGTCAAGCTTGGCCTCTCGCCCTTCCCCCAGCGGCTCGGCCTCGCGGATCCAATCGAGGACGATCTGGACATAGGGCGAGCTCCGGAGCTGCGCGACGTCCACGCGAACCACGCCGAAGGTGTTGGCGGGCATCAGCGCGAACGGATCGACCGCGGGCTGCGCAACGGCTGCCGCGACATCGGTCGGATCGGTCACGTCGGGTGACCCTCCTCCGCATCCAACGGACAACAGGGTCAACGACACGAGAAGAGCAGTGAGTGCAGAGCGGGACATGGCTTCCTTTCGCGACGCGAACGTCGACGGCGCGCATGTTAGCAGGTCAACAGACCGCGCCAACACTCTCTCTTTCAGACGATCGGGGTCACCAATTGCGGCGCAGCGGGTTGCACGCCTCCGACTCCCACGTCGCTCCGGTCACCGCGTTGTCGAAATCGATCCGGATCACGCGCCCGGAATCGAGCGGCATCGAGACCGTCAAGACCGCGGTCGTGGTCCCCGCGGGAGTCGTGACGTCACACATCACGCGTGCTTTGCCCATCGCTTCCCGGACCTCGCCGCAGACCACGTTGGTGGCGTTGGCCAGCGGAGTGTCCGCGACACACGGCGCCAGCTGTTCGGCGCTCCGCGCGTAGAGCATCTCGAGCGCAGCTTCGAATCGCGACGCGACCAGCGCGTCGAGCAAGCCTTGTGAAACGCGCCGCGACGCTTCCTCGAAGCCTGGCCGCGTCGCGCGCTCATGTCCTCGCCGGATGTCGCGGCCAAGCTCGCGAAAGAGATCGCGCGCGATCTGCTCGACCCGCGAGAAGCGATCCCGAATCGTCTCATCGTCGAGGTCGAGGGACGCGACGAAGCGGCGGGGCAAGTAGCTCCGGTCAGCGTCGGCGAGCAGCAAATCGGCCCCGACCTGTCGCACCATTTCTTCACGAGACATCATCGAGATGAACAGGTTGTAGACGCGACCCGCGCTCTCGGCGTCCGCTGCGTCCGAGACGTGGGCGATGACCTCGCCGTGCAAGCCGCCGGAGCGCGAAGCGATGACCCCGGTCACGCCGAAAAGCGAGTCCACCTCTGCGCGATCACCCTCACGCTCGATCTCGCGACCGGTTCCGAGGATCTGAAACTCCGCGTCACGCGAGAGCGTCTCCCGCACGATGCCTTCTCCATAGCGAGGCGACACCGTGGCTTGGGAGAGCAGCTCTTCGGCGGTCTCCTCTGCGGTGATCACCAACGTGTTCGCGTCCACAGAGACGTAGACCAAACCAGCCGCCGCCCACCCGGGATAAGACGCGATCACGACTTCGCGCGGGGGCATCGCGGCGGGGACCAACTTGCGCGCGAGCTCGGCGACCAACGCGCTGGAGAACTCGCCCTGCAACACGGCCGCGACGCGCTCGTCGTCACCGCGTCCACCTTGGTATGCGAACGTGAGGAGATCGGTCGTCCCGAAGAGACTCCGCACCAACGCTTCACGACCGCCACCTCCGAAGCCGTCCGTCGCGTAGATCAGCTCCTCGAGGATCCGGACGTACGGGTTGTCGAGCGCCGCCTTCGGCCGTGCGCGGACCAAGATCACGGGCCTCGGCGGCAAGAACCGAAGCGCGACGAGATCCACCTCGCGCTCCGTCACCAGCGCGTCTTCCGCGACGTCGACCGGTGCCGCGGCCTGCCCCGGAACGACGGGCGCGGGCGCTGGCGCGCCGCCACATCCAAGCGCGAGCACCAGGGCGCCGAGGCCCAAGACGCTGAGGCCCGAGACGCTGAGGCCCGAGACGCTGCGTACCGTCGCCTGCTTTCGCTTCATGCCCTCGACCTCAACCGGAATCATTCACGCCTCCCTCGCGCCGTTGAGCGCGCCGGAACGCTAACAGCCGGCGCGCGATTCCGCAGCGACTCTCGGAGCGGACATCCGCCTTACGTAGGCGCACGACGATCGGAGGCTAGCGTCCGCGAACTTCTTCGGCGGCGGCGCTGAGCATCCGATCGTTCTCTTCGCGCGTCCCCAACGAGATCCGCAGCCAGGTATCGATGGGCGCTGGCATCGGGCGCGTGATCACGCCGCGCCGCAAGAGCACATCGTAGACATCACGTCCGGGGCGACCGAAGTCGACCAGCAGAAAGTTCCCTTGGCTCGGCGCGGGGCGCAGCCCGAGCTCCCTCAGCGCCGCGGCGACCCGAACGCGCTCTTCGGCGTTGAAGTCGACGTATCGCTGCACCCACGCTTGGTCTTCGAGCGCGGGCGCAACCGCGGCTTGCGCGACGAGGTTGACGTTAAAAGGCGCGCGCATCCGGTGCAGGTAACCCACCAAAGCAGCAGGCCCGGTGGCGTAGCCGACCCGCATCCCGGCGAGCCCATACGCCTTGGAGAGCGTTCGCAGAACGAGCGTCCGCTCGTGCAGGTGCAGATGCTTGAGCGCGGTCGCGTAGTCGTCAGCGGTGGCGAACTCGAAGTACGCTTCGTCGAGGACCGCGACGACGTCTTCCGGGAGCGAGCTCAACAGGTGGACCAGCTCGTCTTCACTGATGTGCGCCCCGGTCGGGTTGTTTGGGTTCGCGAGGAAGAGGATCTTCGTTCGTGGCGTGACGGCGTCGAGCATCGCCTGGACGTCCCACGCGAGGTTCTCGATGAGCGGCACCTCCGTGTAGTCCACGTTGGTCGCGGTCGCGCCCAGCCAGTAGCAAACGAACGACGGCTTCCCGAAAACCATGTGGTCCCCGGGCGCCGCGAATGTCCGGCAGATGAGATCGATGAGCTCGTTGCTCCCGTTCCCGATCACGACCTCTTCGGTAGGACGTGAAAGGAACCGCGCGATCGCGCTTCGCGCTTCATGCCCGGCACCGTCTGGATAGAAGCGCACGTCTTCGACCGCCGCGCGCATCGCCGCGAGCACCTTCGGCGACGGACCAAACGGGTTCTCGTTGCTCGCGAGCTTGATGGCGCCGGTGATCCCGAGCTCTCGTTCGAGCTCCTCGATCGGTTTCCCAGGCTTGTACGCGATCATTCTCTCGACGTTGGGCGGGACGAGCGGCTTTTGTTCACGTTGGCTCATGCGGCCTCCGTCGCGGGACGCGGGTAGCTGCCGATGACGTACATCAGCTTGGTTAGGTCGCGGAGCTGCTCCAGCGCCGTCACGACGGCCCGGTCGGTCACGTGTCCATCGAACTCAACAAAGAAGGTGACCCCATGCGCACCGGAGCGTGACTCGAGGCGCGTCATGTTGATCTCGCCGGTCGCGAAAGGGACCAGCGACTCGTGAAGCGCGCCGGGGCCGTCGCGGACGACCATCGCGATAACGCTGCGGTCTCTGCCCGTGCGCGACGGGAAGCGCGAGCCGATGACCCCGTAGCGCGTGACCAAGTCGTGGACATCCTCCGCGCGCTCGAAGACCGCGCGGAGCTCAAAGAGTTCGCCCATCACCGGCGCGCCGAGCACGGCCATCTTGGGCTCCGAGAGCGCGCGCTTCGCGGACTCGGCGAGCAGCTCTTCACTGGTCAGGTCGACGACGCGCCAGCCGCGCTCGGTGACGAACCGCTGGCAGGCCGAGATAGCGCTCGGCGACCCGTGAAGCTCCTCGATGCTGTCGAGGGTCGTCGACTCTCCGCCGAGCACGTCAAAGCGCACCGGCACGCGGACCTCCCCGACCAGCTTCGCTTCGCTCACCAACAAGGCGTTGAGGGTGTTCGTAAAGACGCCTTCGTTTGCCGCCTCGATCGGGACGACCGCGTGCTGCGCGCGTTGCCGGATGACGTCGTCGATCACCTCGCCCACGGTCTCGCGTGGACGGAGCGTCACGGAGCGTCCCAACGCGAGCCAGGCCGCGGCGTGGGAAAACCCTCCAAGCGCTCCCGCGACCGAAACAGTGCGGGGAGCGAGCAGCGCGGCCGACCCGGAGAGCACCTCACGGAAGACGTGACGCGCGCTCTCTTTGGGAAACGCGCCCGCGGCGAGCACCGCCGTGCGGACCACCTCCGCGGCTTTCGGCGCTGGAAAAAAGCTGTTGGGTTCGGCTTCCCGAAGTGCGCGCAGCGCCGTGAGCGCCTCGCCGCGTTGGTTGAGCGCTTGGCTCAGCGCGCGATCCGCCTCGAGGAGAGAGGTGAGTATTCGCGCGTGATCGTCTTTGGACACGCGCGAACTCTATCAGGTTTGGGGCGCGGGTCCCGTCGGCGGAGCCGAGGCCGAAGCTCAGGACGAGAGCATTCCCTTCAAGCGCGAAAGCGCGACGAGCGCGTCGACCGGGGTCATCTGGTCAACATCAAGCGCATGGAGCGTCTTCTCGACGGCGGATTCGCGTGGCGGCGCGGCTTGCGCTGGGCTCGGCGCGGCGAAGAGGTCGAGCTGCGCCTTGCCCTCTTCGTCCAACGGCCGGAGGCGCGCCGGGGCCCCAGACGGGAGCGCCGCCCCGCCCTCGAGATCGCCAAGAATCGCGCGGGCACGCGCGAGGACGATCGCCGGCACGCCCGCGAGCCGCGCTACCGCGACGCCGTAGCTCCGGTTCGCGCTTCCGGCGATCAACTTGTGAAGGAAGACGACATCGTCTCCGTGCTCGCGCGCCGCGACGCACATGTTCCGAACCCGCGGCCGAGTCTCCGCGAGCTCACAGAGCTCGTGATAGTGGGTCGCGAAGAGGGCGCGACAGCCGATCGCTTCGTCGAGGTGCTCGGCGACCGCCCAGGCGATCGCGACGCCGTCATAGGTGCTGGTCCCGCGCCCGATCTCGTCCAGGATCACGAGGGAGCGCCGGGTCGCGCCGCGAAGGATCGAAGCCGTCTCGCGCATCTCGACCATGAACGTGCTCTGTCCGCGCGCCAGGTTGTCGCTCGCGCCGACCCGGGTGTAGATGCGATCGACGAGCCCGATTCGCGCCGCCTTCGCTGGAACGAAGCCGCCTGCCTGCGCCATGATCACCGCGAGCGCAGCTTGCCGCATGACGGTCGACTTTCCGCTCATGTTCGGTCCGGTGATGATCAAGAGCGCGCCCTCTTCGGTCTCGCCGTCGGTCTCCTCAGCGCTGACGATGATGTCGTTGGGGACGAACGTTCCGCGCGGCGCCAGCTGCTCGACGATCGGGTGCCGCGCTTCGCTCAGCTCGAGATGAAGCGAAGCGTCGACGACCGGGCGAACGAAGCCGTGGCGATGCGCTGCTTCCGCGAGCCCCGCGGCGACGTCCACACGCGCGAGCTCGACCGCGAGCCGGCGAAGCGCGTCTGCTCGCTTCGCGACGCGCTTGAGCAGCGCCGCGAAGAGAGAGCTCTCCAGGGTCTTCGCGCGCTCGTCGGCGTTCTCGATCTTCTCTTGAAGCTCCGCGAGTTCCTCGGTGACGAATCGCTCGCCGTTGGCGACCGTCTGCTTGCGAATATAGTCGCTCGGGACCGAGCCCAGATTGCTGCGCGTGACCTCGATGTAGTAGCCGAAGACGCGCGTGTACTTGATCTTGAGCGACGAGATCCCGGTGCGCTTCTTCTCGCGCTGCTCTAGCTCTAGGAGGATGTCTTTACTCTTCCCCGAGAGCCCGCGCTGCGTGTCGAGATCCTCGTCGACACCTGGCCGAAAGATACCGCCTTGGTTCGCGGGGACCGGAGGCTCATCGACGAGCTGGGCGCGGAGCGTGACCTCAAGCGCTTCGCAGCGGTCGGTCGGATAGAGCGTCGCGAGCGGGTCACCGGTCACCTCCGCGCGCTCCTTGGCCAGCCGCTCGATGAGCGCTTCGGCGCCAGCGAGCGCGCTCCGCACCACGCCCAGATCGCGCGGGGTCGCGACCCCCAATGAGGCGCGCGTCGCCATCCGCTCGAGGTCGCCGATGGCCGCGAAGATGTCGCGCACGTCCCGCCGAAGCGCGGGGTCGACGGAGAACGCTTCGACCGCGTCGTGTCGCCGCCGGATGGTCTCGAGATGGGTAAGCGGCGCCAAGACCCGCCGGCGCAGGAGCCGCGCCCCCATCGCGGTCTTCGTATGATCGAGCAACGCGAGGAGCGAACCGCGGCGCTCGCCCTCAAGCGTCCGCACGAGCTCAAGGTTCCGTACCGCGGCCTCGTCGAGCAGAAGGCGGTCGGACGGATCGTACGCCCCGATGCGTTGCACCGAGACCGTCTCCTTGGGCTGCGCGTCTTGGGCGTACGCGAGCGTGGTCGCGGCGGCGCGGAGCGCCAGAGGAGCGAGCGACTCTTTCAGCGTAGCGAGCTCGTCGTCGCCCACGAAGCGCGCCAAGGTCTCTGGGTCGGCGCTCTCCCGATCGCGAATGGGGAGCTGCGGAAAGAGCGCGCTCACGTGATCTGGGAGCCCCGTGAACGCGCCCGCGATCAACAGCTCGCGGGGCTCGAGACGCGAGAGCTCCGCGAGCGCCGCTGCTTCGTCCGGAACGGCGCAGGCTCTCACCGCGCCCGTGCTCAGCTCAAACGCGGCGACGCCCACGCCCTCTTTGGCCGTGCCGCGGACAACCGCGCAGACGTAGTTGTCAGACCGCGCATCAAGCGCGTCGGGCTCCACGCAGAGACCCGGAGTGACGACCCGGACCACCTCCCGGTCCACGATCCCCTTCGACTTCTTGGCGTCCCCGATCTGCTCGCAGATGGCGACCTTCTGACCGAGCTCAAGCAGCTTCGAGAGGTAGCCCGCAGCGGCGTGGTGGGGCACCCCGGCCATCGGGATACGCTCGCCGTCGGGACCGGTGCCGCGAAAGGTCTGCGTGATGCCGAGAAGCTCCGCCGCGCGATACGCGTCGTCGTAAAACATCTCGTAGAAGTCACCGAGCCGAAAAAAGAGGAGCGCGTCCGGATACTGCTCCTTGGCGCGCATGAACTGCTGCATCACCGGGGTGTGCGACTTCTTCTTCTTCGCCTTCTTCCCTGCCTTCGCGGGCGACTTCTTCGTGGACGCCGAAGTGACGGCCGTCTTGCTGGCGGCCTTGTCAGCGTTGTCTCGTTCCACCGAGCCGGTGTATCGAGTCACGCCCTCGCGATCAATGTGTGTCGACCTCGTCGAGGCGTCCGGCCCGCGGGCGGCGCCTCAGTCGAAGCGCTCGGCGACCGTGAGCGGGGACAGCGCGACCTGAACCAGGGAGTCGCCATGAATGTCGACGATGTAGAGGTTCTGGTCTTCTTCGGAGTACTGCGCGGCTTCCGGGAGAGAGCCCACGTCGAGCGCCAAGCTCGCGGGCGTGTCGCCGACGTCAAACTCGAGCTCGGAGTTGACCCCGAGCGCCGGCGGCGCGGAGAACGGCGCGATCGTGAAGGCCAGCTCAGCCGACTGAAACGGCTCGCCGACCTTGGCGCGTCCGCTCCGCAGCTCGATACAGCGACCGTTTTCGCCACACGCGCTGTCACAGACGTTCCGGGCGGAGGTGCACTCGACGCAGCGACCGGCGTCACAGATGGGAGAACCGCTGTCGCAGTCGGCATCCGTTCCGCACTCGCCGCACGTTCCGTCGGCGGCGCATGCCGGGACCGAAGGACGCCCGCTGCGATCGACAAGACACGCACTGGACCCCGGATCCTCGACCACGCGGTGGACAAAACCCGTGCGCGAGCCGACGACCGTGTACACACCCTGCGTGCGGATCTCGTAGCCGAGAAGCTCCGGGAAGCAGGCGACGACCTGGCCAAGCGTTCGGTCGCCGATAGGCTCTCCGAGCGTGAGCGTGTCACCGGTCGCGACCGCGATCGGGATCGCGATGGGGTCGGCACGTGTGCCCGAGTCGTCGAGCGCGAAGATCTCGCACCCTGTCGGCGCGTCATCCGGAACGTCGCTCGTGATGATGAGCATATCGCCCGCGTAACCCGCTTCTGGTTCAGCCGCGTTGAGCTCGGAGGCCTGAACGTTCGCCGACCCGAGCACTCCGCGTGCGCAGAAGTTCGCGCGCGGGGCGATGAACTCACGACCCTCGAACCGCCCGAGGCCACCCGAGGTTCCCGGGAGCGCGCCCTCGTAGACCGAGAGCCAACGCTGCGCGCGCACCGCCCAAGGATCCTGAACAGCGCAGATGACGGGGTCTCCATCGACGACCGGGAAGACGCGCTTCATACCGCGCGGGCACGCGGACAGCTGAACCAGACCGGGGCTGTCTCCGCTGCTCACACCATCGTTGCCGATGCGGCCGGGGTTGCCCTCAAAGCGGAACGCCGGCGTGCCGACGACATTGGTGTTGAAGCCCGCGGACGCGCCGACGCGCCGACGGTGGCGGCGCTGGTAGACGAGCTCGTCTTCGCACATCGCGCCACCGCGGCAGCTTGAATCCAGGTCGTAGATGTCGACCACGAAGAGCGCTCCGCTCTGCATCGCGACGGAGAGGAACGCGCCGCGGAGCACTGCAGGACCGCGCTCTTGATCGGAGTCAAACGAACACTCTTCGCCAGGGAAGCCCGGCGTGATGATCGAGAGCGCACGCGCCGCCCCGACCAGATCGAGGCGATCCGGCGCGCTGCCGCCGACCGCGACGGAGAGCGCCGCGCCAAAAGTGGGTGACCCCTCTTCATAGTCCATCACGAGGACCGAACCATCGGTGGCGTCGATGGCGTAAAGGAAGCGGGTCAACTCATCGCCGCCCTGCTCGCGCGGCACCTCTGGCGAGACGACCAAGTCGCGCACCGGAACACCGGGCGAGAGCGCAGGGAGCGGTGTGAGCGTTCCGCCCGTGATCGCGAAGCGGTGAATGACCGGGAGCGACTCGTCGGCGACCAACAACACGTCACCGTCCACGACGAGGTTGCCGGGCTGCGCGACGTCCCCCAACGCGACGTCTTCCCGAGCGCTCACCGCGGGAGGCTCCGCGAGGCTGACGTCCGCCGGGCAGGTACGACCGTAGCCATCACCAACCGTCACGCGAGGAGCATCGTGTGTTCCGTCAAGCGCCTGCTGCGACACACTGGAGATCGCGCCGCTGGCGTCGAGCGCGGCGATGAGAACCGCGCCTTCTTCCGGGAGGGACGAAAAGAGGTACTGCTCGTCGTCGCTCATCGCGAGGCCGAGCGGTGCCGCGGGCAACCCGACGAACGAGCCGGTCGCGTCGCTCACCATCGCTTCAGGACGAAAGCGAGCGCTCGGGATCCACTGGAGCGTTCGTGAACCGAAGTTGGCCACGTAGGTGAAGCCAGGTTCGCTCGGCGGAACGACAATACCGCTCGGGATCTCGCCGACCCGAACATGGGTAAAGCCGGGCACGCGAACGTCTGCGTCGAGGGCGACCCCGAACTGGAGATCAATCGCGGCGATCTCGCCCTGGGCGGTCTGGGTGACCAGCGCGGTCAGGCGCAGGTTGGGATTCTCGCCCGCGTCGCCCTCCAGGCACGCGGACCGCGGCACCACCTGACGCGCCTCCTGATCGTAGCAAAGGAACGCGACCGCGCCGGGGCGGTTGAACGTGGGCGGCGTGACCGGGATCGGGTCGTCACCACACGCGACGAGTGAGATGAGCGCGAGCAGCGCGCAGAGACGTTGAGTCACCCGGGTCATTAGAGGAGCTCCATGACGGGCCGTGGCTGACCGATCATACCAAGCAATCGAGGCGCGCACTCTCGCATCAGCTCACCGGAGCTCGGCTCGCCCGAGATGCACGCGAGCATCGCGCTGAGGTCCACCGCGCGAACGACAGAAGAGCGGAAGTCGACGACGTAGACGCGCTCGCGGCTTGGATCCGGGAGCACCTCGAAGGGACCGCTGAGGCCACCGACCGTGCCGAGGAGGCGCCCGTTGTCGGCATCGATCACGTAGAGGTCGCGGCTCTCGAAGCAGCTCACGAAGAGCAACCACCGCGGTTCTCCGTCGACCTCAAAGTCGTGGATGGTGACGCGGCTCGGACCATCTCCGACTTCCACGACCTGCGCGATGTCGAGATCGCCGCTGCCGCGGAGGTTCGCGAAGAAGAGCGCTTCCGGGCGCCGGCTCAAGACATACGCGCGCTCGACGTCCTCCCTCGGATCGAAGACCACGTCGCGGGTGTCGCCGGTGCTGGCGTCGCCGGTATCGACGTCGCTCACGCGAAGGTCCCCGGCGTTGAACAGGAAACTGCGCTCTAGGTCCTGGGTGAGACCGTCGATCGCGACCCCGACGCGCGAGAGTCGCGGCTCACCGCCACTGGTGAGCCAGAAGAGCTGCGAGCGGGGCTCGAAGGCGACGCTGACGAGCTCCGGCGCGAGGCCGCCCACGCTGTGGATGAGCGTGGGGCGTGAGCCTTCCGTGTTGTCGTCGATGAAGAGCGATGCCTGCCCGCCGCGATGCGTCACGAAGACATAGTCGCCTTCGTCGGCACCGCGGCCGAAGTCCGTCAGCGAACCGCTCACGACGTCGACCGGGTCAGGCGGCAAGTTGATGTCTCGAAGCGCTGCGGCGTCGTCGTCCCCTGCGCGGAACGCTTCGGTGCAGATGTGCGGCTGACCCTCTCCTCCGCAGCTCAGCGCACCGGTCGCCGGATCGACGTCGACCGTGGTCAGGTTCCCGTCGCTTCGGATTACGGTGTAGAGACGAGCACCCGAGGGCGAGAGGGTGACGCCATCGGCGTACGAACCAGTCAGGACCTCCGAGACCAAGACGTTCGCTTCGATCGGCGGTACGCGCGCATCGGCGTCGAGCGAGGGGACGCTCGGGTCGATGATCACGCAGTCTTCTGGGTCACGATCGGTGCACTCGAGGACCGCGTCGGCGAACACCTCGAGGTTGTAGGTCTGGATCGACCCCTTGTTGTAGCGAAGGTCGAAGTTTGAGTTCGCGACGTAGATGAACCGGGGAGAAGCCTCTAGGGAGAGCGCCGCAGCGGTCGGGAAATTGAGGCGCCCTTCGGGCGGACGAACGCCGTCGTTGCCGCACGCCGAGAATGTCCCCAAGACGAGGAGCGCCGCGGCAAAAGTGCGCGGAAGCGGGGTCGTTGCGAGGGAAAAAGGTCGCGGGGGTCGCATCGCGGCGCACGCTACTCGCTCCCTACCCCCTGAGCAACCAGAGTCGCCTACCACCCAGCTGGGGTGAGCACTTCATTTCCAGGCCGACGGCGCATGCCGCTTCCTTCAGCGGAAGACCCGCGCATTCCTTGCCGCCTTGGGCGACGGAGCAGCCTCACGGAAACCTCGTCATCACTCGTCTCGGTGAGCGTGGTCTTCCGTGGTCGGTACCCACGTGACTCAAGCCGAACCTCGAGCTCACCCGTGGTTGGCCGCCGAACCTGCAATGGGGTCTGACCCACTTGTTCGTTTCCGACGTACGCCCGGGCTCCGCTCGGGGTCGACGTGATCGTGATGTTCTCGCTCCGCGCGACCTCGGGCTGCACCGGCTCCACAGGCTCTTCGACCGCCTCGGCGCCGGCCCCGGTGGCCCCACCACCGACCTGACCGACCAGCTCCTCGGGAGGCGCGTTCGTCTCAACGAGCGGCTCGTTGACGATCTCGTCAGGCCCTTGGGAAGACTGCCAGTACGCGACGCCGCCGAGGCTGAAGAGGATCGCGACGGCGGCCAACGCGCCGACGATGTACTTCGTCTTGCTCTGCGGAACCGGCAGGTCGAGCGCGGGGAGCGCTTGGGTCTCACGCGCGACGGTCATCTCGCCCATCAACAAGCGATCGAGATCCGCGAGGAGGTGGCCCATCGTCTCGTATCGGTCGTCCGGCGTCTTTGCGATGCACTTCATGATGATGAGCTCAAGGTCCTCGTTGAGGTTCTGGCGCACTTGGCTCGGTGCAGGCGGCTGCTCGTAGAGGTGCTTCGTGAGCACGCCCATCAGGTTCTCCGCCTCGAACGGGACGTCGCCGGTCGCCATCTCGTACATGATGATGCCGAGCGCGTAGATGTCGGTTCGGTTGTCGACCCCGGAGCCCGAGCACTGCTCCGGAGACATGTAGTGTGGCGTCCCGAAGACCTGGCCGGCCTTGGTGAGCTTGCTGGAGCTCCCGCCCACCTTCGCGATCCCGAAGTCGAGCACCTTGATGAAGTTCGGGTCGCCCTGTCTGGTGATCAGGTAGATGTTGTCCGGCTTTAGATCGCGGTGAACGATCCCGATGTTATGCGCGGCGCCAAGCGCTCGGCAGAGCTGCTTGGCGACATGAACGATCAGGTCCTGCGGGATCGGTGACTCGTGGTCGATCACGTGCGTGAGGTCACGACCGTCGAGGTACTCCATGACGAAGTACGTCGAGCCATCGGGCAGCGCACCAAAGTCGCTGATGTCGATGATGTGCTCGTTCGCGATCTCCGATGACGACTGCGCCTCTTGGCGGAACCGCTGCATGATCTCTTTGTCGCGGGAGACGTCCGGCCTCAGGACCTTGATGGCGACGTTCTTACCGAGGATCGTGTGGCGCGCGAGGTAGACAAGACCCATCCCGCCTTCACCGAGCACTTGCTCAATAAAGTAACGGCTATCGATCGTCTGCCCGATCAATGGGTCCCCGCCGCTTGGCCCGGGGTCCGTTGCCGTTCCCTCAATGAGGGTCAGCTCGGCCTGGTTTGTCATTTGTTACGCACCTAGAGGACCGCAAGAAAGGTCATGACTCCTATACCCCGAGCGTAGCTTGTTGCTTTGGTGGTTGCCACTGACCCGCACCCGTCTCCTCCATACGAAGTAGCCCTTCGGTGTACGACGAATGGTCGGAACTCGAACTGTGGGGTGGCCGCGCACGTTCGTGAGAAACAGAACCAACCTCGTCCGAAATCTCCAAACGTCAACGGCGTTCAAGACCGCGTTCGATCGGAGTCACGCACGAGGTGGGACTGGGCCGCGGCGAGACGGGCGACCGGCAAGCGCGGTGGCGAGCAGGAGACGTAGTCGAGCCCAAAACGGTCGCAGAACGCGATCGATGTTGGGTCGCCTCCGTGCTCTCCGCACACCCCGATTTTCATCCCCGGACGGGTCGCGCGGCCGCGTTCGACGCCGATTCGAACGAGGGCCCCGACGCCGTCTTCGTCGATCTGAGAGAACGGATCGCGCGCGAGAATCCCGAGATCGATGTACGCGGGAAGAAAGCGCCCCGCGTCGTCTCGGCTGATCCCGAACGTGGTCTGTGTGAGATCATTGGTGCCAAAAGAGAAGAACTCCGCGCTCTGCGCGAGCGCGTCCGCCGTCAAGCAGGCGCGGGGAAGCTCGAGCATCGTCCCCACCGCGTATTTCACGTTCGCGTCCGTCGACGCAGCCGTCTCGCGAACCAGCGCCGTCGCTTGCGCGAGCTCCTCCGCCATTCCGACGACCGGGATCATGATCTCCGGGTGCACGCTGACGCCCGCGCGGAGACAACTCGCGGCGGCGGAAATGATCGCGCGGACCTGCGCTTGGTAGATCGCGGGCGTGGTCAAGCCGACGCGCACCGCCCGATGCCCAAGCATCGGGTTGATCTCGTGCATGCCGACGGCGCGCGCGCGCACCGACTCTTCAGCGACCCCCAGCGCGGCCGCGACGCTCGCGAAGTCGGCATCGGTTTTGGGCAAAAACTCGTGGAGCGGCCAGTCGAGCAATCGGATCGTGACCGGCAGGCCATCCATCGCCTCGAAGATCGCGACGAAGTCTTCGCGCTGCATCGGCTCGATCTTGGCGAGCCACGTCGCGCGTGTGGCGTCGTCTTCCGCGAGCACGACGCATCGCATGGCCTCGAGTCGTTCCTCCGCGAAGAACATGTGCTCCGTCCGGCAGAGCCCGATCCCTTCGGCTCCGAACGCCCTCGCCTCCCGTGCTTGCTTCGGCGTGTCGGCGTTCGCGCGGACCCGCAGGCGACGCGTCTCGTCCGCCCACGCCATCAGCGCGTCGAGCTCGGGCACCTTGGCCGCCGCGATCACGTCGAGCGCTCCTGCGTAGATCTTCCCGAGCGAGCCATCGAGACTGATCACGTCGCCGCGCTTGAGCGTGGGGCCCCCGCGGACCCCGACCTCGCCTTTGCGATAGTCGACGGTCAGCGCGCTGCACCCCGCGACGCAGCACTTGCCCAGTCCGCGCGCGACGACCGCGGCGTGCGAGGTCATGCCGCCGGTCGCGGTCAAGACACCACGCGCGGCGCGCATCCCGTGGATGTCCTCCGGGCTCGTCTCACGGCGGACCAAGATCACGTCCTCGCCGTCTTTGCTTCGCGCCTCTGCCTCATCGGCGTCAAACACGATGATGCCGGTGGCCGCGCCGGGGCTCGCCGGGAGACCGCTCGCGAGCGGCGTCACGCCGCGTTTCTCGAGCTCGTCCGGCGACGGGAAGCGGGAGTGAAGCAGCTGCTCGAGCGCATCAGCGTCGACCATCTGGATCGCCTGCGCTTTCGTACGCGCGCCCTCCTTCACCATGTCGACCGCGATGCGAACCGCCGCCTTTCCGGTGCGCTTGCCGGTCCGCGTTTGCAGGATGAAGGCCTCACCGCGCTCGACCGTAAACTCGACGTCCTGCATGTCGCCGAAGTGCGTCTCGAGCTGGGCGCAGCAAGCGACGACCTTCGCGAAAGCCTCAGGCTGGGCGCGCTCAAAGGTGCGGTCCTCGCGACCCGGAAGCGCCGCTTCGGCCACGAGAGGAAACGGCGTGCGGATCCCCGCGACCACGTCCTCGCCCTGCGCGTTGGGCAGGAACTCACCGTAAAGTTCCCGCTGACCGGTCGAGGGGTTCCGCGTAAACGCGACCCCAGAGCCGCTGGTGTCACCCATGTTCCCGAACACCATCGCCTGGACGTTGCATGCCGTGCCCCAGGAGTCCGGGATGTGCTGCATACGTCGGTAGTCGATCGCGCGACGGTTGTTCCACGACGCGAAGACCGCGCGGATCGCTTTGTCGAGCTGAACCCGTGGATCGCTCGGGAACGCTTCGCCGGCGACCTCCGCGATGACCTCTTGATAGCGCGCGACCAGGCGCTTGAGCGCTTCGGCGGAGAGCGCGCTGTCCGCCATCCGCGGGTCGCCCTCTTCTTCTTTGATCGCGCGGAGGCGCTCCTCGAAGCGCGCGTGCGGCACGTCCATCACGACATCGCCGAACATCTGACAAAAGCGACGGTAGGCGTCGTACGCGAAGCGCTCGTCACCGCTCTGCATCGCGAGCGCGGCGACCGTTTCGTCGTTGAGCCCAAGGTTGAGCACGGTGTCCATCATCCCGGGCATCGAAGCGCGCGCGCCGGAGCGCACGCTGACGAGCAAGGGGTTGTCACCGCCCAGCGTCTTGCCAAGGGACTGTTCGACCTTCGCGAGCGCGTTCGCGATGGCTTCATCGACGCCGCTCGGGAGCGCGTCGTGTTCCATGAAGTAAAGGCAGGCGTCCGTCGTGATCGTGAAGCCCGGAGGCACCGGAACGCCGAGGCGGGTCATCTCCGCCAAGCCCGCGCCCTTCCCTCCGAGGAGCTCACGCGCGGAGGCGTCCTCGGGGAGCGCGTCCTCGAAGCCGTAGACGAACGTGCTCATGACTTCTGCGTCTGGACGAGGTGGAAGTGGACGATTCGACTGACCGCGTCTGCGATCCGCTTCAACAAACGCAAGCGGTTCTCGCGCAGTTTCAGGTCGTCGACCATCACGAAGACATCGTCGAAGTAGGTGTCGATGGGCCCCTTGAGATCGCGCCCGATGACCGCCAACGCGTCACCGTACGCTTGTGCTTCGACGTGCTTCGCGATGACAGGCGCGGCTGCGTGCCACGCTTCGGCCAGCGCCTTCTCGGCTCCTTCTTCGAGGAGCGCGGCGTCGACCTCCCCAGGCGCGACGTCCTTCGTGATGTTGTAGGCGCGCTTGAACGCGACCGCGAGCGGGACGAACTCTGGCGCGTTCCGGAACGCTCGCATCGCCTCCAAGCGAACGCGGAGGTCGCGCAAGGAGCGTCGAGCCCACGCCCCGAGCACCGCGTTGACCACGTCACCCGTGAACTCGCCCGCGAACATCGCGCGGAAGCGCGCGTCGAAGAAGTCGTCAATGGTCGCGCGAACCGACGCTTCCTCGAAGCCGAGCGAGTACGCCGAGAAACCCGCTTGGATGGCGCGGTCGTAGTCGATGTCCATCGCGCCCTCGAACGCGACGCGGATCACGCCGAGCGCGGCGCGCCGAAGCCCGAAGGGGTCGTTGCTGCCGCTTGGCTTCTGCCCGATCCCGAAGCACCCGACGAGGGTGTCGATCCGGTCCGCAACCGCGATGACCGATCCGAGCACCGAGCTCGGCACCTTGTCGCCAGCGCCCGCCGGCTGGTAGTGCTCTTCGATCGCGCGAGCGACCTCCGCGGCCTCGCCGTCGTGCTCTGCATAGAAGCGACCCATCTGCCCCTGCAGCTCTGGGAACTCAAAGACGATGAGCGACTCGAGGTCGCACTTGGCGAGCTGCGCCGCGCGCGAAATTTGTTCCTCCGTGACGTCTTCGTGTTCGCCGAGGGACCGCGCGATCTTGTCAATCCGCTCTACCTTGTCGCCGATCGTGCCGAGCTTCTTCTGGAACGTGACGCTGTCGAGCTTCTTGCGCCGGTCGGCGAGCTTCTGCTTCTGGTCCTCTTCCACGAAGAAGCGGGCGTCGTCCAAGCGCGCCCGCAGGACGCGATCGTTGCCTTTGCGGATCACGTCTGGCGCGTTCGCCGTGTTGACCACGTTGAGGTACGCGGGGAGCAGCTTGCCCGCCGCGTCGCGCACCGCGAAGTAGCGCTGATGATCACGCATCACGCTGATGGTCACGGAGTCCGGGAGCTCGAGGTACTTCTCGTCGAAGCCGCCGGGAACGATCAGCGGGACCTCGACCATGGAGAGGTTCTCTTCGATGAGGAACTCGTCCTCCACCAGGACGCCGCCCAGTCCGCGAGCGGCGGCGTGCAGCCCTTCGCGCATCTTCTCGCGGCGCTCGTCGGTCACGACGAAGACGTGTGCGTCACGGAGCGCGTCGACGTAGCTGCCGACGCTGTCGATCGCCACGTCGCCGGGCGCGAGGAAGCGGTGGCCACGGGAGGCGCGCCCGGTCTTCACCTCGGCAAAGGTAAAGTCGACCACCTTGTCGCCGTGCAGCGCGACCAACCAGTGGACCGGGCGTCCATACGCGAAGTCGCCTTTGCCCCAGCGCATCTTCTTCGGGAAGCTGACCTTCGCGCAGAGTTCTTGGAGGAGCGGGCCGAGGAGCTCTATCGCGGGCTTGCCTTCCTCGTTGATGTGCGCCGCGACGTACTCGCCCTTGTCGGTCTTCACCGTGGTGAGCGACTCCAAGGGGACGCCTTGCTTGCGCGCGAAACCTTCGGCCGCTTTGGTCGGCGCGCCGTCTTTGAACGCGACCCGCGCCGGGGGCCCCGTGACCGTCTCCTCACGGCGCGGCTGGGCGTCCGGAACGCCTCGCGCGAGCAGCGTCAAGCGGCGCGCGGTGCCAAGGGTCTCGATGGACGCGACCGGGAGCCGCGCGTTTTTGAAGAGCGCCTCTCCCAGCGTCGACATCGAGGCGAGCGCGTGCGCGACAAAGGAAGAAGGGAGCTCTTCGAGGCCGATCTCAACCAGCACATCCGTCATGCCGCGCGTTGTACCCTGCGCGGGTGGACGGCGCCACGATTGAGGCGTCTCAGCGGGTGCAGAGCGAAGCGGGGTCGACGACGTTCGTCGCTCCATCGAGCGCGCGAGTGAGGCGGAGGCCTTCCGCGCTCGTCTCAAAGGTCCCCGCGAAGGAGAAGCACGCGACCTCGTCGTTCAAACGACAGACGATGGAGCTGCCGAACTGGCGCAGCTGGCATGTCGACGCGAGGTCGCTCTCCAGTGCGTCGTCAACCGGCGTGATCGACTCCGGAAACTCTGCGATCCCATCTTGGGTCCGAACGAGGAGCGAGGTGACGCAATCGTCGGATGTCGCGAGATGGTCTTCCATCTGGTCGACATCGCAGACCTCGCCGAACCAAACGCCCGCTTGCTCAGCTTCGCTCGCGAAGCATCGGACCCCGCCGTCCGACTCGACGTTGTCGCAGAACGCTTCCGCGCTTGGATACACACCGCGAAACGCTCGGCGAACGAACGCGACGGGTCGCTCGCGGTCTTGCTCAGCTCGTGCCAGGCGAGCGCGCAGCCCAGCGTCGTTGGGCGCGACCGCGATCGCGCGCCGGACAATCTCCACCTCGGAGAGCGGATCACGCGGCGTGTCCAGAATCACCAACGCGAGCGCGCGTCGTACGCGCTCGTGGTCGCGGAGACAAAGAGATGTGCGGAGGGCCCGCTCTCGCTCTTGACGCATCCCTTCCTGCTCGTCCGGATCCAGCTCGCGACTCTGGAGCGCGTAGACCTCGTCCAGATGGTACGCCGCGCGGCCACGCCGTTCGGGATCGGCCGCCTCCTCGATGACCTTTTCGAGCATCGCGACCGCGTCGTCGAGGAGCGAATCGGCATCGCCGTCTTCATCCCCGTCATCTCCCGCGCGGACCGCGCGCTCAGCGAGCCGAAGCGCGATCAGGCCGCGATAGGCCAACACCCGCGGCGCGCGTTCCACGAAATCGAACATGGGGTCGTCCTCTTCGAGGCGAGCTTCGATCGCGTCAAGGCGCGTGAGCGCGCTCGCGTGTTGCCCTGCACGAACCGCGCGGTTCACCTGCGTGAACGCGGCTCGCTCCCGTCGGTCGAAGTCCGCGAGAATGGGCGCGAGCGCGTCGTGACGTTCTCTTTGTTCTGCCTCCGCGGCCGTGGTGCACGCCTCGCTCTCGCAACCAAAGAGAACGAAGCCGCACGTCGTCTCGTCATGCGGCCGCGGGTCGCGCTCCACCTGTTCTTCCGCAGCAGCGTCTCCCGTCGCTTCGCGCGAGACGCTCCTTGGTGCCTCAACCGCAACTTGCCGATTCGCCACGGGCTCACGCGGCGTGCTCTGTGGTGCGACCGTGGCTCCTCCGCAGGCGGAGGACAACGCGACCGCCACGAGAAGCGCGATTCGCTTCATGCGTTCGTCGCGCGGCCCAGCAGCGGGAACCCGAGCGCTTCGCGTTGCGCGTACCAGCTCTCGGCGCACGCCCGCGCCAGGATCCGCACGCGCCCGATGTAGCGCTGGCGCTCGGTCACGCTGATGGCGCCACGGGCGTCGAGGACGTTGAAGTAGTGGCTGCACTTGATGCAGGCGTCATACGCTGGGAGCACGAGCCGCTTCTTCGGGTCTTCGTAGCCGTCCTCGAAGAGGAACGTGCCGCCCTTTCCGCGCTTGTCTTGGATCCCCAGCAGCCGCAAGCACTCCTTCTCGAACTTGTCGAAGAGCATGACGTGGAGCTCAGGATCCGCCTGCTCGAAGTTGTACGTGGACCATTCCCACTCCGCGCGATGGAACACATCGCCATACTTCACCGCGGTGCCGTCCGGCATGGTGGTGTAGTCGAGGTCGTACACGCTCTGCTTGTCCTGCAGGTACATCGCGATGCGCTCAAGCCCGTAGGTCAGCTCGCCGCTGATCGGCTTGCAGTCGATCCCGCCGCACTGCTGGAAGTAGGTGAACTGGCTGATCTCCAGGCCGTCGAGCCACACCTGCCAGCCCAGGCCCCAGGCGCCAAGCGTCGGCGACTCCCAATCGTCCTCCACGAAGCGGATGTCGTGCTGACTTGGGTCGGTACCGATCGCGCGGAGGGACTCGAGATAGAGCTCCTGAATGTCGATCGGACTGGGCTTGAGGATGACCTGGTACTGGTGGAACGACTGCAGGCGGTTGGGGTTGTCGCCGTAACGACCATCCGTCGGCCGACGCGACGGCTCAACGTAGGCAACGTTCCATGGCTCGGGGCCGATCGCGCGCAAGAACGTGTTCGGGTTGAACGTCCCCGCGCCCACCTCGCTGTCGTAGCCCTGCACGATGACGCAGCCTCGCTCCGAGAAGAACTTGTCGAGCGCCAGGATGATCTCTTGAAACGTCATTCTTCTTCCTCGCCTCCACGGTGGACGCGGTCGTCGTCGTCGTCGTCGCTGTCGCTGTCGTCGCTGTCGCTGTCGTCGTCGTCGTCATCGTCGCTGTCGTCGTCGTCGTCGTCGTCGCTGTCGTCGTCGTCGTCGTCGTCCGCGTCACCCACGAACTGCTCCAGGAGTGCTTCCTGGTCGTCGCTGTCGTTGTCGTCGTTGTCGTCGTCGTCGTCGTCGTCGTCGCGCCCTTCGCCCTCATCGTCCTCGGAGAACGCGTTGAGCATTTCTTCCTGTGCGGCGGACTCGGCCTCGGCGGCTTCCCGCGCGGCCTCGTCCAGATCAAGCGGCTCGCCCAACTTGCGCTCGAAGATCGAGCGGCTCTCTTCAGACAACTCGCTGAACTCTTTCAACGTCGGCAGGTCCGTCAGCGACGTCATCCCGAAGAACTCGAGGAAGAACGGACTGGTCCCGTAGAGCATGGGGCGGCCAGGCTCATCTTTTCGGCCGAGGATCTTGAGAAGGTTTCGCTCCAGCAGGACCTTCGACGCCGAGCCACTGTCGACCCCCCGGATGTCTTCAATCTCGGGTCGCGTGACCGGCTGCCGGTAGGCCACGATGGCGAGCGTCTCGAGCTGTGCGCGGGTCAAACGGACCGGGCGCTTGGCGACGAAGTCACGAACGAACGGAGCGTTCTGCGCAGAGCTCCGAAACTGGTACCCGCCGCTCACCTGCACGAGATGAATGCCGCGCGCGAGATACTCTTCCTTGAGCTGCTCCAGGATCGGTCGCACCTCCGCGACCCGGGCTTTGGCCGCGCGCGCGAGCTGCCGGTCGCTCACGGGTCGGTTGGATACAAAGATGAGGCTCTCGAGGACCGTCTTGAGGTGCTCTTCACTGACGGTTCGCTTCTCCGCTTTCTGGGGCCCCGGCTTTTTGGCGGACGCTTCCTTCGCCCCGGATGCGTCGTCTGCGTCTGCGTCTTCGTCGTCAGCGTCGTCTTCGTCAACGTGAGGTTGGTCTTCGTCTTCGTCGCCAACGTCGTCTTCATCGGCGTCGTCGTCTTCGTCAACGTCTGCGTCGTCGGCTTCGTCGCCAACCTCTTCCTCATCTGCTTCGTTCACTTCGGACGCGTCCGTCTCCTCGGCTTCGTCCTCGCCGGACTCCAGCTCGTCTTCGCCGGAGTCATCGCCTTCGATGATGTCTTCCATTTCGTCGGTCGCGTTCATTCTTCGCTCTCATCCGATCGCGACGCGTCGCGCTCCTGCGCAACGTGTGGAGCGGTGTCGTCGTCGTGCTCGCTTCGCGGCGCGTCGCCACGAGCGGGTCCATCTTCATCTGCGCCAACATCTTCATCTGCGCTGACAGCGGGCGCAGGCGCATCCGCCCTCGCGGTCTCGTCCTCTGCGTCGTCGGCCGCGTCAGGAGACGTCGGTTCGCGCACGGCTTCGGACACGGGGCTCGAGTCCGCCAGGCCGTCGTCATCGGATCCCGGTAGCCCATCGCCCGGAGACGACCCGCTCGAAGACGCGCCAGCTCCGGCGTCCGCGCTCGCGGGCCCGGCGTCGTCGCCGGCGGAACCAGAGCGAGCATCCGCTCCGGCGTCAGGTGCAGCATCCGTGCTCGTGGGCACCTCGTCCGCCGCCGGGTCCGCGGCGCTCGACGGGACGTGGGTCGCGGACGGATCGCTCGCAGGAGCGACGCCGCCAGAGACAGCGTTCGCCTCCGCGAGCGCGGCTTCGTGTGGCGTCTGCCCGAAAGCGGCTTCCGCTTGTTCCGCGTCCATAACGGCCAGGCCGTCTCCGGAGAGCGCCTCCATCAGCGCATCGTCGGCGCGGTACTCAAGATGGATCGGAGCATCGGGCTCCGCCTGGTACACGCGCACGATGCGCATCTTGGCCATCTCGAGAAGCGCGAGGAACGTCACGACCAAGTCATATGTGCTGACGACGTTCTCGAAGAGCTGGTCGAAGCGAACGCGCTTCCGGTCGCGCATCATCGAGGTGACCTGCGCCATTCGCTCTTGGATGGAGATTCGCTCCGCGCTGATCTCGAAGCCGAGGTCACCGTCGTGGCGCTTGACCACCGCTTGGAAGGCGTCGAGCAGCTTGAACAGATCATGCGCGGCGAGCGGCGCGGGCCCCTTCGCCTTTGGCGATGGGCTGCCTCTCGTGAAGATGTCGCGACCGACGACCGCTCGGCCACCCAGCTGATCTCCGGCCCGCTTGTACTTTTGGTACTCGAGGAGACGGCGGATCAGCTCCGCCCGCGGATCGATCAGGTCCTCTTCTTCCTCTTCTTCCTCGTACGGGCTCCGCGGCAGGAGCTCTCGGCTCTTGATGTACGTCAGCGTGGCCGCCATCACGAGGTACTCGCTCGCCACATCAAGGTTGAGCGACTTCATGAGGTCGAGGTAGTCGGCGTACTTCCCCGCGACGAACGCGACCGGGAGGTCCAAAATATCGAGCTCGTGCTTCTTGATGAGGTGAAGCAAGAGGTCGAGCGGCCCCTCGAAGTTTGGAAGCTCGATGCGAAAATTCGGATCGATCGGCGTCGGGGCGTCGGCGGTCATGTGCGCATCAAAAAACGCACCCTGGCGGCGCGAGGGCACGAGGTATCAGTGGAGCACCAAGGGGTCAATCACGGAGCACAACTGCACGCCGAGTCCCACCCAGCAAAAGAAAAAGCGACCGTGAATCACGGTCGCTTTTTCGTCACGAAGGGAAACGACCTCAGGGGAAGGGAAGCCCGCCCATGCAGCCGGTGATCCCGATCAGCGTCGGGTCCCCGCAGCAAATCTCAACCTCTCCGCCGCCCATGCCGGGAATGATCCCGCCACCCGCAACTGCGCAGTCTTCACCTGCGGCGACATCACACATGACGCCGCAGCCGCAGTTGCTCGCGTTGTTCGGCACGCAGCTCCCGCCACAGCACGACTCTCCGGGATCGCCGGGCGTGATCAGCATTCCGGGGGTCGGCTCGCGACAGGCCGGTCCCGCGCCGCACCCGCACGTTCCACCATTGCAGTTGGGCGCGTTCACGCCACATTCGTTGCCGCACGCGCCGCAGTTCATCGCGTCGCTCGAGACGTCGACACAAGCGCCACCACAGCAGCCCTGACCGGCGCCACAAGGACCCGCGCCGCCGCAGCCACACACGCCCGCGGTGCATGTCTCACCGGGGTTGCACATGTTGCCGGGAGCGCCGCAGTTGTTCGGGTCGCTCATCGTGTTGGCGCAGCTAAAGGTGCCTCCGGTCGCGACGCACGCGGTCCCGACGGGGCACTGCGCGAACGTGCCGCAGAGGCACTGCGCGGGGCCGCCGGTGGGCGCGGTGCCGCACGAGGAGGCGCGGTTCATGTCGCACGCGACGCCGCAGCCGTTGCAGTTTGAGAACGAGGGGTCGCTCCGGCCGTCACCGCTTCCGGCAAACGTTCGGTTCACGCACGAACCACCGCAGCAGTTCTGGGACGCGGCGCACTCCGGTCGGCAATCGCCGCCGCCGCCGCCGCCCGTGTCGCGCGGAGGAACGCCCGTGTCGACGCCGCCGCCCGTACACATGCCGCTCACGCATCGCCCGGAGCACGAGATTCCGCAGCCGCCACAGTTCGCTGGGTCGTCAAGCGTGTTCACGCAGGCCGCACCGCAGCAGACCGATCCACTTGAGCAGGCCGGAACGCAGCCGCCCACCGTGGAGTCCATTGTGGTGGTGCCGGTGTCACCCGTGCGGTCGTCGTCACCGCAGCCAAGCGCCACGAGCGCGCACAGCGCACAGAAAAGAAAAGTAATAAGGTGCTTCATCATTCGCTCTCCGAGAGGAGATGGAAGCTACTCGGACACCCCGAGCGGGTCAATCTGGCGACGGTCCCGCCGATGCGAGGTCCCTTACGAGTCTCGGTGCTCGCGGATGGCCTCGAGCACCTTCTCGACGTGGCCTTTCACGCGGACCTTGGGGAAGTGCTTGATGACCTTGCCGCCCGGCGCGATCACGACGGTGCTGCGGATGATGCCCATCGACTTGCGGCCGTACATGTTCTTCTCGCCCCACGCGTCGTATTTCTCGAGCACCTTGCCGTCCGGGTCGGACAAGAGCGGGAAGTTGAGGTCGTGCTTGTCGCGAAACTTCACGTGCGAGGCGAGGCTGTCCTTGCTGATGCCGAGCACCGTGACCCCGAGCTCGTCCAGCTCATCTTTTGCGTCGCGGAAGTCGCACGCCTCGGTGGTGCATCCCGGCGTGTTGTCGCGCGGATAAAAATAGACCACGACGTAGTCGTCGGTGAGGTCCTTCAGCGCGACCTTCTCGTCACCGTCTCGCTTGAGGGTAAAGCGGGGAGCCTTCTTGCCTTCTTGAATCGCCATGCGTGCGTTCTACCTGGTTGCGTTTCGGCGGGCCATCAGCTTCGGTCGGCCATCGTGATGAGGGCACCGTTCACCCAGCGCGCGTCGTCTCCAGCCAGCCAAGCGCACGTCTTCGCGATCTCCTGCGGCGGGACCCAAGCGCTCGCGTCGCCGTCGCCCATGTCCGAGCGGTTCTGCGGCGTGTCGATGATCCCAGGCAAGACCGCGTTCAAGGTCGGGCCCCGGAGCTCTTTGGAGGCCGCGGTCACGAGGTGCGTCACGCCCGCTTTCGCCGCCCCGTACATCGCGAACGCGGGGTCCGGGGAAAAGACCCGGTCGGACGCGACGACGATCACGCGCCCGGCTCCGCGCGCCTTCATCCGCCCAAGCGCCTCGGACACCACAAAGGATGTCGCGAGAAGGTTCTGCTGAACAACGGCGCGGATGTCGGCTGCGCCTAACGCGTCGATCGCTCCATAGCGAAACGCGCCAACTGCGTGAACGACCGCATCGAGCGGTCCCCGTTGCTCCACCGACTCGAAGAGCGCCGCGACGCCCTCGGCGTCACACACATCACACTCCGCGGTCGCGAACCGATCCTCTTGGTTCGGCGCCGCGGTTTGGATCTGCGAGCGGAGATCGATCAATCGAGTGCGCGTGCGGCTCACCGCGATGACGTTCGCGCCGAGCGCCAGGAACGTCTCGCAAAGGACCGGTCCAAGCCCCCCCGTCGCGCCCGTGATCAGGGCGCGCTGGCCGCGAAGGAGCACCCTACTCTTCGCGTCCGTCGATCTGCGCGAAGCACTGCTTGATGGCCTTCACGGCCTCTTCGATCTCTGCCTCGCCGCCGCCGAGGTACAAGCGCCCGAAGCGACCGAACGTGCGGACCTCAAGCAGCCGAACCGGAGACGCCTTCTCTGCTTCGTTCGCCGCGATGGCGGCGTAGGCGGCCGGGTAACACTCCATCAAGTAGAGCGTTTGGTTCTCAAAGATCATGTCGCCGTGACGCATCCGGTTCACGAGCATCTCGTGGTACGGCTCGATGCCCGTGATGATCTCGCTCGACTTCACCTGAGGCTTGAGCCGCGCGCTCTTCGGAACGCCGAGCGTCTTGAGGATCGTGTCCCCCGCCTCCATGACCTCGCCTTGGTCATCATGGTGAAGCTCCAGCAGACCGTACGACCGCTCCACGATCTGCATCCCTGGGCGACACCGCGTCCGCTTGAGCGCAGCATCCGTCAGGTTGTTGATCTGGATGCCAGGCGCGATCTCGACGAAGAGCGACGCTTGTCCCTCGAGCGGCTGAAAGCCAGGCGCAACAGTCTGCAAGAAGCCCGCGAGGCCAGGCTGCAGGGAGTCGAGGAAGGTGTAGGTCCGGAGCTGCATGGGCCCCGAAACTATCCCACGGACAAGGCTGCGCGGAAGCACAAAGCGAGGGCGTGATGGACACCACGCAAAGGGATTGCCCACGTCCGCATCTCGTGCGACAACGCACGGCCCTCGCGATTGGCAGTGCCCGACGTCGACGAAGACGAAAGCACGGATGTGAGCGGCGCAGGAGAGAGAAAATGAAGAAGTTTGCCCTAGTTCTTTGCTTGGCCCTGGCGGCTGTTGGTTGTGGAGATGATGATGACCGAGGTGGTTCGGACACCGCGATCATGCTCCCCGACGGAACGACCACCGACACCATGACCGCGCCCGATACGAACGTGGCCCCCGACACCAACCCGCCCCCGACCGGCATGTGCAACCTCAACCCCAACGGTTCCCTGACGGGCGCGGGTTGCTTCCCGCGCTGCAGCTCGGCGACCCGTACCGCGATCATCGGCTGCATGACGGGCGAGTGCCAGTCCGCCGCGGTGATGAGCGACACGACTCCCCCCGTCAACGTCGACGTTGGGGGCATGATCCAGCCGATCGGATGCAACGAGTGTTGGATCCTCCAGGGCAACTCGTGCGTCGCGGACTCGTGCCCGGCCGAGTTCATGCCGGCGCTTCAGTGCCAGGCTGAGATGCGCCCGGACTGCAGCGCCGAAATCGCCGCCGTCAACGCCTGCATCACGGCGAACATGGCCGCGGTCCAGGACTGCTCGAACATGCGCCTCACGGCGTGCCTCCCGGCGATGTAGTCGCCGGTCGAGCAATCGACCAAACGCCGCGCAGCCTCTGCGCGGCGTTTCTTTTTTGGGGTCTTTCGAGACCCCCTCGCTTCGCGATTCCCCCAAACGGTCGCTGCGCTCTCCGAACGTCGAAAACGAGAGACGGTCGGCTTCGCCTTTCGTCTCTTTCGTTTCCGACACCAGGCCCATCGCTCTTCTTCCGGGGACCTTTTCGCTTACTTGCTTCGCTTTGCGATTCCCCCAAACGGTCGCTGCGCGCTCCGAACGTCGAAAACGAGAGACGGTCGGCTTGGCCTTTCGTCTCTTTCGTTTCCGACACCAGGCCCATCGCTCGTCCGGGGACGTTTTTCGCTTACTTGCTTCGCGATTCCCGAGCGTTCCCTCGCCTTGCTTCAGCGGTCGGGAAACTCAATGCCCGAGTTCGAAGCCGTCGTGCAGCACGCGGACCGCGAGCTCTTCGTACTTGGCGCGAATCAAACACGACGTCTTGATCTCGCTCGTGCTGATCGCTTCGATGTTGATCCCGTCGTCCGCGAGTAGCCGGAACATCTTGGCGGCGACACCGGCATGACTCCGCATGCCCAGACCCACGATGCTGACCTTCACCACGTCGTCGTCCACCGTGACCCCACCGGTTGCGCCGATCGCGACCGCGAGCTCCCCGGTGACCTCGCGCGCTCGCGCGACGTCGTCTCGCGTCACAGTAAACGTGAGGTCGGTGAGGCCGTCGCGGGAAACGTTCTGGATGATCATGTCGACCGAGATGTTGGCCTCGGCGAGCGGCTCAAAGATCCGCGCGACCACCCCCGGCTGGTCGGGGACCTCGCGCAGCGTGACCTTGGCGGTCTTGCGGTCAGAGGTGACCCCCGCGACCACGACGGACTCGAGCGACTCATCTTCTCCTGTGACCATCGTTCCCTCTTCGCTTGTGAAGCTCGACCGCACGTGGATCTTGACCGCGTACTTCATCGCGAGCTCAACGCTCCGAATTTGCAAGACCTTGGCGCCGAGCGAGGCCAGCTCGAGCATCTCCTCATAGCTGATCTTCTCAACCTTACGCGCGCTCGGGCAAACGTTCGGATCCGCGGTGTAGACGCCGTCCACGTCCGTGTAGATCTCGCATACGTCCGCCTCAATCGCCGCTGCGATGGCGACCGCCGACGTGTCCGATCCGCCCCGGCCCAACGTGGTGATGTTGCCCTCGGCGTCGACCCCCTGGAAGCCAGCGACCACAACGGCGTGACCCTCCGCGAGCGCCTTGTCGATCCGCTCGCCATCCACCCGCGCGATCCGCGCTTTGGTGTGAACGCTGTTCGTCTCGATACGCGCCTGATGTCCCATCATGCTGACCGCCGGGACGCCTATCTCGTTGAGCGCGATGCAGAGCAACGCCGCGCTCACCTGTTCGCCGCTGCTCACCAGCACGTCCTGCTCGCGCGACTTTGGCCGTCCCGAGAGCTCGCGCGCGAGCCCGAGCAGACGATCGGTCTCGCCGGCCATCGCGCTCACGATCGTGACGACGGAGTGACCCTCTTCGCGCCGGGCCGCGATGCGGCGCGCGACGTTCTTGATGCGATCGAGCGAACCGACGCTGGTCCCGCCGAATTTCTGTACTACCAGAGCCATTCAACAGGCAGCTTTCCGCGCGAGCCTCACACCGTCAATCAAACTCAGAGGCGGACCTCAGCTACGACCGTCACGATCGCTGTCGTCCTCCGTGTCCTCGTCGCGCGCGTCCTCCTCCGGCGCTTCTTCCACGATGGGTTCACGGGCCACCGGTCGCGTAATGGGTTCACCGAAGTCCGCGCGCAGCTTGCGCTGGAGACGGTCCAAGATCATCCGCTCCACGTAGCTGGGCTGCGCCGGGATGTTCAAGGTGACGCGCACCTTTTGCTGGCCACCGATCTCTGCGCGT
This sequence comes from uncultured bacterium, assembly GCA_938024995.1. Lineage (GTDB taxonomy): Bacteria > Myxococcota_A > Polyangia > Polyangiales > Houyiibacteriaceae > CALJDU01. The sequence continues at coordinate 33,215 of CALJDU010000085.1, forward strand.
ACGACCTCGAGGCTGCCAGGATACGTGCGACCGTGATCCTGGTAGTCGAAGAGCACAAAGCCGATCCCGCGGTCGCGGTCGCGAATGTTGAACCCGTAGTCGACCCGAAGCAGACGAACCGCGCTGCTCCAGATCTGTTCGTAGCGGTAGTCGTGATCCGATGTGCGCCTCGCCTCTGCAGGGACAGACATGGAGACGAGCAGGAACGCCACGAGAGTGGAGAGGACGACGCGCATACCGTCGACGCTACGTCCGCGATCGTGTTCGTCCAAAAAAGTGGTGACGGCGGCGAAGACGCGCGAGGGCTCAGGAAGACGGCGAAGGCTCGTCGTCGCGGTGCAGCCCCTTCTTTACCTGCTCGGTGCCGAGGAGATCGGAGAGCGAAATCTTCATCGCGTAAAGCGGGATGATGCCGCACGCACAGATGAAGATGGCCTGGATGCCATAGAGCAGGAAGATGTAGACCGACCCCTGCACACCGACCAGCGAGGCCGCGAAGTAGAGCTTCATCCCCGAAGACATCGCGAGCTGGAAGTTGCCAAAGAGCCCTGGCCCCGTCGGCAACAAGATCCCAATCGCGAGGATGCCCATGAGCGCGACGCCGTGACCCGGTCCCATGGGGAGCCCGCAACCCCAGCCGAGTAGACACATGCCGCCCGCGTTGAAGGCCCAGTAGAGCGCGCTCTCGAACAAGAACCCGGCGGTCAGCTTCACGTCGGTGAGGGACCGAATTCCGTCCGCCACGCCGCCGACTTTTTCCGCGAGGAGCGAGCCCAGCTTGGGGCTCACGAGGCCAACGATGCGCTCCGTCATGCGGGTCGCCCAGTCGCGCGCGGACAGGAAGACCGCGAGCGCGATGAACGCGCTGATGAAAACGGTCAGCGCCGAGTAGGCGTAGACGGGCAGCGCTTTGGCGATCGGATCATCGGTCGCGAGCTGCGGAAGCGCGAACACCGCCCAGGCGACGCAGACGCTCGTGATGAGCCCATCGATCACCCGCTCGACCGCGACGGTTCCGAATCCAACGCTCACCGGGACGTCCGCGCGCAACTTGGTCAGCGCGGGGCGCGCCATTTCCCCGAGGCGGAGCGGGAGCGCGAAGATCGCGAAGAACCCGATCCAGTTCAGCAGAATCACCTCGCGAAAGGGGAGCTTCTTGATCGGCGCGATTAGGAAGCGCCAGCGGCTCGCGCGGAGGAAGTGCGTGATCGCGAGGGTCCCGACGTACGCGCCCACCGTCCACCAGGCGACGCTGTCGAACGCCTCGCGTTCCGGCACCAACGGGACGCCCCCGCGCGCGACCAGCCACGCAAAGAGCGCTCCCAGGAACAGGGAGAGCACGAGCTTGGGGAGCAGTCGGCGCGCGATGGAAGGCGCGTCGCTGCTCGCGTCGGTGGCTTCGGTGGCATCGCCCACAGCGAGCCAAATAGCACATCTCGGCCGGCGCGACCCGTCGTCGTCTTGAGCACCATTGATCGATGCCGTCATTGACAGGGCCGGCTCCGATGCTTCTCCTTCTCCACCAGGACGCAGGCGCGGCAGACGCGCGAGACCGCCATGACCATTCGCCACGAACAAATCCCCGACGCGGTCCTTGAGCTCTGTCGGCGCCTCGAGACCCAAGGCCATCACGCCTGGGTGGTGGGCGGCTGCGTCCGCGACCTCATGCTCGGCAAAGCGATCTCGGACTGGGACATCGCGACCAGCGCGAAGCCCAATCAGGTCAAGAAGACGTTCCGACGCGTGATCCCAACCGGGCTCCAGCACGGCACCGTCACCGTCATGATGGGCAAGGAAGCCTACGAGGTCACCACCCTGCGCGGCGAAGGCGCCTACTCGGATGGTCGTCGCCCCGACGAGGTGTTCTTCGTCGACGACATCACCGAGGACCTCGCGCGGCGCGACTTCACGGTCAACGCCATCGCGTTTGATCCGATCACGTCTCGGCTCGTCGATCCCCACGGCGGCGCACGCGACCTGGAAAAGAAGCTGCTCCGCGCGGTCGGCGATCCCAAGGAGCGCTTCAGCGAAGACGGTCTCCGGATCCTCCGCGGGGCTCGGTTCTGCGCGACGCTGGAGTTCGCGCTCGAGAGCGAGACGGAGGCCGCGTTTCATGGCGCGCTCGGCACCTTCAAGAAGGTCAGTCCAGAGCGCGTTCGTGCGGAGTGGCTGAAGGCGATGAAGGCCAAGCGCCCGTCCGTCGCGTTTGAGGTCATGAAGGACACCGGCATCCTCGGCGTCACGTACCCCGAGCTGCTCGACCAGGTCGGCTGCGAGCAGAACAAGTGGCACGAATACGACGTATGGGGTCACACCATGGCCGTCCTCGACAACTCGGAGGGCACCCCGGTCGAGCGCCTGGCCGCCCTGCTCCACGACGTCGGGAAGCCGCGGTCGCGCCAGCGCAGCGACAAGACCAACGACTACACGTTCTACAATCATGAGCGCATCGGCGCGGACATGGCAGAGAAGTGGCTGCGGGCGTATCGCTTCAGCAACGAGGAACGCGAGCTCGTCGTCCACCTCGTGAAGCACCACCTCATTTGCTACGACGCCTCCTGGACCGACGCGACCGTGCGACGGTTCCTGCGCCGCGTCGGACCGGAGCGGGTCGATTCGCTCTTGCGGCTGGGTCGCGCGGACGTGCTCGGAAAAGGTCGACCTGTCGAGAACGAGCTCGCGGATCTCGCGGAGCTGCGCAAGCGACTCGACGCGGTCATCGCGCAAGGGCAGGCGCTGAGCGTCAAGGATCTCCCCGTTCGCGGTCCGGATGTTATCGCGCGCATGAGCGGAGCCGGGCCAGGCGTTGGCGCGCTCCTGCGTCACCTCCTCGAGGCGGTCACCGAAGATCCCGCCCTCAACGATCGCGACAAGCTCCTCAAGATGATCGACAAGCTGGCGCCCGAGTTCGAGGCCCGTCATCCTCGCAAGCGATGACCGGCTTCGTCGACCTGCACTCGCACTACCTCCCCGGGATCGACGACGGCGTGAGGACGTATGAGGACGGGCTCGCGTTGGTCAAAGGGTTAGCCGAGATCGGGTTCGCGAAGGTGGTCGCGACGCCGCACATCCGGACCGCGATGTTTCCGAACGAGCGCGACGATCTACGCGAGCGCTTCGCGGCGTTTTGCGAGCGCGCGGCCGCGGAGGAAGCCGCGCTCCCGGAGCTCGGTTTGGGCGCCGAGCATTTCTTCGACGATGTGGTGTGGGGCCTCTTTCAGAACGACCGCGCGCAGCCGTACCCCGGTGGTCACGCGGCGCTCATCGAGCTCAACCGAGACTCGCTTCCCAAGGGGCTCGACCGCTGCTTCTTCCAGCTCAAGCTCAAGGGCGTGCACCCGGTCCTCGCGCACCCCGAGCGCTACGCGCCCTTCGCGAAGAAGACCGCGCCGATGGACCCGCTGCTGGATGTGGGGGCCCTTCCGCTCCTCGACCTGATGTCGCTCACCGGCAAGTACGGGCGCCGCGCCAAGCGCGCCGCCGAGCGCATGCTGGACGAAGGTGTGTACTACGCCGCGTGCTCGGATGCGCATCGTCCGGCAGACGTCCCGGTCGTCGCGTCAGCGATCGCGCGCCTCCGAAAGATCGTCGGGGACGACGAGACGCACGAGCTGCTCGTGGACAACCCCAAGAGCATCCTCGACGGTTCCGCCGAGTACTGATCACGCACATCGGTCTCGCGCTTCATCCGCAGCAGCCCAGGTGACGTTCGATCACCGCGCGCAGCTGGTCCTCTTCGATTGGTTTCGCGACGTAGTCACAAAAGCCAGCGCGATGGAGCGCGGTCTCTGTCTCATCGAACGCGTGTCCCGTCACCGCGACCAGAGGCGGCGCATCAGGGCGCTTGCTCGTGAGCAACGAGGCGACCTTGAGTCCATCCATCTTCGGGAGCGTGAGGTCCAACAAGATGAGCGAGTAGCTCTGCGCGAGCGCTTTCTGCAGCCCTTGAAACCCATCCACCGCGAAGTCGAGGTCGTAGTCGTCTTCGAGAAGCTGCTGCAGGAGGTCGCGGTTGAGAACGTGGTCCTCGACGATCAAGATTCGGAACGCGCTCATATCGCCGTCGTCCGCGCGCGTTGGTACTCGCGCGGCACGCGAACGCGAACCGTGGTCCCGGCCCCCATTTCGCTCTCGAGCTCGACGCTCCCGCCCAACAGCTCAGCGACCGCGCGCACCAAGGCGAGGCCGATCCCCGTGCCGCCTGCTTTTCGGGTGGACGTTCCATCGGCCTGTTGAAACGCCTGAAACACCGCGGGGAGCCGCTCACGCATGACGCCAACGCCGGTGTCACGAATCACGAACTCCACGTCGCGCAGGCTGGACGTGACCGCGATGTCGACGCGTCCTTCTTCGGTGAACTTCAGCGCGTTGGTGAGGACCTCTTCGAGGATCTGCCGGACCCGATTCGGGTCAGTCGAGATCGGCTCGCGATCGCCGGTGACCTCAATGACGAGGTTCGCGGCCGCGAAGCGAGGCGCCATGTCTCGCGCGATGTTCTCCGCGAGCTCGCGCGGGTCGAAGCGGCGGCGCTCCACCTCGACGCTGCCGGCTTTGATGCGCGTGATCTCCAGCATCGCGTTGATGAGCGCGAGCAGGCGCGCCGCGCTCGTCTCGACCTTCTCGAGGTTCGCGGTCTGCCGCGCGGGGATCTGGCCATCCGTCTTCCGCTTCACGATCCGGGTGAACCCGATCACGGCGTTCAATGGCGTGCGGAGCTCGTGCGACATCGTCGCCATGAACGCGCTCTGCAGCTTTCCCTCGCGAAGCGCCGTTGCTCGCTTGGCCTTGATGAGGTCGTACGCCGCGCGCTCCCGATGCCTCGCCTCGACGAGCTTCACGAGCGCGTCGATCCAGGGGACGACGAGCGGCTCGATGACACCGTGCACCACGAGCACGCCATAAGGCGCGAAGGGGAAGAGCTCGACCGCTCCCTCGAGCCCCAGCTCCTCGACGCGCTTCGGGAGCTCCTTGAACAGCGGCAACGACAGCGCTCCCGCCGCCTGCTTCACGCGGTCGTCTTTGGCGACTAACACCGCCGAGCGCACCTTCGCGTGCGCGAGCACGAATTCGGCGAGCACGGGCTCGGGGGTAATCCCTCGCGCGATCAGCACGGTCGAAGAGCGGAACGCCTCCGCGATGTCCGGACTGACGCGAATGCGCTCCACCCGTTGCGAATCATGCACGGCTAGCCGACCTCGGCCGGCGGCGCGATGGTGCACTTCACGACGCGATCGCGCCCCTCGGCCTTCGCGCGATAAAGCGCGCGGTCTGCCGACGCCAGGACCGCGTCGAAGGTGTCCCGGTGCGCGTCTTCGCGACCCAACGAGCGAAGCGACGATGCCCCCACGCTGACGGACAAGCTGAGCGAGCCAAACTCGATGGCGCGAACAGACGCGCAGACGCGATCCGCGACCAAGAGCGCGTCGCTGAGCTCCGCGCGCGGGAGCACGATCAAGAACTCCTCGCCGCCCCATCGAACGACTTCCCCAAGCGACCCGACCGACGCGGTGAGCGACTCCGCGAGCGCGGCGAGCGCGCGGTCGCCGACCGCGTGACCTTCGAGGTCGTTGATGTTCTTGAAGTGGTCCACATCGACCATCAGGATGGAGCACTCGTGCCGCGTGTCCTCCATCGCGCGCGCGATCTGATCACGCAGCAGCGAGGTCCCCGCGCGACGGTTGAGCAAACCCGTCAGCTCATCGCGGGTCGCGAGTCGCAGCAGCTGTTCGTGCGCCCGATGAATCGCGACCTGGGAGCGCAGGCGCGCGGTAAGGATCGCGGGCGTGTATGGCTTCTCCACAAAGTCGTTGCCGCCAGCGTCCAGCGCGCGGATCGCGATCTCTTCGCTCTTGTGCGCGGTCAGGAAGAGGACAGGGACAACCGCGGTCGCGGGGTCGCGTTTCAGCTGACGGCAAACCTCAAACCCATCCATGCCCGGCATGCTGATGTCGAGCACGATGACGTTGAAGTTGTAGGCACGGGCTTTCGCGAGCGCGCTCGGCCCATCGGACGCGCACTCCACGCGGAAGCCACGGTCAGAGAGGTCCTCTTCTAAGAGCTCCCGGTTGACCGCCTCATCGTCAACGACCAACACGCACCCCTCAATGTGGGTCGGACTACCCACGCGGACATGGGGCTATGGAGGCACGAAGCACACGTGAAGTATTCCTCACCGAACGGACAGGTGCCAAACTCCGATGTCACTGCACTTTCGTCGCTGTCAGAATCCAACCCTTTTGGGGGCGAGATTCTCCCAGGGAAAGTCGATTTTCGGACCTAATCCTCAAGCGTCGGCAGCGGGTACTTCATTTCAGGGTCGGTTTTGTCGTCGGGAAGCGGTCCCAGGTCGACGTCTTCGCTCTTCTTGAGGCGCTGCCGGATCTCGTCCGCGCGCGCGCGGAGCGCCATCACCTGATGCACGATCACAGGGTCTGTTTGGTTGTCCGGCGCGAGCTCCATGAACTTCGCGTAGGCCTCCAAGCTCCGCGCCAGCTCAATGTCGTTGCCGAGTTCCTCGAAGAGCTCCACCGACTTCTCGAAGTGGTCCTTCGCGCGACTGTGGTCGTCTCCGCCCCACCCTGCGGCGGCCGCGATCTCGCCCGCGGTCCGAAGCGCGACGCCGAGGAACGGCTTCCCGCGCGCCTCCTCGAACAGCTCGATGGAACGGGCGATGTAGTCGCGCGCGACGCTGTAGTCGTGAACCAGCATGTGCGCCTTGGACAAACCGCGGAGCACCTCGCCTTCGATGATGCGGTCACCGAGCGACGCTGAGATCTCTTCCGCTTCCTTGAGCAGCTTGATCGCCTCAGCGGGCCGTCCGACGCGGTAGAGCGATTCGCCCAAGTTGATGAGCACGACCGCTTCGCGCATTCGGTCACCGACCACGCGCACCATCTCGAGCGACTCTTCAAAGAGCTCCATCGCGCGCGCGTGCTTGCCGGCGTCGCTGTGAATCGTGCCCAGGTTGTTGAGCGTTTGCGCGATACCTGGCTGATCTTCGATCTCGCGGCGCAGCTGAAGCGCTTGATGGAAACACTCCAGCGCCTCCGCGAACTTGCCCGAGTCTTGGCAGACGATGCCGAGGTTGTTGAGGCTCAGCGCGAGGGAACGTCGCTCGCCCTGCTCACGTCGCATCTCAAGCGCGCGTCGCATGAAGCGATCCGCCGCGTCATAGTCGCCGCGCATCCAGTGCACCCGCCCGATATCGTCGGACGCGCTCGCCACGCCAGCCGCGTCACCGCTCGCGTCGAAGAGCGCGTGCGCGGTCCCGAGGTGCCGCATCGCTTCGTCCAGCCGCCCGACCGTCATGTGAAGGCGACCGATCCGGTTATGCGCCGCGCCGCCCTTGTCTTTTTGGTCCAGTCGAAAGGCGATCTCGAGCATCTGACGGAACGCGTGAAGCGCTTCTTCGTTTCGCCCGGCCAGCTGAAGCACGTCCCCGAAGCTGTGCATCGTGGTGAGCTTGAGCGTGGCGTCGTCGCCGACATGCGCGAGCCCGCGCTCAAAGTACTCGGCGGCTTTCGCGTTCGCGAAACGCGCGCGGGCCCGCTCCCCCGCCTTGATCCAGTAGCTCGCGGCCTGCGCTGGAACGCCGCCGTCTTCGCAATGCTGCGCCAACATCTCAAGCTGCTCTTCGCCGCGGTCGGGGAGCGTGAACTCCAGCCACTCCGCGACGACCCGGTGGTAACTGCGCGAGCGCGCGCGGTTCGTCAGCCTGTGAATCGCCTCGCGCTCGAGGTTGTGCTTGAACGCGAACTCGACCTGGTTCGGGATCGAGGAGTCGGGCAGCTTGAGGACGTAATCACGCTCTTCGAGCGACGCGAGGATCTGCTCGTAGTGCGTCTCTTCGCTCTTTCGTCCGCCCCAGAGATCCGGCGTGCTCTTTCCGGTGCGCCCCAGCGCGACGAGCGCGCCGAGCCAAAACACGCCGCCCATTGTCGCGGCACGCTCAAGCAGGTCACGTTCACGCGGGCTCACGGAAGCGATGCGCGCGCGAATCGCGTCCTCGACGGTCAACGGGAGCTGCGCTTCGGCCAAGCGGTCGAGCGAGACGTTCCAGCCCTTGTCGTCGGCGACCAGGGTGCCGCTGTCGAAGAACGCGCGAACCATCTGCTCGAGCAGGTACGGACTGCCGCCCGCGATATCGACCGCGGTGTCGATCAGCTCATCTGGCGGATCGCCGACCGGCTCCAGCAGCTTGAGCATCATCGCGGCCGCGTCGTGCGCATCGAGCGGTGGAAGGTCGAGCATGCGGTGCGAGTCGGCCCAGTGAAGGCGGCGCGCGAGGAGGTCCGGCTGCGCGACCGTGACGAGCAAAATCGGGGCATCGCGAAGCGACGTGATCAAGTACTCGATCAGGTCGAGGGACTCGTCGTGGGCAAAGTGCAGATCCTCGAAGGTCAACACGAGCGGGCGTCGCTGCGCGTCCGCTTCAAAGAACCGTCGGAGCACCGCGCGCGACACGCGCTTGCGCTCATCGCTTTGCATCGCGTCGACCAGCGGCGACGCGGGCAGCGAGAGGTCGAGGTAGGCGCCCAGGAAGTAAAGGAACTCATCGACGCGGACATCGCCGAGCACGTCCGACAAGGTGTCGCGAAGGGTCCCCTCGATGGTCGCCTTGTCCGCTCCTTCGATGATCCCGAAACGCGCGCGGAGGATCCGCTGGACCACGCCGTACGCCGGACCGTTCTCACGCGACGTGCCTCGGAACGTCTGGACGCGCTCACGCTTACGAACGTTGCTCAGGAACTCGTGCAGGAGACGTGTCTTCCCGATCCCCGCCGCGCCGAGGATGGTCACGGTCTGCGGTTGCCCCTTTTCGGTCGCATCCGTGAGCGCTTCCTCGAGCTCCCGAAGCTGAGGGCCGCGGCCCACGAGGGGGGCGCGTAGGATCTGCGCGCCTGCGCCGAGCGAGGCGAGCGAACGACTTCCGGACTGACTGGACATGGCGGGCTGCTATCGCACACCGCACCGTTGCCGGCTTGGACCTTCTGTGGGCTTCCACACGCAGTGAGCGGCGTGGCCGACCGCAGCTCCACGCCGCGCGTCTGTCGTCTCTCGCGGATCGGCAATAACTCCGCGCGCTTTGGTGCTCAAACGGCCTTCTTGGGCTTGTGGCGACCTCCATGGGATTTCCCACGTGGGATTCCGCCGCGATCAGGTACGCTCGCGCCGATGTACCTTGGACGTGTCATCGGAACCTGCGTCGCAGAGGAAAAGGTCGAGGGCCTGGAGGGCCTGAAGCTGCTCGTCGTGCAGCCGCTCGACAAGTACCGCGCGCCCAAAGGTCGCCCGCAAATCGCCGCCGACACCGTGCAAGCGGGGCCCGACGACTTCGTCTACCTCGCGGCGTCGCGAGAAGCAGCGCAAGCGCTCAAGATCGACTTCGTGCCGGTCGACGCAGCGGTCGTCGCGATCATCGATGACCTCGCGATCGATGCGCAGGCTGAGGAGTCGACGTGAAGCTAGGTCGCGTCATCGGGACGGTCGTCGCGACGGTCAAGCACCCGCACTTTTCTCACGAGAAGGTCCTCTTCGTGCAGCCGATCGATGAAACGGGAGACGCCAACGGGACCTGCATCGTCGCGGTTGACCGCGCCCAGGCCGGCGTCGGCGACCGCGTCCTCGTGCTGGAAGAAGGCACCGGTTCCCGCCAGCTCTTCAACCGCAAAAAGTCGCCGGTGAGGTCCGTCATCGTTGGCGTCGTTGACCACGTCGACGTCGCGTGACCCGCGCCCGTACCGAGCATCGGCTGCGCCGCGACGTGGTCGAGATCAGCAACGCGTTGTGGGAACGCGGATGGGTCGCCAATCACGACGGGAACGTCAGCGCCCGAGCGAGCGCCGGCCGCATCGTCGCGACCGCGACCGGGCTCAGCAAACGCGTGATCGACTCCGACAAGGTGATCGTCGTCGACGAGAGCAAGCGCGTCGTCAGCGGACGCTTGCGCGTGTTCTCCGAGATCGGTCTTCACCTCACCGTCATGAAGGCGCGCACCGATGTGGTCTCGGTCGTTCACGCGCACTGTCCTTACGCGACCGCGCGAGGCCTCTCGGGGCAAGCCCTCCCCTGCTTCTTGCCCGAGTCAGTCGTCTCGCTCGGCCGCGAGATCCCCGTCGTCCCGCTCGCGATGCCGGGCAAGGACGCGGAGGCCGCGCTCTCTCGGTTTGTCCATGACGCCGATGTCGTGATGATCGAAGGCAACGGCGTGCTCGCGTGGGGCAGCGACCCCGAGCAAGCGTTCCTCCGCATGGAGCTCTGTGAGCACCTGTGCCGCATCGCCAGCCTGGCCGGATGCGTTCGCCCGCTCCCCGATGAGATGCTCGCACCGCTGCTCGCGAAGCGTCGCAAGGCGGGGCTTGGAAAAGAAGGTCGCGCCGACGCTGAGCGCGCGTGATCGACCGCTCGCGGAAGGGAAAGAACATGAGCAACGACGTTGTCGAGCACGGAGTAGAGGTCTCGCGCCAAGGCGCGATTGAGGTCTGGACGATCGCGCGGCCCGATCGAATGAACGCGCTGGGTCGCGCGACCGTGAGAGAGCTGTATCGACTCGCGCGCGAGGTCCGCGGCAAGCCCGACGTGCGCGCGGTCGTGATCACGGGCGCAGGGGAGCGCGCGTTTTGCGCGGGCGCAGACCTCAAGGAGCGCCGCTCCATGACTGAGGAAGATGTTCGCGACTTCCTCCCGCTCTACCGCGCCGCGTTCGGCGAGATCGACAAGCTCGACCGACCGGTGGTCGCCGCGCTCAACGGGGTCGCGTTCGGCGGGGGGCTCGAGCTCGCGCTCGCGTGTGATTTCCGTGTCATGGATCGCGACACGCGAATCGGCCTGACGGAGGTCTCGCTCGCGATCATCCCAGGCGCGGGAGGCACGCAGCGCATCACGCGGATCGTCGGCGAAGCGCGCGCCAAGGAGCTGATCTTGTTCTCCAAGCGGCTCAACGCGGTCGAGGCACGCGCGCTCGGGATCGTCACGCAGGTGACCAAGGAAGGCGAAAGCGCGCTCGACTGCGCCGTCGCGATGTTGGCCCCGCTCGTCAAAGGGGCGCCGATCGCGATCGCCGCGGCGCTCGAGGCGATTGATGGCGCGAGCGAGCTTCCGCTCGACGCCGGGCTTCTTCACGAGCGCCGCTGCTACGAGCGCACCCTCGCGTCGAGCGATCGCCTGGAAGCCCTCGCGGCGTTCAAAGAGAAGCGCGAGCCGGTCTACCGCGGGCAGTAATCAACGCCTCGGTGCGCTCGGGGAGTTCGCCTCTCTGGGCGGCCTCGACGCGAACGGCTTGACGGCTCGCGCGTAGTCGCGACACCTTGCGGTCATGGAGCGCAACACGCTTTCCCAGATCCTCTCCTCCACCGACGGCATCGACGGCTCGAACGCGGACTTCACCGTCCCGGAGACCCATCGCGTCACCGTCTACATCGCCCGCGATGGCCACTCGATGACGGTCGCCGATGTCGCCGCGTTCACGCTGCTGGATGGCTACGTCCGAGCGGAGACGCGTGACGGCAAAGGCTTTGTCTTCTTCGAGTACACCTCCGTGTCCGCGGTCGCGGTTCGCCCGCCCGCCAGCAGAGACGAGCGCCGCGCCGGCTTCTCGTGACCCGGGTCCTCGTCGTTGACGACGAAGCCGGTCTTCGCGAGATGCTCCGTATCTTGCTCAAGCGAAACGGCTACGACGTCAGCGTCGCCTCCAGCTGTACGCAGGGCAAAGAAGCCATCGCGAACGATGCGCCCTACGACGCGGTGATCACTGATCTCATGATGCCCGACGGCACGGGCATCGATGTTCTGCGCGCGGCGAAAGAGCGTCAGAGCGCGACCGAAGTGGTCCTCATCACGGCGTACGCGACCACCGAACGCGCGGTCGAGGCGATGCGCGGCGGGGCCTACGACTACGTCGAGAAACCGTTCAAGAACAACGTCCTCCTCGCGACGCTCGAGAAGGCGCTCGAGAAGCGCCAGATGGCGGTCGACAACGCGGTCCTGCGCGCGGAGGTCGAGGGCGGCTACAGCGACGATGGGTTCATCGGCAAGAGCCCGCCCATGCAAAAGATCATGAGCCTGATCTCGCGGGTCGCGAACGCGAAGACGAGCGTGTTGATCACGGGCGAGAGCGGCACGGGCAAGGAAATGGTCGCCCGCGCGATCCACTCCCGCGGGGAACGAAAGGACAAACCCTTCGTCGTCGTGAACTGCGGCGCGATCCCGGAGTCGCTCATGGAGAGCGAGCTCTTCGGGCACGTGAAGGGCTCGTTTACGGGCGCCGACCGTGACAAGCCGGGGCTCTTCCGCGCGGCCCATGGCGGGACGCTCTTCTTGGACGAGGTGGGCGAGCTGCCCCTTCCCGTGCAGGTCAAGCTCCTTCGTGTCCTGCAGGAGCGCAAGGTGCGCCCAGTTGGCGAGAGCAAAGAGATCGATGTCGAAGTAAGGGTGCTCGCGGCGACCAACCGGGACGTCGAAAAAGAGATCGAAGAGCAGCGCTTTCGGCAGGACCTCTACTATCGCTTGAACGTCATCCGGCTGAAGCTGCCCCCGCTCCGAGAGCGCCCCGAAGACGTGCGGCTGCTCGCGGATCACCTGCTCACGAAGCACTGTGCGCTTCAAGGCCGACAGCTCACCCTCTCACCAGATGCGCTGCGTTGGATCGTTGCGCAGAGCTACCCCGGGAACGTTCGCGAGCTCGAAAACGTGATCGAGCGGGCGGTCACGCTCGCGCTGGGCGATGAGATCACGCGTGAGGACCTCCCGGACGGTGGCGATGAGAGCTCCCGCATCGTCGAGGCGCCGCTTCCGCAGGAGGGGTTTGACCTCGACACCTATCTCGGCGATGTCGAGCGCCAGCTCCTCACGCGCGCCCTTGAGCAAGCCGGAGGCGTCCGGACACACGCCGCGAAGCTCCTCGGGATGAGCTTTCGATCGTTCCGTTACCGCCTCCAAAAGTACGATTTTGGCGACGAGTGACGGTCCGTCTGTTGCCGTTCTTCCGCGACTGTGTGTTAGCTTGAAGTCTCGGAGGTCGGTGTCATGAAGCGCGAAGAAGGATTCACCCTTACGGAATTGATGGTCGTCGTGATCATCTTGGGCGTGTTGGCCGCCATCGCGGTCCCGTCCTTCGTCAACTACATCTATAAGTCGCGAACCGCAGAGGCGACCACGTTCCTCGGCGAGATCAGGCAGCGGCAGGAGTCGTATCGGGCGGAGTTCGGCGTGTATGCGAGCCCTTCGGCTTCCATCATGAACTACAACCCGGCCGCGCTTGCTGGCAGTGGCCGTGATCCTCAGGGGTGGCCCACGGGTACGGACTGGGACCAGCTGGGCGCGCGGCCCGATGGCCCTGTCCGTTTTCAGTACTCCTCAGTCGGCGGTGTCCCTGGCGCTGCTGTTCCAGTGGCTGACCTCGCGGCGAGTGGTCTTGGCATGACCGATTTCTGGTTCGTCGCGCAGGCACGCGGCGATTTGGACGGGGACTCCGACCAAGTGACCTTCGAGGCCAACTCCGCCTCAAGTACGATTTGGTGCAGCGAGACGGGCAAGGGTTGGGAGTAGCTTCCCACCACGACATTTCAGCTTGGATGAAACGCGCCCCGAAACGGGCGCGTTTTTTCGTGGTTTTCGCGGGAAACGCGCGCACGTAGGCCGGAACACGGAAATCTAGTGCGAACCGAATTCAACCGGGTGCCGCAAATCGTCACCCCGCCCGGAGGAGCTGACGGAGATCGTCGTGAGTCTCCTGCTCAAGCAACCCTTGGATCCGAAAACCGAAGCGATTACGTGATCACGCGGCCTTGGCACAGCCGATGCATTACTCCACATCGAAGGCGATGGGCCTTCAACGATTCGGGGCGACGCACAGCGTGCCTTTCAAACAAAGAAGAGGAAGCATCTCATGAACAAGCTCATGTCCAAGAAAGAGGGTTTCACCCTTATCGAGCTGATGATCGTTGTCGCGATTATCGGTGTTCTCGCCGCCATCGCGATTCCGGCGTTCATCAACTACGTCAAGCGCTCGAAGACCTCGGAAGCGGGCTCGAACCTTAAGGCGATGTTCACGGGTGCCTCCGCGTACTACCAGAACGAGAACGCGCCGCGTGGTCTTGTTGCCGCGGGTGCTGTTGCGCCGGCCGCGACCGCCTGCACCGTCCTCGCCCAGGTTGCTGGCGCGGTCCCGACCGAGAGCAAGCAGTCGGTCGACTTCTCGATTCTCCCCTCCTACGTCGCGCTCGGCTTCGCCTCCAGCGACCCGCTCTACTACCAGTACCACGTGATCGGCTCGGACGGCTCCTGCGGCAACGCGCCGGCCTCCAACCTCTACACGTTCCAGGCCCAGGGTGACCTCGACGGCGACGCGACCTTCTCGACCTTCGAGATCAACGTCGGTTCGGACAACGACAACTCGCTCTACCGCTCGCCGAGCATCTACCGCATCAACGAGCTCGAGTAAGACCGACTCGCTTTTGCGACCGAGGGCGTTTCCCGTGTCACGGGAGACGCCCTCTCCAATTCAAAGTTCTTGGATTCTGGAATTATCTCGCGACACAGTACCCCATTTGCGGTAACCCAATGGGGTAGAGGAAGCACTCCAGAGTGAGAATGACGAGAAGTACATCATGATGAACACCCACAAAAACGGATTCACCCTCATCGAGCTGATGATTGTGGTGGCCATTATTGGCGTCCTCGCCGCCATCGCGCTGCCTACGTTCTCCAGCTACATCCGCCAGACCAAGACGGCGGAAGCGGGAACGAACCTGAAGGCAATGTTCACGGGCGCGGCGACCTACTACGAAGATGACTTCTCTGGCGCTCGCGGCCTGGGTGCCGTAGGGGGAGCGCTCGCGGGTGGCAGTTCATGCACCGTCGGAACCGCCGCCCCCGGCTACACGGCGACGCAGTCCAAGCAGACGGTCGACTTTGCATCCGTTGCCCCGGAGTACGCGGCGCTCGGCTTCACCAGCAGTGATCCGGTCTACTTCGAGTACCACATCGTGAGCGCAGGAGGCGGTTGCGGGAACCCGACCGACACCCCGCTCTACAGCTTCAAAGCCAACGGTGACCTCGACGGTGACGCGGTGTTCTCGACCTTCGAGATGGCCGTCGGAAGCGACGCGAACAACTCGCTTCGACGCTCCGCCAGCATCTACCGAATCAACCCTGAAGAGTAAGCTCCTCGTCAGACGGATGCTTGCCAAAAGCCGTGGGTCATCGTCCGCGGCTTTTCTAATTGCAGACGGCTGGCAGCCTCCGTCAGAGTGATGGGATGAGGGGACCCGCTTGGCTCATCGTGGTCGCGACCATGCTCGCAACCGCAGCGTGCGGCGATGACGACGGCGGTCCAGCAGACGCGCCGACCGATTCACCCATCGACTCGCGCGTCGATGCCGAGGACAGCGGGACCGACGCGTCTGTCGACACATCGCTCGACACATCGCTCGACACTGACGCACCACCCGACACGCGCCGTGATGCTCCAGACGCGCCGGATACAAGCGATGGTTCTGACGCCGACGCGATGTCACCCGATTCGACGTCGCCAACGTTCCCCATCGCGTCCCTCGAGATCACCGCGCTCACAACCTCGTCAGCGCAGCTGACCTTCCGGGCAGCAGAAGACGATGTCGCCGTGACGGGCTACCGGGTTTTCCTCGATGACGTGGAGGTCGGGGCGAGCGCCGCGACCACCTATGGGATCAGCGGCCTCACACCGGAAACGCGATACCTCGTACGCGTCGAAGCTGAAGACGCGGCCGGCAATGTCTCCGGCGACGGTCCGCGTAGCGCGTTTCGAACGCTCGCGGCGGACGGCATGGATCCGTCGCCCGATCTCCCGGCAGGCGCCCCCGCCTTCTTTGAGTCGCACCGACACCTTCTCGAAGGCGCTACACCTCGTCAGCGCGAGGTCGCAGATGGCGCGTTGGATGAAGAGCGTGTCGCGCGTGTCTTCGGGTATGTCTACGACAGCGCCGGCGAGCCGCTAAGTGACGTTCGCGTTGAGGTTCACACCGAGCCCGCGCTTGGTTACACGCTCACCAACGCAGAGGGTCGCTTTGACCTGCTCCTCAACGGCGGCGGAGAACGCATCCTTCGCTACACGCGTCCGGGCTACATCGAGGCGCAACGTCACCTCTTCGCGGACTGGCGAGACTATCCGGACGCGGCAGACGTCGTCCTCCTCCCCTACGACGAAAACGTGACCGCGATCACGAGCGACGCCGCGACCTGGCAGGTCCACCGCGGAAGCACCGAAGATGACGGAGATGGAGCACGGCGCGCGACCCTCCTCTTTCCACCAAGCACTACGGCGATCGCTGAGCTCCCCGACGGCAGCACGATCCCGCTCGGGACCCTGAGTGTCCGCGCGACCGAGTTCACCGTCGGAGATCTTGGTCCTGACGCGATGCCCGGCGAGATGCCGCGACACATCGCGTACACGTACGCTGCCGAGCTCAGCGTCGATGAAGCGATCGCAATGGACGCGACCGCCGTCCGCTTCTCGCAGCCGGTGTTCTTCTACCTCGAGAACTTCATCGAGATGCCAAGCGGCACCGTGGTCCCAACTGGCTACTACGACCGTCAGCGTTCCACCTGGGTTCCATCGGCCGACGGCTTCATCATTGCGATCGTCGACGTCGTGGGGGGCATCGCCACCGTGGACATCGACGGCGATGGCGTCGCCGAGAGCGACACCGAACTCAACGCCCAGGACCTCAGCGTGGCGGAGCGAACTCGACTCGGCACGCTCTACACTGCCGGCACAGAGCTCTGGCGTGTTCCGATCCCTCACTTCACTCCATGGGATCACAACTGGGGCGGCTTCCCGCCCGAGGACGCAAGCGGGCCGACCGACGCTCCCGATCCAACCGACGAGTCGGACGACGATCCAAGCACCGAGTGCGGCTCGATCATTCACGCCGAAAACCAGGCGCTCGGCGAGCGCTTCCCCGTCGCCGGAACTGGCCTCGCGTTGCGGTATCAGAGCGATCGGGTTCCCGGTCGCAAAGACCACCGGCGGATTGAGGTACCAGTCGGCCGGTCGGGAGACCTTCCGCCGAGCGTCTCGCGTATCGACACAACGGTGAGCGTCGCGGGAAGACGCTTCAAGTTCAGCGGAACACCTTCAGAGTACGAGACCCGCGCTGGCGGCTTGTTTCACACCTTCGAGTGGGACGGGCTCGACGGTGATGGAGAACTGGTAACGCGCCCCTCCCGCGCCCGCACTTCCGCTTGTTACGTCTTCCCGCTTTCGCTCACTCCAAGTGGAGGTGGGAGCGGAGGCAGCGGCGTTGGACGTCCGATCGTAACGTTCAGCCGTTACGTTCCAGGCACTCCCTTCTTCGTCGACCGTTCTCGAATGGAGGTGAGCTTCTGCAGCGGTGGTGGTGCTCTTCTCGAGCGCGGCGTCGTTGACGCCCGCGCGGAAGGACTCCTCGGGCTGACCGTTGAAGGAGTCGACGTTTTGGATCGAGACAGCGCTCGGCTGCTCGGCGGCGATGGGAACAACCGAGCGATCGGCGAGTCCGGGTTTCGGTACGAGACCGTCGCCGGCGGCGGTGACCTCGCGCCGGTGGATGGTCTACGGGCAGAGGCAGCTCGTCTGCGGATCATCGATCTCTTCGCAGACTCTGATGGGCGCCCTATTGTCGTTCTTGACCGACTTGGCGTGTTCACGATTCGCGACGAGCTCTTGGTCGCGTGGCCGGCCACCGGTGACGTCGCGACCGCCCAACAAGAACGGGTCATCGGCCCCGACGGTTCGCTCTACGTCGTGGACCAGGGCGGGATCGCACCAAGCCGAATCGGGCGCGTGTTCCGTATATTTCCGGATGGACGGCGGGTGCATCTCGCTGGAGCGCGCCGGTACAACGAGTGTTGTGGCGCGGTCTGCGACGAGTCTTGCATCGTCGGCGATGGTGACGCGCGAACCATGGGTCTCGTCAACCCGGGCAAGCTTGCCGTCGCGCGAGACGGGAGCGTCTACGTCGAAGTTGGCGCAGGGCTTCCGACGGTAAAGCGGGTGATTCGGATCGCGCCAGACTCCAGCTTTGGTACGGTCTTGGGTGGTCAACGAACGCCAGCCCTTGAGGTCGGCGGACCAGCACTTGGGTCTCTTTCGAGCATCACAGGACTTCTCGTCGACGAAGCGGGAACGCTTCTGGTCCATGGCAACATCAGAGGCAGTCGACTCGTTCGCGTGACTTCCGCCGGCGTCCTCGAAACTGTTTCAGGCGCACCCTCGGACCCACGAGTCCTGACCGTTCCGTTTGGACGGCTCTCGGAAACGTCGTTCAACTCAGGAGACATCCGAAGCTGGTTCGTCCACGCGGATGGGTCCCTCTGGACCGCAAGCGCGAACCACACCCATCTCGTCCGAGATGACATCATGGTGAGCGTCGCCGGCACCGGGTCTCTCTCCAGTTCCTTCGCGACCGGCGGCGAATACGCACGTGACCGCGCAGCGCCTCAGTTCATCGCGCCTGCTCCGGGCGGAAGCTTCTACGCGGTAAGCGGCAGTGCAGAACGCGTCCTCCACGCCACCTTCGACGCCGACCAGCTCCGCGGCGACGCCCTCCTCACGCCCAGCGGCTACACCCGCTACGACGCCGTGGGTCACCCGACCAGCGCGCACAC
>CALJDU010000086.1 GCA_938024995.1 uncultured bacterium
CCCGCGATGATCTTGTACACCTCCGGCACCACCGCCGCGCCGCGCGGCGCGATGATCAGTCACGCTTCCTTGCTGGCCCACACCCGCGCGGTCTCGCGCGTGCTCGGCTTCACGACCAAGACCCGGGCGCTCGCCGTTCTGCCGATCACCCACAGCTTCGGGATCCGGATCACGGTCCTGGCCCCGCTCATGATGGGCGGCTGTGCGCTGTTCACCGGCGCGCGCTTCGATGCTGACGCGGCGATGGCATTGGCGACGCGGGAACACGCGACCTTCATCGCGGGGGTGCCCACCATGTTTCACCGCTTCGCGTCGACGGTGGGTGAGCCGAGCGGTCACGTCCGCTGCGCCTTGAGCGCGGGGGCCCCGCTGACGCGAGACATCAAGCAACGCGCGAAGGCGCGCCTCGGGTGCGCGATCCGCGAAGGCTACGGGCTGACCGAGGCGACGTTCTCGACCATCCAGCGCGAAGGCGACGAAGGAACGGGCGTTGGACTCCCGGTCGATGGAGTGGAGGTCCGTGTTGAGGGTGGCGAGACCGGGGAGATCCTCGTCCGCGGGCCCAACGTGATGATGGGCTACCTCGACGACGCAGCGGCGACGAAGGACGTGCTCAGTGATGGGTGGCTTCGAACGGGAGACCTTGGTTCGCTCGACGAAGAAGGCCGCTTGATCGTTCACGACCGTATCAAGGATCTCATCCTCCGCGGAGGAAGGAACGTGGTCCCGGCGCAAGTCGAAGACCTGGTCGCGCGCCACCCGAGCGTTCGGCAGGTCGCGGTGGTCGGCCAACCCGATGAGGACCTAGGCGAGGAGATCGTCGCGGTGATCGTTGCCGGTCCGTCGTTTTCGTCCGCGTCGCTCGGCGCGTTCGTTCGAGAACACGGAGGCGCCGATCGCCCCCGTGCCATCGCGCTCATAGACGCGCTCCCGCTGGGCCCTTCTCGCAAGGTGCTCCGGCGCGCCCTACGAGACCAAATCGCGAACGGCGAAGTAGAGGTCCGCAAGCTCTAGCCGCGGCTAGGACTTGGACAGTTCATCGAGCAGGTCCACGAAGGCCTGCGGCGGGATGAACCGAAGCGTGCCGTCGTCCGCGACAGAGACGGGGAGGTGAACGAACTGGCCGTCGCGCCACCAATAGAGCTGGTCGGTGATCGCGCCCGGCTTGCTTCGGAACTGCGTTTGCGCGATGCCGAGCAGGTCGTTCACCGCCGTCACGACGCTCATGTCGACGATGTCATGGAGCAGGACGAGATGGCGATGCGGAATCGCGACGATGGCCCCGCGCGACCCGGTGACGTAGCGCGCCAGGTGCAGCGCGTGGCTCGCGACGAAAAAGGACTCTCCAGAGATCAACGTGAGCTTCGGGAGCGTCTCGTCATCGTTCGGGAGCGCGCTGCAGCTCACCGACTCATGCGCGAGGACGTTCGCAGATCCGAGATCGAGGAGCTCGTCATGCGAGAGCGGCCACCCGTCAGCAACCTCGCCGGAGACCGTTTGGACGGTGTCGGGAAGATCGCGGACGAGGACCGTGCAGAGCCCAGGGGCGAACTCGCGACGAACAAAACGAGCGGTCGCCGGGAGCGTGGCGAACATGTCCGTCGGGTAGACCCGTGCGCGCAGGCTCGCCCGGACCTCTTCGAATTCTCCGGTCGGCGCGGCGAAACCGTTTTCCATTCTCGAGAAGTGATCCGCGATGCGCGCGGGCCACTGTTCCACGGCGAGTTCGTGGCAAGAGCGCGCGAGGTTGTCGAGGCCAAACCGGCTCTCGGCGTCGTCCGTATCGCGCTTCGTCGCGAGCACCACGCCATTGTCGACGCGCGCTTGGAATCCTCGCGCGTCGAGGTCCGCGAGCACGTGCTTCTCAAAGAGCAGGTACTGCGAGCGCGTAAAGAACGGCGCCCAATCCGGTCCCGGATCGTTCGCGTCGTTGAGCCACCCTCCCGCGCGGTCCTTCTTCGCCCAGCCCGGGTTCTTCTGTTTCTTCCATTTCGTCACGTCGCAAAGAGTACGTGACGCGCGGCGTCGAGATCCCCTCGAACGCAGGTCAAACCGGAGCGCCTGGTCGTTAGTCGTTCGCGGCGGGGCCAGGATCGCTACGGCGCGGCTCGAAGGGCGACGGGTAAAGACCGGCGTCCAACGTGTCGACGTGCGCGAGGGGCTTGGTGTGAAGCGCGTTGTCCAGGCGAAGCGAGAGCGTCTGCGCCAACTTCCAGAGGAACTTGATGCCGATGATCGGATCCTGCTGAACCAGCGAGTAGAACTTGTCGCGCTCGAGCTCCAGCAAGCGACAGCCCGCGAGCGCTCTGACGCTCGCCGAGCGAGGCCGCTCCGTGAGCAGCGCCATCTCGCCAAAGTGATCTCCAGACGAGAGCTCGGCGACTTGCTCCGAACCGAGCTCGACCGCCAGCTCGCCCTCGACGATGACGTACAGCGACTCAGTCGTGGCCGCCTGCGCGACGACGATCTGACCAGGCTCCACGCTGATGGTTTTCATCGCGGCGCAGACCCGCACCAGCTCTGGCATCGTGAGCTCATTGAACAGCTCGATGTGACGCAAGGCCGCGAAGTCCGCGTGAACCTGCGAGACCCGCGGCGCGTCGGTCTCTTCTTCCGGCGCGCGGACGACGAGGGCCGTGATGTTGTCTTCGCCGCCGCGCTCGACCGCCAGCGAGACCAAGCGATTCGCGATCGCCTGGGTGTCGTCATCGCTCAAGATCCCGGAGAGCTCTTCCTCGTCGCCGAAGTAGTGATGCAGTCCATCAGAGCAGAGCAAAAAGGTGTCACCCGGGAGGACATCGAAGACGAGCGTGTCGACGAGCACCGTGGCGTGTGGACCGACCGCGCGCGTGATCACGTTGCTGTGCTCGCTCTTGGCGGCCTGCTCTTCCGTGATCAAGCCAAAGCGCACCGCCTCTGCGAGGAAGGAGTGGTCGTCGCTCAGCTGATGCAGCTCGCCATCGCGAACCATGTAGAGACGGCTGTCCCCGACGTGCGCCATCACGGCCTTGCCGTCGAGCATCTGCATCATGGTGCAGGTCGTCCCCATCCCGCGATGGTCGGCCTCAGAGAGCCCGCGATCGTGAACGACACGACAGGCTTCCTCGACCGATGAGCGCACCAGTCCGGTGATCGCTTGGATGCTGGACTCACCGCTCGGGTCCGCTTGGATCAACGCGCGTCGCTCGGAGTGACCGAGGTAGTTGTGAATGGTCTCCGCCGCGAGCTTCGAGGCTTCGTCACCGCACGCGTGGCCACCCATTCCGTCGCACACGACGTAGAGACCAATCGCTGGGTCTTGCAACCAGAAGTCCTCGTTGAGCGCACGAACACGCCCGACGTCTGTCTGTCCTCCGGACTCAACGTCCACGTTCGATCCTCGTGTTGTGCCGCGCCGCGACGAGACTGTTTGGTAGACGATTCCGCTCCACGGAAAAAACGATAGTCGCGGAAGTCATCCACCGCCAAACTTGCGGCCTTTTGGGCATCTTGCGCATCAAAACAACGCATCGCGAAAACACTGTGTTCTCTCACACATCGTGTGTAAACTCATGGCTCGTCAACGGAGGTGTCGGATGAAGCAGGTGAGTCTCTTGGCAGTGTTGGTCCTCGCGAGTGGATGCGTGGGAGTGGATGGCTCGACGAGCGGGGTGTCAGTCCTCGACACGAGCCAGCTGGAGGATCGAATCTTCTATCTGCTCGATGACGCGCACGCGCCGCTCACGGAGTACGTCGAGGGCGCCACACCGGTCGGTCTTCGCGTCTACGAAGGCGAGTTCTTGGTCGCCTGGGAAGCCCCCGCGGGCGAGATCCGCATTCACCGCGACTCCGTCGTCGCAGCGTGGCGCGTCGGCGACCTCTCTGAGACGTTCGGAGAAGGGGAGCATCAACACATTGATGGTGAAGTCGCGCCGGGCGACGAACCGACGGCGACCCCGAGCGAGACGTTCGCGCCCGCGCCCGGTTTGACGAACACGCCCGCGGAACTCGAGCAAGACGTGACCGGCGAGACCGAGATCGAAGGCCTCCCCGAAATCTTTGTTCGCTGGGGCGACCCGTACGCGGACTACTGGTTCGCGCACTGGATCGCGCACCCGGTCTGTCCCGACATGTGATGTCGGCATTGCCGAAAAGAAAAGAGCCGCGCAGATCGCGCGGCTCTTTTCTTTTGCGGACACGAAGCAAGAGGAACGCCCGCGAGCACGAAACGAACCAAGCCGCAACGGAGCGCCCGCCCCAAAGTCTCGTGGAGACCTCCAGCGAGCATGAAGCAAGAACGCTCTTGGCGTAGTGGAGCGCACTGGGTACTCGACGAAAGGTCGCGCAGAGAGCGAAGCGAACGGTGGGTGAAGCGCCGAAGGCGAGAGGAGTCTCCGATGAGACTGAAATCAGACCCCCGCGAGCACCAAACGAACCAAGCCGCAACGGAGCACCCGCCCCAAAGTCTCGTGGGGACCTCCAGCGAGGATGAAGCAAGAACGCTCTTGGCGTAGTGGAGCGCAGCGGAACGGTCGCGCAGCAGAGCGAAGCGAACGGTGGGTGAAGCGCCGAAGGCGCGAGGGTCTGCGACTCAGACCCTAA
>CALJDU010000087.1 GCA_938024995.1 uncultured bacterium
CACGCATATCGCCTCCGTCGTCGTCGCACCCGAGCTCCGTGCTGTCGTCACCACAGCGTGTTCGGGCGTAGAGCACCGTGTCGAACCCGATGGATTCCGCGCGGAGCCACATCGGCTCGTCCGCGACGAAGCGGAACATGATCTCTTCGCCGTTGCCCGCGCAGGACCCCACAGCGCGCCGCGTGAAGGCGTCGCCGAAGCTCCCCGTGATCACCTGAGAGGTCGCGGAGATCTCCACTGGGTCCGCGCAGCGATCGCCGGTCTCACCGCGACAGCGACCATCGAGACACGACCCGCCTTCGCAGTCATCGACCATCCCGCGTCCGCGCCCGCAGGAGTCGCGATCGATCACGCCAGCCGCGTCGCACGTGCTTGAGCGCGTAGGTCGGCACGCGCCATCATCGCAAGTGTGCGCGGGGGCGCTGGGGCAGTCTCCGTCGTCTGAACAACGCGCCGCGCAGGTTCGAAAACCATCGCGCTCGTCTTCGTCGCAAAACGTCTCCCCCGGGCAGTCGTCGTCGTCTCGGCACGCCAAACAGATCCCGTCGGCCGACTCACACAGACGCGTCGGGACCCCGGCTGCGCACAACGCGTCCACGGGCCGGAAGGCGTGCGTAACGTCTTCGGCGTCATCGACCGGCGTCGAGATGACGTTGACCTCGTAGCACCCGCCTCGGCGCACGTAGTCCTCCTCGCCGCGTACCAGGATGCCGACGAGAGACCCTGTTCCGTCAAAGACGCCAGAGCCGGAGTTGGACGCGAACGAGTCAAGCGTGGCCTCAAAGAAGCGCTCGCGGCGGTCCAGCCGAACGACCTCTCCACCGGAGTCGATCTTCATCGGCAAACCCGAACCGAAGCCGAGGATGGCGACGTCTTCGCCAAGGGCGACAGGGGTCGTGCGAACATCGACGGGCACGCCGCCGCGCACAGGACGGTCGAGCCGCACCACCGCGTAGTCGACCAGCGAATCGTTTTCGTAGACGACCCGATCCGCGCAGCGGTAAACGTCGTCTTCGGTCACGCGATGAAACTCGCCCGGCCCTTCGTAGAAGTAGCCGAAGACGTAGAGATCCTCGCGGCACTCATCGAGCGTGTCGACACAGTGGCCCGCGGTCAGCACCAGATCGACATCGATCAAGGTCGCGGAGCACGACGCGGAGGTCGGCTGCTCGCGGAAGCGCTCACCGGAGCAGAGCTCCTCCCGTTCGCCGAGCGACGTATGAGTGAAGCGAATGTTGTCCGGGTCGGACATGTCCATCCGGCCCGGCGGCACCATCGCGATGATCGACTCCCGCGCGATCTGGCGGAGCGTCGCGCTGGGGTGTGCGTAGACCTCTTGCCGGTCGTCGAGATCGTAGACGACCTTTTCGCTGCGCGACGCGACGTCTTCAGCGGGACCGGTGCAGCCAAGCGCCAGTGCGCCGAGAAGGAACAAACGAAAACGCCTCACAACGACACCGTATCAGAGGGCGCGCCATCACTCGCGCGAGCGCGTCGGCGCACGCTTAAGAAACGCCTCGTTGCCATTTTCGCTAGGATACCGCCGTGCCGCGCATTGGGCTGAGGCTAAGGATCGTGTTCGCGCTTACGGTAGCGTTCGTGATCGCGTTCATCCTGCTCGCGGTCGCCACCGTCCAGCTCACCCATCGCGCTCGCGTCGCGGATCGGGAGCACGACACCGCCGCGGCCGCCGAGCTGTTCTTGTCGGCGCTCGGCAGCGAACCCGATCGCGTTCAGTTCATTCGCCTCGCGGAGGCGACGATCGGCCATGGTGGCGTGCGCGGGGCGGAGCTCACCTTCAACACGACGGTGCGTCGAGAGCCGTGGGTCCGCGGCGTGACGCAGCTCGGGAGCGGGATCGAGGCGCGGGCGGAGGGGCACACGCTTCGGCTCTGGGTCCGGCCTCCGGAGACGCGGACGCGCGGTCCCTTCGATCGCCTCTTACTGCTCTACTTCGCGCTGACCGGGGGCGCGATCCTCTTGCTCGCGTATGTCGCCCTAACGGTCATGATCGTTCGCCCGGTGGATCAGCTGACGCTCGCGTCGACTCGGCTCGCCTCAGGCAACCTCGAGGTTGATGTTCCGGTCAAAGGGGCCGCCGAGGTCGCGCGGCTCGCCGAGTCGTTCAACGAGATGGCGCGCCAGCTCAAGCACGACCGACACGAGCTCGAAGAACGCGTGCACGAGCTGCAGCGCGCCTCGGTCTCGCTCGCGACCGCGGAAGCACAGGTGCTCCGGAGCGAGCGACTGGCGTCCGTGGGTCGGCTCTCCGCGGGCGTCGCGCATGAAATCGGAAACCCGCTCTCCGCGATCTTGGGTCTCGTTGAGCTCGTGCGAAGCGGAGATCTCGACTCGGACGAGCAGGACGAGTTCCTGGGTCGTGTTCAAAAGGAGACCGAGCGCATCCACACCATCATCCGTGGGCTGCTCGACTACTCCAGGCGAGGCGATGACGCAGACGACGCGGAAGCGGATCTCGCGGAAGTGGTCGAAGACGCGGTCGCGCTCGTCGCGCCCCAAAAAGAGCTCGACCGCGTTGAGATTGAGGTCGTCCACGACACCAACGACGCCTTCGTGAAGGGCAGCGCGGATCACCTCAAGCAGCTGGTCTTGAACTTGCTCTTGAACGCCGCCGACGCGATGGCGGACGAGCGTGAAGGCGCGATCACGATCGCGCTCTCGCGGGAAGCGCACTTCGTGGTGATGTCGCTGACGGACTCAGGGCCAGGCATCAAAGACGACGTCATCGAGCATCTCTTCGAGCCCTTCGTCACGACCAAGCCAACCGGTAAAGGCACCGGACTGGGCTTGGCGGTGTGTCACTCCATCGTGGAGCACGCGGGCGGTACGATTGAAGCGGAGAACGTGGACGGCGGCGCGCGCTTTACCGTGAAGCTGCTGCCTGCACACGAGTAGCCGTTCAAGCTCACTCCGGCGGCACGAGGCAAGGCGCCGGTCGGGCCACCGAGAGACACGGGCGCGGCGAGGCCTCGGGGTCGCCGCGCATCCCGGACCGCATCGAGGTGCGCATCGTCGTTGTCTCCATCGCGGTGGGCGTTTCCTCGACTTCGTCGGGCTCGGGCATAGGCGGCTCGAGACAAGGGGTGGGACCGGGATCCGGCACGGGGTCCATCGTCGCTGGGATCATGTCGAGCGTGGGGGAGAGACAAGGCGGCGGGTCAACGCGCGGATCCTCGATCGGTGCCGAGAGGCAGGGGTCCGGCGCGACCTGCGAGAGACATGGCTGCGGCGAAACGAGCTCTTTGATCTTGTCGCACCCGGTTGTCGCGAGACCGGCGAGCGCGAGCGCGATCAGTTTCTGACGCCTTCGAAAGATCGCGTCCCGGTCTTCTTCGTCACCCATCACGAACCAGGGTCGGACGTTTCCGAAGACCTCACAAGAGGCGAGCTCAGGGCGTGGGCTCCGGATCGGTTTCGGGCTCGGGCATCGGAGCTTCAAGGCACGGAACCGGGAGGGGATCCGCGACCTGCGAGAGGCAAGGTGTAGGTACCGGGGCAGGTGGCGGCTTGGGGTCCTCCCTCGGCTCCGTGATGGGCGGAGAGAGACACGGTTGCGGCGGGGCCAACATGTCTTTGATCTTGTCGCAGCCCGACGTCGCGAGGCCGGCGAGCGCGAGCGCGATCAGCTGTTGACGCCTCCGGAAGATCGCGTCCCGGTCTTCTTTGTCGCCCATAGGACGAAGGGTCAGACGTTTTTGATCACTTCACAAGTCAGCGGCGGGCGCGCCGGGCTTCGCGAGCGGCTTTGATCTCCGCCATCTCTTCTTCGCTGACCTCTTCCTTCACGCGGATGAGGCCAAAGTTCTCCGGGTATTTCCCGGAGATGCCGGTGTAGTAGGCGCGGATCTGATCCATGTCCGCGACCAGGTCGCCGGTCGTGTGAATGGGCGGACCAAAGCCGCCGCGCTTCTCGGCGTAGTCGAGGTAACCGGTGATGATGGGGACGTCTGCCGCTGCGGCGATGTGATAGAAGCCCGACTTCCAGTACGGCACCTTTGAGCGCGTTCCTTCGGTCGCCAAGATCATGACGAGCCGATCGGTCTCCGCGAAACGATCCGCCATCTGTTGAACGGTGTTCCGGCCTTTGTTCCGGACGACCGCGACCCCACCGAGCGCGCGAAAGAAGACCCCCATCGGACCGCGGAAGAGCGTGTGCTTGCCCATCCAGCGCATATCGACGTTGTGCGACCAACAGACCGCGAGCGTGAAGGGGAGATCCCAGTTGGTCGTGTGCGGCGCGGCGATAAGCACATACCGCGGCTCGGACGGCGGCACGCCATCAGCGGTCCAGCCAAAAGCGCTCAACCACGCTCGACCGATTGCCCTACGGATTCGCATATTCGAGCGGAGTAAAACAAGCGGCGCGAGACCGCAACTGACCCAACGGAGCGGGTCTACTCGGTCAGGTCGAGGAACGATGTCGACTCGACGCCTTCGCCGCGGACGAGGACGTTCTTTCGCATTTCGCCGCCGCCTGGAAGCTCGAAGCGGAGCGGCAAGACGCCAGACGGCACCGTGACGTTCGACAGCGGAGTGGTCCCGAGGTCGTGCTCACCGAGGAAGACACGCGCGCCGGCCGGGTTGGTCTCGAGGCTCAAGCGTCCATCGCCATCGGCGATGTTCTCCAGATCAACGGAGCGCTCGAGACGCGCGGTGAGCGTCTCCGTCGCGGCGTCCGTGATCGTGATCGGCTGGGTCACTGGTTGGTAGCCGTCCAAGCTCACGACAACTTCGTAGTCACCGTCTTCCAGGTTCGGAATGGAGAGCGGAGTCTGCCCGAGCTCTTCTCCCCCGACGCTCACGGTGGCCCCCGCGGGAACGGAAGCGACCAGGATGCTCCCTTGCATCGTCGACGGGTCGGGTGGGAGCGGCGTCACGACCGCTTCTTCGTCCCCCGGCTGCATGAGGAAGAACGCCGCTCCGAGTCCGCCAAGGAGCAAGACCCCTGCGACGGCGGCGCCGATGATCAGACCCTTGTTGCCCGATGAGGTCGCCGTTGAGGTCGGGACGGGTCGGCTCACGACGCGAGGCGCCGCGGTGGGCGCGGTCCGCGGGGCGGGGCGCGCCGTGACGCGTTGATCTGGAGGGAGATCGAGTTCGAAGTCTGGACCCCCCGAGAGCCCGGCCGTGAGATCGGCCGCAGGCATCATCGGCTCGTTTGCTCGTCCCGCCGCGCCGCCGTGCTCGGGAACATCGAAGCCCATGTCGAGCTCACGCGTTCCGGAGGGGCCGCCGATCTTCGGCGCGATCTCAAGCGGTCCGGAGAGCTGCGCTTTGAGCCGCTCTTCCATCGCGTTCGCGCGAGCCTCCGCCTTGGCCGCCGCCTCTTTGATCTCGACCATCGCGGACTGAGAAGGCACGTGATACGAGCTGCCGAACGGCGTCGAATCGATCGTCGGGCCGCGATTGATCTCTTGCGTGAAGAGCGTGTTCATCAGCTCACCGACCCGGCGGCCTGTGACCATGTGCTGCCCGCGGGTCAGGAAACTCTGAAGCGCGTCTTGCATCTCGCTTGCGCTTTGAAAGCGATCGTCAGCGTTCTTGGCGAGCGACTTCTTGACGATCTTCTCTAACTCCGGCGGCGCGTCGGGCATCCGATCGTAGAGCGACGGAACCGGTTCTTCGATGATCGCGCGCATCGTGAGGATCTCGGAGTCGCGCCGATAGAGAGTGCGCCCCGTCAGCGTTTCGTAGAGGCACACCCCAAGCGCGAACACATCGATACGGTGATCGATCTTCTTCCCCATGCACTGCTCGGGCGCCATGTAGGAGAACTTGCCTTTGACGGTGCCCGCAGTGGTCTTGTGGGATTGCTGCTCTGCCTTCGCGATGCCGAAGTCGAGCAGCTTCACGTTCCCGTCATAGCTGACCATCACGTTGTGCGGAGAGACATCACGGTGGATGAGATCCATCGGCTCGCCGTCCGCGCTCGACGCGGTGTGCGCGTGGTGCAAGGCGTCCGCGACGCGCGCGATGAGGTGCGCGCTGATCGGAATCGGGAGACCGCCTCGCTTGCGCGCGCGACGGATCACGCGACCGAGCGGCTGCCCGTTCACCCACTCCATCGCGATGTAGTACGAACCCTCGTGCTCGCCGAACTTGTAGAAGTGGGTGATGTTCGGGTGCGAGAGCCGAAGACCAATCCGCGCTTCATCCAAGAACATGTCGACGAAGTCCTGCTCCGTCGCGTAGTGCGGGAGGATCTTCTTCACGACGAGGAAGCGACCCTGCTCGATCACCGACTCCGTCCCCTCGACGGTTTCACGGGCGAGCAGAATCTCCGCCATGCCACCCATCGCGAGGCGACCCAAGATGTCGTACGGACCAAACTGCCCAATCGCGGGCAAGTTGATCGAGGGACCCTTGCGCATCTTGAGGACCCGCTGCTTCTTGGATTTCTCCTCAGCGGGGAGGATCTCAAGGTCATCCGGATCGAGCTCTACGATCTCTGGGATGTCTTTCGCGTCAGTCACTCAGCTCCCTCCAAGAGCGCGAGGAAGCCACGGACATCCAAGAGACGAACGTCTCCTCGCTCCGATAGCCTACGCTCGAAGTACCACCGAGCGCGAGCGGCAAACACGATGAGGACCCGCTTGCCGCTGTTTCGTTCAAGTGCCGTTTCAATCAAGCCATAGTGTCGACGTAGCAAACGCCGAACGCCAGCGTTTCCTAGGTGTGTGTCATGCGCTGCGGACCGCGCACTTTGTTCCCATGCTGACAATCGTGCGAATTCCGGCCCGTTGACCCATTCCGCGTTGTCCGGAAAGTCCTCTTGGTCGTTTCGTGTCTGAAAATAGGTCGATGCGCGGCTCAGCTCACGATCTGCGCGGTTTTCCAATGGGATCTCCGTCGCTCGGTCTTCCATCGCGGCACGGGTAAATCCAGAGACAGGGACCCATGGCACTCGGAGCTCGTTCGCGACCGGAAAGACGACCCGTGACAGCTCGGGGAAACCGCGGAGCCAGGGGTCCGCATCGGCTTGGGCGAGATTCCGCGCGACCGTGTTCACGCGATCAGCATCGATCGGTGGTACCTCGACCAAGATCACGTCCGGCGCGATTTCCCGAATGAGCCGATCGAGGAAAGCGAGATCATACTCTTCGTTTGTGAGATGCGCGCGGTGAACAGAGCCGAGCACCACCACCTCAGTCGCACCTGGCCGACGGGCCACATCCCGCCACGCTTCGCCTCCGCCGCATGAACAAACCAACGCCGCAAACGCAAAGGCGAGCGTGAGGGTGGGAGGGAGCGCGAACCAGCGCATTCCAAGAGCATAGCAAGCAGACCAAGGCTCTTGGCTGGTGATATCCGCGCAGGAGCGATATACGGAGCCCGATATGCGTCTACTCAGCATCTGCCTTGCCTTGTTCTGCCTCTCGCTCGCCGGATGTGGAACCGGCGTGGATCGCCTTGAAGGACCTGGTTGCCAGCCCGCTTGCGTCGTCCTCGACACTGAAGGGGATGTCCCCGCCGATCGTCAGGTGCAGTGCCTGACCGAAGACGAGGATCCGCTCCCATGCGCCGAGATGAACGTGCAGCCGCTCTGTGAAGGTGAGGGCGAAGCGATCTGTGGCGACGGAGCGCCGACCTGCGCGACCGGCCGTCCCGCCTGCCGATAGCCTGCGATGCACCAGCGCGACGACGACGCGATTCGTCAGTGCCGCGCGATCCTCGAAGCGAATAGCAAGAGCTTCGCCCTGGCCGGCAAGCTCTTGCCACCGAAGCAACGTGATGATGCTGCGGTTGTGTACGCCTATTGCCGACGCGTCGACGACGCCATCGATGAGTGCACGGGTGACCCACGGGACGCGCTCGCGACGCTTCGCGACGAGCTGGAGTGGATCTTCGCGACCGAGGAGCGCGCTGATCACCCGGCCGCCTCTGACGTGACCCTCCGCGCGTTTCGCGTGGTCGCGCAAACGAGGCGAATTCCGCGCGCGTATCCGGAGGAGCTGCTCGCGGGCATGGAGATGGACGTCGTCTCGCAGAGCTATCCTGACGTCGAGACGTTGCTCCTGTACTGCCACCGGGTCGCGGGTGTCGTCGGGCTGATGATGTGCCACGTGATGGGCGTTCGCGACGACGACGCCCTGCGGAACGCGGCGCAGCTCGGGCTCGCGATGCAGCTGACGAACATCTGCCGGGACGTCTTGGAGGACTGGCGCCTTGGCCGGCTGTACCTGCCCGACTCGCTCCTCGCCCAAGCAGGCGCGAGTCATCTCCGGGACGCGCTCGGAGGACCCTTCCCGGCTGAGGCGACGGCGCCGGTGAGCGAAGTCGTCGAGTCGCTCCTGAAGCGCGCGGATACTTTCTATGAAGGCGGCGACCGCGGGCTCGAGGCGCTCTCGCTACAGAACGCGCTGGCGATCGCGGCCGCGCGTCGCATCTACGCGGCCATCGGGGACGTCGTTCGTTCGCGCGCTTGCGACGTTCGTTTCGGTCGCGCCGTCGTCCCGCTCCGACGCAAGCTCGCGTTGACCGCCGCAGCTGCGCGCTCGGTCACGGAGGGCGCTTGGTCGCAGGTCCGGGAACGCGACCAACGGCCGCTCCACTTGCCTGGCCGTATCGCGCGCTTTCCAGACGACGTGATCTAATCTGTCGCGCTCAACCTACCGGCTTCGAACAGACTCGATGAAGCGCTCCGCGAGCGGCGCCGGCGTGACCGCGGATACCTTCACGCACCAAGACGCGACGCGTTCGTAGTCACCGTCACAGCTCGACGCGAAGCGCAGCGACACCACGCCGTCCGGCCCGACCAAGCGCGCGCTCGTCGGGTTCTGATCGGGATCAAAGCAGAGCGGCCCGACGCGATCGCCGGTGCACCCATCGCGCGCGCGGGTAAGGTGAGTCAGCACTTCGTCGCTTGACGCCGCGAGGCGAACGCTCCGAAAGAGATCGAGCATCGCGATCGCGACGAAGCCGTCCGCGGTCTCGACTCGGTACCCGCGGCGTCCCGCCACCTGAGCCCGGCGGCGCGTGGGTTCGTCGCCGAGCGCGCGACGAGTCTCCATCTCCGCCTCGGCGAGGCCCAGGTCGGTCGCGCCCAGCCCTGCTCCGCGAAGCGAGAGTCGGGGACACGTACCGCACTCTCCATACCGAAGGTCGAGCTGCGTCGCGAGCTCGCTCGGCACCTCGGCGCGGGTGTCGCCCACGACGAGCGGAAGGCTCGGGCTCTCGCTCACCTCCGTACCGCCGCACGCCGTCACGAGCCCGATGAGCGCGCAACCGATCGTCCACGCAGGGATCCGCACTAGTGGTCCGCGAAGGCGTGGTGATGATGTTCGTGATCGTGCGCGTCGCTGACGCCGCCTCCGACGACGTCTCGCAATGAACTAAGCCACGGAATGAGCCCGTGTCTCCAGACGCCACGGAAAGCGACCACAGAGAGGATGATGGTGCTGGCGAGCGAGACCCAGCCATAGCTCTGAAGCCTCACAACAGGCGCGAACTCCGTCGCGATGGTCCCGACACCAAGGCTCGCGAGCACCAAGATCGCCGCCGCGATCGCGAGCGCAGCGACCCGCGCTCCGTATGCACGCCCGAGCCAGCGCATGATCGCGATGTTGAGGACCGGTCCGAGGATCAACCCAATCAAGACCGCGGCCGGGGAGAGCCCCTTGAGCAAGAGGACCGCGGCCAACGGGGTCGCGGAGGCCGCGCAGATGTACATCGGAGTCGCGACGAGAACGACGACCAAGATCGCGTAGTGACCCATCGCGGTGAGCGCGCCGTCCGGGAGGACCATCGCGTACGAAGCGATCAAGAGACCGACCAAGAGCCAAGGCCCCTTGTGTAGAACCAGCTCATCGAAATCGTGGAGCCAGCGACGGGGCGGTCCGCCATGTGCAGGCTCGCGACGGAAGTGACCGTCTGGACGAACGCTCGCGTCTCCACCTCCTCCCACGCGCGACCCGATCACGGCGCCGACGGCCAACGCGACCAGCACACCGCCGAGCAACCGAAGGAGCGACGTCGTCCACCCGAAGAAGTTCACGGTGAGCGCGAAGGTCTCGATCCCGAGCGCGGGCGTCGCGATCAAAAAGCTCCCGACCAAGGCAGCCGGCGCGCCGCGACGTTCGAGAGAGGTCGCCTCCGGGAGGATCCCGCACGCGCACACCGGCCGACGGAGCCCCACCGCGATCCCAGTGATCGCCTGCTGAAACGCACGGGTCGGCGCCGACTCGCGGGCGTTCTTCGCGACGATCTCCACCCCCGCTGCCGCGACGAGACCGAGCAACAGCGCAGGCGCGGTCGCGAGCGCGAGCATGAGGAAGCTCTCGCCGAGCAGCTCGCGCATCTCGTGTGTGCCGTCGTGATGGGAGTGTCCAGTGAACAAGACGAGCGCGATGCCGACGATCACCGCGACGAGGTCCGACACGCGCTCAACGATCCCTTCGGGTCGCTTCACGCTCACCTCGTCGACCACCACGTGCATCAAAAGACCCGCGACCGCCGCCATGATGTAGGGATCAAAGCGCTCGAGAACCCCTGGGACCTCACCCGCCATCGCGACCCCGGCGAGGGTCGCCGCGATCAAGCCAACGACGCGGCCGAGCGCGTGAACGTGACCTCGCTCGATAAACGTGACGACGACCAGCGCGGTGACCGGGACCGCGTGGAGCGCCAGCGCGAGCGCCACGTCGAGGTGGCCGTGCCCAGCGTGCGCCCCGCCCAAGAAGACCTCGAGCGTCAGCCCGTCGACCACCTTGTGGACGAGCAGCCCAGCGTAGGCGAGCTCAAGCCCGGAGCCGCGGGGTCCAGCTCGGGAAACCACAGAAGGAGCAATGAAAGCGAGGGCCGCGACGACCAACGCGCCGACCCCGAGCACCGTGATCGCGGACGGCAAAAGTTCGCTCATGACGACGACGAGCGCGGCGACCAGAGCGAACGTGCGAATGGGACCTGCGAAGCGTCCCCGCGAGATCAAGCCGACGAGCGCGCCGACAAGAACCGAGGAGATCGCGATACCCGCCGCCACGCGCGGGATGATGGCGCACCCGGCCGCAAATGCAACCGGGATGCATCTAGAGCGGCGAACCGTGAACCCAACAGAGCTTTCGGAGTCCGCGGCTCCTCAGTGGACGATGCAGTGACTGAGGACCGAGTGACTGAGGACTGAGTGACCTGACAGTGACTGAGTGATGCGACGCAGTGAGGACTACACGCAGAGGTCGCAGAGGCCGCGTACGCTGATGGAGAGCGAGCCGCCGTCGAGCGAACGAGGAGTACCTTGGGTTGCTCGAATGGAGATGGCGCCGTCCGGGAGGCACTTCACGATGCCGCAGTCGTGGCAGACAAAGTGGGGGTGCGCGTCTCCGGTGACCGGCTCAAAGCGCCACACACCGTCCATGTTCGTCCGGGAGAGGAGCCCGACCTCCGTGAGGTCCATCAGGTTGCGGTAGACCACCGCGCGGTCAAGACCGGCAGCTGTGATGGCCTCGAGCTGCACGACATCGGCGTGTGATAGGGGACCGTCCTGCTCGAGCAACAACGACAAGACCAGGCAGCGCGCCTTCGTCGCGCGCAGACCTGCTCCGCGGAGGGTCGCCCGGATGTCGATGTCGGCCACGTGACACGCTAGCCCTATCGAGCGCGAGTCTCAATCGGAACTCCAGGCGCGCGCCGCTCTCGCGGCAAACGAGGCCCCTTAAATCGGCATAGGGGGCCCGAGTAATCGACTCGGGCTCCCCTGCCACACCACCCGGCATGCGGGTCCGCACCGGGCGGTTCGATGGGTTGAGGTTATGCGAGCTTGACCAGGTCCAGCTCGTCAAAGAGCTTGTTCGGCAGC
>CALJDU010000088.1 GCA_938024995.1 uncultured bacterium
CGTGACTACTTCTTTTTGGGCGGCGTCACTCTTGTCTTGTCCGACAGGAGCTCGAGCATGGGGGCGGAGCTGACAACGGTGGGTTCGTTGTCGAGCGCGAGCGGGTCGACGTTCGAGTGGGTCGGGCGCGGTTGGAACTTCTCGTACTGGGCGTCGGGACCGAGGGCGTCCGCGATGAGGTTCTTTCCGTAGTCCACTTTGTCGTCCATCGTGAGGTCGAGGGCGAACTCTTCGAGCGCGCGGAGCTCAGCGTCGATCTCTGGCTCCCAGAGCTTCTTCATGAAACGGGCGAGGCGGGTCGCGCGGTAGTCGGCGTTGAACCGCGACAGGAACTCAACGAGCGCGTCACGGAACTCGAGTGAACTCTGGTAACGCGCGGCACGGGCTCGCATCATCGACCGCCGGATGATGTCCGCGAGCCCCTCCGGGATGTGCGGGTTGACCGCGCGACAGTCGGGCGCGTTTGCTTTGCGAACCGCGAAGATGAGCTCGACCTCGCTGTTCGCGCGGAAGGGCGGTCGCCCGGTACAGAGCTCGTAGAGCACGCTGCCGGCGCTGAAGACATCGCTTCGTCGGTCCAGGTTCTTCCCGAACGCTTGCTCGGGCGACATGTACTTTACCTTGCCCTTGATGATGCCCGCGCGGGTCTTGACGCGGCTCAGCTTCGCTTTGGCGATCCCGAAGTCGCAGATCTTCACGAGGCCGTCGTAGGAGAGCAAAACGTTAGACGGGCTGAAGTCGCGGTGCACGATCTGCAGCTTGTCCCCCGACTCGTCTTCCGCGTTGTGCGCGTGGTGCAAGCCGTCGAGCGCCGACGCCATAACGTAGACGATGTCGTCGAAGCGAAGTGAGGTGTTGGAGCGCCGCGCCTTCTCGACGGTGGAGCGGAGGTCTTTCCCGTCGACGTACTCCATCGCGATCAAAAGCGTGTCGGCGAGCTCGACCAGCTCGTACACGTCCGCGATGTTCTCGTGCTTGAGCATGCTGACGAGCCGGTACTCGTCGGTCAGCATCGTGATGAACTGCTGGTCCTCCACGTAGTGAGGGAGCAGCTTTTTGATCGCGACGTCGTGGCGAAAACCCTCGGACGAAAAGGTAAAGCCGCGGAAGATCTCCGCCATGCCGCCATAGGCGATCCGTTCGGTGAGGTGGTACCTGCCGAGACGCTTCGTTTTGCGGCTCACGTCGGTAGAGTGCCAAAGCCAGGCTTTGCCCCGCAAGGGTCATCCCGACCCAGCCCCAGAACGAGCGCGATCTAACGCAGCCGGACCTCAACCCGCGGCCGCGCTTCGGGTGTCATCGAGCGCGGGGAGGAGAAGGCGAGCGTGGAGTCCGATCGCGCGTGAACCGCGAAGTGAAGGTGCACGTCACCTCGTTCTTGCGCATCGCGAAGCAGCGGCGTCACGTCGACCCGCAGCGGTCGTCGCGGAGGAAAGACAAGGGTGGTGTTGGTGCTCGCCTGGCCCTCGCGCGCAGGAGCGTTCGCGCGGGTGACGTCCGCGCCGCGAAAGCGCTCGACGCGGTTGGCGGTCAGCCGAATCCGCTCGCCGGTGGCGCGACGTTGAGGATGCGGCGCGAGCGTCAGGACCGCGGACACCACCGTGTCGTCCGGAACGTCGAGCGCGAAGTAAAT
This sequence comes from uncultured bacterium, assembly GCA_938024995.1. GTDB lineage: Bacteria > Myxococcota_A > Polyangia > Polyangiales > Houyiibacteriaceae > CALJDU01. The sequence continues at coordinate 1,634 of CALJDU010000088.1, forward strand.
GACCGCGCGGGCAGGTCCGCCCAAAACGAGCTCGTCACCATCTTCATACGCGCCGCCCCGCGCAGCCACCGCCCAATCCCGTACCGGGAGCGTCGCCGCGCGGGTGAAACGCAACGCGGGATCGCTCGCGCGGCAGGTCCCGCTCAGCTCGCAGTGGGTTCCTTCCGGACAGCTGCTTTCCCGGCACGGCTCCTGGCCGCAGCCCCAGAGGGCGATCACCACGAGGAGGGCGAGGAAGTCCAAAGAGGTCGATCTCGAGCGCGCCACGACGCATACTACCGCCGATGAAAGCATCTGCACTTCTTAGCGTCGTTGTCTGCGGCATCCTCCTCTTTGGTTGCGGCAACAGCGAAACGGAGCGCGCGGCTCCTGACCCCACGCCGACCGCGATGGGCGCGACTGGAACCGTGAACGCGAGCGCGATGGAAGGGGAGGCCGCCGGCAACCAAGCCGAGCGTCCCGAAGCCCCGACCGCCCGCGCGGAAGGTGAGCCGACCAACGCCGCCGAAGGAACCGCCGAGAACCGAGCCGCGTCGCCGAGCGTCGAGGGCGACTCGTTTCGTCTCGAGGCCACCGCGGGTGAGGGCTACACGGCGGGCGCGCTCGCGCAGTTCGGCATCGCGATCGAGCACAAGGGTGAATGGCACGTGAACCAGGACTACCCCTTCAGCGTGACCCTCCACGGTCCGGAAGGGCTCTCGTTTCCAAAGGATCGGCTCGGCAAAGACGACGCCGCGGAGTTCGGCGACGACGGCATCCGTGTGGAGGTCCCTTTTACGCCGAGCGCCGCAGGTGAGGCTCCGGTCTCCGCTGACGTCTCCTTCGCGATGTGCAACCCGCAGACCTGCGTCATGGAACGGCACACGGTCGCGCTGAACCTCGCGGTGGAGTGAGCAGAGCACGTTGAGCTCTTCCCCCTCGTCTCCCCGCTCTGAAACTGTCGCTGCGCTTCTCCGGAAGGTTGGCGACGACGTCAAGGAACGGTTCGAGCGCGAGCGACGCGTGCTGTCGTTCGCGGAGTACCTCGCGCTCTTTGCCCAGAGCCCTGCAGCGTTTTCGCGAGACGCCTCTCGTTACCTTCGGGACGCCTTCGATCACTTTGGCGTCGACGAGGTCGAGCGACCGTGGGGAACCGAGCGTCGCTATCGTCTCTTTGACCAGGCGTTCGCGACGGGGGAACAGACGCTCTTCGGGCAAGAGCCCATTCAAGCCGCGATCGCGGCCGTGCTCGATGGGTTCGTTCGCGAAGGGCGCGCCAATCGGTTGGTGCTCTTGCACGGCCCGAACGGGAGCGCGAAGACCACGGTCGTCCGCTGCTTGATGCACGCCCTCGAGGCATACTCCAAGACCGACGAAGGCGCGCTCTATCGCTTTAGCTGGGTGTTCCCGCGCGGAGCGGATGGCGGCAACATTGGCTTTGGCGACACCGCGTCCGATGGTGACGAGAGCTATGCGCATCTTCCGGAACATCGCGTGGCGGCGCGTTTGCCGAGCGAGCTTCGGGAGAACCCGTTACTGCTCTTGCCGCCGGACGCGCGGAGCGAGTTCTTGTCGTCGAACCTGGGTGATGTTTCACGTGCGCCTATCTCGCTACGCGACGGCGAGATCAGCCATAAGAATCAACAGATCTTTCAGGCGCTCCTGACCGCGTATCGCGGTGACTTGGCCCGCGTCTATCAACACATCTCCGTCGAGCGCTACTACATCAGCAAGCGCTACCGCGTGGGCGCGATCACGATCGGCCCCGAAATGGCGGTCGACGCACGCGAGCGTCAGATCACCGCGGACCGTTCGGTGGGGTCGCTCCCGGCGTCACTGAGCGCGATCTCTCTCTTCGAGTCCTTCGGCGAGCTGGTCGACGGCGCGGCCGGCCTCATTGAGTTCTCGGATCTGCTCAAGCGACCCCTCGAGGCCTGGAAGTACCTCCTCCTCGCGATCGAGAACGGCGAGGTCGCGCTGCCGTTTTCGACGATGTCGATCGATAGCGTGATGGTCGCGAGCAGTAACGAGCTCCACCTCAACGCGTTCCGTCAGGTCCCCGACTTCAACTCGTTCCGGGGACGTTTGGTCTTGGTGCGCGTGCCTTACCTCCGGACCGTGACCGACGAGCGCGCGATCTACGATACGCAGATCCTCCCGCAGGTGACGCAACACGTCGCGCCTCACACCTCGTACGTGGCCGCGCTGTGGGCCGTGCTGACGCGTCTCCGCCGGGCCCGCGCGGATCGCTATGTCGATCCCGAGGTTGGGCGTATCGCCGCGGACCTGATGCCGATCGAGAAGGCAGAGCTGTACGCGCGGGGCGTCGTTCCCTTGCGCCTCAGCGCAGACGACGCAAAGCGCCTCGCGTCATCGATCGACAAGGTCTACGACGAGGCGCAAGAGGGCGTGTCCTACGAGGGACTGACGGGCGCGTCTCCGCGCGAGATCCGGATGCTGCTGCTCGAGGCGGCCGCGGACCCGGACGCAGAGTGTCTGCATCCCGCGTTGGTGCTCTCACGCATCGCGGCCTTCTGCGAGCGAGACGACTACGCCTTCCTACACGATGACATCGACCGCGGCTATGGCGACCACGCCGGGTTCGTGAAGATCGCGCGGGAGCGCTGGCTTGACCTCGTCGACCGTGAGCTCCGCGCCGCGACCGGCTTGGTGGACGAGAGTCAGTACCTCACGCTCTTTGAGCGGTACGTCGCGCACGTCGCGAATCACGTGAAGGGCGAGCGCGTCGAGAACGCGGTCACCGGCAATAGTGAAGACGCGGACGCTGAGTTGATGGAGCGGGTCGAGAAGATGATTCAAGCGGGCGACGACCCCAACTTCCGCGCGGACCTGATCGGGCGGGTCGCGGGGTTCGCGATCGATCACCCCGATCAAGACGTCGACTACGTGACGCTCTTTCCGCGCTACATCGCGCGCCTCAAGGAGTCGTATTTCGGGGAGCGCCGCGAACAGATCGCGATCATCGCGCGCGACACGCTCGCGCTGCTGTCCGGAGCGCGGATCGAATCCCTCGATCCGGACCGGGCCGCGCGTGCTTCAGCGACACGTGAAGCCCTGCATCGCGCGTCTTACAACGACACCAGCGCGCGCATCGCGCTCGCGGAGCTGGTGGCGGAGCGGTACTCGCCATGATGGAGACCGACGT
>CALJDU010000089.1 GCA_938024995.1 uncultured bacterium
GAGACGGGCGCGGTCGTGACTCCCGCGGAACCCGCTCCCGGGCCGAGCACGGAAGAGGTCCTCGCGCGTCACCATCACGCCTGGGACGCCGGGGCGCGCACCTCAGCGATCGAAGAGGGCCGCGCGGTGCTCGTCGAACAACAGTGCAATCGCTGCCACACCATCGATGACGTCGAGCCGGGGGCGCGTCCCAAGCACTGCACCAGCTGCCATCAATGGCTCAAGGGGCTCACGCCGGATCACCGCACGTTCCAGAAGCTCAGCAAGCGCTACGGACGCGACATCATCGAGCGCTACCAGCGCAACATCGATCACTTCCAAGAGGTGCCGGACCTGACGAAGATCGGTCACCGCCTGCATCCCGATTGGATCGACGAGTTCATCGCGGACCCGTACGACCTGCGGCCCGCGATGCACGAGAACATGATCCGCACGAACCTTAGCGATGAAGACCGTCAAAAGATCGTGCGCTACTTCGCCGCGGTCGCAGAGGTCGCTGACCCTTACGCCGATGAGGGCGCGCGTGTTCACGAAGCGCCGACGCGCAATGACGACTTCGTGCGTGAAGGCCAGGCGCTCTTTTCACAACGCGGCTGCACCAACTGTCACACGCTCGGCAACATCGACACCGGGAAGCCGGAGGCGGTGCTCCGCGCGCAAGGCAACGCGGGCCGACTGGCGCCCAACCTGCGCTTCACTCGGGACCGTATGAGCGAAGACGTGTTGGTCGCGTGGATCATGAGGCCGCGCGACTTTCATCCGGAGACCTTGATGCCGCAGACGGGGATCACATATCCGGACGCGCAGCGCCTGGCGCAGTTCATCTTGTTCGCTGACCCAGAGCTGGAGCCGCAGCCGCCCATCGCGCAGATGGCCGTGCCGGCGGTGCTCGATCGCGAAGTGGGCTGGGCCGAGGTGAAGGATCGGGTGCTCGGGCGGATCTGCGTGCACTGCCACATGAACGATCACGAGCGTGATCGCGGGCCAGGCAACGAGGGCGGCTTCGGTTGGCCTGGAAATCAGCTCGCGATGCGTACGTACGAGATGCTCATCCGCGGCGCCTACGATCCGGAGACGCAGGAGCGCTACTCCGTGCTGACACCACGAGAAGAGGGAGGGCTCTCACCGATCATCGAGGTGATGCTGCTCCGTCGTCTTGAGGAACGGCGGGATCGCGTGCACCCCTTCCATGACTACGAGCGTCCGGAGCACTCCGAGCATGAGCTGGGGATGCCGATGGGCTTGCCGTCGATCCCCGATGAAGAGGTCGCGCTTGTACGAACGTGGATCGCGCAAGGTTGCAAAGGGCCGACCGAGGTCACCGGGATGGGCGGGATCGACGATGGCTTCTTGGTCCCGGACGGACCGCTCGCGGACAACGATGGTTGTGAGCTGCGCCAACCGTCGGAAGAGCGACCGAGCTGGACGATGCAGGAGCCTCCGCCTTGGATGAGGAAGTCTGGCGCGTCCTCGTCGATGTCTTCGACGTCCGCGATGTCCGCGATGTCCGCGACCTCCACGACGTCCTCGATGTCCTCGACTGAAATGTAGCCACGCTGCGCTTCTTGAATCTCGTCGTTTGTACGTTCACGAGGCGCTCGCGATCGTTGCGTTTCATGCATGGGTGCGTTCGAAAGGACGCGACGACGCCTCCGTAACAGGAGGGGAAGCACACGCATAAGGCGTTCGGTACCGGGCTCGCGATCGGCGCGGGCTCCAACCGAACGAGGAACCACTTATGCGAAGACTGCCTTACCTCCTACTCGGCTGCGTGCTCGCGCTCGGGTGCGGAGATGACGACGATACGGCCATGGACACCGGAACGCCGGACGCCATGCCTGACACCAACGCAGCGGACACGAACGAGGCGGACACGAACGCCCCCGATGTTGGCGAAGACACTGGCGAGACCGCGACCGCGTTCATCCTGAGGATCGAGAACATCTCTTCGGGCGGACCGCTCGGGACCCCGTTCGCGCCTGGCGTCGCGGTCGCGACGAGCGAAGACGCGCCGCTCTTCCGGATGGGCGAAGCGGATCGAGGCGAAGGCCTCGCCGCGATCGCTGAAGATGGTTCCGCGATGCAGCTCGCCAGCGCGCTCGACGGCGCGGTCATGTTCAACACGCCGGACGGAGCAGACGCGCCGGGTCCCGCTTTCCCGGGCGGCGCGTACGAGGTCGAGATCTCGGCGGAGCCCGGAGACAAGCTCAGCTTCGCGACGATGGTCGTGCAGACCAACGACGTCTTCTTGGCGCCGGACGAAGCCGGCATTGAGCTCTTCGACGCGGACGGCGCGCCGCTCGCGGAGCGCGACGTGACCGACCTGGTCGCGATCTGGGACGTCGGCTCCGAGGCGAACGAAGCGCCCGGCGCGGGTCCAAACCAGGCGCCGCGACAGGGCGGTCCTGACACCGGTGCCGCCGAGGGCGTTGTTCGCGCGTTCACCGGGAGCACCCACGCTTTGCCCCTCGCGTCAGCGCTCATCCGCGTCGACGTCACGGAGGCCGCAGGTGTCTACACCTTCACGCTCACGAACGTCGCGCCGGAGTCGGGCGCGCTCCTCGCGCCGTTCTCGCCGGTTCTCTGGGCCTCGCACGACGACACCGCCAGCTTCTTCACAATGGGCGAGGCTGCCTCTGCCGGGATCGAAGCGATCGCGGAAGACGGCAACGCCAGCATCTTGGCCGCCGCGTTGGGAGGTCTCGCCTCGGTCGCCGACTCCGGCATCGTCGGTTCGGGCCCCGTCATGGGAGGCGACTCGGTCTCCTTCGACGTGACGCCGACCGCCGACATGCCGCTGGTCAGCTTCACGACCATGATGATCCAGAGCAACGACGCCTTCTTCGCGCTCTCCCCGGAAGGCGTTTCGCTCTTCGACGACGCGGGTGAACCGCGGAGCGCGGACGACGTTCAGGCCGAGGTACGCCGTCGCTTCGAGCTGTGGGACGCGGGTACGGAAGCGGACCAGATCCCCGGCTTCGGTCCCGACCAAGCGCCGCGTCAGGCCGGCCCCGACACCGGCGCCGCTGATGAGAACGCCGTCATTCGTCGCCACGCGGACGCCACCAACATGCTCGCGGATCTCAGCGGGCTCATCGACGTCACGATCGTCAACTCAGCAACGCCAGGCACTTTCGACGTGACCGTCGCCACGACGGGCGTCGCGGAAGGCTTCCCGATCATCACGCCGGTCGCGCACGCGGTCCACTCCTCCGCGGCGTCGCTCTTCACTGAAGGCGCGCCGGCTTCTGAGGCGCTTGAGCCGCTCGCGGAAGACGGGGACCCGTCGATGCTGGCGGCCGCGCTGGGCGAAGACGTCTACGTTCTCGCTTCTGGGGTCCAGGCGATCCCCGATGGTGCGGCGGAGCCAGGCCCCGCGATGCCGGGCAACAGCTACTCGTTCTCGGTGACCCCGGACGCGGGTAACCCGTTGTTCAGCTTCGCGACGATGATCGTCCCGAGCAACGACCTCTTCTTGGCCTTCGGTCCGGGTGGCGTCGCGCTTCTGGACGACGCGGGCGCGCCCCGCTCCGACGCGGACATCGCCGCCGACATCGCGAGCGAGCTGCGCGTCTGGGACGCGGGCACCGAGCAAAACCAGTCGGGCGCTGGCGGAGCGGATCAGGCGCCGCGTCAGGCGGGCCCGAACACCGGCGAAGCGGAAGGCAACGGACTCGTTCGTCGCGTTCCCGACGGCGTGTGGGTCTACCCTGAGGTCGCCGACATGGCGCGCATCACGATCCGCCCGGCGGAGTAACGCGCGGCTGTCTCTTTTGAGACGAACCAAGAAAAACGCGGAGGACTCGACCTCCGCGTTTTTCGTTTAAGCGGCTGTCGCTCGTGAGGGTCAGAGAACGGAGAGATCCCAGCGAGGCCCGATGTGTCCGCAGCCCTCCCGACCGATGTCGACGCGTCCCGGACAGTCATCTTCGTCGCCCGCGTCGTTGGCGGGCCCGTTGCCGCACTGGATGTCGTTGTAAAGTGGTCGGTCCGGCTCGCCTCCCGTTCCGCGGCTCCCCGGTCCCGGTCCGATCGCGTCGCACACTTGGCGGACGGTGCGCCGGCCGACCGGTGTGTCCACCATGATCGGTCCGATGCTGTGATCGAAGGTCGATTCGCAGTAGCAACGCGAACCCACGGAGTAGCTATCCGCCCAGCTGCGCCCACCCGGTCGCCGGCCGGGAACGTCGCGGATCTCAACGATGTCAGGGTGCGCGCCAGGCAGGGGGTCGCGGGTGTCGGGCATGTTCGTGTCAGGCATGTTCGTGTCGGGCATGTTCGTGTCCGGCATGTTCGTGTCCAACATGTTCGTGTCGGGCAGGTCGGTGTCGGGCAGCTCGGTGTCGGGCAGCTCGGTGTCGGGCATGTCGGTGTCCCCGGCGTTCGTGTCGATCGCGGTGTCCGCGGTGTTGGTGTCGGCCGTGTTGGTGTCGGCCCCTGTGTCCATGGACGTGTCGTCATCTCCACAACCGAGGAGTGAGCAGGCGAGCGCGAGCGTGAGGAAGAACCGCATCTTCACGGTGTAGCACCTGACCCCGCGACGAGAGCGCTTACAACAGCAGCGCCAGAACGAAGGTCACCGCGCGTCGCGTAAACGTCGCGCGAGCACCCGGACAAATTCGCGGATCGTCGCGGGTCGGCGCGCCATCAGCTCTTCCAGGTCCACGCCGCGCAACCGGAGCATGACCGCGTCCTCGACGCAGACCGCGTCCGCGCTTCGGGGCGCGTTGTCCAGCAGCGCGAGCTCTCCGAAGAAGTCGCGCTCGCCAAACGTCGCCAGCGTCACGCCGTCCGCGCGCACCTCGACTTTCCCGCGCACCACGAGGAAGAGCGCTTCGCCGGGCTCGCCTTGGCAGAAGATCACGTCTTGGTCGGCGTGCTCGACTTCGTCGACGCGCTCGGCCAGCTGCATGATGTCGTCGCCCGAGAGCTCCCGGAAAATCGGGACGCTCCGGAGAAAACGCATTCGCTCAAATATCGGGACCATTGTTTCTTCGCGCGCCGTGAGCTCGGGGAAGCGTTCACCAAAACGTTCCCCATAGGTGACCATCGCGCATCGGCGGAGGTGATCATCGTCGAGCGAGATGATCGCGTCCAGCGGATCACGCAGCGCGCTCTCGTCGAGGATGCCCAGCTCCTTGGCTTTCTGAACACGTTCGCGGAGCGAGAGCCGCTCGAAGATCGGGACCACGTAGCGGGCGAGCTCGCGCGCCAGACCGACCTCGAGCAGCTCCGCCATTTGCGCGTCACGCGCGACCGAGCGCTGGCGCCGACCGACCTCGACCGCGGAGACCAAGCGCTGACGCCCGCACAGGAGCAGCACGTCGAGAAGGTCGCGCCGGGCCTCTTCGATCCGAAGGTCGAGCTCGTGCGCGAGGAAGCCGAACGATTTGTCGACCTCCCAGTCCGGGACGCCGTCGTCGTGCGCGATCCCGGCGAGGATCCAGTAGAGCCGATACGCCCGCTCGGCTTCACGTCGAACCAATGGAGTGACCGCTGTTCCAGAGAGCGGCGCGCGGGTCTTTCGACACACCGAGCTCGCCAACGCATGCGTCGCGTGACGCCGGATGTCCTTGTCCGGGTGTTGCAAGAGCCGGAGCACGATCGCTTCGGCGACCGGGAGCTCGGGCTCGTCATCGAGTCGGCTCGCGATGCGCGAGAGCGACCCCGCGAACGATCGGTTCGCCGTCTTCGCCGAGCGGCTCTCTGGCGTGCTCAGCTCCACCAAGTGACGCGCGGCGACCGGCGCGGTTTGCGGGTCCTTGAGCAAGCGGATCACGTCGGGGATCAGCGTCGTCAGCTTCAGCCGCACGATCGCCTCGGCCACGTCGAGCTTGGTCTCTGAGCTCGCGTCTTCAAGCAGCGCGGAGAGATGGGAACGGACCCCGCGGGCGTTCACCGCGGCCGGCGTCAGCGCGGTCAGCGCGTGCCTCCTCGTGGGATCGTCATCGAGCAGCGGCAGCAGCGCGTCGCCGAGCGCTTCGCCGTCCAAGGTCGACTCCAAATGAACGACACGTCGCAGGGCGTCGACGTCGGGATCTGGATCGTCGCGCGTGAGCGCTTCGCGCGGCCCCTTTCCGCGGAGCGCGCGGAGACACTCGCGGCGAACCGGCGGGTGTGATTCAGAACCGAGATGCGCGGCGATCCAATCGAGCGCCTCGGGATGCGCGCTTCGCGCGAGGCCATCGATCGTCGCAAAGCGGACCTCGTCCGAGTCGTGCGCGAGACCGCCGCGGAGCACGGTCGCGGCGAGCGGTCCGGCCGTCATCCCGAGCGCTTCGGCCGCCAACATCGCGCGACCGACGTCTCCTCCCTCGAGCTCGTCTTTGAGCGCGGCGCACGCCTCGGCGTCAAAGGCGGCGGAGAGCGGAGCGCGCGCGACCCCGAGCATCAAGCGGCGTTCGTCGACCGCGCGATGGAGCGCGCTCAAGTAGAGCCGGCGCGCGCGGAAGAGGATCAAGCCGCACATCAGCGCCGCGACCAAGAACGTCGCGATCGAGAGCAAGCGCGGGTCCGCGTCCTCGGGAAGGGTGCCGAGCAGGAGCGCGACGATGCCGTAGCCGGCGGGAGAGATCACGCCGCGGATGGCGGCTTTGGCTTGAGAGCGCCTCACGCCAGAGAGCGGCGTCTGCATCTGCTCGGCGCCCGACGACCACATGGACTGCTTGAGGACGCGCCCCGTGCCGCGGAGCACGACCGCGGCGACCAAGCTGGGCGAGATGATCGCGAAGATCGATGCGCAGGCGATCGCGAGGGGCGTGACCAAGAGCGAGCGGGTCGCGCCGAGCGCGTTCAACATCCGGCCGGAGATCGTCAGCAAGAAGACGATGCTGACCGCGCTGGTGACCGCGTAGTAACCGCTGAAGAAGCTCGAGATGGCCTCGGCGTTTTCGAGCTCGAGCCTCGCGGCCGCCATCAGCTCGAGATCCATCAGCTGCTCCATGATCAACGCCAGCATGGAGAGCGAGACCATCAGCCGCATGAGCGGCACCCGCCCCACGAAGCGAAAGCCCTCGCGCCAGGACTCGAGCAGAGGAGCGCGGGTGCGCCGACGAAGCGTGAGGTTCTTTTTACGAATGCGCCGGACAAAGAACCAGGTGACCCCGAAGAAGACCGGGGCGAAGAAGAGGAGCGCTTCAGCGCCGAGCGAGTGAACGATCGGCGGGACCGCGAGGCCCGCGAGGACCCATGCCACCGAAGCGCCCACGCCCGCGATCGGGAGCAAGCGTCTTGAGGAGCGCGCGTCGGTCGCGGCGCTCGCGACGGACCAGACCTGAATGATCAACACACCCGAGAGCGCTTCGATCACGACGTACGCGGCGAAGCGAACCGCGGGCGCGTGTGAGAGATAGAGCCCCGCGCGCAAGGTGAGCAGGAGCGCGATCCCGATGACCAAGGAGTAGCCCGCGAGGCGGATCGGTCCCGCGCGCGTCGTGAAGGCGACGATCACCGAGCTCGAGATCGCGAGCGTGACCGCCGAGGCGGCGAACGCCCACGGGATCGTGGTGCGCGGAAACGCTTCTAGGAAGATCCCGTTTTGTGCCGACTTGATCAGCGCGATCCCGCACGAGAGCGTGAAGATCATGACGACCAAGCGAAGCGCGAGCAGACCGCGCCCTTCCGGGACCCCAAAGATGCGCTCGATCGACTGGACCATTCAGGCGGCTTGGAGCGTACACGTGACGGCCCGCCCCTGCGAAGACTTGCCGAAGTCGTGATGACCTTACGGAGGGTGGCCGCGTGATCATCCCGGCGCGTGATCCCGACTCTTGGTAGCTTGCGCGCGTGAAGCCCCGGCGGAAAGAGCGGTTCCCGACGACCGTGGATGGATGGTCACTGCACCTGACTCGTTTCGCGAGCGATGCGTTCGAGCCGAGCAAGCCCCCAGTGGTTCTCGTGCCGGGCTACGGGATGAACCATTTCGTCCTGCAGTTTCACCCCCGCGGGACGTCGATGGTCGAGAGCCTCGCGCGCGCGGGGCACGAGGTGTGGACGGCGAATCTTCGCGGCCAAGGGCGCTCGAAGAAGGTCCGGCGACGCGCGGGCAAGGTGACGCTCGCGAACCTAGTGCAGAACGACCTCGAGACCGCGATCGATGATGTCCTCAAGGCAACGCAGACGAGCCATCGGAACGTCGTCTTGGTCGGCGCGAGCCTGGGCGGGACGATCTCCTATGCGCACCTGGCGCTCCGGCCTGAGGCGCGGGTCCTCGGAATGGTCGCGTTCGGTGCGCCGCTCCGCTGGGATCGGGTGCCGGGTATCATGCGCTTCGCGTTCGCTTCGCCGCGGCTGCTCTCCTTGATGCGCGTGCGCGGGACCCGTCAGATGGCGCGCGCGTTCATGCCGGTCGTGAAACGCGTTCCGCGGGTCGCCTACCTTTACGCGAACCCCGAGCACATCGACATGTCGCGCGCGGACGAGATGACCAAGACCGTCGAAGATCCTCACCCCGGCCTGAACGCCGAGCTGGCGCGCTGGGTGAAGAGCAAGGACCTCATCCTCCACGGCGTGAACGTGAGCCATGCGTTGCAGAACGAATCACGCCCGCTCTTGGTGGTCTACGCGAACCGCGACGGGATCGTGCCGCCGGACACCGCGACCTCGGCGCGCGCGATCTGGGGCGGGCCGGTCGAGGTGGTCAAGGTGGGTACGCGGGACGACTGGTACGCGCACGCCGATCTCTTCGTCGGGGATGAGTGCGCGAAGCTCGCGTTTGATCCGATGACGCAGTGGCTGACGCGGTTCCCTTCTTCGTGAACCAAACGGTCGAGGAGCTCGAGCGCGCCCTCGCGAACGCCAAGGATGTCTACGCGCGAATGAGGGTCTTGGACGAGATCACGAAGCGCGCCGACCCGTCGCTCGCTCCGTTGGTTCCAGCGGTCATCGCGCAGCTGGACCAGGGCGATGACTGGGTCGTCGGCTCCGCGGCGCAAGCGCTCGCCGTCATCGGCGATTTGCGCGCGATCCCGGCGTTGATTCGGCGCATCGGCAAACCGTACGTCCTGCCCGCTGATCTCTCGGGGAACAACGCTGCCTACGCACACGCGATGGTCGCGTCGGAAGAAGAGGGCGCGCGACTCGCGGTTCTCCATGCGCTCGGGGCGCTCTTCGCGCGCGGGGTTCAATCCGAAGACGCGCGTGAAGCGCTGCTCGCCGTGGCGGCGAACGAACGAGATGACGAGCGCGTCCGGAGCGCGGCGAAAGACGCCTTGGCGCGCTACTCGATGTAGCCAAGCGCGCGGAGCCTGGCCTCGACCTTGCCGACGTTTCGGGTGGCATCGGTTCGTTCGCGCTTGACCGTCGGGAGCGCGCGCGCTTCGCCGAAGCCATCGAGGATCTCGAAGAGGACCCGTCCGCGTGCTTCTCGCGGGACCGCCACGTCGAGGCGCGCGAGGAGCGTCGCCGAAGCGTCCGCGATGTGCGCCTCGATCTCGCCGACCTGGAGAACCCGTGGTCCATGCGCGATGTAGACGCCGTGGCTCCGATGGCTCCCGCACAAGCTCCGGCCTTTGCGTCCGAGGTAGTCATCTTTGTCGAGCCGCTCGAAGATCGGACCCGGGCCTCCGCTTGGAGCGACGTTGTAGCTGTAGCCGCGCGCGTCTGCTTCGCGATCGAGGGCGAGCGTCAGTAGAAGGTCTGGCGCGCGGTCGAGGTACGGCCCGTCGTAGAGCGATTCGCGCAGCTCGACTCTTTCGACCACGCGTTCGTCAGTGTCGGGATCACGCAAGGCGAGCAGCGCGGTCCGGATCGCGCGGATGACCCGCTTCTTGTCGCACGCGTGCACGATCCCTTGGGGTTCGCGCCCCGCGAGGTTGAGCCAGATCGCGGGGAAGTAGTTGAGCTCTTCGCTGAAGCAGAGGCTCTGCTCCATGTCGATGGATCCGAAACGCGCGCGGCTCTCAAGCCAGCTCGGGAGCGCGGCGCCGCCGAAACGAAAGAGCCCCTCGCGGATCTTCGGCGGCAGGAGGGTGAGCGCGAGGTCCTTGGTCGCCTTGGTGAGCGCGCCCTGAACGCGGCTCCCGGGCTTGAACGTCAAGAGCCCCGCATCGGCGAGCGCACGGTTTAGGTAGAGCACCTTGTCGCTCGAGCCGCCAGATCCGTGGTCACTGACGATCGTCAGCTCAACCTCGCCGTTCCCGTCGACGCCGCGAGCGCGCTCCAGCAGCTCATGGACCGCGTGGTCGAGCGCCATGTAGACGCGCGTGAGGCCTTCGCGGGACGCGCCCGGCAGGTGCCTTGGAGAGCGGTCATCATGGAGCGCGTAGAGATGGTGGTTCGCGGTATCGCTCTCGCCGAAGTAGAGCGCGAACACGTCCCAGTCGTCGCGATCGAGCATGAAGCGACCAAGCTCGGTCTTGTTCGCGATGCGTTCGCATAGCTTTCCAGGAAGCGCGTCATGCCAACCGGGAGCGTCCGCGTCGAACTCGTCGACGTCATCAAAGCGCGGCGTTCCGAAGCGCTCGGTGATCGCGTCATAGAGCGACGGCGGGTGAACGAATGATCGATCCGCTTCGAACGCGACGGGCGCGTCCCAGCCGCTCATGAACGCGCCGTGTTTGAGCCTCTCTGGGGGCCAGGTCGCGGGGAAGCCGAGGCAAGCGCACCGCATCCCGAGCGCGTCGAGCCGGGCGAAGAGCGTGGGCACCTCGCGCGCGGTGCCGGCGGCGAAGTGAACGCGGTAGCCGTGGCGACGCGTGAAGTCGAAGACGCCATGCGCGGCAGGGTCGAGGGCCGTCAGGAACGTGGTCCAGTTGGGGAGGGTCGCCGGAGGCTGAACGCTCTCAAGCCGCGCGTAAGCGCCTCCGCGCATCAGCGAGAAGAGCGTCGGTAAGCGCGCCTCGCCCATCTCGTGGAGGAGATCGAGATCGAGGCCGTCCAGGCCGACAATGAGCGAACGCGCGGGCACGAGACGGCAACGTACCTCAAGTGCTCGCGCGTTCCAGTGGGATGCCGTTTGTGCGCGCTAGTAGGCTAGCAGGCTAGAGCGTGATTCGAGATAGGTGGGCGAGTTCCGCCGCCGGGGTCGGCCCATCGCCGCCCATCCGCTATCCGCTATCACTCGCCACAGCTCGACTCATACTCGGTTCGAGGACGGCGGATGAACCCTCCTCAACACCGGCTCATCTCGAATCACGCTCTAAAGCGGAGCGGAGAACTCGAGGCGAATGGATGCTGACGCGCGTTCGCAGCGATCCGCGGTGGGGTTTGGCGTGTTGTCGGCGGTACTGCGAGCGAACAGCGTCGCGGCGTCGGCGTCTGGATCGTCGTCCGCCAACTGTTCGTCGATCTGGCGAATGACATCGGCGAGCCAGTCCACCTCCACGAACCCGCCCAGCGTCGCACCAGTGCGATCGACGACGAGCACCGCATCAAAGAAGCGCGGTCGTTCTTCGAAGACCTCGAAGTCCTTGTCCTGAAGAAAGATGGGGACGTCGACGGCGGCGCGTCGCGCGATCAGTTTCCCGTCCACGATCTCCGCGACCTCGAAGTCGAAGTCTTCCCCATCGAGCGAAAGCGTGACGTTGGCGGAACATGTATCCGCGATCGCGCCGAGGGTGAGCGAGGCGAGCCCTTCGGAACGACTGACGGTTGGGTTGACGACATCAACACCAGCAACGGTTCGCATGGCCGCGACGAGGCCGCCCACGGTTTGGTCCACGCCCATCAGCCCATCGTCAGAGGTCGTGTCGACGTGTTCGCAGAGGTCGTCACCCATGTCCGGCTCTACGACCGAGACGAGCTCATCGAGGTTGAGGCCGTCTCTTGTTTGAACCCAGTAGTGGGCGACCTCAATGTCGCCGCTCGGGAGCGCGCAGAAGAGCGCTTCCGAGTCGGTCGCAGGGGTCGCGATCGCGGGAGGAGCTTCGACGGCGTCTGGATCACAGCCGCCGAGAATGAGGAGGGAGAAGAGGAGCGGAAACGCTTTGATCTGTTTCATGCAGGGGTCTCTACGCAATGGATATGCCGTCCAGATATCCCGCCAAAAGAACGACCGATTGGTCACTGTAGTGAGGATTCGACCACACTCGTGCCAGCCGCTGTGCCAGTCAAATGACCCTAGAAGACTGAGATTCCGACGTGCGCTTCCGGGAAGAACTGACCTCCCGAGGTGCTCACGCCTCCGCGCAAGGTGACCGCGGAACGCGTCGTCATCTCAAGCTGAAAGAGGGCGCCGCCGCCGTAGTAGCCGCCGCGCTCGCGGTAGGGGCCGAACTCATCTGAGCGTCGCGCTTGCTGCCAACCGGCTTGTCCAAAGAGGCCTGCATGGAAGCGACCGATCCCGAGCGGGATGATCTGAAGCTCACCTCCGAAGCGCGTGTTGATGACCGTCTGTCGGCTGCGTTCTCCGAAGCCCACGTTCATCGTCGCGAGGATGCCGAGCCATTGCGTCGGGAAGCCGCCCAGCTCCAACCGTAGTGAGCCTCCGTGGGTCCGCGAGTCTCGCGTCGCGTCGAGCGAGTTGTAGCCGCCCGCCAAACCGAAGGTCATCCCGCGGCGGTTGAGCGGAGCGCGTTCCAGATGAACGAGCGGACCTTCGTCTTCGATCACGACCGCGTGGGCGGCCCACTCCGTGTGCTCCAGGGTAAGCGCGGCGAGCGGCAGTGCGAGGTGATCACCGTACGGTCCAAAAAGGTGAACGGTATGCATCGGGTGGACGCCAACCCATCCGTCGTAACGTTTCGCTTCTGTCGCGATCAACGCCGCGCCGCCTCCGACAACCGCGACGACCGCGAGCACCGCGACCGCGGCGGCGATGGCGGCCCCCGCTTTGCCGATTCCAGAACCTCGTGACCCAGACCGCGAGCGTCCGGATCGGGAACGAGAGCCGGAGCGCGACCCAGACGAAGCGCGTCCGATCCTGACGCCTCCGGTTCGCCGTACAACCGCGCTTCGGCTTCGCGTACGAACGGTTCCGCTTCGCCGCCGAACGGCCGATCGTGCTCGCACGCGTGTTCCGCCCATGACGGTTCGAACGCGTCCGGTTCGTCGCGCTCTTGGGCGCGCGCGACCTGGTCGCCCAATGAGGCCGCGCCTCCCTTGAAGTCCAGAGCGCAGTCGGAACCGGATCGGGACCGGGATGTCCGAGACCACGACGGGCGTTCCGCTCGCGACTGTACGACCCGCTTCGGGTGGCTCGTGCGCGCCGAAGACGAGCTCCTGAGTGACCCGCACGCGCTCGCCGCGTTCCTCCGGTGGCGTCTGCGCCAGGCGGGACAGCTCGCCAGGGCCGATGTGATACGAGTTTGTGAGGCATCCGCTGGAGAGCCCCGCGACAAGCGTGAGCGAGACGATAAGGAACCAGCGAAGAGTGGCCGCGCGCATGTCGCATTATCGTACGGGGGCTGCTGGGTCACAAGCCACGGGGCAGCGCATGAACCTGTCGCCCGGGCGTGCGATGCTCTTCTCGCTCGATGTCTTCCGCCGACCCCGATTCGAACGCGCTCCGCTTCCTTCACCCGTGCACGCAGCGCTGGTTCACCAACTCGTTTCACGACGCGACCGATGCGCAGCGCAAAGGTTGGCCTCCGATCGCGAGCGGAGAGACGACGCTTCTCCTCGCGCCCACGGGATCCGGTAAAACGCTGACCGCGTTTCTCCAAGCGATCGACCGGCTGATGTTCCGCGTCGGTCGAAAGGGCAGCAAGGGCGACCCGAACACCACACGCAAAGGCGTTCGCGTTCTCTACATCTCCCCGCTCAAAGCGCTCGGGGTGGATGTCGAACGCAACCTTCGCGCTCCACTCGCTGGCATCCGCGCGATCGCGCAGCGCGAAGAAGTCGAGCATCGCGAGCTCACGATCGCGGTTCGCTCAGGTGACACACCGCAGAGCGACCGCCGGCGGATTCACAAGCACCCGCCCGACATCCTGATCACGACGCCCGAGTCGCTCTACTTGATGCTCACGTCGCAAGCGCGGAGCGTGCTCGCGAGCGTCGAGACCGTCATCATCGACGAGATCCACTCGATGGTCGCGAGCAAGCGCGGCGCGCATTTGTTCCTCTCGCTTGAGCGCCTGGAAGCGCTGACCTCTGCGCCCCTTCAGCGAATCGGTCTCTCCGCGACCCAGCGCCCGCTCGACGAGGTCGCGCGCTTGCTTGGCGGGGTGGACGTCGCGAGCGGTAAAGGCCGGCCGGTCACGATTGTCGACGCGGGAAAACGCAAAGCGCTCGAGCTGACGATCGAGGTCCCGGTCGAAGACATGGCCAAGCTCGCGCAGTCGGAAGAGCTCGCGTCTGGGCCGGCGAGCAGTGCGCCGCGCGCGAACTCGATCTGGCCCTCGATTCATCCGCGCTTGATTGAACTCATCCGCGCGCACACGACCACGATGATCTTCGTGAACAGTCGTCGCCTCGCGGAGCGCTTGGCGGGCGCGCTGAATGAGCTGGCGGAAGAAGAGCTGGTGCAAGCGCATCACGGCTCGGTCGCCAAAGACATGCGCGCCGTGATCGAAGATCGGCTTAAGCGTGGAGAGCTCCCCGCGATCGTGGCGACCTCTTCGCTCGAGCTCGGGATCGACATGGGCGCGGTGGATCTCGTGGTGCAGATCGAGGCGCCCATCAGCGTCGCGTCGGGCATTCAGCGCGTCGGTCGCGCGGGTCATCACGTGGGCGCCATTTCGCGCGGCGTGGTCTTTCCGAAGTACCGCGGCGATCTGCTGGCGTGCGCGGCGATTGCTGCGCGCATGTTTGCCGGCGAAGTGGAGGAGACCTTCTACCCGCGCAACCCGCTGGATGTTTTGGCGCAGCAAGTCGTCGCGATCACGGTTCAGCAAGAGCAGCCGATCGCGGTGGACGCGCTCTACGATCAGGTCCGCGGTGCGGCTCCTTTTGCGGAGCTGCCGAAGCGTTCGTTCCTCGGCGTGCTCGACATGCTCAGCGGTCGTTACCCGAGCGACGAGTTCAGCGAGCTGCGCGCCCGGATCACCTGGGACCGGATCGCGGGCACGCTCTCGGCGCGTCGCGGTGCGCGGCTCCTCGCGGTCGCGAACGCGGGGACCATTCCCGACCGCGGTCTCTACGGAGTGTTCTTGGCGGGCGCGGAAAAGCCGGTTCGCGTCGGTGAGCTCGATGAAGAGATGGTCTTCGAGTCCCGCGCAGGCGACGTCTTCATCTTGGGCGCGAGCTCGTGGCGCATCGAGGACATCACGCACGACCAAGTACTCGTGTCGCCCGCGCCGGGCGAAGCCGGCAAGATGCCGTTCTGGCGCGGCGAGCAGCTCGGGCGACCGATCGAGCTGGGACGCGCGATCGGGAAGCTCGCGCGTGAGCTCTCTGGGCAACGGGAAGGCGAAGCGATCGCGCGCCTCTCTTCTGAGCACGCGCTCGATGAACGCGCCGCGAAGAACCTCGTGCAGTACCTCGCGGATCAACAAGAGACGTCACGGTTGCCGACCGACCGCTGCGTGGTGGTCGAGCGCTTCGTCGACGAGATCGGCGACTGGTGCGTCGCGGTGCTCACGCCCTTTGGCGCCAAGGTGCACGCCCCGTGGGTCACCGCGATCCGCGCGTTGCTCAGTCGCGAGATCGGGCTCGAGGTCGACGCGATGTGGTCCGACGACGGAATGGTCTTCCGGATGCCCGAGACCGACGAGCCCCCCGACGAGACGCTCTTCTTTCCGCGCGCGGACGAAGTGGAGTCGCTGATCACCGGGCAGCTCGCCGACACCGCGCTCTTCGCGGCGCGCTTTCGTGAGAACGCCGGCCGCGCGTTGTTGCTCCCGAAGAGGCGACCGGGCAAACGCGTTCCCTTGTGGCAGCAGCGCCGCAAGTCGGCGCGGCTTCTGTCGGTCGCGACCCAATACGCGGACTTCCCGATCGTGCTCGAGACCTATCGCGAGTGCCTCAAGGACGCCTGCGATGTGCCCGGCTTGGTCGAGGTCCTCAAAGATGTCGAGTCGCGCCGCGTTCTGGTCGCGCCGGTGTCGACCAAGAAGCCTTCGCCCTTCGCGGCATCGCTCATGTTTGATTGGGTCGGGAGCTTTCTCTACGAAGGGGACTCGCCGCTCGCCGAACGTCGCGCGCGCGCGCTCACGCTGGACCATGAACAGCTCCGCGAGCTGCTCGGCGAACCCGAGCTTCGTGAGCTGCTCGATCTGGAGGCGATCGAGGAAAACGAGCATCGCCTTCAGCGTTACCTCTATCCGATCAAGCACGCCGACGCGCTTCATGATCTCTTGCTCGATCTCGGCGACCTCACGCGTGACGAGATCGCGTCGCGCGTCGCGGAAGATCAGGACACCGATGCGTTGCTCGCGGAGCTCGTCGCGCAGAAGCGGATTCACCCAGTCAAGATCGCGGGACAAGAGAGGTTCATCGCGGCCTACGACATCGCGCGCTATCGCGACGGCTTAGGGATCGTGCCGCCGGTGTGGACCCCGATCGATCTTCTCGACCCGGTGCTGCGTCCGCTCGAAGAGCTCTGCGCTCGGTACGCGCGAACGCATGGTCCGTTTCACGCGGAAGCGATTGCGGAGCGTCTGGCGCTTGGCGTCGGCCCGGTTCGCTCTGCGCTGGAGCGCTTGGTCGCGAGCGGGCGTGTTCTGGAAGGCGCGTTCTTGCCGAAGGGCGCGAAGCGTACATTCCAAGGACAGGAATTAGATCGCTCACCGGGGCTCAGTCGCGAGTCCGTAGCGGAGCGAAGGCGAGCGGCGCTGGCCCCGTCGGTGAGCGACAGAGAATACTGCGACGCGGATGTGATGCGCTCGATCAAGCGGCGGTCGCTCGCGAAGCTCCGGGCGCAGGTGGAGCCGGTGAGTCACGAGGCGTTCTCGCGCTTCTCGATCGACTGGCATCAGATCAAACATGGCGAACGCGGGGCGCGTGGTCTTGACGGGCTCTCGCGCGTGATCGAGCAGCTGCAAGGCGCGCCCATTCCGGCGTCGGTGCTGGAAGAAGAAGTACTCCGTGCGCGGATGAAGACCTTTGACCGGCGTGACCTCGATGAGCTGTGCGCGAGCGGCGAAGTGCTCTGGCGTGGGGTGTCTTCGCTTGGCGGGAAAGACGGACGCATCGCGCTCTACTTCGCGGACCACTACGACAAGCTCGCGCCGGCCGTGACGCCCGTCGAAGGTGAGCTTCATGATGTTCTTCGCGCGCACTTGCGAGAGCGGGGCGCGTCGTTCTTTCGTGATCTGACCGCGAGCGCATCGCGTCCGCAGCACGAGGTCTTCGAGGCGCTTTGGGATCTGGTGTGGTCGGGCGAGGTGACCAACGACACGCTCGCGCCGCTGCGGTCGCTTCGCGCAGGAGACAAGAGCGGCGGCTCGTCGCGACGTCGCGGATCCCGTGGCCGGGTCGCGACGCCGGGGACGCAAGGACGCTGGGCGCTCTTGCCGACCGCGTTTTCACGAACCCCGACCGAGCACTTGAGCGCGATGGCGACGCAGCTCTTGGAACGGCATGGCGTGCTCACGCGAGAGGCGATGAAGCTCGAAGGGATCGAAGGCGGGTTCAGCGCGGTGTACCCCGTGCTCAAAGCGCTTGAAGAAGCAGGACGGGTACGGCGCGGCTACTTCGTCGAAGGCTTGGGCGCGACCCAGTTCGCCTTGCCCGGCGCCGATGATCGCCTGCGCAAACATCGCGACGCACCGATCGACTCGCTCGATCGCCGAACCGATGTGCTGGCCG
Source organism: uncultured bacterium (assembly GCA_938024995.1). Taxonomy (GTDB): domain Bacteria; phylum Myxococcota_A; class Polyangia; order Polyangiales; family Houyiibacteriaceae; genus CALJDU01. Next base: position 17,629 of record CALJDU010000089.1, read on the forward strand.
CGACCGACCCCGCGAACGTCTTTGGCGCGGTCGTTCCGTGGCCGCGCGATGAAGAGACCGCGAAGGGAACGCTGCAACGCGCGGCGGGCGCACAGGTCATTTTGGGAGACGGCGTCTTGCTCGGCGTCGTGAGCCGATCGCGTGAAGCGGTGACCTCGTTCTTGCCTCCGGCGGATCCGGACAAGACGCGCGCCGCGGTTCAGCTCGCGGAAGGGCTCGGACGCGGCTTTGGACGCGTTCGCGGAAAGCGGGGTGGTGCCGGCGTGGTGCTGAAGCGGATCGATGGCGAGGCCGCCGCGACTTCGTCCATCTCGACGCACCTGCGCGCGGCTGGTTTTTCGCCGTCTGCGCAGGGCATGTTCAAGCGACTCCCGCCCGACCCGAACTGACTTTGTGTTTTGGTAAGGTCGTCGGATGAAGACTCTGTTGATCGCGCTGAGCTTGGTCTGTGGTTGTGGCGGAGCCATGGTTCAAGAACGTGCGGTCGATGAGCCGGCCGAGCTCGAAGCACACCCGCAAGCGCCTGTGCAGACCGCTCCGCATGCTTCTCCGCAGGTCGCCGTGATCGAACCACCACCCGCCGAGTTGGCGTCGCTCATCAGAGCGAAACTCGAGCAAGAGAACGCGGAAGTGTACCCGGAGGTCACGGTCGCGTTCTTCGAGTCGGTCGCGATGAGCAGCGGCACCGCGCATGTGTTTCGTGCTCGCCTGAATGTCGCCGAGTACAGCTCGCTGACGCACATCTTCGTCGTCGCGGTCCCGAGCGATGATCCAGAAGAGGGCGAACCTTACGTGCTGTTCTCAATGGAGCTGGGGAGCGACATGGACGAGCCGGGCGCCGAGCAAAGCGCGACCGTCAGTGACCTCACCTCATTGCGCGTCGAAGGGGAGTGGATCCGCGGGGAGGTCTCCGTGACCAAGACGGAAGCGGAGTTCGCGACGGATGGCGAGTGTCAGCAGCGGCGCCAAACGCCGACCGTTCGCCGCGACCACACGATCGCGTGCGGCGTCGAGAGCTGCAGCGTCTTCGTGACCGCGCTCGCGATCGTCGAGCCGGGGTATGAGCGAGACTGCGAGGGGAACCAGACACCGGCGGCAGATGACCTTCCTGAGGAGTTTCAGGTCTCGCTTGAGCTGGATGGAGACATGGTCCGCGTTTCCCGTGTCAGCGGCGCCGCAGAGGATCGGGAGGTTCCGTTCTCAGAGCTGGATCGCGGACTCGCTGGCCGCCTGATCGGGGACGAGTAAGCGCAGCGGGTGATGCCATGTTCGAGCGAGTTCCGCGTGGCCTTAACCGAGTACGCTAGACCGCATGAGGAAGACTCTTCTCGTGGCGCTGAGCCTGGTGTGCGCGTGTTCCTGCGAAGGCGAACAGCGTGCGCAGCCTCAAGGGGCAGAACCGGAAGCCACGGCCGAGGCCGCGTTGGAACCGAGTGAACCGGAAGCGTCCGCATCCGCCGAAGAAGTGGCTGAGGGGAGCGCGGTCGCCGAGCCCAACGAGGCTGAAGTCGAGCCGGATGAAGAGACCGTTCCGGATGACGAGACGCCGGGTGACGAGACGCCGGGTGACGAGTCGGATGAAGCGGATAACGAATCGGAGGACGATGAGTCGGATGAGTCGGAGGATGAGTCGGAGGATGAGTCGGAGGACGAATCGGATGACGAATCGGATGACGAATCGGATGACGATGACGACGAGGAACCTGGCCTCCCCGCGAACGCTTCCTCCGAGACGCTCACGCAGGCGATCGAAGCGCGTATTCGTGACGAAGCGGACCTCGAGCCGGAAGACGATGCGCGGGTGACGGTTTCGCTTCTCGAATCGCTCCGCCTCGCGTCCGGAAGCGCGCACGTGTTTCGGGTGGTCGTTGAGATCTTCACGATGGTCGACCAGCGCATCGAGTACCTCGTCGTCGCGATGCCGACGGAACCTGAGTACGACAGCGATCGCGTCGCGCTCCAAGCCCTCAAGGTGGGAGAGAGCCGTGAGGAGCCAGGCGCGGAGGACGTCACGAGAGTCACCGGTCCGACGTCGCTGCGCGCCTTCGGTGAGCTCGTACGGATGGAGTTCTCCACGGTCAACAGGGCCGCGGAGTACGCGACCGATGGGGAGTGCGAAGAGAGGCTGCAAAGGGAGACCGTGAAGACCGAGTACACCGTCGCTTGCGGTGACGAAGCGTGCGCGGCGTTCGCGACGAAGGTGTCGATCGAACAACCCGCGGTTTCACTCGACTGTGAAGGACGTCCTCGCCGAGGTGGCTCGAACCACATGGCCGAGGGCACGGCTCCCTTTGAGGTGTCGGTTGCGATCGACGGCGG
>CALJDU010000090.1 GCA_938024995.1 uncultured bacterium
CACGCATATCGCCTCCGTCGTCGTCGCACCCGAGCTCCGTGCTGTCGTCACCACAGCGTGTTCGGGCGTAGAGCACCGTGTCGAACCCGATGGATTCCGCGCGGAGCCACATCGGCTCGTCCGCGACGAAGCGGAACATGACCGATCATAGCCATCGCGATCGATGAGTAGCTCAATGCGCTCACGCCGGGGCGGCTTGCCGCGCCTCTTGCGTCTCGCCACGTCGAAAGCGAAGAACGCTTGGCACACCTCGCGTTCTTCGATCGACGTTCGCACTGGTTCGCGAGGATCGGGACTAGCCGAAGAGCCTCAGGTTGGCTCCGGCTCCAAAGGGATCGTCGAAACGGGACAGGTTTGGGAAGATCACCTCAAGCCCGCCGCTATCGACGCCGAACCAATTCGCGAGGACCGCGCTGTACTGCTCAACTGAGGTGGTCGGGAAGAACCGACCGCGGCTGCTATCGACATCCATCTCAGATCCGACCACCAACGAGGGAAACGCGCCGAAGATCTTTCGTCCGTCGACACCACCGCCCATGACCATCGCGTGACCACCCCAGGCGTGATCTGCCCCCGCGCTGCTGTTCGTCCCGTTCGGCGAGAAGGTCCGGTTGAACTCCGAGGACGTAAACGTCGTGACGGCGTCCTGCATGCCAATGGCGTTGAGGCTGTCCCAGAACCCCTTGAACGCCGCGCTTAGCTCCGCCATCAGCGGGGCGTGCGCGCCGAGCTGCGCTTGGTGCGTGTCGAAGCCGCCATAGCGGACGAAGAAGATCTGCCGCGTGTTGCCGGTCGCCGCGCGACCCGCGATGAGCCGCGCGACCATCTTCAGCTGGTTGCCCAGATCGTCGGTCGCGCCCGCCGCCGTGAAGAGATCATCGAAGCTGAACGCTCCCCCGGTCTCCGCAGCGGTAGCCTCCGCGAGCGCGGCGGAGACCTTTGCCTCTGCGTCACGCGCGCGCCCGTAGACCCGCGCGTGCTCACCCGCGAAGAGGTCCTGGTCGTCGTCACGCGCAATCGACGCGATCTCGTCAAGCATGCTCAGTCGCCGGCCTTGGTCACGGTCGAGTCGATAGGTTCCGTCCGCATTGACCGCACCACTGTAGCTCGTTCCATAGCCGTCGAGTGAGGAGACGCCGTTCGCGTTGAGCACGTACTGGCTCACAGTGTCGCCGATCAAGAAGCTCGATGTGCCGTCGACGGATACCGCCATCGGGATGCGGTCACCCGAGCCGTTGAGCGGATCGAGCGCGGTCGCCACCTTTCCGCCCCAGCCGGTTCGGAACGCCTGGTCGGCGATGCCGGTCTGCCACTGCACTTGTTGGTCTGAGTGAGAGAAGAGCTGAAGCGGCCTCGGTACCAAACCATCTCGGTACTCCTCGCGACTCGAGAACGGGTACGCGAGCATCCCGACGTTTGCGAGGAACGAGAGGTTCCCAGCGTTGAAGAGATCCGCGAGCCCGCCGCAGTTCGGGTTGAGCCCGAACTGCTGCGTGGTGTTGGTGGGCGAGAGCGCGTGGAGACCACTCGTGAGCGCGAGGATCCCGCGCCCTTCGACGTATTGGTCACGCAGCTCTCCGCCGGTCGGGATGAGCAAGTTGCTCGAGTCATTGCCGCCTTCCAGGAAGACGCAGACGAGGGCTTTGTATCCGCCGCCCCCGGTCTGAGCCATCACGGAGCGCATCTTGTTCATCATCTCAAGCTGCGAGCTGACGGCCGCCATCCCGACGCCCGCGCACGCGCTCTTGAGGAACTGACGACGGTGAATCGCGACCCGCTTTTGGGGCGTGCGCTTCTTGTTTTCGCTGGTGAGCGCTTTTTTGTCCTTCTTCGTCATGGTCATCTCCTCAGCGCTGAACCAGCGAGTACGTATTGGCGTTCATGATGTAGAGCGCCTCTTGTACGCGGCTCCAGTCGTTCATGTTGGTGATGCCCTCGATGAGGACGGTGCGTGGGTTCCGCTCGGAAACAGTTCCGAAGCGGTCGGTGATCAAGCCGGCGTTCAAGTAGAGGTCGAGGTAATCGACTAGCGCGGTTGCGGCCGCTTCTGCTCCGCTCGCGGCGAGCTCGGCGTCGTGGATCGCAACTAGGTCGCTCAGGTCGCGTCGCAGATCCTCGGCGTCGTTCGGATACCCCTCCGGAACACTGTCTCCGTAGAGGCTGTCCCAGAAGCTGTAGGCGTACGCCAGGTTCGTCGTCTCGTAGACCTGATACTCGTTCGTGATCTGATACTCCGGGCAGACCAAGCCGAGCTCGGCGATCGGCCCCGGCGCCGCGTAGTCGGGCGTGAAGAAGTTGAACACCGAGCGCGCTCCGAGCGGACGTTGCCCGAAGTGATCGTTGTCGCCGGTGTGCCAGTTCATGCGGACGATACGAGCGTCCGCCGGCAGCTTCGCGCGTTCGCTCGCGGGATAGCCAAAGTCGCTCAGAAGATCGACTGGCATGTTCGTGAACGAGTCCGTCAAGCGCAGCATGTGCACGAAACGCACAACCGGTTCCTTCTGCTTGCCGAAGCTGCGCTCTTCTCGAAGCGAGAGGTCCCGCGCTTCGGGATCGAGCAAGATGGCGCGAACCGTCTGTCCAAGGTTCCCGCCGCTGTCTGCAAAGGTGCTCGCGACTCGGTAGAGGTAACCAGGGCTCGGGTTGCTAGTGACCAGGCGCTGGATCAGCCGACGGCTGATGAACGGCGCGGTCGAGCGGTGCGCTAGAAGCGCGGCGTGTGCCTGGTCAACCTCGGTCTCGCCGTTCGACTCGGGGATCACGATGCCGTCGAAGACCGTCTTGTCGCCAGGCTCATGGTAGGTGTCGAACATCCGCATGAGGGTGCGCCAGCGATAACGCGGCGAGGTGTAGCCATCCCCCAAGAAGAAATTCGTGTTCTCGAGAACGGGTCCGCCGAAGGTCTCCTGGTAGGCGCCCATGCCGTAGCCGGTGAACACCTTGGCCATCTCCTTGATGACCTCGTTGTCGTAGGTCGGGATCGGCAGGCCCCGCTCGTCGAGGACGAGCGAGCCGTCGAGGTGCAAATTGACCAAGCCGATCGTGAACAGCTGCATGATCTCTCGGGCGTAGTTCTCGTCCGGGCTCGAGACGATGGTGTCGCCGCTGAAGACCGTTCGACGGTTGCGGAGGTGACTGAGGTAGGCCCCCATGATCGGGTGCCGGCTGACCTGCGCGAGGATGTCCCCGTACGAGCCAAAGGCGCCAGCGCTGAGCCGGTCCTGATAGTCCGCCGCGCCGATGCTGTAGTTGCTGACCTGGTTGTTCGCGTCCGAGACCACCAGGATCTCGCTGAGCGCGAAGCCAACGCGTTGACGAAGCTGGTCCTCGGCGTATCGGGCGAAGGTCCACCACGCGCTCCGCTTATCGCGCCCGGTGGACTCGACCGTGCGCCCATAGAGCAGACGCGACGCTTCGGTGAACTCGTACAACGAGGGGCTCGGCGTCTGGCTCGTGTCCATCTGCCGGTCAATCCACGCGGACATTCCCGCGATGCGATCGCCGCCGTTGGCCGCGACCAGATCTTCAAGCTCGGCAAGCGACTCGGGGGTCGCGCCGAACGTCGCTTGGTTCAAGAACCGGACAAGGTCGTGTCGCTGCGCGTCTCCGGAGAGCGGCGCGATCGGGAGCGGGTCTCCAGGAGCCGTAAAGGAGGTGGACCCATCGACCTCAAGCAGGTCACCACGGATCTCACCTGCGGGGTAGTCCGAGGAGTGTACGTTGATGTAGAGCTGCCCGCTGAGCAGCGCGTCGAGCACCATCTGATCGGTGACGAGGAACTGCGCCGCGCGGATCGCCCAGACGTGATCGTCAAACGTCCCGAGCGGCAAGCTCTCGATGGCCGGACCGGTCACCGGGTCCTTGACGTGAACGTGCGCCGCGGTCTGGGTCGACGTGAGGCCTGACCAGTCGAGCGCGATGACGCCGACGTCGTTGTCACCATCGAGCTGCACCGTCACGATACCGCTCCCGACCGTGACGACGCCGGGCTCCGGACGGAGGGGCGCGTAGAAGAGGCGACGGTTCGCCTCCGTCGGGAGCGCGTCGCGAATGCGAAGCGCGCCGGTCCTGCTCGCGCCGACGCTGTACCCGTCACCGCTGGCGAGACTGATCACGAGCGTCTCGGGGACCTCAGCGACGCCATCGTCGATGGGGTTGACCTCGAACTCGTACGCCGTCGTCCCTGCGGGAACCGCGAGCGGACTACTCACGATCGCGCCATCGTGAACGAGTTGATAGTCGCTCGCGCTCGCGCTGCCCTTGGTCTCGTCATCGGCGCCGTCAAAGCTCAGCTCGACATTGACGGTCGAGGTCGACGCGGTGTCGAAACGCAGCTCGACCCTGCCCCGGATACCTTCTTGCTCATAGGGCGCGTTGTTCGTCACGATGAGGTTGACCGTGACGTCCGCTGCGCAGCTCGGGTGTGCCGGCTCTTCCGCGCAGCACGCAGCCGAACCGGGGCTCGCTTCGCACGTCGTCAAGCAGCTCGGGTGTGCTGGCTCTTCCGCGCAGCACGCGGCCGACCCGGGGCTCGCTTCGCACGTCGTCAAGCAGCTCGGGTGTGCCGGCTCTTCCGCGCAGCACGCGGCCGACCCGGGGCTCGCTTCGCACGTCGTCAAGCAGCTCGGGTGTG
>CALJDU010000091.1 GCA_938024995.1 uncultured bacterium
TAGACCAGGCGCGTTGATCACCGGCCGTCGTGACAGGCGCGCGGGATACGGCGCCTCACCGCGCGAGCCTTGCGCCGCTGGCGGCTGCATCGGTTGGAGTGTGGGCGTCGGCTGCATCGGCTGCATCGGCTGCATCGGCTGTCGCGTACGGGGCGGTTGCGCGGGCTCGGTCCCCGGCATGAACCGCTGCGGTGGCGAAGCATTAGGCGCCGCCGGTACGCATGTGACGCCGTCGCAGAGATACCCCGACCGACACGTGGGGAAACACTGCGCGGTGGCCAATGCTGCGTAGGACCACGCGGCCAACGCGACGAGCAGCGATACGACGCGGAGCGAGGCATGACGACGTGGAGGGAACGGGCGGCGATCCGGGCGATCCGAAAGAGACACGTAACGACCGGGCGATGGTGAGCTGTGCATGTCGCGAACCTAAGAACCCGCGCATCACCCACCATGACGCATTCGCACTATCGACTCGCGACGCCCCCGTGCGACCACGCGGGCAAGTGCTCGTAGCCGCCACTCCAAGCCAGCGACTGAAGGCGATGACCAAAGCGGCGCTCGAGCGCGCTCGATGGCGTGTCCAGGTACGTCAACCGATTGAGCCGGGTGAGCCTCGGCGTTTCGATGATCGCGCGCTCGTTGTCTGGCGACAGCTTTCGGAACCAAAGCTCTCGTAGATGTTCCGCCGCCGGAGAACGGAAGAAGCCGTCGGTCGCGCGATCCCCCGCGATGCTCACATAGCGAAGGTGATGAAGATGGGCGCGATCCATGATCATCTGGAGGTGCCCGTTCGGGTTCGAACCCCGCACGTCGACCGAGAGCGAGCGGAGCGCGTGGGCGCGCGTCAGCACGGGCGCCAGATCACGCGCGTCGCGGCAACCGATCGTGAGCGCGGCGAGCCCATCGATCACCGATGAACGGGAGAAGAGCTCGAGCGCTTCGCGGGAGAACACTCCTGGGAGACGCAACGTCTTCACGCCGCGAAGCCGGCAGCGCCCTAGCGCGACCAGATCCTCGTCCGACAACGGTGACGCGAACCCCAAGTACCCCGGCTCGCGAAGCTCGAGGCCACAAAGCGCACGATACGCGCCCCGCTTCACGCCGACCCGAACAACACCAAGCTCTCCTCCACGCGACCCCAGCGCGAATGCCCGCAGGACCGGTTCGTCGACCGTCTGTGCGTAGAGCACATGAAGCGGACTCGGCGACGGCAACCTCGAGATGGTTGTGCTCTTGGGGTTCAACGCTGTCACCCGTCGGTCCGTCACGTCGCGAACGCGAAGCAAACGGCACCCTTGGTCGATCCACGGCGCGAGCTCCTCGACGTCACAGGACGCGTGAACGGTCAGGGCGCGAAGCGAAGCGAAGCCATGATCCGTCGTTGGCATGACGTCCAGCGACAAGGTGCGGAGCCGGGGCAGAGAGCCGAGCATTTTCAGAGGAGGGCGCGCGGAAGACCAGCTCACCTCGACCAACTCTTGTCGCTTCGAGACCGCAGTCACGAACTCTTGGGGCGCCGGCTCCTCTTCACCGAATGCGTGAAGCCGTCTCAGCTTCCGAAACGCCGGAGAGCGAACCCACGCCGCGCTGGTTCGCTCATGCGGGTCGAGGTCCGCTTCGACGACGACGTTTTGCGCGTGGCCCGCGGCGGTCCAGGTGCCAGAGATCCGACGAACCGACTCCGGCAATCTCACGCCGTTGGCGCTCACTTCAACCGCGGTGATCGGCGCGACCGACGCGGCGAAGTCGAGCGCTTCCTGCGTTGAGATGGAGACCTCGTCTACGAACCCCGCGCGGATCGATGCATCGAAATGAGTTCGCCGTCCAAAGTGAGGGGAGCGAAGAAAGTGAGCGAAGAACTCGTGGCCGTGTCTCGCGTAGAGGTCTTCGATCGCATCGTGGAGCGGCGCCAGCGCGGGGTAGCGAGGGCGGAAGTGCATCTCCTTTTCGAGCAGCGGTCGCTCCCCAAGCGCTTCCTCCAGCGCGACCAACCGCCGCTCCAGCTCAACCCCGAGCCGTACGTACTCGCCGTGCGGATCACCCAGCTCAAGCGCGCAGTCGAGATACACATCGCGCAAGCTCTCGTCGTGAGGCGCGTCGATGATGCTCTGACGAAGCGCGCGCAGTGAGCGCGCGCCTGGGGTGTCGTGCTCGGTCATGACCCGGGTGATCCTACGCTAGGACATGAACTTGACGGCTCGCTTGCCCGCGATGATCGACGCGACATAGCAAGCGATCCCAAAGGGCGCACCGAAGAGCTGGATCGGACCTAAGTAGAGCGCCCCGATCACCCCGACCGCGCAGAGGGTCATGATGCTCACGAGGGTCACGCCAACCGGTGGTGGCGCGTCCTGGCCGACCGCGCGTAGCGACGCGAGGTTGACGCCGCCGAGCCCCATGCTGAAAAACCCCATCAGCAGACTGAGCCCGTGCCAAAGATCACGCATCTCCGCGACCTGGCCGCCGCCCGCGCCGATCTCTCCGATCTCGCGGAGCGCGGCTTCAATCTCGGGCGTCGAGAGCTCGGTGAGGTGAACGAAGGTATGCGCGGCGCCGATGAAGAGAAACGTGACGCTCGGCAGCACAAAGAGCACGCGCGCGAGCTTCATCGCGTCTCCTCGATCAACCGGAGCTTGAGCTCGTCTCCGCTTTGCTTGGTGAACCACGCGCCGACCGTGTCCCGACTCTCGCTCGTGACGCGCGTGCCTTCCGCGGACCACGGTTCAAGCGCGGCGGCGACCACGCCCGGTTCGCTCTTCGGGGCTGCGGCAGCGAGCGATGCGAAAGGGCTGCGCGGCTTGGCGAGCGCGACGTTGGTCAACGCGAGCACCTCGCTCAACGGGAACCGCTCGCTTACCTCGCAGACGAAAACGGGCTCCTTGTCGTCGCCGCGATAGACCTCGACGTGGACCATCTTCGGCTTCGCCATCGCCGCCATCATGAATGAGCGGGAACGACTTTGCGAGGCTCCCAGCCAGCTTCGTTGACCGCCTGTGGCTTGCCCGCGTAGCATTTGTTCATGCGCGTCACCCCTCTCGCGCTCGCTTTCTTCCTTTGTGCAGCCATCGCGAGCGGCTGCGGCGACGACGATCGCCCCGCGTCGGACACCAGCACCGGCACGGACACGGCGAGACCGGACACCGCGATGGACACCGCGCCGCCGATGATGGACTGCACCTCAGATACGGAGTGCGATGACGGCCATGAGTGCACCCTCGATGTGTGCGTCGCGGGCGGAACCTGTCGTTACACCGCGCTCGATTCCCGCTGCGCAGACGGTGAGCGGTGCGCGGTCGGCGAAGGCTGCGTCGCGAACCTTTGCGACACCGACGAAGATTGCCAGGACGGCAACTTCTGCAACGGCGAAGAGAAGTGCATCGTCGGCGCGGGATGCTTCGCGGCCGCGAACCCCGCGGATTGCGATGACGGAAACGAGTGCACCGCGGACAGCTGTGACCCCGGGCTCGACGGATGCCGTTACGAGATGCTCTGCGACAC
>CALJDU010000092.1 GCA_938024995.1 uncultured bacterium
GCCGACACTCGTGGCGAAACGGGACGGGGAAGATGGCGACGAAGAAGAAGGGGAAGAGCCTCACTGCGCTCTTCGATGCGCTCGGGAAGCAGAAGTGGCCGAAGTACGTGGGGGATGCCTCGGAAGCGATCGAGAAGCTCAAGGACGGCCACCTCGATCTCTTCTGGCAGGTCGCTGACCAAGACGTGGTCGCGGCGCCCGCGGTCAAGCTGTTCAAGCGCGTGCTGCCGATCGCGCTTCACGCGGACTACCCGCACGGGCCGACGGTGTTCCTCGCGCTGCTTCGGCTCTTCGAGTTCGACTGGGGCTGGGCGCCGCGCGGATTGAACCGCGAGACCACCGCGACGTTCTTCGAGGCAGACAAGACCTACCGGCACTTCAACGCGGGGTACAAAGTGTTGCTCAAAGCGCGGCCGGATCTTGTCGCGCTCCTCGGTTCTGCGGAGCCACGACGGCGCGCGGTCGCCGCGATGGGGCTCGCGCTCCTCGGCGAAGTCGCGGCAGACGTTGTCGAGGATGTTCGCGCGGCCTGGGACCACGAGACTGATGCGGACGCGAAGCTCGCGATGACGTTGTGCCTCGGGTGGTACGCCCGCAGCGAAACGAACGACGCGGATCGCGAGCGGTTGTTCTCGATGTTTGAGAGCGATGACGAGCGCGCGCGGTACCTCGCGGCGATTCAGCTGGGTTCACTCCGCGACGAACGCGTCTTGCCGTATCTGCTTGAGCAAGCTCTGGAGAGTGACCCTGCATGGGGCAGCTTCCCGATCGATTTCGAGGTCGGCACCGGCCCCGTTGAAACGCTTTCGAACGAGTACGTTGCCGACCACCGTGAGAAGGTCGTCGGCGTTCTCCAAAGTCTGGTCGCGAAAGGAAGCCCGGTCGCGGTGTCGGCGTTGCGTGAGCTCCTGCTCCCGGACCCCAGCGCGCTCCCCGACGACAGCGAGGCGCGAGAGCTCGTCATCGCGGTTCTCACGATCCCCCGGCTCGCGCGCCAGCTCGATCGGTTCGGTTTTCCGCCTCGCGCGGTTCTCGAGGAGTGGCTCGGAGATGAGCCGCGCATCCTTCCCATCGACGAGCGTCCCTTCCAAGTCGGTAGCGTCGAAAAGACGCTCTTGGATTTCGCGAAGTCGGGAGAGGAAAGCGTCTTTCGCGAGCTGGTCGAGCGCTTCCCGGACTACGGGTTCATCCAGTGTCGCGATGTCGAGGTGCTGAGAGCGTTCGCGCCGCACGTAGAGGTCACGAAGGCCGTCGCGCGCGGTGTGCAGGACATCCTCGTTGCCCATGCGGGGCGCGGGAAGCTGGCGGTGTTTCGACCCGAGCGTTTCAACAAGTGGATCATCGCGCTCCATGCGGTTCACGGAGAACCCGTCATTGCAGAGGTGGTCGAGATGGCGTCTCGGCTCGTCTCGCCTGACGCTCCAACGTGGGCGCGGGAGCCCGCCGTCGCGAAGGGGCTCTTCATCCACATGTTGTGCGCGCTTCGAGATGTGTCTGCGCCCGTTACGGAACAAATCGCGACGCGGGTGGAGCAGGTCTGGGGCGAGAACCCGTCGTCGACGACACGCTCCGCGATCGGGCAACACTACCCCGCGGTGGTTCCGGATGATCTCTGCGCTTGGCTTGGCGAAGACGTCATGTCGCGAGTCGTCGGCAAACAGATGCGCGCAAACCCGATCGGCGCCCCGTTTTTGGGCTTTCGGCAGTTCCCGAGTGAGTCCCTGTTGGAAATCGCGCTCTCGAACTTGGACCGCGCGCTCGAAGAGATCGAGCCCGCACCACCGAACAAAGGCGAGTACGCGGCGTGGGAGCTCGATGGGTTCGTGTCCGTTGGGCCACGTCTCGTTGTATTTGGTTCGATCCAAGCGCCGCTGGCGGACACGTGGCTGGAGCAGATCACCGCCGCGCTCTCCGAACGACTCACCGGACAAAAAGCGGTGACGCGACCCGCCGCGCGTAAGGCCTTGCTCGCGGCGTTGACGAAGCTCTTTGAGCCTGGGCGTAAAGCGCTCGAGTCGCTCCGCATGAAGAACGAAGACGACTTCCGGCTGCGGTGTCTCGAGAGGATGGAGCGCCACGCGACGAACTAGACCGCCCAGGACTTGAACTGATCGCCCTCATGGCCTGAGGACGCCGATCTGGCCACCGCCGCGTCTTGAATATGCTTTGCGAAGTCCTGACTTACCGGTACCGACCTCGGCGCCCTCAGACCGCGATCATCCATCAGTTCAAGTCGTGAGCGATCAAGGGACTGAGTTCACCTCACTTCGAGCGAAGTGCGGCGCCGGCTAAGCCGCGCGGATGGCCTTTTGTGGACGCGCGATGACCTCGAGCTCCAGCCCGTTTTCCGGTCGCAGCGTCACATAGGGCACGATCGTCGGTTGGAAGCCGGGGAGGACGCGGACGGAGCGCTCCTTGAGGAACGTCGCGAGCACCAGGACCGCTTCCATGTGTGCGAAGTGGTTCCCGATGCACGTGCGCTCTCCGCCGCCGAACGGAAAGTAGGCCATCTTCGGCAGGCCGTCGGTCTCGCCGTTGCGCCAGCGAATGGGGCGGAAGCGCGTGGCGCCGATCCAAAAGCGCGGGTCGCGTTGCAGGACCCATTGCGACGCCAAGATCATCGTGCCCTTGTCGATCGTCGCGCTCTCGAGCTTGATCTCTTCGGTCGACTCGCGCGCCACCAACCACGCCGCGGGGTAGAGGCGCAGTGTCTCTTTGATGACGGAGTCGAGCACGGGCAGGGCCCGCGCGTTGGGCGGGTCATCGCTCGCCTCCAGCGCATCGATCTCCGCGTGTACCTCGGCCAAGACTTCTGGATGCTCCGCCAAGAGCCAGAGCGCGTACGACAAGGTCAGCGCGGTTGTCTCGTGACCCGCCAAGAAGATCGTGAGCAGTTCGTCGCGCAGCTCCGCGTCGGTCATCTGCGCGCCGGACTCATCTCGCGTCGCGAGCAGCCGCGACAGAAGGTCATCGCCATCGTCGTCGCGTTCATGCCCAAGTCGGATGAGGCGGTACACCAGCTCGTCGAGCTTGAGGCGACCGCTCTCCTGCGCGCGGCGATGTGGCCCGGGGACCCACTTCGGGATGAACGTCCAGAGCGTACGGTTCTCGGTGCGGAAGTTGCGCATCATCTGATCGAGCAGCGGGCCGACCTCGTTGGCTTCGCCATTGGGCTCCGCGCCGAACATCGTTCGGATGATGATGTCCAGGGTGATGCCGGCGTTGAGCTCGACGATGTCCATGCGTCCGGGCGCGGGCAGTCGCGCTCGCGTCGAGTCGACGAAGGTGCGCGCATACGACGCGATGTGACGCGGGGTAAACGAGGGCGCCATCTGTTTGCGCTGACGCTTCCAGTGCGCGCCTTCGCTGGTCAGCAAGCCGTTCCCCAAGATGGTCGACATCTCGCGGGTGATCTCATCGCGTCGCGTTTTCTTGCGGTGCTTCACCAAGATCTGCTCGACGTCGCGCGGGTGGTTCAAGACGACCGACTGGCGCGGCCCGACGTGGAAGTGCGCGACGTCGCCGTGATCCCGCGCGACCCGCTCGAGCATCGTGATGGGGCTCCCGAAGACGAGCCACGGGCTCCCGAGAAGCGGAAGACCGCGAGGTCCCGGTCGCTCTGGTTCACGTCGAAACGTGCGGCGCAGCTGTGCGCCAAGTGCGTTCAAGGTGGTTCGCGCGTTCGGTGGCATCCCTCAAGGATAGAGGCGGAAGTTGGACGGGGAAATTCGCTCTGCTCTCATGTTTTGCGACCAGCCGCCTACACGCGGAACCGCGACGAAAGCGAGCGTGGTGGCGCGCTACGGGTCCTCACCGCTCATGTTTTTCTAAGGTGCTGGATCGTCTGCGTAGCGGACCCCGCGATAGCCCGCGAGCGGTAGGTCCAGTCGCGGGCGCCGTCTTGACGGACGCGTGACCAGTGTTGGGTGCGCTTCGAAGGCGTGGCGCTTGAGCATGGTCGCGACGCTCGTGGCGACCGCGCGATCTCGAAGCGAGGGGAGCGACTCGAGCTTTCGTCGCAAGGCGGGCGCGCGGCACGAGGAGAGCGTGTCGGCGACCGCGCTCTCGTTCCACGCCGCGTCTTGAACGTGACCGGGCTCTTCGTCTCCGGCGGTCCTTGTCGGGAACCCGTCGCCCGTGCGCCAGAGCGAGACTTCTCCTATGGCCGGGAAGGGATCCACGGGCTGTCCATCGAGCATCACGGTGTAGTGAAGGTGCGGCGCGAGCCACGGGAAGAACAAGAGCCCGTCGACGCTCGACATGCCCGAGAGCGCGATGACCTCGCCCCGCGCGACGCGCTGGCCGGGCGTCACCAAAGATCGGCTGAGGTGACAGCTCAAGGTGACCAGCCCCTCGCCGTGCGCGATCACGACCTTGAGACCGCCGCGCTGCATGTCCATGCGCACCTCGATGACGACACCGCTCTCCGCGGCGACGACCTCGGTGCCTGGCGGCGTGGCGAAGTCGGTGCCGACGTGACTGTCGTAGGTGAGGTCGCGCCCGCGATAGTCACGACAGGTCGTTCGGCGAACGCTGTAACCGGCGTCCAGCGACGCGAGCGCGCGGTTGGGAAGGTTGTAGATCATCACGTCGCGACCGCGACGTCCCAACCAGAGCGGAAACGAGATCCGCGGTTTGAAGATCTGGGTGGATGAGAGGTCCCAGAGGCTCGCCGGCGAGACGCCATCGCCGAGCACCGCGTCAGCGCATTGCTTGAGGGCGGGGACGAGCGGGTGGTCGCCAAAGAAGATCTCGCGAACGCGGACGCGGGGCATACGGGAGGGTACGCCCTTCGCTCAAGCACGCTGCTGTCAAAGTCGTAGGTCCGCAGCCGTGCACCTTTTCGAGTATGCTCACGCGATGAAACTGATCGCGTCGGCTCTCGTGGGGAGTGTGTTGTCGATGATGGTCGCGTGCGGCGCCGCCGCGCCGCCGCAGATGATCTTGGCACCGCCTCCGGTCGCTCCGGTTGTTGAAACGCCTCCGGAAGAGCCTCCGCGCGAGCCGCTCGTGGCGGCGGAGACCCTCTCGGCGGTCGGGGCGCTGCTTGACGTCATCGAGCGAAGTGATCCGGTGCCGTTGACCGGACCGTTGATCGTTCGGCGCGGCGGCGACCACCGTCCGCCGCTCTGGGGAACGCGTTCGGAGAACCACGCGACCTTCATCATCGTGGGCGCGGGATTGACGGAGCTCGCGATGTCGGACGTGGAAGAGGTCGATCTCGCGGAAGCCACAACCGCGATCGAGAGCTACGTGGCGTCGATCCGATCGACCGAGCGCGACGTGCTCAGGCGCTCCATGTTCGGCCGGGCGTCACTGATCGCGCCGATGGTGCTCCGGGTCGCGCGGATGGCGCGCGAGGCGGGAGAGGACGAGCTGCTCGAGCGGCTGGTGCGCTCCGCGCTCGACGCGCCTCACCTGAGCGAACCGTTCGATGGAGACACCTTGATGAAGCTGCGCGGAGACGTCGCGCTGGATCTCCTCGCGTTCGCACTCACGCAGTACGGCGGTCCGGAGCAGGCCAGCGACAACGCGACCATCGCGCGTCTCGAAGTGATCGCGGAGCTGACCGGGACGGAAGCCGCCGATCAGGCGATCGAGCTCGCCCACGCGCTCTCGGAGCTACGCGACAATCCCCCGGGACCCCAAGACGCCTACCGGCAGATCGATGTGAACTTCCGCGATGTGATCCGGCGGCGTCAGGGACAGCGTGATCTTCCTTCGGAGCGCGTCCGTGACGCGACGGAAGAACGAGCGCGCGCGCTGGTCTCATTGCTCGGGGATCGTCGACCGATTCAACAGGTGAACCGCGACGAGATGTCGCTCGATTTGGTCCGCGCGGGAGACGCCGCGCTGGAACAGCTCAGTCAGCTTTCGGGTGAGCGCTTCCACAACGCGCAGAGCGCCCGGGCCTGGTGGGACGATGTGCAGGGGGATTTTGGCTATCGGCGCGCCGAGGCCCTGCTGGAGTCGGACCGACGCGGAAGACGCGCGTATCACATCAGCGGAGACACGTTGGTCGCGCGGATGTTCCAAGCGGATCCGGCGCGGGCGCGACGAGATGTCCCGCGGATCTTTGGACGCGCGCAGTACGGGACGTATGGGCGAACCGCGATGTTCCGTGCGTGGGTCGCCGCGGATCGAGATCACGCGCTCAACTATCTCAAACGCGAGATTCGGCGACGCGGCGCAGACCCGGAAGAGATCGTGAACTTGATCACGTCGAGCCGTCTCGATGACGGGGTCTTCACGCGCTACGTCGAGCGCCGTTTTCGCGGGCTCCTCGCGGACGACGATTTAGGAACCGACCGCGGCGCGCAGATCGTGCGCGCGATGACGCAGCTGGGTCGCTTTGAGGAGGTCGCGCGGGCGTACGGCAGCCTCTCGACGCGGACGCGACTTGGGCTCGGTTCGTCGCTTCGGTCGGAGTGGATCCGGTTGGCCGTGGTCGAAGACCCGACAGTCCTCTCGTCGTCGATGCGTTTTAATACGTGCTCTTCGCCCCTCTTTGCTGACTCGGCGCTGTCGACCAGCGCGCGGCTCACTGGCGAGCCGTTCGACTGCAGCGCCTCGCTCGAGGATCGGTTGACCCGCCATCGCACCGTCGCGGCCGCGCTCCGCGCCCAGATCGCGTACACCGAGAACACGCCGCCACCATGGAACGTCGTGACGCTCACGGGAGATCGAACGGTCACGCATCGCCTCGATCCACGCAACGCGTTGGAAGGGAGCGCGGTCGAGTCGCTCGTGTCTTCGTTTGATCAGGCGCCGAGCGAAGGTGCTTTCATGCGTCTGCTCAGCGGGCTGGTCATCGCGCACCAGGACCGTCCGATGATCCTCGCGATTCGCCTAATGCGTCGCGACCAGAAGTTCGAGATTGAGCTTCACCCGCGTCCGCGTCGGTCGCCGCAACACCTGCGCTTTGAAGCGCGCGTGACACCCAATGAAGGCGACGCGGATATTGTGCAGTCGGCGTTCTTTGGTAACGCCGCGGTTCTGCTCAACGGGGCGGGGCTCTGGGAGCCGCTGCGAGACCCCTTGAAGGCGTTCTTTCGAGACGAGACAGTTCGCGACGTGACCGTGCGAATCGAGTGGTAACGGTCGCGTCGTGAACGTGTCTCCCCCGACACACCAACGCCCTGCGCGACAATCAGTAGGCCGGCTCCAGCGGCGGTTCGTTCCTTGCATTACGATCTCGTCATGATTCGGATGTTCATTGTGGTCGCGCTCCTGTGGTCGACTCTCCCGTCGATCGCGCAGGCGTGCGCGTGCTGCGACGGTTCGTCGCGCCGCGCGATCCTTGGCTGGACGGATCGCGGGGCGGCGCTTGTGGAGCACACGGGCATCGTCTCTTGTGACGACATCCGTGCCTACGAGGTCTGGCGCGCGGGCACGACGCGACCCGCGGGGTGTTTCGATCTCTACTCCGCGACGCCAACGTCCCGCGTCCGCTGCGATGGTCTGACGACTGGCTTCGACGCCGAGCAGCGGGTCGGTACACCGATGGATGATGAGGCGCTCCGCGCGGGGATCACCGCTCAGCTCGCGCGACGTCGTGCCGCGTTCGCGCGTCCGGTCCGCGTCGTACGCGCGAGAGACGTGCGGGCGGAGCTCTCCCGGCTACGTGAAGCGGAGCAGGGCGGAACCGATGCGCGCCTCATCGTCAAAGTGCGAGGCGCGGACGGTACGTTTGTCGAGGTGCTCCGGCGACCGGTCTTGCTCACAGGCTCGGAGTACGACGACATGGGCGAGGCGATGAACGAAGCGGTCGTGGAACCGATCGAGGTCAGCGTGTTTCCGGACCCTTCGGGCGCGCGCGCTCTTGTTCGCGTCTCCGGTCACAACACCGCTCCCGGCATGGGCTACTTCCCGACCGAGCTCTTCCCCGCGCGGCTCCCCGCGATGGCTCCGGCCGCGCTCGTGAGCGAGACGCCCGATGTGCTCGCGGTTCCCCAGCTGGGCGGTTCCGCGATCTCGGCGAATGGTGGTCGTTACTCCAATCGACGCGCGCTCCATTGGCATCAGCGCGGCCACTTCGAGACGTCGGCGAGGCTCTTTGCGGCCGCCATTACACAAGACCCGACCAACCCGCGATACCGCGTCAACCTCGCGTGTGCCTATGCGCGTCAGGGCGAGGCCGACCGCGCGCTCGTGATTCTGGAAGACCTTCAAGCGCGTCGCGGGGACTGTTCGCGTTGTGCCGCCGCGCTCGCCGCCGCGCGGTCAGACGATGACTTCGCGTCCCTCCGAAGCAACGCGCGGTTTCAACGCGCGACGGCGGGTGGGACGAACACATCAAATGGCTCCGACTGACCATCGCGTCCTTCAATGATCCCCTCGTCTTGGTTGGCGGCGCTGAGGGTTAGCGTCGCGCGACCGCCGGCTCGCGCACCAGGAAGCAGGACCTCACTACCCAATGGGACAGTTGCCGCGGGGGTGTTGCCCCGGGACGGCCGAGCAACCTGGGAGCCGCTTCACACGAGAACTTTTCAGGCGTCGGCGGCACTGGCCGGAACCCTACTGGCCGTTCGATTCAAACGCAGTACATTCCGCGCATGAGCGACGCACCCAAGGCCCAAAACCTCACCTGGCACCACGGCGAGGTCAGCAAAGACGCGCGCGA
Organism: uncultured bacterium; assembly: GCA_938024995.1. GTDB lineage: Bacteria > Myxococcota_A > Polyangia > Polyangiales > Houyiibacteriaceae > CALJDU01. Next base: position 8,624 of record CALJDU010000092.1, read on the forward strand.
AAAAGCGTTCGGACATCGCGGCGCGACGCTTTGGCTGACCGGCTTTTCGGGCTCCGGCAAGAGCACCATCGCGCGCCGGGTGGAACGCTTGCTCATCGAGCGAGGCTGCTTCGCGTGTGTGCTCGACGGAGACAACGTGCGCCATGGACTCAACGGCGACCTTGGGTTCGCGCCCGAAGATCGCAAAGAGAACGTCCGCCGGGTCGGCGAGGTCTCCAAGCTCTTCACGGAAGCGGGCGCGATCGTTTTGAGCGCGTTCATCTCGCCGTACCGTCAAGACCGCGAGGTCATCCGCGAGCGCGTTGGCGCGGCCTTCATCGAGGTCCACGTCGCGACCCCGCTTGAGGTTTGCGAAGCGCGCGATCCCAAGGGGCTCTACAAGCGGGTCCGGGCCGGCGAGATCGGCCAGTTCACCGGCATCAGCGCGCCCTACGAAGAGCCGCTCGATCCCGAGATCAAGTTGCTCACCGCAGGCCAGACCGTGGATGAGTCGGCCGAGCAGGTCGTGGCGTACTTGATCACGCAAGGGATCATCGCGGGGTAGATTTGGATACCGGAAGGGAGGGGATGTTCGCGTCCCTCGAGGGCTTGTCCGTCGGGGACGCCCTCGGGCATCGGTTCAACACACGAACCGCCGCGATCGCGAGCGCGCTCATGCGCCGACTCTCGCCTCCGCCGCCGTGGACGTGGACCGATGACACGCTCATGGCGCTGTCGGTCGCGGAGGTGGTCGCTCGCGATGGAGAGATCGAACCCTCGCGTCTCGCCGACAGCTTCCTCGCCCGCTACGAACAGGGCCGCGGATACGGTCCGAAAATGAAGCAGCTCTTACGCGCGGATGCCGCGGACGGCGCGTCGGTGTGCGCGGCGGCGACGCGCCTGTTCGACGGCGGCGGCTCGTTCGGAAACGGGGCCGCGATGCGTGTGGCACCGCTCGGCGCGTTCTTCGTCGGCGACGTCCCGCGCGCGGCAAAGGAAGCCGCCCAGTCCGCCATCGCGACGCACACGCATCAAGAAGCGATCGCGGGAGCCAGCGCGGTCGCGGTCGCGGCGTGTCACTTCGCGTCGTCGAGAGACCAAACGTTCTGCGCCGAGGACGCCTTCCGAATCGCTGCCGCGCACACTCCCGCAAGTGACACGCGCGAGGCGATCTGGCGCGCCTCAACCATCTCGTTCGCGACACGTCCGATCGAGGTCGCCAAGCGGTTTCGCGCCGACCGGGACATCGCCTGCCAAGCCTCCGTACCGTTTTGCTTGTGGCTCGCGTTCCGTCACGCCGACGACTACCCCCGTGCGCTCTGGGAGACGTATGCCGCGGGAGGAGACCGAGACACGCACGCCGCGATCGTGGGCGGCATCGTCGCGTTGCGCGTCGGCGTCGACGGCATCCCAGAGGAGTGGCGCCACACGCGAGAGAGCCTCCCGTCTTGGTTCTATGAGGCGGTCGCCGAGAGCGTGGAGCTCGCGACGCTGGAGAAGACCGCGCGAGACGTCGAGCCGGAGTTGGTCCGCAGCCCCAAACGCTTCCAGCTGGCGCCAGGGAACGGAACGTTGATCCTCGACACGAAGTACTCCGGAGCGATGTTGATCGAGGACGAGTGGCTCAACGCGCTTTGCGTGGCATGGCTCAAGGCGAACGGCGCCGCGGTCGAGCAAGCGTAGGTCGGGTCGGTCTTTCTCGGGCCACGAGCATCAGATCACCGAACTCGTGTGCGCGAAGCCCACTCTCTTCCGCGACGCGGTGCATACGCGCCAGCTCTTCCTCGTTCACGAACGCGCCCAATAGCTCGTAGTGGCTCTCGCCGGGCGAGTGAACGCCCGTGAGAATCGCGTCGACGATGGCGAGCGGGGTGCTCGGTCCAATCTTGTTTCGCGCGACGCCTTCAATCGTGCTCGCGGGACCCGTTCGGATCGCGTCCTGGGCGGCTTCAAGGGCGCGCGCGCTCGTCGTGCCGACCGCGATGACTCGTCGCGCGCTTCGAATCGCGCGGACCGTTTCTTTGCGGACGAGGTAGCGCTCAGGAAAAGGGAGCATCTGGTCGAGCGCGGGGTCGCCCGTCGCGGAGAGCCCGGCCGCGTGCGTGAGCCACGCGACCTTGGCGCCTCGCGCACGGATCTGATCAAGCACCTCGAAGGTGATGGGGCGACCGGTCGACGGCATCTCGACCGACCACGCGGGTCCGCCGTAGGGCGTCTGGACGTCTTCGAGGGCGAGCGCGCTCGTGAGATGCTGGTACTGCACCACGCGTGCTTCGCGATAGAGAAACGCCGCGAACGAATCGCCTTCGAAGGGGAAGCGGAGGGTGACGAGACGCGGACTGCGCGAGTCGATCTGAAGGACCTCGATCGAGACGTCGGCGATGCGGATCCGGTCGCCGATCGCGAGCGCAGGGGGAGGCTCGCGCGTATCGGTGTCTTGTCGCCAGTCGCCCGCCCCGAAGAGCACCGCCTTTCGAGCAGAAGAGAAGGGCGCGCCGATCGCGGGGACGAGCCGGAGCTCGACGGAACGTCCTGCCACCTGGCCGTGCAGACTCGCGGGAACCGTCGCCGCGTCGTTGAGCACCAAGAGGTCGCCGGGTGAGAAGCGCGTGGCGAGCTCGGTGATCGACGAGACGCCGTAGCGATCCAGGACTCGCGTCGCGCGCCAGGGACGTGTTTGATGGGCCGCGCGCAACATCAGACCGCCTCCGCGACAAAGCGAAGGGGAAGCGGAGTCCGCTGCACCCGCGTCAAGATCCGCGACGCGATGTCAGAAGGACTCGCGAGGGTCCCCGGGTCGACGTCCGGCAGCGCGTCTCTGTGCATCTTGGTGTTCATCTCGGTCGGGTCGACGGAGGCGACCGCGACGCCCGTTCCCTCGAGCTCCGCGGCGAGCGAACGAGTGAGTGAATCGAGCGCCGCTTTGGACGCCCCGTACGCGCCCCAGCCGGCATAGCCATGCACCGCAGCGTCCGAACTGATCGCGAGGATCAAGCCGCGCCCTTGGGCGCGCATCGGTCCAAGCAAAGCGCGGGTGAGGCGCGCCGGTCCGAGCGTGTTGACCTCGAACACGTGCGCGAGGTCGCGGCTATGCAGATCGGCGAGCGCCGGCATCGGGACGGGACCGAGTGTGCTCGCGTTGTGAATGAGAATATCGATCGGGCCGCCCGCGAGTTCACGTGCGCGCGCCGCGATCCCGGCCGCGTCATCACGCCCGACATCGGCCGCCAGGAAGAGCGGGTCGTCGACGTCCGCAGTGCGCGCGAGCGAAACGGTGGTCACGCCGCGTTCACGCAGCTGCTGGACGAGCGCTTGCCCGAGACCACGAGTCCCGCCTGTGACGAGAGCGCGAAGGTTGTTGTCGAAGTTCATGCTGTTCTCCTTCTGACGAGCGCCCCGAACGAAGTGTGTGGGCGACTGTCGACTTGGTTCCCTCCGAACATGAGTCGATGTGTTGCGAAAACGTCGAATCTGTTGCTTTATCAACAGGTGGATGATGTCTCGGCCGCCGCGGAGAACCTGGCGCGCAACGTGCGTTCGCTTCGCGACGCGCGCGGTCTTACTCAAGCCGCGGCTTCCCGTCGCGCCGGGATCCCGCGGGGCACCTGGGCGACCATCGAGGTGGGTCACGCGAACCCGACCCTCACGGTGCTGCTCAAAATCGCGAACGGGCTCGGTGTCTCGATCGAGGAGCTGGTCTCGCCACCCGTGGGAGACGCGAAGCTGGTCCCGCGCGCGTCGCTCCGTGCCCGAACCCGCGGCGGAGTGACGGTCACGGATCTCGTTCCGGACAAGATCCCCGCGGTGCAGCTCGAGCGACTGGAGTTCGAGCCGGGGGCCGCGATGCGCGGTTCGCCTCACACGTCGGGCACGCGGGAGTACCTGGCATGTGAGAAGGGCGCGCTCACCTTGATCGCGAGCGGCGCGCGGTTCGATCTCCGAGCGGGCGATGTGGTCACCTTCCGCGGCGATCAACCGCACAGCTACCGCAACCCAAATCGAGGTCGCTGCGTCGCATACTCGGTCGTGGTCCTCACCGCGGGATAGGGAATCGACCCGAGACGCTCGGTTGTATCGCTGCGGCGATCAGGGCGGTCACGCCTACGGGCCCGGTGGCCCAACTTTACCTGCGGTGCGTACTGAGGAGGTCGCGCCAAAATCGTGCGGAGTGCACTTAGACGGAGCAGCGCTCTCGCGATGGGCGGGAATATTCCTCTGCGTTTCGCTTGGCACGTCCCTCGCAACTTGCCGCTCCGCGCGGACGTCAGTCGCGCAGAGGAGGTCAGGTATGGAAGTTCGATTTTGGGGCGTACGCGGGAGCATCGCGTCACCGGGGCCAAGCACCGCGAGCGTCGGCGGCAACACGAGCTGCGTTGAGGTGCGCTGTGGAGACCAGAAGTTCGTGCTCGACGCTGGGACGGGCATCCGCGGACTCGGAAACGCGTGGATGCAAGAAGGCCCGGTCGACGCCACGCTCTTGCTCTCCCACTTGCACTGGGACCACATTCAAGGGCTCCCGTTCTTCGTCCCGCTCTATCTCCCGACCACGGCGCTCGCGGTCATCGGGGCAAGCGGAGGGAAGCTCGATCTCCCAAGCGCGCTGGCTGCGCAGATGCGAACGCCGCTCTTCCCGATCGCCGCGGATGAGGTCCCCTCGCGCGTTTCCTATCAGCACCTCGCGGCCGGCGAGACCATCACGCGCGGTGACGTCACGATCAAAACGCAGAAGCTCGCGCATCCCGGCGGCGGCGTGACCGCGTTTCGGATCGAGCACGGCGGGCGGAGCGTCGTCTACGCGACCGATACAGAGCACTACGAGTGCGTCAACCCGAAGCTCCTCGCGCTCGCAAAGGACGCGGACGTTCTTATCTACGATTCGCAGTACACGCCGCAGGAGTACCGCGGCGAGCACGGTCCCTCGAAAGTCGGCTGGGGTCACTCGACGTACGAGGCCGGCGCCGCGCTGGCAGAAGCCGCGGAGGTCTCCGCGTACTACCTCTTCCATCATGACCCGGGGCGCGATGATGAGGGCGTCGCGGTCGTCGAGCGCCTCGCTCAGGATCGCTTCCACGACGCCTACGCCGCGCGGGAAGGCGAGAGCATCCAGCTCCTTCCCGAGGAGCGCGATGCACGCGCCGCATGAGGTGTTAAGCTGCCCGTGTGAAGCGCGAACCTCCCGCACGACGACCTCACTTCGCTCTCTTTTCGGCGGTGACGGCGGCGTGCGTGCTTTTGGCGTATCCTGCGGTCGCGAGCCGCATCGTCTACAGAGATGTCCCCCTAGCGCGCGCCCTCGGGCGAGCAGACGTCGTGGTGCGCGCCGAGGCGCTCACGCCGGGAGACCTCGATCGTTTCCGGGTGCGCTCGGTCCTCAAAGGCGTCGGGCTCCGCGTAGGTGTAGAGATCGAAGTGACGAGCCCGAGCGCGATCGCATGGGCACGGGTGAGGCGCTCGTTTCAACAGACCGGGGTTCGACGAAGCCCGTTGGTCGAGCGTCTCGAGAACACGCCACACGAACCGGTTGCCGGCGAAGAGTATTGTCTCATGCTCAAGCCGTTGCCGCACCCGGGGCACTGGGTCACCTCGGTCGAGAACGCCTGGGTGTCCGCCCCTTGCGAGGAGCTCATGAGGTTGCTCGGGGGGACCGATGACAGCGGCGGCTCGACCCGTTCCGGCGAGTCTCCCTAAGGACAGGACGCCGTTGGACCGACTCTCGCTCCTCGTTGATCTCGCGTCTCTGATCCCGCGCGAGATCGATCTCGACGCGCTCTTGGAGACCGCGTGTGAACGGCTGGCCGTCGCGATGCACGCCGACCGCGCGACGCTCTGGTTGGTGGACGCGGAGCGCGGAGACCTCTTTACACGGGTCGCGGTTCTTCCAGAGGTGCCATCGCTTCGTCAACCGCTCGGGAAAGGGATCGCGGGAACGGTCGCGCAGACGGGGGCTCCGCTTCGGGTCGACGACGCGCATCGCGACTCACGTTTCGATCCGACCGCGGAAGAGCGCACCGGCTACCGCGTGACGACGATGTTGGCGGCGCCCGTTCGCGAACACCCGGACGCACCGGTGCGGGGCGTCGTGCAGGTGCTCAACCGGGAGCGCGGAGTGTTCGATGACGAAGACGAGCGCTACCTCGTCGCGCTCGCGCTGCAGCTCGGTCACATCCTCAGCTTGACGACGCTGCGCGCGAAGGACGCGACGAGCCCGGGCGTGGTGCTGCGCGGGCCCTTCAACCGGATCGTCGGGACCAGCGCTGCCATGGAGTCCGTCTACGAGCGGATCGCGATCTCGGCGAAGACAGACGCGACGGTGTTGCTGCGCGGAGAGACGGGCACGGGGAAGTCGCTCCTCGCGCGAGCCGTCCACGTGAACTCCTCACGGCAAGCGGCGCCTTTCGTGACCGTGGACTGCACGACGCTTCCCGGTCCGTTGGCCCTGAGCGAGCTCTTCGGTCACGAGCGCGGCGCGTTCACGGGTGCCGATCGTCGCGTGCGCGGAAAGGTCGAGCTCGCGCAGGGCGGAACGCTCTTCTTGGACGAGATCGGGGACCTGCCGCTCGAGAGCCAACAGAAGCTCCTGCGCTTCCTGCAAGACCGCGAGTTCGAACGGGTCGGAGGTCGAGAGACCTTGCGCGCTGACGTGCGCGTGATCTGCGCGACCCATCGCGGTCTGGAGACCGCGGTCGCCGACGGCACGTTCCGAGAGGACCTCTACTACCGGATCCGCGTCGTCGAGATCGACGTGCCTCCCCTTCGCGCGCGCGGGGCCGAGGAGGTCGAGCGCCTCGCGCTTCATTTCTTGGATCTCTACGCGCGGCGCTACGGACGTCCGGGGACGACGTTGTCCGACGCCGCCAAGCGCAAGCTCGCCGGCCACTCTTTTCGCGGAAACGTCCGCGAGCTGGAGCACTGGATCGAGAGCGCGGTTGTGCTCGCCAACGGCGGCCCCGTGTTGCCCTCCCACTTCCCCCTCGATCGACTCGCGGGGCGGGGATCCGGTGAGCGCGAGGAGGCCGGGTTCACCGCGTCGCTCACCGCCACCCTAGACGAGCTCTCGCGCGCCTACGTCTCCGCCGTCGTCGCTGCTTGCGAGGGGAACCAAAGCGAGGCGGCGCGGGTGCTCGGAGTGGGACGGAACACGGTCGCGCGGATCCTAAAACGCGGCGCGCCTGAAGCTTGAGCACAGGGAAAGAAACGGTTTTCAGAACCGTTGCACTCGGCGCTTGCCGACCGCTTGGCGCTCGACTATTCGGATAATGTGTCTCCGCTTTTCGCACTTGACCGCGTCACGATGTCGCTCGCGGACGAGAGCAAGAGCGCGGTGCTTCGGACGCTCGCGGGGCTCTTCAGCGACCTGGACGAAGAGCTCGTTCATCGCGTGTTTCTGGATCGAGAAGCGATCGCGACCACCGGGTTCGGCAGCGGCGTCGCGGTTCCTCACGGGCGAATCTCTGGCGTCTCGCGGGTCCACGCTGCGCTCGGCGTGCATCGCGGCGGAGTTGCGTTCGACGCGATCGATGGCCAGCCGGTTCACATCTTCGTCGCGCTCGTTTCTCCGCTCGGCGGCAAGGAGCACTTGCAGGCGCTCGCGCAGGTCTCGCGGATCCTCCGTCCGCGAGAAGTTCGCGCCGAGCTGCTCGAGGCGACCCCCGAGCGGGCGCTTCAGCTGCTCGCGAGCTGAGTCGCTCCGTTAGACGTTGACCGAGAGCGTCACGGTCCCGAGGTGCCCGTCGCCGTCCGCGCGGACGTCCGTCTCTGTCGTCGCGTTGTAGCCCCCGTCGCCGTCGTTGAACACCATGCGGTCGGGTCGCGAGAGGTAGGGCTCGGTTCCGTAGACCGCGTCGGTGTAGTCGTCGTCGAAGTAGGCCTGCGTCGTGACGAACGTGGTGTCGCCCATGATGACCCGGAGGTGCATGTGCGCCGTTCGAACCGAGTACCACCCAGGGTAGATCGTGACGAACTCGCAGATGCCATCGGCGTTCGTGAGCTGGATGCCGCGGCAGAAGATCTCGCTCTCGTCGGGAGAGAGTCCACCGGGCGGAGGCAGATCGGGGTCCGCGGTTGGGAACCCGGCGTAGAAGCCAAGCGCGTCGCAATGCCAAAGGTGAACGACTGCGCCTTCGACGGGGTCGCAGTCTGCGTCGACCACGCGCACCCCAAAGCGGAGCAGCGCGCCGGGCTTCCCTTCGCGGATGTCGGCGCGGTCAAGCTCGACGGGGTAGTAGAACGGGCCGGCGGTTTGGGCGGGGGCGAGGACGCAGCCCGCGTCGCCGAAGTCGTCTGGAGTGAGCGTCGTACCAGCGGGGCCGGCGTCGGCGTCCATGGCTCCGTCTGAGCCCGCGTCGAGACTCGCGTCCGCGTCGGGGCCGACGTCCAGCGCGCCGCCGGTGTCCACGTCGGCGTCGGCCACGCCGCTATCCGGAAGAGGGTCGGCATCGCCACAAGCGACCAGCCCCGCGGTACCAAGTGAAAGGAGCGCCAGCGCATCGCGTCGCCCGACCGTCTTGTTGTTGTCGTCCTGCATGGCGCTACGTTAGCGAGACGACGGAGAAACGCGAACGATCGTTTCTTCCGCGTTCGACAAGGAAACCTTGTCCTATAGTCGCCGCATGTCCTGGCCCCTCGCCCGTTTCGCGTTGCTCGCGTTCCTCGCCCTCGCGATCTTCGGCTGCAACAGTCGTCGCGAGAATCCGGCCCAGTCGAACCCAGCGCAGCCGAGCCCACGAGCGCCATCGGAAACCGCCGCACCGACAAGAGTCAAGACCGTCACGATCATGATCCCGGCGCGAGCCCGCGACCGCGGCCAAGAGACGTTGCGCGCAGAAGATATACCTTCGCCGTCCGCCCCGATGATCCCTGCGCATCGCGATCCAACGTCGGGGATTGATCCGAACATCGATTGAGTCCAAGCGCGACCGGCGCATAAAGCCTTCGCAGAACCGCGACTGGTCAGGGCGCAACCGGCGACGCGAGTGGTCGATGGCGTCTCATGCCGAATGCGTCCCGTTCGTTGGGAGTCTCCCTCCCGTTTGTGTTTTCCCTTGCTCTCTTCGCGTGCCACAGCGCCGAGTCGGCGTCTTCGGGCGAAGCCGTTCCGCTTCGCGAGGGGCCCGGTGAACTCGGCCCTACGAGCAGCGTCGGGACACTTCCCGGAGACGTCGTCGTGTCCATGGGAGGAGAAGCGAAATACACGGTGTCGATCGATGTTCCTCCCGGTCGCATGAACATGCAGCCTGCGCTCGCGTTGTCCTACGCGGGTAACGATGCCCGAGGCATGGCGGGCAAGGGCTTCTCTCTGACAGGACTGTCTTCTGTCACGCGTTGCTCGCGAACCACCGCCGTGGATGGGCGTCGTTCCGTTCCTACCTACTCAGACGAAGACGCGTTTTGCCTCGACGGAGCTCGATTGATCGAGGTTGGCAGTCGTTACGGCCTCGTCGAATACAAGACCGAAGAGCACTCGCTCGCGCTGATCTTCGCGACGCCAGGCGTGAACGGACCGTCGCGCTTCACGGTCTACCGCCCCGATGGCTCTCGCGCCGAATATGGTGAACCTGCGCATCGAGCAGGCGTCGAGTTGTCGGACGAAGACACGATCGCCGCGTGGCGGATCAGTCGCGTGGAGGATGAGTTCGGGAACTTCCTCACGTACACCTACACCCAACCCAACTTCCCGGACCCGGGTCCGCGTGGCGCCTTGAGCGAGTCCTACATCGACTTCATCGAGTACACGGGCCACACCTCGGGCGACGCGCCGAACAAGAGAGTCGAGTTCGAGTACGAAGCGACGCCAGATCCGCGTCACGGGTTTGTGCGCGGCCTCGCGACGATGCAAACACAGCGTCTCCGCGCGATTCGTACGACACTAGATGACGCGGCCGTCGACGTATACGAGTTGTCGTACGAGAACGACTCGGCTTCGCGAGCCAGTCGACTCGTCAACGTTCGTCGATGTGCAAACGCTCCTGCCGCGATTGGCGCGACGCTCAACGACGACGGCTTCGTCTGCATGCCGCCGACACGCTTCGAATGGTCGCGCGGTGATCTCATGGGGATCCTCCGACGGGTCGGCGGGCGCGGGCTCTTCGCAAGCAGCGCAATCCAGGAGCGACAGAACCGCGGTGTCTCCGGAGGAGCTTCGGGATCGCGCGCGGGCGCACTCGACAATCGACGCGACCACGGCGGGGGTGATTTCGGCAGCCGAACAAGGACGGTTCGTAGAGCATGTGTCGGGAATGGCCGGCCGATCGGTGGGTCGCTCAGTTTTGGTGAGCTTCTTCCCACCCCTCGCGCTCTATCAGACCGCGACTCGAATCGCAGACAGCGTATCGGCAGTTCACCATGCCTACTTTGAAGAGGGAGTGGACCCGAGAGAGCGAGCGATCGCTCAGGGGAACATTGAAGGAAGCCTCATCGGTGGCGCCTTCCTCGCGGTAGCAGGCGGCATCGTAGCCACCGGGCCACGCGTTCCGGCGGCAGCATGCTTCGTGGCGGGAACCCTGGTTGCGTTGGCGGCTACGGATGGAACTGCGTACGCCGCGATCGAAGAGGTGCAGGTTGGCGACCGAGTTGTCACCTCGCAGATGGACGAAGGCGAGGCGTTCGAGACCGAGGTCACCCACGAGTGGCAGGTGATCGATCTCGAACTACGCGGTGTCGAAGAGGGAAAGCAGAAAGTCGTCGCGCTGACCGTTCTGCGCGCCCCAACTTGGCTCGACGAAGTGGACCCCGACAGGGACGGCGCCTTCGAGCTCGAACTCGAAGAGCTACGGCTTCGCGGAATCGCGCGAGTCGTGCAAATGCGACGAGCACCGGCCGTCGCTCCCGGTCCGGGTCGAGTGGTGCTCGCGACGGTGCAACACTTCGCGAGCTACGTCTTCGCGCTGCAGATCGGCGGCGAAGAGATCCGCGCGACCGGCAACCACCCGTTCTACTCGCTCGCGCGAGACGCGTTCGTCGTAGCCGAAGAGCTCGAACTCGGGGAGCTCGTGCAGACGCGCGAAGGACCTCTGGCGCTTGTGTCGCGCGTGCGCGTCGACGGAGAACACGCGGTGTTCAATCTCCAGGTGGAGCGAGACAGCGAGTACGCGGTCGGTTGGCGAGGTACGCGCGTCCACAACACGTATCCACGTCCGCTGACCCGACGCCAAGCTCGAATACTGGACAACCTCCGAAATGGAATCGATCAGACGGTGAGAAGTGTCGATGAAGCTCGGCTGATTCTCGAAAATACTGGGCTTCGCCCGTTCAACAGCAGCGACCACTTGATAACGCGCCCGGCGCCGCTGGGGACTTTCAGAGGTGATCTAGTCCACACGCCGTGGATGACGACACTGGGAGCAGGGCAACTCGAGTACATGAACCGCGCGCGTCATTTCGTTGTTTGCTGCTACGACGAGGTCATCGAGGTCATGGCGTGGGAGGTTTCGTTTGGCGAGGAGCCTCGGTGAAGACGCGACTCGTCATCCGTCCAGAGTTTCTTGCCGCGCGGTTCTTGCCGCGAGCAGTTCGGGCGCGATCACGGGAGAGATCTGCTTTCGTGATGAAGAGGGCGAGTGTTTCCCTGCGGAGTCATGGAATGACTTCGCGCTCGTTATCCTTCGTTGGTGGCTGGAAGGGCTTTCATCGGGCAGGCACCCGGTGACGTTGGCTTTCATGGACGGTCCATACGAAGTTCGAGCGCGCCAGGAAGACGGCCGTGTCTCGCTGGAGTACATGCGGGCTGGTGGTCTTGTCGGCGAGGCATCGATGACGAGAGCGCAGCTCGAGCGGGATCTCGTCGCGGCCGCTAACCATGTTCTAGCGTTTGCGCGGAGTCGATCGATCTCAACCCCGGAGATCGATGCGCTCCACGCTGCGCTCTGGCGTGACTAGCGCGTCGTCCCGGCAAACAGTGGATACGGATCGCCGTCGACGTCGTACATCTCGAGGTCGGCGTCGATCCCCACGCGATCAAAGCACGCGACCCACTCGCTCCGCGAGAAGAGCCCGCAGCGGTGAACATCGTGCGCGGCACGAACTCCATCTTGGTCGCGCAAGAGAAGCGAGTAGTGCGCGTCGTAGCTTGAGTCGCTCGGGTCGGGATCGACGTCCCATTGCAGACACTGCAACGAACGCGTTCCATCGTCGCCTTCGAGGAGCTGCGCTTCTTCCTTGAAGGTCTCGCGGATGTCGTCCGGCGCGACTACGATCGCGCCGCCCGGGCGAAGGTGAATAGAAGCCGTCTCGAGCGCGGCGAGAAGATCCTCGCGCGTGCTCATGTAAACGATGGCGTCGTGAATGAACACCGCGTCAAAGACCAAACCAAGGCGCAGCGAGCGCATGTCACCAAGCTCGTGCGCGCACTCCGGGTTCAGCTCCCCGCTCAGCGCGAGCATCTTCGTGGAGACGTCGGTCAGCGTGCAGGTGAGCGAGCGCTTGAAGTAGAAGGCGTTGTGTCCGGCGCCGGAGCCGAGCTCGAGCAAGGTGTTGAGCGGACCGTTTGTTTTCGCGCGGAGCCGAGCGAGGTAGGCCGCGGCCTCCTCTTCGTAGTCCGTGACGGGCGTGAGTACGCGATACCAGTCGATCAGTTCGTCGTAGAGGAGCACACCCGATTGTCGCAAACCGGTTGTGGTTGCCGCCAGAAGGGTGAGCAGCGCTCTGCTACCCTAGGGTGGTGAAGTACTTCCTTTTCGCTCTCGCTTTTGTTGTCGCATGTGACTGCGGCACCGACCCCGTGATGGAGTGCGCCACGACCTCCGACTGCACCGCCGGCAACGTGTGTCGCGACGGTGCCTGCGTTGGCGCGTCCGACGCGTCGACCGATGTCGGAGACGACACCGGAGACGCGGGAGACAGCGGCGGATGCGCGCCGACCGAGATCATGTGCGGCTTCGGCGCGTCCACGGCGTGTTGCGGGGCAGGGGAAGTGTGCTTCCGAAACATGTGCGCAGAAGACTGCGGCGCTGCGCCGCGCTGCGGTACTGAGTGTTGCGGCGACGGACTGACCTGCGAAGACGACCGCTGCGTCGCGGCGTGTGAAGACGTGACGAAGCGATGCGGCGCGGACGACGAGCTCTGCTGCGGTGGTGAGCAGGTCTGCTTGAGCCGAATGTGCGTCGACCTCGGGTCGGCCTGTGAGTCCGGGAGCGATTGCGAAGACGACGAGATTTGTTTGCCGAGCGAGATGCGATGCGTGCCGCGCGATTCGGTCGAAGGCTGCACCGTGGACCCTCCGCCCGCAGGCGAGTTCACGCCGCGGATCGCGTGCAGCTGGGACGCGCCAGCCGGCGAGTGGGCCGCGCTCGATCGCGCGATCGCTTCGCCTTCGGTCGCCAACTTGACCGACGACAATGGTGACGGGCGGACGGACGAGAACGACATCCCTGACATCGCGTTCCCAAGCGCGGTCGGCGGGACCTCGGTGGAGTCCGTGATTCGTATCGTCAGCGGCGAGTGCGGCGAAGAAGGGACGATGCGAACGATCGCGACCATCGGGCCCAACGAGTTCGATGTGAGCAACGCGATCTTGCTGGCGAACCTTCACCCTGATTCGATGGAGGACGAACGCGCGCCGGAGATCGTGGCGACGGCGCGTTTCGGGATCGTCGTGGCCTTCACGCGTGTCACTCCGGATGGTTCGGAGTGGCGCGAGATGTGGCGCACCGAAGACATCTTGCGCGGTCGAACCAGCAGCGGGTTACAGCCCGCCGCCGCGGACTTCGGAGGAGACGGCCAACCCGAAGTCTTCGTCGGGAACATCGTGCTCAACGGTTTGACGGGCGAGGTTGTGTGGGACGGCGACACCGCGGGAGGTCCCGCGGCCGGGACTGGACACAACGGGTTCCTCGGACCCATCTCGACCGCGGCGGACATCGACCTCGACGGAGAGCTGGAGCTGGTCACGGGGAGCACCATCTACAGCGCGACCGGCGCGGTCGAGTGGAGCTACGACGACTATCCAGTTCCGGCTTCGGGAAGCTGCACGCGTCGGTGTGATGGGTACCCAGCGGTGGGCAACTTTGATGAGGACGACTTCGCGGAGGTCGTCGTCGTGCGCGACGGAACGGTCTACTTCTTTGAGCACGATGGGACGCTCTCGAACCAGGTCGACGTGCCGTGGGACGATTGCACGAACGCCGCCGGGACGTTCCGACGAAACGAGAGCGGACCCCCGACCGTGGCTGACTTCGATGGAGACGGCCGGCCCGAGGTGGGCACCGCGGGCGCTGACTTCTATGCGGTGATCGACCTCGACTGTCTCGCGGACCCGCTGCCCGCGGAGTGTGACTCGGAGGGCGTCCTTTGGAAGGTCCCGAACCTCGACTGTTCCAGCCGCGCGACCGGGTCCAGCGTGTTCGACTTCGAAGGCGATGGACGCGCGGAGGTCATCTACGCCGACGAACGCAGCTTCCGGATCTTTGACGGCCAGACCGGCGCCATCCTCTTTTCGGACGACACCCACATCAGCAACACCCGCGTCGAGATGCCGGTGGTCGTTGACGTCGACAACGATGGGAAGAGCGAGATCTTGGTTCCGGAGCCGCGCAACACCGCAGAAGGCGGCGGCATCGAGGTCTGGGAAGACACCGACAACAACTGGGTGCGCACGCGGCGCATTTGGAACCAGCACAGCTACCACGTCACCAACATCACCGAAGACGGTCAGGTGCCGCGTCTCGAAGAGCCCAACTGGATGAACCCGGAGCTCAACAACTTCCGGCAGAACGTTCAGCCGGACAACATCTTCGACGCGCCCGATCTCGTGGTGCTCGAGGTCGAGACCATCGGCTGCACGGCCGACGGCAACGTCCGGATTCAGGTCACCGTCGCGAACGAGGGCGCGATCGGTGCTGGGTCGGGGCTCCCGGTCGCGGTCTACGCGACGCCGATGGGCGGCGCGGAGACGTTCGTCGGCGTTGTCCGCACGACCCGATTGCTCTTGCCCGGGCAGGTGCAGCGTCTGGAGATCGAGTGGGCGGCACCGGAGTCCACTCGCATGCTCGATGCGCGCGCGGTGGTCGACAGTGACGGCATGGGCGGCTCGGAGTACCGCGAGTGCCGCGAGGGCAACAACGAAGGCGAGGGTGGCGGCTTGATGGGTTGCTCCGCGCCGATCTGAGTCAACGTTGGTGAGCGCGCGCTCGCGCCGCGTTCTTGGGGCGGGCGCTCGCGAGGGTCCACGAGGCGATCGGTCCGTTCACCTCAGCACACACAACGTGACGGTTCCTCGTTCGAGGGCGGAGCACGCGCTACGGGTCGCTCACTGCAGCAGGACAGACGTCGGTCGCAGTCCGGTCACGCGAAACTCGCGCGGGAGCTCGACTGACAAGACCTCTTCCTTGAACGCGCGACAGGTGTCCCCGTTGGCGTTGTGGAGGATCCGAAGCTCGAACTGCGGAGGATCGCTCGCGAGTACCCGGTCCACGAAGCACACGGCGTACTCATGCGTTTCGCAGCCGCCGCCGTGCGAGTACTGGACGAGCAACGTGGAGCCGTGGGCCTCCGCGGCTTCGACCGTGAGTGAATCCGGATAGGTCGCCTCTGCGGCTTCGTCGCAGGTGTCGAGGAACGGGGCGGGCGCCGGTTCGAGGTTGCTCGTGATGGGGAAGGGGGAAGAGCCGCACGCAGTGAGAAAGGCGATGGAGAGAAGGGCGGAAAAGCGCATGGGAGACCAAACGTGCGAGAGACGCAGAAGTTTTTGAGTTTATCTTTGGGTGACGTGGCGACGAAGGAAGAAAGAGTGCGCCGAGCGTGGGTGGAGGTCGCAGAAGCGAACGACTCGTTCGAATGCGAACCCACTCTTCTCCGAGTCGAGGGGGCTCGGAAATCCGTGGTCGGTGTTCTGGACGGAGCGGCGAACAGTCCTTTTGTTGCCGTCGCCCGCGCGAGCTGCCGCCGCGAAGATCTACTGCACTTCCACCGTGGTTGATGTGAGCGTGGTGTCGAGGCGGATCGGTAGCTCAAACCGCGTCGGACCTTCGGTCGGCTGAAAGCGCCAGCCGCGAACGAGATCCGCGACGCAAGTATTGAAGGATGGGTTCGGGCCCGCACCTCGCGCCGTGATCACGGTTCCGTCGGGCGCGACGTCGGCCACGACCTTGGTCTCCGCGTTTTGCGGCGCGACGTGCGGAAAGTAGCAGCGCGTAAAAAAAGATCGGCCATCGAGGTCTGCAGGTGTTGGTTGACCTCTGCCGAGTTGGACGCGGCCGGTTCGGGGGGGGACATCGAAGCCGTAGACGTTGCGCCCCCACACAACCGACCAGCACCACGAGCACGCACGTGAGCGGATACTGAGTCATCGCGCGAGCATATCGATTTCTCTCACTGAAACGAAAAGCGCGAGAGCGTTGCCACTCTCGCGCTTGACGTCACTCGGCAGAACGATCAGCAGGCTTCGAAGAGGCCCGCTGCGCCCATGCCGCCGCCGATGCACATCGTGACGATGGCGCGCTTGCCGCCGCGGCGCTTGAGCTCGTAGAGCGCGGTCGCGGTGAGCTTGGCGCCGGTGCAGCCGAGCGGGTGGCCGAGCGCGATGGCGCCGCCGTTCACGTTGAGTCGATCGCTCGGGATGTTCAGCGTGTCGCGTACGTAGATGCTCTGGCTGGCGAACGCTTCGTTGAGCTCGAAGAGATCGATGTCGTCGATCTTGAGTCCGGTCTTCGCGAGGAGCTTTTGCACCGCCGGCACGGGACCGATGCCCATGATGGCGGGGTCGACGCCCGCGGTGACGAAGTGCTTCATGACAGCGAGCGGCTTGACGCCGAGCTCGTCCGCCTTTGCGCGCGACATGACCAACGCCGCCGCCGCGCCATCGCTGAGCGGTGAGGAGGTGCCGGCAGTGACCGAGCCCTTCGCGGAGAAGGCGGGGCGCAACTTGGCGAGGCCCTCGAGCGTGGTGCCGTAGCGCGGGAGCTCGTCGACCGTGAATTCGAAGAGCTCGCGGACGTCGCCGTCGTAGCGCTCCCCGTGCACGGTCACGATCTCGTCCTCGAACTTGCCCGCCATGATCGCGGCCTTGGCCTTCATCTGCGAGTCGTAGGCGAACTGCTCTTGGGCTTCGCGCGAGACGCCGAACTTGTTCGCGACGTTCTCAGCGGTCGTGCCCATCGGCGTGTAGGCGCTCGGGAAGCGCTCCATCACCTCGGGCGACATGCTCGGCTTGTTGCCGGTCATCGGGACCATCGACATCGACTCGACGCCGCCCGCGATGGCGATGTCTTGCCACCCCGCGGAAATGGATCCCGCGGCGAGCGCGATGGCCTGCAAGCCGGAGCTGCAGAACCGGTTGATGGTCATCGCGCTCGACTCTTCCGGGAGCCCTCCGAGGAGGCCGGCGATGCGCGCGACGTTGAGCCCTTGTTCGCCTTCCGGCATGGCGCAGCCGAGGACCAGATCCTCGACCAGCTCGGGCTTGACTTGGGGGACCCGCTTCATGAGTCCGCGGATCACTTCGCCCGCGAGCTCGTCGGGGCGACGGTACTTAAGGGAGCCCTTGTGGGCGCGGCCGACAGCGGAACGAACGGCCTCTACGATGACAGCTTCAGTCATGTGTCTTCTCCTGTTTCTCTTGAGTCGTTCTAGTTTCTGAGGGGCTTGTTCTTCTCAAGCATGTGCATCATGCGGTCTTGCGAGAGCGGTTCGCCGCAGAGCGACAAGAACGACTCACGCTCGATGTCGAGCATCTCCTGCTCGGTGACCTTGTGCGTGTGACCGGATGGGCCGCCGCAAAGGATGGTCGCGATCTTCATCGCGATCTTCTTGTCGTGCGGGCTCGCGAACCCACCGGCGACCAATGAGTCGACCTGGACCTCGATGGTCGCGATGCCGCTCGCGCCGGGGAGCACGTAGGCGCGGCTGGGCTTGGGCGTGTATCCCGCGGCCGCCATCCCGATGACCTTTTGTTTGGCCTCGTGAAGGTGACGCGCGCGATCGAAAGAGACGCCCGCGCTCGGCAGGAAGTAGCGACGCGCCTTGGCGTCGGGGCCAGACTTGCTGACGCCGTTGACCGGGTCGGCGATGTTCTGGAACGCGCGCGCGACGTACACCTGGTTGTCCACCATGAGTCCGTCTGGCTTTCCTTCGAGGAGGCGCCAGAGCATGTTGACGTGACCGCCGCCGCCGGGAACCAAGCCGACGCCCATCTCGACGAGGCCTGCGTACGTCTCCGCGGCGCATTGCACATCGTCGGCGCCCAAGCAGACCTCAAGGCCGCCGCCGAAGGTGAAGCCATACGGCGCCGCGACCACCGGGACGCGGCTGCGCTTCATGAGCTGCACCATTCCTTGGAAGCCGCGGATCATGTTGTCGAGCGCTTCCCAGTTGCCGCCCTTGGCGCCCATCAAGACGCCGAAGAGGTTGGCGCCGACGCAGAAGTCCTTGCCTTCGTTGAAGATGAGCAAGCCCTCGAACTCGCGCTCGGCCTTCTCGATGGCCTGGGGGATCATCTCGATGATCGCGTCGTCGATGCTGTTGGCCTTCGACGTGAACGTGAGGCCCAGGACGCCGTCGCCCAGATCCCACGCTTCCGCGCTGCCGTTGCTGAGCACGGCGCTCTCGCCCTTGCGAATGATCGCGAGCGGTGCGTTGCGCTTGTCGATCTTGCGCGCGACGTACTCGCCCTTGGCGAGGTCCCACATCTTGTCGCCGTCGTAGAAGCCGGTCGCGCCCTTGCTGAGCATCGTGTCGATGCTCGCGGGCAGGGCGAGGCCGTCCTTCTTCATACGCTCGGCGGTCTCCTTGAAGCCAAGCGCGTCCCAGGTCTCGAACGGGCCGAGCTCCCAGTTGTAGCCCCACTTCATCGCGTTGTCGCAGGACTCGACGTCGTCTGCGATCTCGCCGATGCGGCGCGCGCTGTAGGCCATGCCGCGCGAGAGCACCTTCCACGCGAACTCACCCGCGACGCCCTCGGTCGCGACGAGCTTCTTCACGCGCACCGCGGCGGGACCGCGGATGCCCTTCATGGCGGCCTTGAGCGCTTGGTCGCCGCCCTTGGGACGGTACTCAAGCGTCTCGAGATCGAGCGTCATCACGCCCTGACGCGTCCGCTTGTAGAAGCCGCCCTTGGTCTTGTTACCGAGGATCTTCTTTTCGACCATCGCGTCGAGGAAGGCGGGCGCCTTGAAGACGTCGCGCTCTTCGTCGTCCGTCAGCGCGGCGTAGCAGTTGCTCGTCACGTGATGGAAGGTGTCGAGCCCGACCATGTCGGCGGTGCGGAAGCTGGCGCTTCGCGGGTGACCCATCGGCGTGCCGGTGATCGCGTCGACGTCCTCCGGGGTGAGCCCCATCTCGAGCATCGTGTGCATCGTGAGCATCATGGAGTGACAGCCGATGCGGTTGCCCACGAAGTTCGGCGTGTCCTTGCCCCAAACGATTCCCTTGCCGAGCGCGTCGCGACCAAAGCTCTCGATGCGGTCGCAGGTGGCGTCCGACGTCTCGGGTCCGCGCACGAGCTCGAGGAGCTTCATGTGACGCACGGGGTTGAAGAAGTGCATCACAAGGAAGTTCTTTTTGAACTCTTCGCTGCGTCCCTCAAGCATGTCCTCGATGCGGAGGCCGGACGTGTTGGACGCCACGACCGTGCCGGGCTTGAGCGTCTTCTCAAGCGTCGTGAAGAGGCCCTGCTTGATCTTCAGGTTCTCGATGATCGCTTCGACCACGAGGTCGACGCTCGCGAGCATGTCGAGGTCGTCTTCCAGGTTGCCCACGGAGACGAGGTCCGCGCCTGACTTGTGGAAGAAGAGCGGGGTCGGCTTGGCCTTGAGCGCCGCCTTCACACCGTTCGCGGCGTACTGGTCGCGCCGCGGGTCCGTCTTCTTGCGCGAACCGCGAACGGCCGCCCAGGTGCGGATCTCTTTCCGGAAGAACGCGTCTGCCGAATCGGTCCACTTGAAGTCGGCGCGAAGCTTGGCCAGCACCTTCTTCTCGACGTCGCTGTAGACGCTGTCCTTTTTCAGGATCGCGAGGAGCTTCTTCGCGTCGTCCTCGCTGATGCGTCCGTCGCCGACACCCGCGATCGCGGCCTTGGCTTGGTCGAAAAGGACGCTGACCTTTGCGGGGTCGACCTCTTTGTCGAGGTCACGCGGCACGATGTCGAGAAGTACGACCTCGCAGCCTGCGTTCGCGAAGTGTGCGGCGATGCCGCTGCCCATGACGCCGGCGCCGATAACGCCGACCCGCCGGATCGGTTGGGTCATTGAGGGAGGTCCTCTGGTTGGGGCCGGGTTGGCCGCGTTGGTATGAGGCGCGCGATGCGCCTTGGGCCGAGAAGGTCGCCGATGGGGGGTGTCGATCGCAACTGTGGGCGTGAGAAAACGGCGGCTTGAGGTTCCCCCGGAAGTCGGATTTTGCAGTGCAATTTCAACATGTCGGAGCAAACGGGCGAAAGAGGGTCGGGAAATCACCAACAAAAACTCACGCTCCGCGCTTCGCGTCGCACTGAACCTTCAAACACGACAGGGTGTGGAGGACTTGATGGGTAAGAGAGTGCGAGATCGACAGGGGCAGAGCGTTTGGATCGCGTTGCTTTGTGCCGCCGTGGTGATCTCGGCGAACCCGGGGGCCGCGCAAGAGGCTCCCGAAGCCGCGCCTCCCGTCTCGGAGGAAGCGGCGCCTGAGGAAGCTCCCGTCTCGGAGGAAGCGGCGCCTTCGGACGAACCGGCGCCCGATGCACCCGCCGCACCGGAAGAGCGCCCAGCGTCCGAGCCGGAACGAAACGCGGCGGAGCCCGCGCCGACCGCTGCGGAGCCCGATGTTGTCATCCTCAACCAGGCGCCTTCCGGAAACGCGCCGACCGTCCTCGTGATGTTTGATGACCCGCGCCTTTTGGAGGCGCTCGCCGAAGAGCTGCGCGCAGGTGGCTACCACGCGGAGGCTGCGTCCCCGCCGTCCGGGGAGACGCGTTTGGCGCGAGCCGCGGCCGCGCAAGAAACGACGCGCGCTCGAGGCGCACGCAGCGCGCTCTTCGTTGAGCGTTCCACACCTGAAGACGGCGCGATGATCCGCGCGGTGACCGCGACCGGCGAGTCCATTCGACACGCCCCGCTTCCGGCGCCGATGGACCAGGTTCGCCCTCGGGTGTTCGCGGTGGTCGCGTCTTCTCTTCTCGACGAGCTCAGCGCGCCTCCGCAGGTTCGGGTCCGCGTCAACGTGACGATCGAGTCCGATGTGCCGGTGGAGGTCGAGGTCAACACCGAGCGCTCCGGGAGCCCGACCGAGGAGGCGGTTCCTGAGCCCACCGAGGCTCCCGCGCCCGAGCCCACGCCGGAGCCGGAAGTCGTGCCGGAGCCCGAAGGGGACATCGCGCCGCCGACCATCGCGCCGCCGACCATCGCGCCCATGGCGCCGCCGGCAGAGCTGCAGGACGGGCAGGGGAGCAACGTCTTCTTTGGTCTCGACCTGGTGCCCTTTGTGGGGACCTCCAGCTTTCATCGCGCGAACGACATTCGACGCTTCTCGCTTGGTGTTGTCGGGACGCTCTCGGGCGGTGTCCGCGGCGTTGAGGCGAGCACCGCGCTGAACATCACGAACGGAGACGTCCACGGCGCGCAGTTCACGGCGGGCGGAAACATCGTGACCGGAAACGTGATCGGCGCGCAGGTCAGCGCGGGCTTCAACTACGCGCGAGAGGTTCGTGGTGTGCAGCTCTCCGCGGGTCTCAACATCGCGCGAGGGGACGTGCACGGACTGCAGGTGACCTCCGGCGTCAACCTCGCGCTGCGAGACGTCGGCGCGCAGGTCGCCGCGGGGATCAACTTTGCGCGCGACGTGCGGTACGCGCAGGTCGCCGCGGGCATCAACTTCGCGCGCGACGTTCGCCTCGCTCAGGTGGGATCGGTCAACCTCGCGCGGAAAGCGGGCGCGCAGATCGGCCTCGTCAACATCGCGAAGAACGCGGGCTTCCAGCTCGGGCTCCTCAACATCAACCGCGAAGGGCGCAGTCACCTCGAGCTCTCGGTTACGGAGAGCGGCATTGTGGGCGCGTACTTCAAGCACGGCGGCGCGCACTACCACTACCTCTACGGCGTCCAGTCGCGTCCGTTTGGGGACGGCGCGCACTACGGCTTCTCGCTCGGCATCGGCGCGCACATCACGCCCAGCGAGCGGTTCTTCGTCGACATCGACCTCATCGGTACGGTGCTCCAGGGGGAAGAGGAAGCGCAGATGGACCCGGACGGGATGCTCCAGCTTCGCCTCGTGGGCGGGCTTCAGCTCTCCCAGCGCTTCGCGCTCATCGCCGGTGTCACGGCGAACGTCTCGTTCGGTCGAGACAGAGGGTTCTCGCCGTACGGACACGCAGACTTCGGAGACTTGGAGCCGGTTGACGACCCCTTTGACCCCTTCCTCTCGAACAACGAGATCCACGTTTGGCCTGGGCTCATGGTTGGAGCACAGTTCTTTTGATGGAACTCGTTCCATACAAGAACACCGATGTGGCTCCGGACCGTTTGGACCTCCTTGAGGCGGTTCGCGAAGGAGACAAGAAGGCGCTCGCGACCTTGCTTCGTGAGCTGCTCCCGTCGGTGCGCCGGTGGCTCTTTCGTCTGCTCGGCCCGCGACCGGATCTCGACGACGCCACGCAAGACGCCTTGATCGCGTTGACGAAAGCGCTCCCGCGCTTTCAAGGAAACAGCAAGGTCGAGACCTTCGCGCACACCGTCACCGTTCGCGTCGCCTACCGTTACTACAAGAAGCGCGACCGGGAAGAGCCGCTCACCTTGGTGCCTCCGGCGCCCGAGACGATCGACCCCGAGTCGGTCGCCATCAACCGAGAAGCGCTGCGTCGACTTCACCGCTGCCTTGAGCGTCTCCCGGACAAGAAACGGATCGCCTTCGTGCTTTGCGCGGTGGAGGGGATGTCGCCCGCAGAAGCCGCGCGGATCGAGGGCGTGACCTCAGTCGTGATGCGCGCGCGCTTGAGCTCAGCGCGAAAAGAAGTCACCCGCCGCCTCAGCGCGGATCCCTACGTTCAGGCGCTCGTGGAGCGCAAGGCGCGCAGCCGTGCGTCCCGGAGAGGAGGGCAGCGATGAGTGATCATGATCTGCTTGAAGAGGTTCTCGATTCTGCGCGACAGGTGGCTCCGGACGCGCTCAGCGTCGACGACATCGATCGCATGATCGGGGTCGCGTTGTCCGGCGAGTCTCGCGGGGAACCTGAAGTCGAAGTGGAGACGTCTCCGGAACGAGGACGCACCGTGATGGTGCTCGCGATCGCGGCGACGGTGTTGCTCTCGATCGGTGCCGGCTGGATGCTCCGCGACCGGGATCTCGGTAGCGACGATTCTGCGGTGGCGTCGAGCTCACCGGACCTCGCCACGGAGGCTCGTGATGAGGGAGCCGCGCAGACCGCTCCGGACGACTCGGTCGCGCTGCGAGAAGAGCTGGCGGACCCAGCGCAGCCCGCGCCTACCGAAGCGATCGAGGCGGTCGCCGCGAACGTGACGCACACCCACGCGCGTCTCCCGAGCGGTGACCAAATCGTGAGCACGAGCGACGCGGAGCTCTCGCTCTTGAGCGTCAGCGAGCATCGGCGCGTGGCGGTGCTTCAGGGCGCGGTTCTTTTCGACGTGACCCCGCTCCAAGAGGCGGAGTCGTTCACGGTGGTCAGCAGTGACCTTGAGGTTCATGTTCGCGGAACGGTCTTCTCCGTTTCCCATGCGGGCGAGGTGCGCGTCTTTGAGGGGCGCGTCGAGGTCACTCGGGGCGATCAGCGATGGTCGGTCAGCGCAGGGGAGAGCTTCCGTGACGAGCGCCTGGTCGAGCAGGTGGACGATGGTCCGCTCGCCCGTGAAGGACAGGCCGCCGCGGCGCGACGTGAAGCGCGCGCGGAAGAGGTCGAGGTCGCGCAGGTCGCGGAGACCGTCACTGAGACCGTCACCGAGACCGCGACGCAGACGCCTTCGAGCGCGCGGCCGTCACGTCCTCGCCCAGCCCGGCGCGCGCGGACACCTCGCGTGGAGTCGCTCGCACAGATTCGCGCTCGGATCCGCGGCGGCGATCTCTCGGGTGCGCTCTCGCAGGTCGACCTCGCGTGTCGTCTCGGCTGTGCTCCCGGGTACCGACGCGTGCGCGCGGATGCGCTGCGCGGATTGGGTCGCTTTGAGGAAGCTGCGAGCGCTTACGACGCGCTCTCCGATCCACACGCGCGTTATCAGGCCGCTCGCGTTCGGTTCGGTCCGCTCGCCGATCTGGAAGGCGCGGTGACCTCGCTCTCCGCCGTTCCGCTCTCGTCTCCCTACGCGGAGCGCGCGCTTGGGCTGAAGGTGCGGGCGCTGACGCGGCTTGAGCGTGAAGCAGAAGCGCGTGCCGCGGCTCGGGTGTACCTCGGGCGGTTCCCGGACGGCGGCCTCCGGGAGTTTATGGAATCGATCGTCGAGTAGGGCCCTCACGAGAGAGTCGCGGCTGTGCTCGGGCTCAGCTCGTTTGCCCAGGCTCAGCTCGTTCGGCTCTTCTGAGGCTCAGCTACTCAGGTTCAGCGGGAGCTTCGACCGCGGGTGACTCTTCCGTCGCCTCGGGGTTGAGGTTCTCATGCGCCATGCGGAACACCATGGTGAGCACCGCGACGGCCAAGAGGCCCATGCCGAGCCACGGCAGCCACTTCGGGGTGTCGGCGGCTTCGTCGCGGATCTCCGGGAGACCAGGAAGGAAAGGCTCGTCGTCGTGACCGTGGCTTGCACCCATGGCGCGCAGGTTGGCCGACGATGGGGGAGAAAGTCAACGCCCCCGCTGCAGCCAGGGACGACGAACCCTCAACAAGCTTGAGAAAGCGTGCGCAACCACCTCCCCGTCGCGCCGCACCGTCTGAACCTCGACGAAGAAGGTGCGCCCCGTGCCCTCTGCGTCCACCCACGCGCGGTACGTTCCGCGGCCGAAGAGTGAGCGAAGATGGGTGGGCGTGATGTCTCTCGTTCCGTGTTCGCCGGACGCGAAAATCCGAAGCCGGAACTTGCAGCCGACCGCGTCCGGGTCCTCCATCCGTACCTGAACCATGGCGCGGGTCACGCCGGTGGCGAGCACGCCGCCCATGAAGGCGCCGCGATCGCCTGCGCCCATCCGGACGTCGAGCCGAAGCGAACCGCTGCTCCGGGCGTACGTTCGCCCGTTCTCCTGGGCCTCTGCGGGCGTCACCCCGCGCGGGATGACAGCGACGGTTTCCCACGGCGCGGGCGCCTCCACCTGATTGGAGGCGTTCTCGTCTCCCGCTCGCTTGCGGAGGCGCTCGCGAAGCGTATGCGCGGTCATCGGGGCGCCGTCCGCGCTGGCGCGAACCTCGAAACGGAGCGAGGGGTCTTCGGCAGGCTGCACGAGGGCGCATCCGCTGCTGAGCAGACCGACCACCAGGAGCGCTCGCGTACATCTGTTCATCGAGGTGTGAGCACTTCGTTTCCGCGTCGACGACGTGAGGTGCGCCGCGCTTGTGGCGGTGGTGCGCCGGTCTCGTCGATGGCGTCGCGCGGCAAGCAAATCGAGTATGGAAGGCGGTCGCGGTTCTGAACACCACCGCCCCACCCGTGTGGCCGGAGCACCTCGCGTGTTCGATGGCGAGCGGTGTACGGCTCGTGGCTCAAACACACACGGTCGTTTCGCCACGAGACCTGGGGTTCGCGCCGCATCCCGCGTACATCCGGTGCCGCGATCGCCTCGGCGACGGTGCCCCCCGCCATCAAGCGGAGCGCTGTCAGGACCAGCCGCATTCGTTCGTTCCCCCGCATGAAGGCGCGAATGACGTCGTCGGGCTCACGGACCATCGGATCAATGGCACCCGCGGTGAGCGTTCCGCTTCGCCTCGCCGCCTCCGCCACGAGTCGTCGCGCGTCCTCGAAGGTGTTTTCAAACACTCGGAAGTCGCTCGGTCGCGTGCACCAAACTTCGGCGGTCGGGTAGACGTGGAACTCATCTCTCAACCGCGCCACGAACGGAATGGGTCGGGTGTCGTAGACCGCGAGCTGCGCCTCGCAGGTTCGGATCACGCTGGTCTCCATGAACTGTCCGATCGGGACGCGGTGCTCTAGCAGCGCGGTTAGCTCATCGATGGTCGCGCGCGCGAGCTCCGGGGTCATCTGCCCGACGACCTCTCCCAGTCGGAACGCGGCGCCTTGTGTGGTCTCCGCGATGAGCGCGAGACCATTGAGGCCGCGGCCTAGATTCGCGTCTTCGGTGATCCGGACGCCGTCCAAGATCCCTCGCGCGCGCTCGGCGTATCCGTCCTCGGACAAGGCGTAGGTCTGCCCGATCAACATCCGACCGACCGCGACCAACGTGGAGGCCTCGACTTCAAAGGAATCGGTCGGGAAGCCTGGCGGAGTCGCGACTCGATCGCCTCGGATCGCCAACCGCGCGGCCCGGACCATGTCCGCGTTCTGGCTGACCAGTTCATCAACGCCGTTGCACTGCGGGCCGAAGCCTCGGAGGGACGCTTCAAAGCAGCGGCGCAAAATGACGGTGTGCCGGATGGTGTTCAGGTTGTGGTCGGGATCCACGCTGCGGCGGAGCGGCGCGGAGACTTCGCTCGGGGTCTCGTCGCGAAGCGCGGGGCGTGGGTGCACTCCAGGGAAGGCGCGCTTGGCCTTCTCGACTTGCTCAGAGAGCGCGCGGTGTCCGCTTGGATCGACGGCGATGAACGCGGTCGCGCTGACGCAACAGAACGCGGAAGAGAGCAGGAGCAAGCCAGCGAAGATCTTGCTCGGCGAGATCCCGGATCGCGTCTCTCCTCGGGCTTCCCCCACGAACGCGAGGGTCGCCGGGAGCCGTCGTCCCGGTCAAACGTCGTTCGCTCCGTACCTCGCGTCTTTGCGCTTGCGCGGAAACAGTGGTTAGCGGGTCAGCTCCAGGAGCTCATCGTGAACGCGGCCGTTGCTGGCGATCGCCGACCCTCCGAAGATCGTGTCCTCTCCTTCGAACGAGGTCAGCCGTCCACCTGCTTCGCGAACCAAGACCGCTGCGGGGCAAATGTCATAGGGCTTGATCCCAGGGTCGACCATTGCGTCCGCTTGGCCTTTGAGCAGGTGTCGGTAGCCATCGAAGTCGGCGAACCCACGCGACGTGAAGGCGCGTCGCCCGAGCTGAGCGAGGAGCTGCGGGCGTTCCTGAAATTGCTCGAGCCCGCCGTGGCAGACGAGCGCATCTTCCAGCTGCGTGACCTGTGAGAGGTGCAACGAGCGGCCGTTGAGCTCCGCGCCGCCGCCTTTCACGCCGACGAAGAGCTCGTC
The DNA here is from genome assembly GCA_938024995.1 of uncultured bacterium. GTDB lineage: Bacteria > Myxococcota_A > Polyangia > Polyangiales > Houyiibacteriaceae > CALJDU01. The sequence continues at coordinate 35,787 of CALJDU010000092.1, forward strand.
GACGACGGGCATGTAGGCGATGCCGACCACCGGTTCGCCCTCGTGCTCCACGCCGACCAAAACGGACCAGCTGTGAAGCCCGCGGAGAAACGCGCGGGTGCCGTCGATGGGATCCACGATGAAGCGCAGAGACGAGCCGGTCGACTCTCCCGACTCCTCGCCGAAGAACCCCGCCGAGGGGAAACGCTGGGTGATGTGAACGCGGAGCTTGTCTTCGACGAAGCGATCGGCCTCTGTGACGGGGCTTCGGTCAGGTTTCTTTTCGAGCGGATCGTCGCGAAGCCGTCGAAGGATCGCACGCTGCATCCCGAGGGCCTCTTGCCCCGCCGCGAGGATCTCGTCGACGAGCGACCGCAGACCTCGCGCGCCGCCGACGCGATCGAGATCAAACGCGCTCATTCGCTGGGCGCGCCGGCCTCGATCCACGCGCGGAACATCTCGATGCGCGCGGCCGAGAGGGGCGCGGGCGCGCCACGGTTCTGCGGCATGACCTGACCGAACTTGAGCTCACCGTCTTCGACCAAGGGGCAGAACCCGTCCGTCGTGAGGTCCACGCCCGCGGCCCAGTCGGCGTCCGGTTCAAAGTTCAGCTCGCCCGAGTCGGCGTCGAAGTCACCGTTGAGCTTGACCATGAGCCAGCTATTGCCGGGGTTGCCGGGGTCGATGATCGGCATCCGGTCGTACTGGCAAGAGGCGATGCCGTTCATCGCCGCCGTGTACGGCATCCCGTTGTCCTCGGTGAGCTGGAAGTTGAGCCCGGCCGATCCACGAGCGCCGCCGTGACAGCTGGATGAACGCGAACCGCAGCTCGTCTCGATGGTGTCCGCGACGTTGGCGTACGTCGGCTCAACGACATCGTCGCCGCAGCCAAGCGCGAGGACGCAGGCGATGATCGAGAGGTGAGTCAGCGCGCGACCTGGCGCGCGGGGCGATGGCACAACCGTGTTTCTCATGCTGCGAAGGTTACCGTTTTTTTGACGAGAGACACCCATTTCAGTCATGCGACAGATATGCGCCTGAACATCTGCCGGCGGCGAAACGTCCACAACACCCCTGCTGCAGGGAAGGCGCTCGTCCTCTTCGCGGTGACACTGTCGTGGATCGCGTTGACCCCGAGCGCCGCGTTCGCCGACGATCCGGCCCCTGCGCGCGCGGAGAGCGACCACGCAGGCGACGCTCACTCGCACGGCGAAGACTACTCCCGCTTTTCAGACGGCCCGCGGCGAGTGCCCGTTCCGCGAGGAGCAGCGTTTGCTCGCGCGCAGAAGCTGGGCCTCGGGACGTTGCGAACCGCGAGTCGACTCTTGCACGGGCGTGCTCGTCCTTCGTGGGTGGCCGCGGCGCACGGACGGGCTCCGCGTCCCTTGCTCTGGCCGGTCGATCAAGGTCGCTTTGGACGCGGCTTTGGATACGTCCGTCGCACCCTCCCGGACAAGCGTCACAACGGCGTCGACATCGTCGCGGAAGAAGGTCAGACGGTTCGCGCCGCCGCCGATGGGATCGTTGCATACAGCGACAATGGCATCCGCGGCTACGGCAACTGCTTGCTCGTCGTGCACAGCAACGGCTGGGTCACGCTCTACGCGCATCTCTATCGCGCGACCGTGCAAGCGGGCTGGCGGGTTCGTCGAGGAGAGCGGATCGGCTTCGTCGGCAACACCGGTATCTCGCGCGGACCTCACCTTCACTTCGAGCTTCACGTCGACGGACAGCCGGTGGATCCGCTTTCGAACTTTGAAGGTCGCCCGTGGATCGAGGCGTACCGGGAGTGGCGCGCGAGCGTTGACTCGGGAACCCATCGGCCGCCGACCGCGCACCTCGACCGCCAGCCCGTGGACGACTCGACGCCTGCGCCCGAAGGCGACGCGCCCGCGACGCCCGCGGTGGACCCGTCGATGCGCGACTTCGGAACGGAGCGTTTCGCGCGACGGTTGATGAAACGCGCCCCACCTGCGGCGGCGATCGCCGCGACATCGGGTTCCCTGTATCGAAACCTCCTGTGGCCCGTACGCGGCGGAACGCGTGAGCAACGCCAAGGTCGCGGGGTTCGGATCGACGCCGAAGAGGGAGATCCTGTTCGGGCGTCCGCGGATGGACTTGTGGTCTATGAAGGTGAGCTCCGCGGGATGGGCAGCGCTGTTGTGGTCCTTCACCGCAATGGTTGGGTGACCGCGTACGGTCACAACCAGAGCACTCACGTCCAGGTCGGGCAGCAGGTGCGACGCGGCGAATGGATCGCTCGGGTCGGCCGCTCACGTGGCCGTGACTCCCTTACGTTCAAGCTCTACGAACGAGGGCGCGCGCGAGACCCGCGAGAGCTCTTCGTGCAGGTTCCCGACGATGTGCGCCGCGCGCGCCAGGGACGTCGAAACCGACGACGATAGATCACCTGGAACGGGATCGGCTTCTCCTAGAAGAACACGCTCTCGCGGTCCTTGAGGTCTTGGTCGATCATCGATTGGATCTGGTTCTTCACGACCCAGACTTTTTCTTCAATCACGGCGTCGTCGTCATCGGGGTCGCCTTCAAAGTGGAGCGGCTCTCCGAACGTGAGGCGATAGCGAACGGGGAGCGGCGCGAGCATCCCCAAGAAGAGCTGCGGCATGATCGGGAAGGCCGGCATGTTGAGTGCGGCGGCGAGCGGTTTGAGATCCGCGACCGACACGTACTGCTCTTCCGCGCCGACCACGGAGACGGGGACGATGGGGGTGTTGGTCTCGAGCGCGAGCCGCATGAAGCCGAGACCAAAGCGCGTCAGCTGGTAGCGCTTGTCGTAGGTCTTGGAGATCCCGCGGGAGCCTTCGGGGAACACAACGAGCGCTTCCTCTTGTTCCAACAACCGACGCGCGTTCGCCGGAGAGCCGACGACTTGACCGACGCGCGGAAAGAACACGGAGACGAAGGGGAGCTCTGCGGTCCAGCGCTCGACCATGCTTCGCGGGAAGCGCGGCGGGTCCGCGTCCAACATGAGCGCGGTGCCGATCATCATTCCGTCGATCGGGACCTGGCCGCTGTGGTTCGCGATGACCAACAGGCGACCGCTCGGCACGTTCTCGATGCCTTTGACGATCGAGCGAAAGTAGCGGCGGTGGAGCAGCGAGGCGACGGCGAGCGCGTACCGGCTGGTCTCGGGATCAAAGCCGAAGGGGTCGTGCCCGACCTCGTTTTCGTGCGTCTGGATCCTCGCGATTCGCGCGTCGAGGTCTTCACCCACGAGCTCTTCAGCGACCCGAACGAACCGATCCGCGGCGCGCCGCAAGAGGCCGGAGCGACGCCGCGAGCTTCCCGCTCGGCGGCGCGTCCAACCCGCGAAGGGGACGATGCTCCCGTCGCTGCTCACGTGGGAGCGTCGGGCTCGAGGCCCTTGTGCCGTCCGTCGCAGAACGGTCCGTTCTCGGTCCGCTTGCAGCGACAGAGCGCGTAGTTCTTCGTCCGGTCGACGGTGAACTGCTGCGGCGTGAACTCGGTGCCGGCATGCGAGCCGTCACAGAACGGCTGACTCTGCGAGCGACCGCAGGTGCACCACCAGTAGTCTTTGCCTTCTTCAAGTTCCATGACGGAAGGCGTCACGTCAGCGATGATCGGGAGCGTCATGCCGGGAGAATAACGGAACTCGGAGGAGCGCGTTTGGCTTCTTCGGTCGCGCGCGACTCGGCCTTCTTCAGTCGCGCGTTACTCGGCGCCGGGCTGGGTCGCCGGAGCCGCGGCCGCGGCGGCTTCGGTCGCGCCCGCGGCGGCTTCGGTGACCGCTTCGGTAGCGGACTCCGTCGCTTCCGTCGCCGCTTCGGTCGCTCCCGCCGCTGCCTCAGTGGCGACTTCCGCCTCAGTGGTGGGCTCCGCTTCAGTGGTGGGCTCCGCGGCTTCGGTCGCGGCGGGCGCGGGGATGTCGACGTCTACCGTCTCTTCGGTGATCTCGATGTGGGTCTCGAAGATCTCTCCAGCCGCCAGCGTGAATCGGTTCCGACCTCCGAACGGTTGATCGAGTCGCGGATCCATGTAGTGCCAGTCGACCGTGATCGTTCCGTCGCTCGCGCCCGGCTCGACCTTCACCAAACGCATCGCGAGCCACGGAACGCCCGCGAGGGTCTGTTCGTACCAAGCGTAGACCGCGTTGCGGCCGTCGTGGCGGGTCGCTCCGCCCGTTTCGTTGAGCTGGAAGGGTTCGACCAGCGAGCCCATGTCCGCGAAGAGGCGGGTGATCGCGACCGGGTCGCGTCGGTTAAAGTGCGCAACGTAGTGGCGGGCGATCTGCGCGTCCGCCATTTGGTTCGCGGCCGCCGGGGCGTAGACCATTTTGACCTCGAGCCCACCGCACCACATGGAGCGCTGGACGTAGACTTCCAGGAACTCGCCGCGCATCCGGACGTCGCCTGGACGGTCGCGCTCGAAGGCGCCGCTGCACCCAGAGCCTGGCATGGAGACACGCGCTTCTTCTCGCATGGCCCAGGGGCTGTCAGGCGTCGCGCCGGGGGTCGCCCGCTGAACCACGGTCTCTTCGCAACCCGTGCCGAAGCTTTGGTCGTACGTGAGCACAAGACCGCTATCGTCTGCGGCGACGACTGCGTTCTGTTGGAACCCCTGGGCGGCGAGGTCGAGGGGACCCTCGGTGCAGTGTGCCTCCATCCAGGCCCAGCGCGTCCCGTGGAGCTCGGGGCCAGCAGATCGCGTTCCCGCGAGAACGCGCGGTGCGTTGCCGCCTGAGGTGACCTCAAGATCGCCCGATTCGTCGGGGGTGGTCTGCTGTTCTTGTCCGCCGGAACAGCCCAAAACGAGGGCGAAGGAGAGATGGGTGGCCAACGAGATACGCATGGCCTGCGAAATCACACCATCGTGTTCCTTCCGTCAAGGTGTGAAGCGGTGCGTCGCGAAAAAGCCCGTTGCCTCGTCGCGCGTACGCCAGAGATACTCGGGCGTGGGAAACGAACGCGACGCGTCCGAAGACGAGACCGCTCCGGGGGCGCGCGCGAAGCGAAAACCGAGCGCGAAGCGTCCGAAGAAGAAGACAACCAAGCAGAGCGACGTGAAACCCGCGAGCGCGCGGGCGAGTCGGAAACGTCCGAGCGCCAAGAAGGCGAAGAAGAAGCGGCCTAGCGCGAAGAAGGCCACCGCGAAGACGAGCGCGAAGACGAGCGCGAAGAAGGCCAGCGCGAGGAAGGCCAGCACGAAGAGCACGGTTCAGGTCAGCCCGAAGACCACCGCGAACAAGACGACGCGCTCTTCATCCGGCCCACCGCGCCGTCCCCCCGCGGATGGCGGCGCAGTCCTCATCACCGGCATGTGCGGGCGGCTTGGAAGGCTGCTCACCCGCGTCCTGCATCGAACCGACCGCGTCGTCGGGATCGATCGTCGACCCTTCCCAGACATCCCCAAAGACGTCGTTCACCACCAGTTCGATGCGCGCCGAAAGAAGACCCGCGACCTCTTTCGCAACGGTGATATCCGGGCCGTGGTCCATCTCGGCGTCCTCCATGATCCGCGTAAGAGCGACCGAGAGCGTCACACCTGGAACGTGGTCGGGTTCCAGAAGCTCCTCGGATACCTCGCGCAGTATCGCGTCCCCAAGCTCGTCGTCCTCTCAAGCGCCAACGTCTACGGACCCCAACCGACCAATCCGCAGTTCCTCACAGAAGAAGCGCCTCTCTTGGGCTCGCAGGACTTCCGCGGGATCCGTGACCTCGTCGAGCTCGACATGCTCGCGCAGTCGTTTTTCTGGCGTCACCCTGATACCGAGACGGTCATCCTGCGGCCCTGTCACATCCTGGGTCGCGTAAAAAACGCCGCGAGCAACTACTTGCGGCTCGAGCGCCCGATCACGCTCATGGGCTTCGATCCGATGGTGCAGCCCATTCACGAGCGGGACGTGGTGCACGCGATTCAACTCGCGCTTCAGCCGGGTGCGCGCGGGATCTTCAATCTTCGCGGCCCTGGGGAGCTTCCTCTCAGCAAGGTCATGCGGGTCCTGTCGCGGCGGACACGGCCCATGCCGGCGCCATTGGCCAAGGGCGTCCTCGATCGCCTTTGGCGCTTTCGCATGACGAGTTTTCCCGCCGAGGAGATCGACCACATTCGATTTCTCTGCATGGTCGACGACACGAGAGCCCGCGAGACGCTCGGTTTCGCCCCGAAGTACGACCTTTCTGAGACACTCGCGGCAGTAACCTCACCCAGATAGTAGAGGAAGGGGCTCACCTCTGAAGATGTCTCGTTCTGTGGGGGGAGTTGACATCCGTACATGGACGACATCGTCACTTTTTGCACGAAAAACGTTAGCAAAACATAGACTTGCCCCAAAAGGCGGAAAACGTGTAAGGCCATTTGGGTGTCTTAACTTTCAGTGTCACGGTGGTCTTCATGACAAAGGGGCGGATAGCAGATGAGGTGGCGAGCCACCTTGTTCAAATGGGCGTAACGCGAGTGTTCATCCTTCCGGGTGGACCCATTTCTCCCGTCGTCGACGCCTTGATGGATGTTGATATTGACGTCGTCAGCTGTCTCCACGAGACGATGGGCGTCTACATGGCGATGGGGCACTCCCGCGGCACCGGTGAGCTTGGGGTGCTCATGGTCACGTCGGGACCAGGGATCCTGAACGCGATCCATGGCATCACCGCTGCGTACGAAGACAGCGACTCATTGCTTGTTCTCGTGGGCGAGGTCACCACCGAAGCGCGAGGGCAGGGCGCGCTTCAAGATGGTGGAGAGCATGGCATCCAGTTGTCGCAGCTCCTCGCGCCGATCACGCGATGGACCGGTAGCGCGGCGCGACCCGAGCAGGTCCTTCCGCGGGTTCACGAAGCGATCGCGGCGGCGACCGAGACTCCGCGGGGACCCGCCGTTTTGCGCTTGCCGGTCGACGTGACCTCTGCGCCGATGACGAAACAACAGCACGTGGTGATCGAGCCACGTGAACGAAAGCTGACGGTCGCGACCGAACGCGCGGCAGCGGAGATCGCGAAGAAGCTCGTCTCCGCGAACCGACCCGTCGTTCTGTTGGGCGGCGCGTTGAAAGAGAAGAACTGCGCGCTGCCGCTCGCGCGCTTCCTTGAGCGGGCAGACGTCGTCGTCGCGACGGACCTCGAAGGCAAGGGAGTCGTGTCGGAACACGAGGGCTCCCTGGCGGGGATCTTTGGCGTTGGCGGTGACGGACGCGCGGCCAAGACGCTCAAGCGAGCGGACGTGGTGGTCGCGATCGGGACACGCTTTGACGACACCACGACGGCCAACTTCTCTCCGATCGTGGCGGACGGCGGCTGGCTCGCCCACGTGACCGATCGGCCGACGCATCTCGGTCGCGCGTACCACGCCGACCTCTCGGTCGCGGCCGAGCTTCCTGAGTTCTTGGACACCCTGTCCGCAGCGCTTCCGGCAGGTCGCGCCATCGTTCGTGAATCACAGGTCGTTCGCACCGTTCAGCATCGCGCTGACCTGGGCGAAGCGCCCCATGATCCGCGGTCGGTGATCGCGTGGGCACAGCGAGAGTTTCCGGAAGCCGTCTTCGTGAGCGACATCGGGAACCACCTCCTCTTCACCGCGATGGAGACGCGCCTCGGACCCGGTCGCTTCCACGCGTCGATCGGCCTCGGCGGAATGGGCTCTGGTCTCGGGATCGCGATGGGCCTTCAGCTCGCGTACGGCGACACGAAGAAGGTCGTCGCGGTCGTCGGCGATGGCACCTTGATGATGCACGGGAGCGAGCTCGCGACCTGCGCGAAGTACAGCATCCCGCTGACGGTGATCGCGCTCAACGACGGCCAGTTCGGAATGGTGGAACACGGCTGTGAGCGGGTGTACCAACGCTCGCACGAGTGGTCTCTCCCGAGCGGATCGCTTGACCGCTGGATCGAGGAGGTCGCACCTGGTGTCGACGTCCGCGTCTTCGTTTGTGACCCGACGGTCACCGCCGCGAACGCCCGAGACCTGACCATCGTCTCCGAGAATGAGGCGGTCGACGAGCTCGCCGAGCGTCGCGCGAAACATGGCAGTTGAGTTCCCAAAGGTCCGAGTCGGGTTCCCCACGGTCGTGTTTCCAGGAGAGACACGTTCAACCCATCAGGGATGCAGCGGCGAGACCGACATCCTCTCCACCGACTTCCTCGTCGGCCTTGGCGACGCCGAGTTTCAGCGCGGGCTTGAGCAATCGTCGTCGAGCACTGAGGTCGTTCGAAACTACATCCCAGAGGGCATGCTCCCGTCGACCGTGGAGATCGCGGTCGGGACCGCGTGTTTGAAGAAGGCGCAGATGACCGGCGCGGACCTCGGCGCGCTCTACATGTTTTCGCAAACGCCCGATGTCATCTTTCCCGCGAACCACACCATCGTCGCCGACGCGCTCGCGATCGATGCCCTCGCGTTGACCGTCGACCGCGGCATGACGTCGGTGGCCGCGCACTTCCTTTTCGCGAAGCAGTCGACACGACCCATCCTCAGCGTCATCAGCTCGTTCGGGAGTCGGGTGACCGAGCCCGCGACGCAGACGCAAGCATTGATGGGTGACGTGGCCACCGCGCTCCTCTTGAACGTGGGTCCATGGGAAGTGGAGGCCGTGTGCTTGGGAAGCGATGTCAGCCTGCGTGGCTTCGCGTTGCTCGATGGAGAGAACGGCGGCTGGGGCTCGGCGGCGCCGGGACGGATCGCGTTCCGTCCAGAGAACCCCGAAATTCTTCGGCACGTCGCGACCTCAACGGTCTCGCTTTGCGACCGGGTCTGTCGCCCTTTGCTCGAAGCGGCAGAGGTGGCCCCCGACTCGATTCGCTTTTTTCTCGCGCCGCAACCCGCGGACTTTCTCCCCACCGCGATGTGCGAGCGGCTCGGGATCGATCCGAGCCGCGCGGTGAGTTCGTTCAAGACGCGCGGTCACCTGGGGGCGGCGAGCCCGCTCGCGAATCTCGCGTACGTCGACGCGGTCGCGGAGAAGGGAGACCGCGTCCTCATCTACATGTCGGGTCCCGGGTTCGAGAACGCCTCGTGTCTTCTGCGGCGCGTCGCGTGAAGAACGAGCGCTGAGTTCCGCGCGAAGGCGGGAGAGCTCAGCCGACCTGTGAGTAGTTAGGGTTTTCGGTCGTCTCCCGGAACGCGCAGACCTCTTGTCGGAACTCGGCGATGCGGTTTTCAAACGCGTCGAGCTGAAGAGACGACCCCGCGAACCGTCCGTTGAACCACTCGCCCGCCCCGCGCACGGAGTCGAAGCACTTGAAGGGGTATTGCACAGGCGCGAAGATCTGGAGGCTCGTGATCATTCCGCGGAAGACCGCGCCGCGAAACCCTTGCGCATCGAGCACAGCGGCCGCGCCGACCGCGCCCTTCTGCACGAGCTCGTAGTTGATGTGCGCCGCGGCGGCTCTCGCCTCGGAGCTGGGTGGCGTCGTGGTCTTCTCCGCGATCGCCATGAGGGCACCTTCGTTGTTGCTCGAGAGTGCCAGCTCGCCCAGTTCTTTCAGGCTCAAGATCGCGTCGAGTCGCGCGTGCCCCGTCCAAACGACGACGGCGATGTTGGCGTACACCATCGTTCCGAAGTCCTCGTCCAAGGCAATGATCTTGTTCATCGATTCAGTGTGCACTGTGACGTTGTATAAATCAAACGAAGACAGAAAGCCGCGGCGAAAAAGCACCCTAAATTGGGGATCTGTCCCAGGGGCGACACGCGGGCCGCGAGGCTTCCATGAGTGGCGAGGTGGTACGTTCTCGTTCACGAGAGGCTCACGAAAATCGAACCGTCGAGCCGGGAGAATTCAGATTGAACAAGCTCGCTGACTCCATTTTCAAACCTGAGATCCTCCAAGAGTTTGAGCGTCTCTTCGCGCGCAGCTCGCTGGACGTCTCGGACTACCTCGACTCTCTGGAGTCCGAGTTTCGCTATGGCGCCGATCCCACCTCGCTCTCACCCGAAGCTCGCGAAGATCTCGAGGTGTCGATGGCGACGCTTCGGGAGCACTACCAGACGCAGTCTAGACCGCTGCTGACGGAGCACCTCGCGCCGATGCTCGAGGAGAACCTGGACTACTTCCGCCGGCTCACTGTGTCTGGACCCGTCGCAGAGGACGGTCGCGCGCACGCGTTGACGCAGCGTCAGCAGACCGCCTTCTCGGAGTTCGGGGTGCTCCCGCCGCTCTCGTTCTCGGGTGTGTCTCGCGAATCGCTGGATCGCGTTGAGGGGGTCCTCGACGGGATGCTCTCGTCGGACGGATCCGCCTTGGAGAAGATGGACCGTCGGCTCAACTCCAACTACGCCTACCTCTTCAGCAAGGAGATCCTCGACCTGGCGATGAGCGATGACATCGTCGCGAAGGTCGAGAGCTTGCTTGGCGACAACATCACCTTCGTCGGTTCAAGCGGTCCGCTCTACAAGACGCCTGGCTCTGGAACGAAGCAGCAGACGCAATGGCACTCCGCCGACGCGCGGGGGTTCGGCGGGGGCACCGAGAGCAACCTGGACCTCGTCACGGTGTGGGTCGCGCTGAGCGATTCAAAGCTCGACAACGGCTGCATGAAGATCATGCCGAAGAGCTTCCCGCTCAACATCGCCAAGGAGCGGCTCATCCCTCATGAGCTCTTCCGCGACCAGATCAACTACCCCGGCCAGAACGTCGAGGCGCTGCTCCGCAACCTGATGGCGCTCGACTACCAGATCGATCTCCCGACCGTGGAGAAGCTCATCTCGCGGCGCCTCGGGTTCCACGACACGAACAAGCTCTTCTACGTCGACAACTCTTCGGGCTTCAAGAAGTACAGCCCGTTCCAGAGCAGCGTTGACCAGACGATGTGTCTGGGGCTCGAGGCGCTGGTCGACCTGACGCGTGTGCGACCGATCCCGATGCTGGCGGAGAAGGGGCAGTTCTACATGTTCACGTCGCAGAACAACCACGCCTCGTACCCCAACGACTCGGACCGCTGGCGCAAGGCGATCGCGTTCCGTTTCGTGCGCACCGGACGCGCGACTCAGAGCACCGCGATTGATAGCGAGTTCTACCTGGGTGAGTACCTCAAGGTGTTCCCAAAGTGCGCGGACCAACTGCAGACCTTGGGCAAGCAGCCGTCCGACTTCCGAACGGCCGTGCCGCGACTCCTCGTCAAAGGAGAGATCCCGGCAGGACAGGAGCAGTTCTACATCGACCGGCACGTGCTCCGGGAATCGCTCGAGCACAACACGTTCCTGGCGTAAGGCACGCGATCGACAGGAGTGCGCGCGACCAAAGGGAGCAGCGCGAAGCCAATGAGCGAAGCGAACGTTGGGGTGAATGGCGAAGCCAGAGGGGTCTCCGATGAGACCTCAAAAGAAAAAGGCGAGCCGAAGCCCGCCTTTCCCGTCACATGCCTCTCGCGTTAGCGGCAGATGGCGTCGATGCAGAGGTCGCCGTCGTCGCTGCAGTCCGCCGAGGTCACGCACTCCGGCATGGTCTCGTTGGTGGAGTAGCAGAGGTTGTCTGACGCGCAGATCGGGAGCTGCGAATCAAAGCGCCTGCACTCTTCGTTGGTGCCGCTCGGGCACGGGGTGCGACAGGCGCCGTCGACACAGCTGTGGCCCTCGGCGCAGTCACGGTCGTCGGTGCAGAAGGGACGCGGTCGCGCATCGGGGCGACAGAAGCCGTCCATGCTGCAGATCTCGCCCTCGGGGCAGCTCGCGTCATCGCAGCTCGGGAGGCAGCGGCCTTCGACGCAGTGCTCACCGTCGGCGCACATGTCGGAGCTCTCGCACTCGGTCGTCGGGACGCAGAAGCCGCGGTCGCACGCGGTGCCGCTCGGACACTCGCTGTCAATGCAGAGGTCGACGCAGCCACCGTCAACGCATGCGCGTCCGGCGCCGCACTCGTAGTTGAACTGGCAGCGGGCGTCCGGTCCGAGACACTCGCCTTCGACGCAGAGCTCGCCTTCCGCGCACTCGCGGTCATCGAAGCAGATGCCAGGGTCGTCGACACACACGCCGCGGTGGTCACACCGCTCGCCGGAGTCGCAGTCGCGTCGTCGGGTGCACTCGGTGCTGGAGACGCACTCACCATCTTCACAACGCTCACCCGCGGCGCAGTCCGCGTCCGCGACACAGCTGCTCATCGGCGGGTCGACGCACTCGCCGGACGCGACGTCGCAGACGAGGTCACCCGCACACTCACGGTCGCGAACGCAGCCGACGTCTTCCGGAATACAGATGCCGTCTTCACAGACCAGGCCTCCCGCGCAGTCGCGATCGAAGTCGCAAATGCAGCCGCTCCCGATGCACTCGGAGGGCGGGGGCGGACCATCGTCACCGTGGGTCCAAACCGGGCAGCCCGTGAGAACGAAGCTCAGGGGAAGAAGAAGGAGGAGGGTGTGCTTGAACATGCTGCGAGTCAGTATTGCGAGGTTCGTGCCACTTCGTCATGCCGGCAGAACCAGGAAAAATCGCGAAAATCACCAGTGATCCCGTGGCCGCGACCCAACCGAAGAGGGCGAAAAGGGACGATCTCCGTAGATCCGTAAACGCTCGTTCACGCGCCCATTGAGACGCAATGACATGGAGACACAATGACATGGAGACACAGCACCCACGTTTCAGGCCCAGGTCAGAAAAAGGCGTTCGACAAGCGCAAGCGACGTGGTGACGTGACGAGATGGGAGCGAAGCGACCGGTTGAGGAGCGGCGCACTTCGCGCGCAGCCAGAGCTAACGGCGACGGGCGCGAGCGCGAATGCGTCGCTCGACGCGCTCTGGCATGCCGACGAAACGCGACAGCGGGTCATGGGGGCTGCCGTTGAGACGCCACTCGAAGTGAAGATGTGCGCCACGAGCGAGTCCCGTGTGGCCCACCTCGCCGATCACCTGTCCACGCCGGACCTGCTGTCCAGGGAAGACGTACGAAGCGTGAAGGTGGGCATACATCGTCACGGACTCGTCCGCGTGAACCACCACGACCAAGTTGCCGAAGCCGCGGAGCTGGTTTTGTGAGTACACGACCATGCCGCCGTTGGCGGCGCGAACGCGAGTGCCCTGCGGTGCTCCGATGTCGATGCCCTTGTGCGCCGGACGACCATGCTCCTCGCGATGAAGACCGCGCCAGAGACCCCCCGCGGGTTCGCCCTCTGCTTCGACGGGCCACATCAAGCGCGGAGAGGCGGGGTGCACAACCGCGTCAACCCACTCTTGGCGAGGACGGAAGCCCAACAGGATGTTCGCGGTGCGTCGGCGACCAATGTCGATGCGCGAAGCAAGCTCAGCCGCGGGACCATGCGGTCGCGGCGCCATCAGAGGACCATCGCAAAAGCGTCGACCGCGCCACTCACGGCAGCGACGGTCATGCGGCGTGATCCAATCGGTCGGACGCGCGGTGATCAGCGACTCGTCGCTCAAATCCACGGGACCTTCGCTAAGCGCTTCGGGCGCGATCGGCGGGGGAGCAAACTCGCTCGCATCATCTTCGGCGGCGATCTCGGGACCCACCTGAACCACTGGAATGGTGGTGGTGGGATCGTCTGCGGCAACGGGCCCAATCATCCAAATGCTGATGGCTGTGCCCAAGGCCACAAGAACAGAGGCACGATCACCACGCGCGCGAGGATCTTTCACCGCGTTTGTCGGATTTTCGCTCACCTCGGCCACGCGGCCGGGAGGATGTCATACGCGCCTCACCCTCGCTACCCGTTCAGGTCAGAATTTTGAAGTTGCGCGTGTGATCCGCGCATCGCCCCGAGTTCAGACAGGCCTCGAGCGCCGACCGCCAACCGAAGGCAGGCCTTGGCGGGTCCGCCCGGCCTTGTTAAACCCCGAGCCGTGCCCGCCGGTCCCAAGCTCCGCGCCCGTTCTCCGCTCGCTCCGTTTCGCGTTGTCTTGATCGAACCTGAGATCCCGCCGAACACGGGAGCGGTCGCGCGGACCTGCGCCGCGACCCAAAGTGGGCTCCATTTGGTCGGCAAGCTCGGTTTCCGGATCGACGAACATTCGGTTCGGCGCGCTGGGCTGGACTACTGGCCATTGGTCGACCTCCACCGTCACGACGACCTCGATGACTTTCGGAGCAAGCACCCCGCGTCGCGCCTTCACCTCTTTTCTTCCGCGGGTACCCAGAGCTACCTCGAGGCCGACTTCGAACCTGGGGACGCCTTGGTGTTTGGGAAGGAGTCGGTCGGGCTTCCCGACGCGCTGCTCGCGAGTGAGCCACGAGTGTGGGCCATCCCCACCCTGGGCGGCGTTCGCTCGCTGAACCTGAGCAACAGTGTCGCGATCGTGGTGTACGAAGCGCTTCGTCGCGTGGGGGCGCTCAACGAGACTGTTCACGAATGAGCGCGCGCTGTGTCGTGGCGCTGTGCGGCATCTTCGTCGCGTTTGCGACACCCGTCTCTGCTCAGAGCGCCGGTCTCGCGCTCCATCGCCTTCGTCTTCAAGGGGACGCGGGATGCGAAACCGGGTCCGCGCGCTACTGCCCTGACCAAGCGCGCTTTGAGTCGCTGGCTGGAGACATCGGGGTCGCCGCTGCCGGCCTACCCACCTCGCCCGCGCACACGGGAGGCAGACAAGCGTTTCGCGTCACGGCGCGCGCGACGATGACGCCGGTCCGCTCCGACGCGTGGAGACGCGGGACGCGTGGCGCGGACGCCAGCGCGCTCGAAAACGACGATCCTCCGACCCGTGTCTCCGTCCTCCTCGCTGAGGTCGAGAAGTCGCTCCCGCTCGGGTTCGCGGTTCGCGGCGCTGCTGGTGCGTGGGTCGGTTCGGGCGGAGTGGTTCTCGGCGGAGGGTTGCGCTGGGCCGTGCTCGAAGGGTTCCGGCGAGGCGTGTTTCGCTACATCCCGGACATCAGCCTAAGCGCAGACATCGCCACCGTGGTGGGTCTGCAGTCGCTTCGCGTGTTGATGCCATCGACGACCCTTCGAATGAGCAAGCGGGTCATCATCGCGCGGCAGGTGGAGCTCACCCCGATGCTCGGCGTTTCGCTTCTCTGGGTCCGCGCGTCTGCATCGGGGGCGGTCGATCTCACGCCCGAACGTGACGCGGTCGCGGAGTGTGCGCCGGACGAGCTCGGCGAGTGCACGGGAGACGGCACCGACCTCAACAACAACGTGACGTTCGCGACCACGACGTCCCTCCGCGCCCGACTCACTTTGGGCGCGGCGCTGCGCTACCGGGCAGCGTCGCTCGACGCGTCGGTGGCGTTTGACCTGGCGCGGCCCGCTGACGCGAGCCGCTTGGTCCAGGTCTCGTTGGGTGTTGGCCTGTCGTTCTAGGGAGCGCTTGAGCGCTCAGCCGAGCGCGTCGCTGAGCGCGGTGAACTCGCAGCCGACGCCCGTCGCGACCGCCTCGTAGGTACACGCGCCGTCCCAGCAGTTCACGCCGCGTCCGAATCCCGCGTCCGCTTTGAGCGCACCGACCGGATCGTTGGCCAAGCGGAGCGCGTAGCTGAGCGTGACATTGGTGAGGGCAAAGGTGCTCGTCTGCGACACCGCGCCGGGCATGTTCGGAACACAGTAGTGAACGACGCCGTCGATCACGTAGGTCGGCTCGTCGTGGGTCGTCGGGCGACAGGTCTCGATGCATCCGCCTTGGTCGACCGCGACGTCGACGAACACGGTGCCGTCTTGGATCTGGCTGAGCATCGCGCGGTCGACGAGCTGAGGCGCCTTGGCACCGGGTACGAGCACCGCGCCGACGACGAGGTCCGCGCGCTTCACCTGGTCGAGCACGGTTCCGGGGTTGGAGTAGAGCGTCTCGATCGACGCGCCGAAGACGTCCTCGAGGTGGGCCATGCGGTCGTGGTTGATCTCGAGGACGGTCACGTGCGCGCCCATCCCGACCGCGATGCGCGCGGCGTTGCTGCCGACGATGCCGCCGCCCAAAATGACGACTCGTCCGCGCCGGGTACCGGGGACGCCGCCGAGCAAGATGCCCTTGCCGCCGTGTTCGCGTTGAAGGCTCGAGGCGCCGACCTGAACCGCCATCCGGCCCGCGACTTCGCTCATCGGGCGGAGCAGCGGGAGGAGGCCCTCGCTGTCTTCAATGGTCTCGTACGCGACCGCGCGCACGCGGTTCTTCATGAGCTCGGCCGTCAACACCGGGAGCGGCGCGAGGTGGAGGTACGTAAAGAGGAGGAGGTTCGGTCGGAAGTACTGGAACTCGGACTCGAGCGGTTCCTTGACCTTCATGACCATGTCGGCGGACCACGCAGCGGCGGCGTCGGGGACGATCTGCGCGCCCGCCTGTACGAAGTCTTCGTTGCTGATCCCGGAGCCGAGACCCGCGTTGTTCTGGATGAGCACTTGGTGCCCCGCGCGGGTCAGCGCGAGCACGCCTCCTGGGTTGATGCCAACGCGGTTTTCTCTCGCTTTGATCTCTGTGGGAACACCGATTTTCATGACACCTCCGGGTTGGCTGGGAGCGTACTCAACCCAAATCTCTCCGCGCTTGATGGTTCTCACATGGTCGTTCCGGAGCCCTCGAACCCGTGTGGTCCGCTCTGTCTGCACGAACCGCGACTCAAGTGCTACCCATGTGGCGCTGGTGCGAAATCGCTTCCTCATCGTGGTGCTCTTTATCGTCCTCGCCTTGGTCATCGCGTATGCGTTGAAGCGCGAGCCGGCGGCCGTGCCGGCCCTCACGCCCGGGACGCGCTTGATGGCGGTCGGCGATGTCGAGCGGGACGATCTCGTGACCGACGCTGCGGTCGCGACCGCCCTCGCCGGGACGGATCCCGAGAGCCTCTTCAACGCGATGCGGGACGCGGAGATCGATGGGCTGGTCGTGCGACCTGCGCAGCGCACCGGAGACTCGCTCGCGGCGCGCCTTCAACGCCTCCAGCACGTGCCGCCGTTGCGAGGCGCTTCGCTGACGCCATCCGAGACGGTCTACATGCGCGACGACCAGCTGCGGCTTCGCACCGCTGATCAAGTATTGGGTCGCGCCGCCCGGTTGCTCTTGGGCGGGGTCACCCCGCCGCCAGAGAGCGCGTTTCCGCCAGAGCTCACGCGCTCCGGTTCGGTCGAGGTCATGGTGTTGTTACGGGACGATGGACAAGCGCGGCTCTGGCGAAGCGCGCGGGGCATGTCGATCTCCAGCGCGTTGATCCTCGCCTGTCGCGCTGCCCGGGAGCGATGGCGCGAACGTGAAGGCGCGCTCGGCGGGCCGCTCGCAGAGCGTCTCCCGTGGCTCGACGTGGAGGTCTCCATCTTGCGCGAGGACGGAACCATTCAGGACCCCGAGGAGTCGTTCGTCGAGCGCGCGTTCACCGAGGGGCACGGCGTGGCCTATGAGGACCAAGGCCGCTGGCGCTACCTCTTGCCGGAGGCGACCGCGCGGAGCGGACAAGGATCAGCGGTGCGGGCCTACCGAAAGCTCTTCGCCGACAACGCGCTCCCGCCCGATAGCCTTGAGCGAGTCGACCTGCGCTTCTACCGCGTCGTCCTCCGCGAGCTTTCGAGATCGGCTGCGCCCTCCCGCACCCCCGCGATGCCGGCCGGCGAGATCGACCTCTCGCCGATCCCTTGAGCATGTGACAGAGGAGGATTTTCCGATCCCCCTCTTCGCTATTCGTCGTCGGGATTCTCGGCGGGGAAGGTCATCGCGAACGTCGCGCCGCCCGGGGCGCTCTCGACTTCAATCTTTCCGCCGACCGCGGTGACCAGCTGGTGCGTGATCGCGAGACCGAGCCCTGTGCCGTCGTGCTTGGTCGTGACGAAAGGGCCGAAGAGGGTGTCGCGGATCTCGTCGGGGATACCCGGACCGCGATCGCGAAACGTGATCACGACCTCCTCGGCCGCCGCGGAGTCGAGATCGGATGCGGACACCGTCAGATGACCCTCACCGTCCATCGCCTGGACCGCGTTCCGCGCCAGGTTGAGCGCGATTTGCGTGAGTCGTTCTGGAAGAATCGCGATGCGGCGAGAGGCGTTGAGCTCAAGCGAAATGGTGACGTCGGGGTGCTCGCGCCCGACCAGCGTCATGGCGCGCTCGAGAACCGGTGTGGCATCGATCGGCGCCTTTCGCTCCCCGTCGCTCGGACGCGCAAAGTCCAGGAACGACGCGACCACATGGTTCAGCCGGTCCACCTCGCCAACGATGATGTCGAGAAACTCATGTCGCTCCTCGGCCGGAGTCTCTTCGACATGTTCTGGATCCGTGAGGTATTGCGCGCTCGCCTTGATCGCGCCGAGCGGGTTCCGAATCTCGTGCGCGAGACCTGCTGCCATCTCGCCGAGCGCCGCGAGTCGGTCGCGCTCTTTGAGGTCGCGATACGCCGCCGCGCGATCCAGCGCGACGCTCGCGTGCTCCACGAGTCGCGCGAGCAGGTCGACTTCGTCATCGGAGAACCACTTGGCGCGATCGTCGCGCGCGGTCACGAACCCGCGCACCTCGCCTCCCGATTCGATCGGGAGACAGATGTCCGCCGCGAGGCCATCGACCACGACGGCGAGTCGGTCCAGCTGCGCCGCGCGGGCGGTCTCGCCGCGCTCACGGTGCTCGTCGATCGCGATCTGTATCGCCTCCAGCTCAACCGGTCCGCGGGCCAAAAGCTCGATCAAGCGCGGCAGTTCTTCCACCCGCTCCGGGGCGCGTTCTCCGATCGCGCCGACGCGTACGAAGCCTGGGGACTGTGGGTCGACGAGGTACACGCCAGCGACGGTGATGCGCTTGGAACGCTCCAGCGCGGAGACCAGCGCCTCGATGATCTCGTCCGGTTGCATCGCGCCAGAGAAGTGTTCCCGCGCGTCATGCACGCTCGCGTCGAGGACCGCGCGCTCGCGAACGAACCACGTCGTGAGGGTCTCCCGAACGCGATCACGGATCGGATCGAAGAGGATGAACGTAAGGAAGGAGGCGACCACCGCGGGGAGGAGCGCGCCGCCGGTGAAACGGGTCAGCAGCAAGAGCGCGCCGGCCAGGGCGAGCGCGAAGAAGGTCATGATCGCGACACGGCCGACGACCTCTGAGAGGTCGAGCAGTCGCGCGTGCTCCACGGAGAGGCTGAGCGCGTAGAGAAAGAGCACGAGGAGGGCGGCGCCCCATGGCGGGATCTGAACGCCGAAGAGCGGGAGGTACTCGAGGAGCGTGAAGACGCTCGCGAGGCCGCCGATGAACGCCAGGTATCGGAGCCGCTTGCGCGTGACGTCGGAACGAGACTCCGCGGCGCGCGCGACCAGCATCGCCATCGACGCGATCAAGAAGACCGCCATGTACGAGAAGATCGCGATTCGGATGACCATCCCATCCGCGAGCGGGGTCACGAGCAGGGCGAGGATCGCGACACCGGAGCCAAGCGCGGTTCGGTGCAGGACGCGGGTGGGGGCGTCGTCGGCGTGAAGGAAGACGCGGAAGAACTGAACCGCGGCGAGCGGCAAGGTGATGCCTGACGCGAGGTGGAGCCGCGCCCAAATGAAACTGACGTCGCTGAAGAAGTCGGTGAAGTACCAAGCGCTGACGTTCACAGCGAAGACCGCGAAGAGGAGCTGACTGCGCCGCGGGCTCGCGCGCAGAACCGCGCTCGCCGCGAGCACCAAGCTCATAGCGCCAGCGATAAGCGCGGCCTGGTTCCTCAGCATCCGAGCGAATTGGACCTGAAATCGACGGAAAGAGCGACTCTTTATCCATGTCCAACAATAAAACTGGCCGGCCGGTTTGATTTTGGGCGTTGGGTTGGCTACGACAAAGAGGTGGCAAGTCAGTGGGTGAGGGCGGCTCTTTCAGATCTCCAAGAGCGAGCGGGTGCCGGCTTTCATCCGCCTCCGCGTTTCGCGTCACGTGTCGTTTCAAGGGCGCGCCGACTGACCGTCTGGGAGCGTCGCTGGGTGCGCGATGTTCTCAGTTCGTTCGCCGCAGGAACCGACGGCCTCACCGCCGCGCCGGGCGAGGTCGACTACCTCGCGACGTTCGAGCAGATGCTCCACGCGAGCGGCGCGATGGCTCACGTTGGGCTCCGCGCTGGTGTCGCGATGTGCGCGCTCTCGGCTTGGGCCCCTTACCACCGTTCCTTCGCTTCGCTGGATGCGAGCGAGCGGACGGCGCACCTCGAGTCGTTGTTGGCGAACGAGGCTCACCTCGTTCGCGAGCTGAGCTTTTTCGTGAAGGTGCAAGCGAGTCTCGCGATGTTGGGGACGCGCTCGGTCCGCGCGCGCTCTTCGTATGACTTGCAAGAAAGGCGCGGGGAAGATCATCGGTCGGGCACGCGTCGTCTCCCTGTCCTCGCGGCCGACGAGGTCGAGGTCGCGCGTGCGGGAGAGGTAGCGTGAGCCGCTTCGACGTCGACGCGCGGATCCAGGTCGCGGTCATCGGGACGGGCGCAGGCGGCGCGACCGCGGCCCGCGTCTTTGCTCGTGCGGGGCTCGACGTCATGATGATCGAGGAGGGGGGCTGGCTGAGGACCGCCTCGCGTCCCCGTGACGCCGCGGGCGCACTGGCGACCGCGATGCGTGACGGCGGAACACAAGCGACCACGGGGGCCGCGCCGTTCCCGCTACTCCAAGCGCGCTGCGTTGGCGGGAGCACGGCGGTGAACTCCGGGATCATCTGGCGGATGCCAGAGAACGTTCAGCAAGAGTGGCGCGAGCGTCACGGTATCGGTTGGCTTCTTGAGGAGCACGCGCTCATCCGCGCATACGACGAGATTGAGCGAGACCTCGAGGTGACCGTTACGCGTGAATCGCTCTTCGGCGGAAACGCAGAGAAGATGGCGGAGGCCTGCGCGGCGTTGTCGCTCCCCGGAAAAGCCATGGTCCGAAACGCCGCGCGTTGTGAAGCGAGCGGTGAGTGCCTTCAGGGCTGCCCCGGCGAAGCACGCCAGAGCATGGACGTCTCGTACGTCCCGCGCGCGATCGAGGACGGCGCGCGCTTGATGGAGAACGCGCGGGTCGATCGCGTGCTCTTTCGCGGCGGCCGCGCGGTCGGCGTGGTCGGGACGTTGCTCCACGCGCGGACCCGTCGGCCGACCGGGCGCTTTCGTGTCGTCGCCGATGTCGTGGTGCTCGCGGCAGGCGCGATCCACACGCCGTGCATCCTCGCGCGTTCCGGCGTGAAGGGGCGGGTCGGCGCGCACTTTCAAGCGCACCCTGGAGCGGCGATCGTGGGGCGCTTTGACGAGGTCATCGCGATGTCGCGCGGCGCGACCCAGGGCTACGAAGTGCCGATGCACGAGCGCGGGTTCAAGATCGAGAGCTTGTCGCTGCCGCCCGAGCTGCTCGCGGCGCGGCTCCCCGGCGCGGGCAATCGTTGGCAGCGTCGCCTCGAAGAGCTCAACCAGTACGCCCAGTGGTGCGGTCACGTCCGGATGGAGGCGCACGGGACCGTGCGGCCGGGTTGGCTGGGGCCACGCGTTTCGTTCGTGCCGACCGCGCGTGATCTTCGGAAGGTTCAGGACGCGGTCGCGCTGATGTGCGAGATGATGTTCGCGGCCGGCGCGACTGAGGTCTTCCCTGGCGTCGCGGGGTTCCCCGAGGTCATGACGAGCGCAGCGCAAGCGCGCGCGATCCGCTACGCCTCGCTTCGTCCGCGCGACCTTCATCTCGTCGCGTCGCATCTCTTCGGTACCGCGCGAGCCGGCGTCGACGAACGCGTGAGCGTCGTCGACGCG
>CALJDU010000093.1 GCA_938024995.1 uncultured bacterium
CTACCGCTGCGCGACCCGCCCGCTCAACACCAGCAGCACCGGCAACAACCATAAGTCTGCGACCAAACACGCCACCAGCGTCACCAGCGACAGCTCCCCGAACTGACGCACGGGCAGGAACCCGCTCAGAAGCAACACCGCAAAGCCGGCCATCAACGTGAGCGCCGACAAGAGCACCGCCCTTCCCGACGATCGCAACGCGGCATCGACATCGCCGAGCGTCATCGCGCGCGTCAGCAAGTGAATCGTCCCGTCGACCGCGAGCCCCAAGCTCACCGTGAAGACGATCGCGGTGCCCGCGTTGAGCGGGATCCCGCGCGCGCCCATCCAGCCCAGCGTGAGCACGAGCGGCAAGAGGTTGACCGGCATCGCGATCAGCGCCGCGAAGGGGCTCTTCAGCGCGACGCCGATGCACAAGAAGATGATAAACGCCGCGACCGCCAACCCGCGCAGCAGGTCCGACGTGACCAGCGAGAGCCCACGCGAGGCGATGACGGCTTCCCCTTGAACCTCGGCACCGGGCGCGTGTCTCTGCACGTCTTGTCGAAGCGACGACAGCAGCGCCGGGAACTCGCTCGCGCGATCGTCACGCAGACGCACCGTCAACGTGTCTTCTTCGGAGCCGCCCGCGGCCGTCACGATCGACCAAAGCGCGGGCACGCTGTCATCGGGCGCCGCGGACGCCTCTCCGCTCAACATCGCGTAGGCACGGTCGATCGTGAGGTGCGGACCGCGGGCGGAGCGAACCGCAGGCTCGTCCGCGAGCGCCTCTGCGAGCGCGCGCGAAACCGGAGCGGTGACGGGAGAGACCGTGACCTCGCGCAGCCCGTCGAGCTCCCGCTCAAAACGCTCCGCGACCTGGCGCACTCGCTCTTCTTCTCCGAAGGGCGCGAGCAAGCGATCATCGGGACGAACGTGGCGCGCGGTGAAGACGCTCAGCAGCAGCAGCCCGAGCGTAAGCGTGATGGCCCACGCGCTCTTGGGACGCTTCAGCGCGACCTCTCGGTGCGCCTTCGGCATCGACTCATCGAGCGCCAGGAGCGAGGGCACCACGACCATCGTGATCGCGAACGCCAGCATCACGCCGAGGGCCGCGAGGATGCCGAAGCGACGCAGCACCGGCGCGGTCGCCGTCGCGAGGGACAAGAACCCCACCGCGGTCGTGAGCGAGGTAAGCAAGCACGGCAGGAACATCAGCCGCGGGACCTGATGGCGCGCTTCTCTCGCGACCATCCCCTCCTCGCGGAGCTCGCGGTAGCGCTCGCAGAGGTGCACCGCGTCCGATAGCCCGAGCGTGATCAGCAGCGGCGGCACCACGTTGTTCACGAGATTGATCGGCTCCTCAAGGAGCGACATCCCCGCGAGGGTCAGCGTGGTCGCGATGCCCGCAGCCGAGAGCGGAACGATCACGCCGACCCGCCAACGCATGAAGAACAAGAGCACCAGCGCGTTCGCGACAATCGTCAGCGGGATCAGCTTCGCTTGGTCGAGGCCGATCTTGTTCTCGACCGCGTCACGCATCGGCGCGAGCCCGGTCACCTCTACCTGGAGCCCCGCCGCGGACGCCCGCGCGACATGTTCCCCCAGGGCATCACTGGGAGCATCGACGACGATGAGCGCGAGGTCTCCCGCATCGCTGACCAAGCCACGCTCGACCAGCAGCGCTCGTTGTTCTTTCAGCGCGGACGGGTCGGGGCCCAGCGGTTCAATAACAAGCTTCCCGCCGAGGCGCTCCGCGAGCGTGATCATCCCGAGCGGAAAACGGTCGGGGGCGGTCGCGATGAATGCATCGAGCGCGTCTTGCATCGCCGGCGAGACGTCTCCCTCGTCTTCACCGTCGAGTTCCTCGTCCGCTTCTTCCAGGTCAAGCTGGTCAAGCGAACGAGCCTCTGGGCGCACCGTTCTGGGGAGCGCGAGCGTGGTCATCCCGCGTCCACCGACCGCCGTCGCGAGCGCGTGCTGCGCGACCACGGCATCGTCGTCAAAGACGTCCGCGCTCGAGGTCAAGAGCAAGGTTGGCACCTCGCCGGCGTCCTCGTCGTCACCAAGGGCGACCATCTGCGCGGGATCAAAATCTGCGCGCAGGTTCGCGAACAACGGAAGCGCCAACACCGTCAGCGCGATCGCGAAAGCCGCCGGCCATTTCTCTCGCGCGATCAAACCTCGCGAGTCTTCCAGCGCCCGCGCGCAAAGACCAGGCTCAAGAGCACCGCGCGGACGATCCAATCACAGGTCGACCCCCACCAGACGCCGACCAGGCCAAGCTCGTAGACGAAGCCGAGCAGGTACGTCATCCCGAGGCGGACGCACAGCCCGCCGACCACCATGACGACCAGCGCCGACCGCGTGTCACCCGCCCCGCGCAACGCTGCGCTCAACACCACCGCTGCGCCCATGAACGGCTGAGCGAACGCGCCGATGTAGAGACACGGGAGCCCAAGCGCAACGATCGTCGGGTCGTCACTGAACGCGCTGAGCAACAGCGCTCCGCCGACGAAGAAGACCACCCCGAAGACCCCGAGCAGCGCCACCGCCATCCCGGACGAGAGCATGCCGGCGAGCGCTGCGGCCTCTGGCTCCTTCGCGCCGAGACGCTGCGCGACCACCGCGGCGGCCGCGATCCCGAACCCCTCAGCGGTCATGAAGCTGATCGACTCGATGCTCACGAGCGCCTGGTTCGCGGCCATCGCCATCGCCCCGAGCCACCCGATCATCGCGACGAATGAGAGGAAGCCCACGTGCTGAACGACGCGCTCAAGAAGCGAAGCGACCGAGACCCGAGACATCCGCACGAGAATCACGCGCATCGCAGGCGCTCCCTTTTGTCTCCGGACGGACACGCTCGCGCGCGCGGAGCTGCAAACCGCGAGCAGGAGCACGAGCTCCACACACATCGCCGCCGCGCTCCCATACGCGGCGCCTTGCGCGCCCAGTCGAGGCGCGCCCCAAGCTCCGAAGATCAGCACGTAGTTAAGCGCGACGTTGACCGCGTTTCCGCCGACCGCGATCAGAAACGGGGTCTTGGTGTCGCCGGCGGCAGACATCCCCATCGCGCAGGTGAACGCGGCCATCAAGACCGGCATGAAGCCGTACGACACCGTTAGGTACGCCCGTGCTTCGCTCTGGACCGACGCGCCCGCGGCGGGGAAGAAGCCGAGCAGCGGCTCCAGGGTGGCGAGCCCGAGGAGCGTCGCGACCGCCCCGAGCCCCAGCGCGACGAGCAAGCTCACCCGAAGCGTCTCGCTCGCCTCCGCGAGGTCTCCCTTCCCGACCGCGCGCCCGACCAGCGCGACCGTCCCGACGGCGAACGCAGACAAGACGCTGAAGAGCGACCAGACGACCGGCCCGCTGATCTGCATCGAGGCGAGCGCGTCGCTCCCGTAGCGCCCGAGCATCGCCCGGTCGACCAGGAAGACGAACGTGTGCAGCAGCGACTGAGCGATCGCGGGGCCGGCGAGCCGGGCGACCTCGCGGATCGTCTCGCGGGGCGTCATGGGAGAAGCGTCGGAGCGACGCGCGCTAGCGCACGCGCATCTTGACTTGCTGCTTCGGGATCACGCCGGCCGCGCTCAAGGCTTCACGCGCGGCGCGCTTGAGATCCGGATGCCCCTTCATGAGGAACGCGCCCACCATGTTCGGATCGATCTGCGCGAGCGCGGACATCGCGTTGCGCACACGCCCGCGCTTCTTGAGCTTGTGGTTCGTGTAGACCTCGGCGCGCAGGAGAAGCGAGCGAACGTCCGCGTAGGCCGGGTCGTCGTAGCTGTAGGTCTCGAGGAGCTTACGCGCTTCGGCTTCCTTGCCCGTGCGCGCGAAGGCTTCCGCGATGATCGCGGCGTACATCCCGCGCTGCTTACCCTGTCCGCGCTCAATCTTGATGTCGTCCGCGAGCGGGCGCGCGTCTTTGGGGCGACCGTGCACGAGGTACATCAAAGCCCGGTTCGCGCGGACGTCGTCCTGCACGACGATCGGCGCTTTTTCGATGTCGATCGACTCGAGGATCCGGAGCGCTTCTTGCGGGTCGTCCTGTCCGGCCAGCTGCGCCTGAGCGAGCTTGTTGAGCGCGTCCTTTGCTTTCGGATCCTTCGCGCGGAGCGCCTCAAGCGCGGCCGCGCGGCTCTCGCCGTCCTTGGCCGTCTTGAGGATGTCGACGATGCCCGTCGACTTCTTCATCATCCGCCACATGTAGACCGCGATCCCGACGAGCCCGAGCGTGATGACGCCCGCGACGACAAAGCCCCAGTAGGAGATGTACGGGGTGAGCATCCCGGCGATCACCCAGATGACCAGAACGCCAACCGCAATCTGCGCAATGGCTTTCCACTTCACGCTCGGCTGCTCCATCGCCTCCAGCGCGGCGGCCGGATCCTTGGGCTTGAGCTTCGCCTTTTTCTTCTTCGCCACGGGCACTCCTCGCGAGCCGAAAGCGGCTCCCCGTCCGGTTACCTCGCGCTGGACCATCTCGCAACCGCACCCACCTCCGGAGCGCAGACTCGATCGCCCGCCATGACCGGGCTCTCTTGCCGAGGGAGCGGCGCGACCCCAGAATCCCGCGGCTGTGGCACCGATCACCAAGACCCTCCTCATCGCTCACGCGGTCGCGACGTTTGGGATGTTCGGTCTCATCTGGCTCGTCCAGCTCGTGCAGTATCCACTCTTCGCCGACGTCTCCGCGGAGACCTTCGCCCGTTACCACGCGGGGCACACGACGCGGATCTCGCTCGTCGTCATTCCGCTCATGATGACGGAGCTCGTGACCATGGGCGCGCTGCTCGCGACGCGACCTGAAGCGCTCCCCGCGTGGTCACTTTTCCTCGGCGCGGCGCTCGTCGGCGTCGCCTGGGCGAGCACGTTCTTTCTCTCCGTGCCGGCGCACAACACCTTGGCCGCGGGTTTCGTCGAGAAGGCGCATCGCTCGCTCGTTTCGACGAACTGGATCCGCACGCTCGCGTGGACGGCCCGCTCCGCGCTGGTCGCATGGTGGCTCGCGCGGGCGATGGATCTGCGCTGAACGCTCGGTCGACCCGCCGCTACGTCGCGACCCCGACCGGGCAGCTCACCCCGGTTCCGCCGATGCCGCAGTAACCTTGCGGGTTCTTCGCGAGGTACTGCTGGTGGTACTCCTCCGCGTAAAAAAACGTGGGCGCGTCGATGATCTCGGTCGTCACGGCGCGCGCGTGTCCGGCAGCTTTCAGCGCCGCCGCGTAGTCTCGTTTCACGCGCTCGGCGACCTCTCGTTGCGCGTCGCTCGATGGATAGATCCCCGAGCGGTACTGGGTCCCGACATCATTGCCTTGTCGCATGCCTTGGGTCGGGTCGTGGTTCTCAAAGAAGACCTGAAGGAGCTCGGCGTACGTGACGACGGTCGGGTCGAACGCGAAGAGGACCACCTCGTTGTGCCCGGTCATCCCGGTGCACACCTCTTTGTAGCTGGGGTTCTTGGTCAGGCCGCCGGCGTACCCCACCGCGGTCGTATACACCCCTTCGACTTGCCAGAACTTTCGCTCAGCACCCCAGAAGCAACCCATGCCGATCACCCCGACCTCCAGGTGGGCCGGAAACGGCGGCGCGATCGGGCGGTCCGGATAGAGGAAGTGGCCGCTCGGGACGGGGATCGCTTCGTCGCGTCCGGGGAGCGCGCGCTCGGCGGTGGGCATCTCGTTGTTGCGCTTCTTCAGGAACATGGAGCCAGTGTGGGGCCGCGCGTCAAAAAGGGAAACCTCAGCTGGAGAACGCGGCGCGGATCTCCCCCAGAGACGGGCGCGCCGCGGGGTCGTCGGCGCGACACGCATCGACGACTCCTTGTACGGACGCGGGGACCCCGGTGGAGAGCCCCGCAAAAATCTCGACCAGGGTGATCCCGAGCGCGTGCACGTCTTGCGCTGGATGCGCCGGCGCGCCGTGCCGCTGCTCCTTTGGCATATACTGGAGCGTCCCCTCGCCCCCCCCCGCGCGTCGAGGCGGAGCCGCGCCGACGGGAAGCGCGAGACCGAAGTCGGTCAGCACGACGCGA
Organism: uncultured bacterium; assembly: GCA_938024995.1. Lineage (GTDB taxonomy): Bacteria > Myxococcota_A > Polyangia > Polyangiales > Houyiibacteriaceae > CALJDU01. The sequence continues at coordinate 6,014 of CALJDU010000093.1, forward strand.
TCCGTTTCGCGGAGCAGGAGGTTCGAGGGCTTGATGTCGCGGTGTACGTAGCCGGAGGCGTGCACATAAGCGAGAACGTCGACAAGCGTTTTGACCCAGCGGTCGACACGCGCGGGCGTCACCGTCTCGCGCGCGAGCTCCGCCTTCACAGACCCGCCTCGAACCCACTCCATCGCGATCGCGCCCAGCCCCTCGTCGAGGTCGAAGATGCGCACGACCCCGGGGTGCTCGATCTTCGCCGGCACCCGCGCTTCGACCAACAAGCGCTCCCGCTCGATCGGACCGCGCCGGTGGTACACCTTGAGCGCGACCCGCCGCGAGACCGGGAGGTCCATCGCCGCGAACACGGTCCCCGCGCCGCCTCGCCCGAGTTCCCGCTCGATCCGAAAGCGACCACGAGTCAGCGCGCCATCCGTCGCGATGGTCTGCCCCGAGAGCTCTTGGGTTGGCGCGCTGTGTTCTTCGCGAAGCCGCGCCAAGCGTTCCTTTGCGCGCGGGTAATCGAGATCGCGCGCGAGGATCTTCTGATAGAGACCCATCGCTTCCTCGCGCTCGCCGAGGCGCTCTTTGATCTCCGCCGCGAGCATCAAGACCGCGAGCGACGGGACCCGCTCTCGCAAGCGGGCCGCGATTTGCTGAAGCGCCGCTTGATCATCGCCACGCGCCGAGAGCACCTCCGCCACCGAAAACGAGAGCGCGGACCACTCCGGCCGCGACTCCAGCACCCGACGCGCGAGGTCGAGCGCCCGGGCGCCCTTGCCTTGGGCTTTGATCTCCAGGAAGTACCGAACCGCGTTCGCTTCCTCGGCGACCGGGTTGGACGCCATCGCGAGCAGCCGTCCCTCGACCGTGGTCGGGGGCGGTCCCTCGGGTGTTTTCGGTGCGGCGCTCGGGCGTGGCGGGACGGGAGGCGGAGGCTTCGCCGCCACATCGCGGGGCCCGAAGAGCTTCTTCCAAAAGCTCACCCGCGGACCTCGACAACAACCCCATCGATCTCGATGCGGTCGCCTTTCAAGAGCTCGATGGGCGCGGCGCATCGGCCGCGGTTGAGCCGCGTGTCGGTGCCCTTATCGGCCGTGAGCACCGCCAGCCCGCGCTCCAGCGTGAGGACCGCGGCGGCGCCAGGGATCTGAAACGGTCCCGCGCCCGCATACGCGATGGTTCCGCGGTCAAGACCCTGCCGGACCTCGAACCGTACGCCCTCACCTTCGGGTTCCACCGCGACCGCGACGTCGTCTCCGAGCCCGATCTCCGTCGCGCCCTCGAACGTCATCGTCGACGCGATCGGCAGACCGCGCACCAGCGTTCCGTTTCGGCTCCCGCGATCGCGAACGACCAGCTGACCCTCGTCGCGATCGATGTCGGTGTGTTGACGCGACACGGACGTCCCGCGAACGACCAGGTCGCCTTCGCGTCCCAGGGTCACCGGCAGGCGAAAGACAAAGACGAGCGTTTGGCCGTCGACCACGAGCTCCGCGCGTCCTCGCGACAGCCACTTGCTCTCGACGTGGCGGAGCAGGTCCGCGATGGCCGCGTCCTCAGGCGCCAGCTTGAGCGCGGCTTCGAGCGCGTCCTTGGCTTCGCGTCGCGCGCCCACCGACTCCGCCATTTCGTACGCGGAGATATGCGTCTTAATCGTCCGCTGACGTCCCGCCTCTTCTCCCGTCGCGGCGAGGAGCGCTTCGAGCTTCTCCACCTCACCGGCCTTCTCGAGGCAGCGCGCCGTTTCGTCGACCATCTCGAGCAGCTCGTAAGCGAGCGCGGCCTCGGAGTTTCGCTCTCCGTCCTCGAGCATCTCAGCGGCCTCGAGCAGACGCCTCCGCTCCTCGGAGGTGCGCACCCCGCGTCGCTGTGCATCATCGAGGGTCGCGAGGCCGATCTGCGCGAAGACCTCGGCGCGCCGCGGATCATCCGCCTCCATCCAACGCAGCGCGTCCTTGTAAGAGTTGACGCGTTCTTCGAAGTCCGTGGTGCGCGCCGCATGAAAAAGGAGCGCATTGGCCGCTTCGTCGGTCGCCTCCACCTGAACATAGAGGGCGGCGGCCTCACGATAACGCCCCTCACCCTCCGCCTTTCGGGCGGATCGATAGGACTTGCTGAAGAGTCTCCGGACGAGGCTCACGGCGAGAAAGTAGCACGCTCCTCTTGTGATTTTGCCTGCTATATTCCGGGCGCCCTGAGGGACACCCACCCGGAGAAGAGACAGCAATGAGCAACCGCCTTGGAGAGCTCCTCGTCCGCGAGAAGCGGATCAGCCTCGAACAGCTTCGCGCCGCGCAGCAGACCCAACGTAAAGACCGCGTCACCCTTGGCTATGCCCTCGCCAAGATGGGCTACATCTCCGACCAAGAGATCACGGACTTCCTCAGCCAGCAGTATCGCGTGCAGGCGATCGATCTCAACGAATACGAGATCGACCGTGAGGTCCTAAAGATGATCACGAAGGACGTGTGCACGCGTCACAAGATCATTCCGGTCTCCCGCGCGGGCTCTTCGATCATCGTGGCGATGGCGGACCCGAGCAACCTCCACGCGATCGACGACATCAAGTTCCTCACGGGCTACAACGTCGAGCCGGTCGTCTCTTCCGAAACCGCGATCGCCGCCGCCATCGAGCGCGCCTACGCCGCGCCGGAGATCTCGTACGACGAGATCATGGAGGGGTTCGAGGAAGACGAGATCGAGGTCGCGTCGGATGAAGACGAAGCGAGCGCGATGGATCTCGAGCGGGCCTCAGAAGACGCGCCGGTCGTCCGCTTGTGCAACGCCATCTTGCTCAACGCGATCAAGAAGGGCGCGTCGGACATTCACGTCGAGCCCTACGAGAAGGCGCTCCGGGTTCGGTACCGCATCGATGGTGTTCTTCACGAGGAGATGGCGCCGCCCCTCAAGCTGAAGAACGCGATCGCGTCGCGTCTCAAGATCATGGCGAAGCTCGACATCGCCGAGCGTCGCTTGCCGCAGGATGGCCGCATCAAGCTGAAGCTTGGTAAGGGCCGCGAGATGGACTTTCGTGTCTCCGCCCTCCCCGTTCTCTGGGGCGAGAAGATGGTCCTTCGTCTCCTCGACAAGTCGAACCTTCAGCTCGACATGACGAAGCTCGGCTTTGAGCAAAAGGCGCTCGACGATTTCCAAAAGGCGATTCACCAGCCGTACGGAATGGTCTTGGTCACGGGGCCGACCGGTTCCGGCAAGACGACGACGCTCTACTCGGCGCTCTCGGATCTCAACAAGCCGGACACCAACATCAGCACCGCTGAGGACCCGGTCGAGTTCAACCTCCAGGGCATCAACCAGGTCCAGCAGCACGAGGACATCGGCCTCAACTTCGCGGCGTCTCTGCGGAGCTTCCTGCGTCAGGATCCCGACATCATCATGGTCGGCGAGATTCGTGACTTTGAGACCGCCGAGATCGCGATTAAGGCCGCGCTCACGGGTCACTTGGTGCTCTCCACGCTCCACACCAACGACGCGCCCTCTACGGTCACGCGTCTGTTGAACATGGGCGTCGAGCCGTTCCTCGTGACCGCGTCGGTCAACCTCGTTTTGGCGCAGCGTCTCGCGCGGCGTATCTGCAGCGAGTGTCGCGCCGAGGTGCAGACCGACGAGAAGTCACTCATCGATGTCGGCTTCGACCCGAATGAGCTCTCGAGCGTTCGGACCTTCCGCGGCATGGGCTGCCAGCGCTGCAACGACTCCGGCTACAAGGGTCGAGTCGCGCTCTACGAGGTCATGCCCTTTGGTGACCGCCTCAAGGAGCTCGTGCTTCAAGGTGCGTCCACGGCGGAGATCAAGCAGATGATGATCCGTCTCGGCGTGAACTCTCTGCGGATGGCCGGGCTGAGCAAGGTCCAGGAGGGCACGACCACCGTGGACGAAGTCGTGCGCGTGACCGCTGCGGATGGCGGCAGCCACTAGCGAGCCACGGCGCGGACAAGCCGTTCCCAACTGTAGGCAGGCACGAAGGCCGGGACCGCATACTCTTGAGAGATGCGCTCCCGGCTCTTCTTTTTTCTCGTCTTGGTGCTCGCCACTCTTTCCGGGTGCGGTGATGACGACGGGATGTCGGACGCGTCCGCGGACGCACGTATCGACGTCGCGATCGATGTCACCGACGTAGAAGCAGACGTCCCCGACACCGCGCCGCCACCGCCGCCTACGGTTTTGCTCCCGCGCTCGGGGATCGTGTCCAGCGAGGTCGCGGTTCTGATCAACGACGCCGATCCGCAGTCCGTCACGCTCGGCGAGGCCTACGCCGAGGCGCGCGCGATCCCAGACGCTCACGTTCTGCGCGTCACGCTCCCGACGAGCGCCGTCCTGTCGCCGGCAGCGTTCGACGAGATGTACACCGCCCTCTCCCCGGCGCTTGGCGACGTGCAGGCGTTCGCTGTTTCGTTCACCAACCCGCATCGCGTCGGGTGCATGTCGATCACGTCCGCGCTCGCGCTGGGCGCGTATGGAGACGAGCACTGCAACACGAGCGGCGCGGCGTGCTCCACGATCGCGGCGGTCGACTACTTCCGCTCGACCTCGACGACCCCCGCCGTCGACCACGGCGTTCGACCCGCGATGATGCTTGCGGCCGCCAACGTCGATGACGGTCTCGCCTTGATCGCGCGCGGGGTCGCCGCGGACGACACCTTCCCGAGCGGCGACGGATACCTCGTGCGGACCACGGACGCGATCCGCAGCGTGCGCGCGGGCGGCTTCCCCGCGATCGTCGAGCAATGGGAACATGAAGGCGGGCTACGGCTTGAGTATCTCGACACGAGCGACGGCGCGGGTGTCGACGGCATTACGGGCACCGATGACGTGCTCTTCTACTTCACCGGGCTCCGGCGCGTTCCGGACCTCGCGACGAACACGTACCTGCCCGGCGCGATCGCGGATCACCTCACGTCCTTCGGCGGCATCGTCCCGGAGAGCTCACAGATGAGCGTGGTCGAGTGGATCGCCGCCGGCGTGACCGGCAGCTACGGGACGGTGGTGGAACCGTGCGCGATGATCGATAAGTTCCCGCGCGTCCCCTTGGTCATTGAGGAGTACTTTCGCGGCGCGACCTTGGTCGAGGCCTACTGGAAGTCGGTGCGCACGCCAGGCGAGGGGCTCTTCGTGGGCGATCCGCTCGCGCGTCCCTACGGCGCGCAGGAGGTCACCATCACCGAGGACCAGATCATCATCGAGACCAACGCGGTCCAACCTGGCGACCGTTGGGTTCTGGAAGGCGCGGACACCGAGGGTCGCCCCTTTGAGTTCATTCAAGAGGTGGCCGTGGACGTGTGGCAGCGGCAACGCTTAGTGCTGCCGCGGACGAGCGCGCAGATCGTTCGTCTCCGCCGTGACGGCTAGCGGAACGAGTCGATTAAGAGAGTGAGCGGTTCTTCGACCAGCTCGACATCTCGCGTGAGCGCGGCCTTAAGGGCCTTCAGCTGACTCTCCCCCGACTTCCCGCGGACCGGAACGCAGACGCGCTTGTTCGGGGTCTCTTTGAACATCTCGAGGAATCGCGGCGGGGCGAACGCGCTCCACTTCCCACCCCCGTACCAGCCGACAGTCACCTGCTCGGGAGTGAGATGAACGCGCCACCCTCGCTCGCGAATGCGCCGCGTGTGAAGATCGCGCGTGAGGTCAAGGCAGAGCGTCCCTTCGGGCTTCATGTCTAAGTACGTCGCGTAGAGCCTCGCCCAGGCGTCGCCGTGGAAGTCCCCATCGCTCATCTTTCGGACGATGAGCCCCGTCACGTCGAGCGCGGCGAACTGTCCGAGAATCGCGCGACAGTGTTCCTCCGACATGTTCCACCGATACCAATTGCCCGCGAGCACCCGGAGGCCGGGGAACGCCCCCCGACGCTTCATCACTTGGTTCACCGCCCCGAGAGTTCGGATCGATGGAAACGATCCCCGCTTCGGCAGATGTTCGTCCAACGCCCCGAACTCCGCGTAGAGGACGCGCAAGCAGGGCATATTCGAGAGCACGGCAGGGTCGAGCGCGCCGTAGCGATCTCCGAGCGTGAGCTCTTCGATGGTGCGCCACTCTCGCTGATCAACGGTCTCGTTCACTTCCGCCGAATGCGCGGTCACGCGAACACGCGAGAGGAAGCCGCGCTCGAATACACGGGACGCGCGCTCGACCGTCGGAAGCGTGCCGGTCCACTGATCGATGTTCGACTTCAGGAGCTTGTTCGCGCGCGCCTTCGTCTTGCGCGTGGGGGCCTCCATGCACTGGAGCGAGATGAACTCCCCGCGAGGATCTCCACGGTCCGAGAGCGCGTCCGCGAGTACGAGTCGCGCGCTGAGCCGAGCGGGCTCGTTCCAGACCGCGCTCCACAAAGCGTCGATGTCGGTCGAGTCGCCGAGCCACGCGGCGACGCGGTCGAGCAGCTCTTTCGGGGGCGCGGCAGGCGTCTCGGGTGCGGCGCTTTCGATCGCCGAGATCGTATCTTTGTATCCGACGCGCGCGAGAATCGGGACGCTGCCCGGGTCCGCGATCCGCGTCAGCAGCGCGACCAGCCGGGGACCTAGATGCCGCCAGCCCGTCGTTTGGTACTTCGTCGCTCTCGCCGCGAGTCCCCGCGCGATTCGCGGATCGACCGGAAAGGTCTCCAGCGCCTTGATGCGCTCAAGCGCTGGCTCCCACGCGGCCGGCCACGGTGCCGCGAAGAGGCGGGCGACATCCGCGACATCGCGACGCGCCGCGAGCGCGAGCCAAACAACCTCCAGTTCCCCTTGCGAGTCCGCCGAGAGCGTCGGGCGGTGGAGAGACTTCCCCACGCGGACGATCGCGTCAGCAAGCGCTTCGTGACGTGACGCTGCCCACGCCGCGAGCAGTTCTTCTAAGAGCTGTTCCGCGGGCCCCGCGGCGCCTGACCCCGACGTCAGCTGAAGCGTCTCCAGCGCGCCGTCGAATCGCGCGCGGGCTTGGGCCATCTCTTCGTGATCCCGCGCGGCTTGGATCGCGTCGATGGCGACGGGTCCACATCGCTGAGCAAGACGAAGAGAGGTCGCGCGGTCGGCTCCGCGGCGGGATCGCAAGCCAAACGGCAGGATCTCGACCAAGGCATCCGGCACCTCCCCGAGACGCTCTACGAGGTCTTCGATCCCCTCCCACTGACGCTTCTGGGTCGGCAGCCCCGAGCTCACCCCCGCGACGAAGGCGTCGATCACGTACCGATCGAGGCGGCTCGGCTGACGCATGAGCGTCTTCGCGAGTATGAACTCTTCATCGCTGAACATCGCGACACCGACGCACCAGCCGACGAGTTCGTCGGGGAGCCGTCCGTCGGGAGGCGCCCGCAGAAACCGGAGCGCGGACTCCACCCCCGCTCGTCCTCCCACCAGCCAACCCGCGAGCGGACCTTCGCCACGCCTGGCGCGAGCGAGCTCTGCCTGAACGCTCGCCGGCGCCTTTGACGCGAACGCGCTGCCCCGCCGCTGGGCTTCATCGTTGTCCACCGACGAAGTCGACCTCAGTCGACCAGAAGCTTCAAGGGCTCGGCGAAGAGCAGCTCAACGTTCTCTGTTCCCGCGCCCGCGGCGCCATCGCCGCGAGTCCTCCGCACCGCTCTGGAACCCGCGCGTGAGCGCCTGATCGACTGGAGCTCGCCGAACCTCCCGACGCCGACGCACCAGCCGACGAGTTTGTCCGAGAGACGCTCTTGCGGAGAAGCCCGAAGCAACCGGAGAGGTCTGCGCGCTCTTCGGCGCGCGCGAACCTGCTCCTTTACCGCCGCTCATCGCAGCGCCTCGGTCAGTCGATGAGAAGCTTCAAGGGCTCGGAGACAATCTCTACGCCGGCGGGGAGGTCCTTCTTCAACTGCTCGAGCGCGGCCGCACCCGTCTTGCCGCGGACCGGGACGCAAACGCGCTTTGACGTGATGTCTTGAAACGGCGCGAGGAGCGCCCGCGGCATCTTCGGGTTCCACTTCCCGCCGCCATGCCAGCCCACGGTCACGTCTTCCGGCGTGAGATGGATCCGCCACCCGGGAGCGCGCAGCCGCCACTTGCCGTCGCCGGTCATCTCCAGACTGACGGTCCCGGCGGGGCTGAGCGCGCGGTAGTTTCGGTAAAAGATCGTCCACTCCGGCTGGTTGAAGATCCCGACCCGCAGATGCCGAACAACGAGCCCCCGGAGGCCGAGCCGCTTCGGTTGCTGAAGCACCGCGCGGCACTTCTTGACGGTGAGGTTCCAGTCGAGCCACGTCCCCGCGAGCACCTCCAGATGCGGGAACGCGGAGAGCGGTTCGCGGACGGGTTCGGGGAGCACACCGAGGACGCGAACGGATGGAAACGGTCCGTGCTTCGCGATCGCGTCAAGCGACTCGACCCGCGCGTAGAACGCGCGCAGGCTCGGCATCCGCGAGAGCAACGGGCCGATGTTGTCACTTCGCCAGCGGTCCACCGTGAGCTCCTCGACCGTTCGCCACTCTTTGTGCTTGAGCGCGGCCGCGACTTCCTTCCCGCTGGCGGTGATCCGGAGCCGGGTGAGGAAACCGCGCTCAAACACCCGGGACGCGCGCTCCACCGCAGGCAACGGTCCGGTCCACGGATCGATGTTCGCTTTGAGGAGCTTGTTCGCGCGCGTCGTTGTCTTGCGCGGCGGATCGTCGATGCACTGAAGCGAGATAAACTCGCCGCGGGGGTCGCCGTTCTGTTGAAGCGCATCCGCGAGGACCAAACGCGCTCCAAGATCGGCCGGGTCGTCCCAGACCGCGTTCCACAACGCGTCCACATCCGTGCTCGCGTCGAGCAAGGAGGCGACCTGGTCGAGCAGCTCTGCCGATGGGGCCGCACGTGGCGCCTTCACGACACGTGCGATCGCGTTGAGCGCGCGCTGGTAGTCGTCCTTGTTGTGGTAGCGGGTCGCCACGATCTGCTTGATCGCGTCCGCGCTTCCCGGGTCCGCGACGCGTGACAAGACGACCGCCAACGCACGGTGCAACGGGGCGCTGCCCATCGACCGATACTTCAGCGCGGCCTCGGCCAGTCCGCGGGAGACGCGCGGGTCGCTCGGGAACGCGGCGAGCGCATTGACGCGAGTGAGCGCGGTCTTCCACGCCCCTGGCCACGGGGTGTCGAGCAAGCGATTGACGTCGCCTGGGTCCCTCTGCGCCGCGAGCGCCAACCAGGCGGCTTCCAGCTCGCCTTTGGACTTCGCGGAGAGCGCCGGACGCTTCAACGATTGCCCAAGCGAGACAATGGTATCGCCCAGCGCGTCGTGTCGGCTCTCCGACCACGCCTCGATCAACACGGGAAGGAGCTCGGCGGCCGGCTCCGCGCTTGCGCTCTTTAGCTTGGATGGTCGCAGCGTCGCGAGCGCCTCCGTCAGTCGCTTACGCGCTTTTCCCTCCGCGCCAGCGACCGCGGCTTCAATCGTCGGGATCGCGTCCGCGCCGCGCCGCTGCGCGAGACGGAGCGCCACGCCCCGCGGAAGGGAGCGGTCCGACTGAAGGCCGATCGGGAGCACCTCGATCAGTGACGCGGGAACCTCGCCGATGCGATCGACGATCGTCTCGATGCTCTTCCACTGACGCTTCATCAGCGGAACGTCCGCGAGCACCCCCGCGACAAAGGCGTCCACGATAAACGGGCCGCACCCCGTGTGACGCTCGCGTTTGATCACGCGCGCGATCGACTGGAGATCGTCGCTGAACATCCCAATGCCGACGAACCAGCCGACGACTTCATTCGAGAGCCGCTCGGGATGGCCGCGCATCAGCCCAAAGCAAGCCCCGGTGCGCATATAGGCTTCCTTGTGCGCGAGCCACTCTGCGAGCGCGCCGTCGCCGCTCTTCGCCTGGGCGAGCGCCTCCTTCACGGCGCTCGGCATTCGAGACTCAAAGGGCGCGACCGGCGTTGGCTCCGGTCGCACGCTAGGGCTCGTAACGGAGGAGCGCCTCGACCTGGTCCGCTTCCAAGAGGTAGCCGAGATCCAGATCCGCGCGTCGCACATGAACCTGAGCGTTCGGCGCGTCCGACACGGGTGCGCCGATCTGAATCGTCACGACGCGCGGGGACATGTCCTCGTGACGTGTAATGACGATCCGCGCGCGCGGCGGGTTGAGACCAAACGACGCGGGAGGGTCGCCGTAGCGCGTCGCGCCCGCAGCCCTGAGGTCCGCGAGACGCTCCGTCAGGCTTCGCGTCCGTTCTTCGTCGGGCTGCTCTCCAGAGAGCGTTCGAAAGTCGGCGCCGTCGTGAAGCAAGGTCACCGTTTGAGCGTCGGCCACGATCTCGATCTTCTCGATGTAATCGGTGCTGGTCGCGAGCACGTCCCGACGCGCGAGCGGCGCCAGCAACAAGCGCGCGAAGGCGTCCGGAATCACGAACGGCGTCGGATCGTCGTCGAGCTTGGCGAACGCGCCGCCTGACGTCTCCCCGTACACGATCAAGGTGCGCTGCGCGTCAGGTCGCGGGGCGTCTTCTTCGCCGTGATCGTGATCATGGTCGTGATCGTGTCCACCCGCCTCGGGCGCCCGGTAGTCGATCACGACGCGGGCGCGGATGTCGCCGATCGCCTCACCCGGAGCGAAGCGCGTCACGCGCAGCTCGGCGAGACGAGAAGCCAGGTCGCGGGCGAGGGTAAGGTCCGCGTTCTGCGCGACCGGGGCGGTGATCGCGAAACCGCGCGCGCGTCGCTCCAGCACTTCGGTCACGCCGTTACGCTCAAGCTGCACCCGCGCGACCCGTTCGAGCTCTTCTTGAACCAGTGTCCTTCCGCGCAGCCGGGTAACATCCGCGGTAAAGAGCGCACGCAGCGCGGCCGGTGCGACCAAGACGACGGACTCGCCCGCGCGACGCAAGAACACGTTCTCGCCATCGACGCTCCCGAGCTCAACGACCTCCGCGCTCCGCTCCTGGTTCCGCGGCTTGATGGCCAACGTCGCGCTGGCGTCCCCGAACGCGACCGCGCTTGGGCCTTCGCGCGGGACGACCTCGGTGGCGCGGGTGCGGCGAAGATCACGCAGCCACTCGGCGAGCGCATCGCGATTCACCGGTCCGCTGGAGACGGTCGCTCCGTCGGTGAACTCATAGGTCAGCGCGCCCTCCTCTTCGGTCAGCGCCAACCGCGCACCGGCCTGCGTCGTAATCGAGAGCTCCGCGAGCTCGTCGTCCTGGGTCGTGACGACCCGCAATTCGCGATGGTCGTCGGTGTCGCGAATGAAGGGCGCGACGTCGCTGCGAAGCGCGCACACAACGGGCCCATCGTCGACGCGAACGTGGACCTGCCCCTCTTCGTCGCAGTCCGCGCCCACGTTCATGGTGAACGGTCCGTCGGCGAGCTCGCCAGAGATGGTGATCGTTGGCGCGTCGAGCCCGTAGGCAGAAAGGTCTGTCGGTTCGTCGCTCACGAAGCTCCGCGCCTTCACCTGCGCGAGCGCGCGGATCGACTCCTCCACGCGTCCGTCCGCCGCGCGCATCGCGACCGGCGCGGTCAAGAGCCAGCGGTCGTCGACCCGAGTCGCCGCGACGCTCCCGTATCGAATCGCCGAGATGGCCAACGTTGAGCGGGAGAAGATCTCTTTGTTACGGAAGTGGCCGGCGGCGTGGTCAACCGCCTCGAAGACATCGCGGCCGACGACAAACGCGTTCGGCTGATCCCCGATCGCGAGGTAGACGCCTCCACCGGTCGCGTCTCCCCCAAAGCGCAACGTCAGCACCTCGTTCGCGACGGTCAGGTCCGCTTGCACACGCGGCGCGTTGAGCCCGAACTGCTCACGGTCCTCTGCGCTGATGTCGACGAGCTCGCGTCTTGAGTCTGCCCACTCGAGGGCGCCGAGCAGCGACCCGATCGCTTCTTGGTCGGCCTCGCCGAGATCGGGTGTCTTCACCTGCCACGCTTCCCACTCCGATTCGACGATGTCGGTCTCGGCGTCTTCGTCGGTGTCCTTGGCGCGCTCAAGCACGATCGGCTCCGCGCCCGCCCGCGTGATCGCGATCTTGCTCAGCCGGCTTCGGACGAGTCGCTCGATGAGCTTGTTCTCGCGCGTCTGTAGCTCGACGCTGGTGAGCGTGTCCTTTTCGTAGAGGACGATGAACGCGAAGAGGGCGATCGCGACCGCGGTCATCCCCATCAGTGCACGCTTACTCATCTCCGCCTCCTCATGAACGCCTCGACCACCACACGGCGAACCCGAGCAGGAGGATGGAGAGCGGCATGAGCACGAGCACGCGGAAGCCCACGCCGGCGACATCGCCCGCGGTCATCACGACCGCCTGGGCATCCCCTTCGCGTGGCGCGATCGAGATCAACGCTTCGCGCTCGGTGACCCAACCAACCCAACCATTGAAGATGTCGTAGTTCGCGAACTGTTGCTGGCTCAGGAACGTGCGCTCGAGGAAGTCGCTGTCGCCGACGACCACGATGCGGCCACCGCGCGTGGCTTGCACCGTCTCGTCGTCCGGGTCCTGATTGGCCGCGACGAACTCCGGGTGACGCGCTGCCGCGGCCACTGAGACCGGTCCGCGAATGTCATCTGCGCTCGGGGTCAGCTCGGCGTCGGGCGAGATGCTCGCGAGGTCGTCCTCGGCGTAGCTGGTCTCCGAGGTGGAGACCAAGGCGACCGCGTCGCTGCCCTCTTCCGCGCGCACGCTCCGGACGATGTGGAACGCCGCCGCGCCACCCGTCGCGCGGATCTCTTCGGTGGTCGGATGGTCGCCGAAGTTGGACGCGAGGTACGCCTCCATCGGGTTGCCCATCAACATCAGCTGCGGGTCCAGCTCAAGGACAAAGGTGCGGTCGATCTGGATACCGACGTCTCGCGCGAGGTCCTCGAGTCCGGTCGGCGCGACCTCGGTCCCTTCGGGGATCGGATCGAGCAGGAGCAGGAGGTTGCCGCCGCGCCGTAGGAACGCGGAGAGCGCCGTCGCCTCGCCTTCAGTAAACGGGCGCACCGGGCCGGCCACGAGGATCGCGTCACAGCCTTCACCCAGGCTTCGCGCGCCGCGGGTCTCGATGCTCTTGAGCTCGATGTTGTTCCGCTCGAGCTCGCCGCGGATGAAGTAGAGGCTGCGCTCGCCGCCGCTGGTCAGGTCCCACTCGCCGTGCCCCTCCGTCGCGCACAGAACCGCGGGGCGACCGTGAAGCACCTGCACCAATGCGCCGGTCAACGCGCGCTCGGCCTTCACGTCGACCTTGGCGCCCTGCCCCTCGACGCTGTAGCTGATGAAGTCGTCGCGGGTGATCTTCCAGCGGTCCTCGCCCGCTGTCACGACCGCGGCGACGTCCGCTTGAATGGCGCCCGAGCCTGCCGCGCCGATGTCGAAGCGCTCCGCGAGAAGCTGGAACTCGCTCCGGTCCCGGTCGGGATCGATGTGGCGAACGCTCACCCGCGCGCTGTGCGACCGGTATCGTGTCGAGAGCTCGCGCACGTCGTCGAACATGCTCTCGCCTTCGGAGAGGAAGAAGTAGATCTCGACGTCACGGTCGAGCCCTTGGAGGACCTCGCGCGTTTGGTCGGAGAGCGTGAACCGCTCGTCGCTCGTGAAGTCCCAACGCGTGTAGTGGCGGAACGCGAGGTAGTTGACCATGCACACAATCGCGAGCGCGAGGAGCACACCGACGGTAGACGTGAGCGTGAACTCGCCGCGGCGCACTTCGCGCTCGGTCGGCTCGCGCTTGGTTTCGCTTTTCTCAGTCACGCGATCTCCTTTCGCGTGTCGAGGACCCGCACCGCGAGGAAAAGCGCGAGCGCCGTCATGCTCGCGTAGAAGGCGAGGTAGCGGCTGTCGACGACGCCCTTGCTGAAGTCCGCCATGTGCGACCAAACGCTGAGGTACGAAAAGAGCTCACGGTAGTCCTCGAAGACGTACTCCCCGAGACCGGCAAGGAAGAACCCGCCGAGGAACAAGAAGGTGATGACCGCGGCCACGATCTGACGACGCGCGATGGTCGACGCGAGGAGCCCCCACGCCATGTAGAACGTGCCGATGCCGAGGACGCCGATGTAGCTCGAGAGCACGGTGCCATAGTCGATGTCGCCGTAGCGGCTCGTGATCCACACGTACATCAGCGTCGGGATCCACAGCGTCAGCCAGAAGACGAGCGCAGCGATGAACTTGCCCAAGATGATATCGGTGGAGGTCACCGGAGCGGTCATCAACGACTCAATCGTGCCCGATTGATTCTCGCCTGCCACGAGCCGCATCGTCATCAGCGGGACGAAGACGAGCTGCGGCACGAACGAGAGGATCGTCTGTCCGAAGAACATCGAGAGCGGCGTGTCGCTGCCACCGAAGCTCAGGTTGTTCGCGAAGTACTGCGCGAACATGAAGTAGACGAAGCCCATCGTGAGGAGCCAAACGGTCAGCACCGCGTACGCCATGGGCGAGAGGAAGAACGAGTAAATCTCGCGCTTCGCGATGGCCAAAAACTTCATTCTTCCTCTCCCTTCTCCTGCGCATCGGTCTCGTCAGCCACCTCTTCGATGGTCGTGAGCTTGGCGAAGACCTCTTCCAGCGAGGTCACCGCGACGCGCAGTTCCCGAAGCTTGAGCCCGCGCGAGATCACCGCGCTCGCGATCGCCTCGAGCGCGTCCTCGGACGACGGGCTCGTGACCTTCGCGGTGTGGACGTCGTCCTTGCTCGAGACGGTGACCTCCCCATGCGACTCGAGGGTGTCGATGAGATCCTCGCGCGAACCACGGGCGACAACCTTCACGACCTGTTGATCACCGCGGCGAAGCTCCTTGGGGCGACCGGAACCGACCTTGCGTCCGCTGTTGATGATGACGACGCGCTCGCAGGTCGCTTCGACCTCGGGGAGAATGTGTGTCGAGAGCAGCACCGTCTTTTCGCCGGCGAAGCTCTTGATGAGCTGACGAACCTCGCGGATCTGGTTTGGGTCGAGACCGGAAGACGGTTCGTCCAAAATGAGGAGCGGCGGATCGGCGACCAACGCATCCGCGAGTGCGACGCGTTGCCGGTAGCCTTTGGAGAGCTGCGCGATGATCCGGTCTCGGACGTCTTCGATGTTCGCTCGCTCGAGCGCTCGATCAATCGCGCTCGCGATCGACTTTCGCGGGACGCCTTTGATCGCCGCGCGATACGCCAAGTGTTCGCGAACACGCATTTCGCGGTAGAGCGGCGCGCCTTCGGGCATGTAGCCAATCAGCTTTCGGACCGCGTTGGGATCTTCAGAAACGTCGTGCCCGCCGATGCGGATACGCCCGGCAGTGGGGTTCAAATAGCCGGTCAGCATCCGGAGCGTCGTGGACTTGCCCGCGCCGTTAGGGCCCAAAAAGCCAACGATTTCGCCCTTCGCGACCGAAAAATGGAGGTCGCGGACAGCTTGATGGCTGCCGTACCGCTTAGAGAGGTCTTCGACTTCGATCACGGCGCAGATAAACCCTTAAGACACACATCTCGCAACACCCAACGCGCGGGAAGCCTTCCGTCACCTCAAAAGGTGATTTTTGCAGGATGATCTTTTAGGTTGAGATTTAACGCGTTCTCGTTGAATCCGACCTGCGCGTAGCGCAACGGAACGGGTAGAGGCATCATGGTACCCTCAAATGCAGAGTCGGCGCGCTTCGTCCTTCCACGAACTCAGCGCCTGAACGGACGGTCGGCGTTGGATCCTCTTGTTGAACGCGCAAAAAGCGGCGAAAAAGCTGCGTTCCGCGAGCTTTTCGAGCTCCACCGCGAAATGGTGGCGCGCGTCGTCTACCGAATGCTCGGTCCCTCGCCCGAGGTGGAGGATGTCGTTCAAGACGTCTTCGTCAACGTCTTCCGCTCCCTTCACACCTTCCGTGGTGACTCCAAGTTCACGACCTGGCTCTATCGACTCGCGACCAATGTCACCAAGATGCACCTCCGGAAGAAGCGCAGCCGTCCTCGCTTCGTCGACGTGCCAGACGATCGCCCAGTCGAGCGCGTGGAGTCCCGGACCCCACGGGACGAGGCGGAGCAGCGTGAGCGGATCACCGCGATTTATCGCTTGCTCGATCAGCTCAGCGAGAAGAAGCGAGAGGTCATCGTCCTTCACGACTTTGAAGGCATCTCCGCCAAAGAGATCTCCGAGCGCGTCGGTGCTCCGGTGTTGACCGTTCGGACCCGCCTCTTTTACGCGCGCAAGGAGCTCTACGCCGCGCTTGAGAACGAGCCGGTCCTCTCCAACTTGGTGGACCACCTCAAGAAGAAGAAAAAGACGCGGCCGAAGAAGTCCAAGGCGCGTCAGTCGAGCTCTTCCGAGTTCCCGATCGCGGGAGCTGTGACATGAGCCAGAAGATTCATCGCCCGAAGTGGATGGCGTTGACCGCGCTCGCTTCAGACGCGCTGAGCCAGGAAGGGACCGAGCGGCTCCTTCGTCACCTCGCTCAGTGCGAAGTCTGCGAGGACGCTTTGATCGAGATTGAGGCCTACGAGCAGGTCGCCGCCGAGGTGCGCGACTTGCCCGCCCCGGAGATCGACTGGTCGAAGATGGAGCTCTCCATCGAGCGTGAAGCGTCCAAGGCCGCGCGTTCCGCGAAGCGTCGAGAGGAAGGCACCAGCTGGCCTTTGATCGCGCTCGCTGCAGCCGCCCTGCTCGCGGTCATCTTCAGCCTCTCTCCCAGAGCGGCGGAAGAAGAGCCCGTCGTCGCGTCCATCCCAGGCGCGGAGCTGGCGGCACCGGAACACGATCTCGTCGGCGCGGTCGTCGCGGTCGCGGGAGAAGTCGTCATCGACGGCTCGCGCATCGAGATCGGTGGCGAGGTTAACGGTGGCCAGTCGATTCAGACTCGCGAAGGTGGCGTCGCCCATGTTCGGCTCGCGGACGGAACCGGGTTCCAGGTTCCCGGCGCCTCCGAGGTCCAGGTTCACCGCCTGACGGAAGAGCGCGTCGTCTTGGAGCTGCGCGGAGGCAGCGTCGCGAACAAGGTCCGAACCGGAACGCGGTACCGCGTGGACGTGGGTCGCTACTCCGTGCTCGTGCGAGGCACCCTGTTTCGCGTCGATCGCCAAGACGACGATGTCACGGTCACGCTGGATGAGGGTCGCGTCGAGATCCGTCGAGATGACCAGCCCATCACGATGCTCAACGCCCCCGCGCGGTGGAGCTCCGCCGACCTGATCGCGGAAGAAGTCGTGGCGCGCATCGCGGTCGAGACCCCGCGGCTGTCAGTCGACAACCCCATCCTCGAGATCCCGCCGATGACCGACATCGTCGCCTGGACCGTGGACGGCTCGCGCTTCCCCGCGGGCAACATCGCGATGCGATTGCCGGTCGGTGTTCACGAAGTCCGCGCGCTCACGGTAGGTGGCGAGGAGCTCATCGGGAGCATCACCATGCTGCCGGAAGGCGCCCGCATCTCTGAGGACATGATTCGCGGTCAGAGTGAGACCCCAGCGGCGCGTCCCCGCGCATCGGTGGGCCAGCTCTCTGCGTCTGAGATTCGCTCCGTCGTCAGCGCGCGGAACCGTTTCCTTCAGCAGTGCTACCAGCGGGTCCTCAGCCGTTCTGCTCCAGATCTCTCGGGTCGACTCCGCATGCGCGTCAACGTGAAGCGCGACGGACACGTTCGTCGCGTTGAGCTCCTCGACGAGACTCACCCTGCGCTTGAGCGCTGCATCACGCGCGAAGCGAACGGCTGGGTCTTCCCTGAGCCGGAAGGCGGCCCGGTCACGTTCGTACTGCCGCTCAACCTGCGCCAGCGCTAGCAACGGACCAACCAACAGAAACAGACGACGCCCGCCTCGAGCGGGCGCGTTTCGGGCGCTGGATGGCGACGAGAAGACGTCGCGCGTCACTCGTGATCCGAGTCGAGGGATCACCCACGAGTCCACGCGCGCCACTTTCTTTGTGCTGATCCCGTCTTCCGTATGGTGGACCGGTGGCACCCTCTCCTCTCTTCTCCGCATGCGTCTACGGACTCGCGCTTACCTCTGGAGTCGCGTTCGCGCACTACACGGACATTGGTCGTTTCAAGCCCGCTGTATTCACGACGAAGGACCCCTCAGCCTTGGCTTCTTCGGAGCCGATGGTCCCGCCCACCGAGGTCTCTGATCTCGGCGCCAACGAGGACGACGAGGACATCACGCCGGTCGTTCGCGCGCCCGATGGCTCGGGGAGTCGCTTTGCGAACGGCCGGATCATCACCGGCTCCACGCCACACAAACTGATCCTCTTCACCTTCGACGATGGCCCGGATCTCCGGACAACGCCGCAGCTCCTGGATCAGCTCGACGCGCACGGCGTCAAAGCGGTCTTCTTCGTGACGACGAGTCGCTTCAACGGCCGCGGTCGACGACACGCGGAGCAAGCCGAGCTCGCGCGTGAGATCGTGCAGCGCGGACACATTATCGGGAACCACACTGTCCTTCACTCGCAGCTGCCAACCCTCACCTCGACCGAGGTCATCCAGGAGATCGAACGCGCCCAAGAACACATCGAAGACGTCACCGGCGTCCGTCCTTGGCTCTTCCGTCCGCCCGGAGGCAGTCACTCTCCACGCGTCGATCGCTTGCTCGCCGCCCGCGGTTACACCCAAATGCTCTGGAACCTGGGCACCGGCGACTTTCAGGTGCAGTCACCAGAGGAGGTCTTCCGGATCTTCCGGCGTCGGCTCGCGGTTCTCTCTCGCAGCGGAGACAACGGCGGCGTGGTGCTCCTCCACGACACCCACCGCTGGAGCGTCGAGGCCTTCCCGCGGATCATGTCGCATCTCAAGAAGAAGAACTGCGAACTGCTTGAGCGCGGCGAAGAGCTTTATGACGTCGTAGACGATCCCGCCCTCTTCTTCGAACCCCGTATCGGTGACGATCAGCTCGCGGACGCTTCGACCGTCGCTGCTCCTGCGCGTCCCGCCGAAGAGGTCCTCCAAGCGAGGCAAGACCGGCTCCGTGAGCGCGAAACCCTGCGCTGTGGCGCCCTCGCCTCGCTCTAACTCCATTTGAAAACGCCGGGATCCCCGTACGCGACATCGGTCAACGTGCGCACTGCGGCGACCTGCGGCGCAGCGCCCAGAACACCGATCACGCAGCGGGGCCACGCGCATTGTTCCTTCTTTGTTTGGCGTGAGGCGAATACAGTCGACGCATGCAGCGCTGCCTCTCTTGTGGATTTGAGAACCCGCGCGCGTGGCGAGCCTGCGCTCGATGCGGTCGGGGTCTCGGTGGACGTGTTCGCGTTTCAGGACTGACCGCGCTTCGGAGGCGCCTCAATTCCCGTGACGACGAAGAGCCGGATCCGGAATCCACCCAGGTCTCCGCGCCGCCCATGATGGCCGCGCTGGTGGGCTTCGACGCGGCGCCTCCATCCGTTGAGCTGACAGACGCCGACGACGAAGAGCCGCCGCTCATCGGCCAGGTCGAGGCCGCGGAGGTTCTCCGCATGGGCATCGAGCGCGCGTTCACCTTGGGCGCGACGACCACGGTCACCCTCGAAGGAGAGCGCGGCGCCGGCAAAACGCGGCTGCTGATCTACGCGAGCGAGTTCGCCGCGCGCGCCGCAGAAGATGTCCGCGTCATCTACGGTATGTGCCGCGAAGGGGACGGCTCGTACGCGCCCTTCTCGCGCCTCTTGCTGGAGCGCTTCGACGTCAAACCTTCGTCTTCGCCGTCCCACGTCCGCGCGCAGATGGCGACGAAGGTCGCGGCCGCGCTGCAAACGAGCGAGGCGATCACCGTGGCGGAGACGACCCACTTGCTCGGTCACGTCGCGGGGATCCCGTTCCCCGCGAGTCCATTCCTCACGCCGCTGAAAGAGAACCCCGACGAGCTTCACCGTCGCGCGACGCGCGCTATCCGCCGTCTCATCGAAGGCGAGTCGCAGATCCGCCCGGTGTGCGTGCTGCTCGATAACATGCACCTCGCCGACGATCAGGCGTGGGACGCCGTCCGCGCCATCTGTGAAGCCGAAGGACACGTCGCGGTCGTCATCGCGGGCGACGTCCCGGTCGCCGAACGCGCGAGCGAGCTCCCAGCCTCGGGCGGCAACGCGACCGGCGCCATCGATCCGCTTCGAGAAGAAGACGTCGCGACCATGCTTCACGTGCTCCTGCCTGGTTTGACGGAGACACCCGAACCGCTGGTCGCGGCGATCGCGCACCGATCCCGAGGCAACCCCGCCGCGGTCCGTGAACTGGTCTACGCCTTGTGGGAAGAGGCGCTCTTCGTGCAGCGCGACGACGAGATCCACGTCGACATGGCCAAGTTCGAGGCGGGCGAGATCCCGATCACGATGGGTGACGCGATCCGTGCCCGGGTCGATCGGCTCGACGCCCTCGATCGCGAAACGCTCGATCGCGCAGCGGTCGTGGGCGAGGTCTTCTGGGAAGGCGCGCTCCTCGGGCAGATGCGCTCCGATCGCGGTTCACCCAGCGGGTCCCAAGACGCTTTGTTGATCTGGACCGATGACCAAGACCTGGTCGCGTTACGGCGCTCGCTCGAGTCGCTCATCGATCGCGGGTTCGTCGAGCAAGCGGAAGGCGATGACCTCCCGAGCGGAGGCGCCCACTTCCGGTTCTCGGTCGCGGGTCTGCGCGAGATGATCTACGAGGAGATGAACCCCGACATCGCGGTCCAGCGACACGCCGCGGTCGCGCGATGGCTCGCGCTGATCGGGCAAGCGCGACGCGATACCGTGGCCGCGCGTATCGCGCCCCACCTCGAGCTCGCTGGGCAGACCGTTCGCGCGGGGCGCGCCTACCTCGAAGCCGCGACCTACGACCGCGCGGCGCTCAAGACGACGAGCGCCCTGCGTCACATCCAAAAAGCGATCGAACACATCCCGGGTGACGACGTGGTCCGGCGGATCGACGCGCTTCACGAACACGGCTCGCTGCTCACGATGATCGGCCAGTACGACGGCGCGTTCGACACGTTCCGCGAGATGCTGATGCTCGCCTGGAAGGTTGGCGCGCGTGGCAAAGGCGGCGCCGCGTTCAACCGAATGGCGCGGACGTACCGGATGCGCGGCCAAGACCTAACCGCCCGGGCCTACCTCGGGCGCGCGCTGGAGCTCTTCCGCGACTCCGGAGACACCCGCGGCGTGGCGGCAACGCTTGACGACCTCGCGACCATCGACGCGCTGCAAGGCGACGCGGACGGGGCGGTCATGAACGCGAACGAGGCGCTCGAGATCCGTCGCGGCCTCGGCGATCGGCGCGGCGAAGCGCTCTCGTTGCACACCCTGGGCGCCATCGAGCGACAGCGCGGGAACCCGACCGGTGCGGAGCGTGCGTTCCGGGCCGCGCTCGAGATCCGCCAACAGATCCATGATCTCGAGGGCATCCTTCAGTCGCACATCGCGCTCGGCGTCATGGCCTACGAGCGGACCGATCCGGAGACCGCGATTCAGGCGTGGCAGCTCGGACTGGAGCAAGCGCGCGCGATCGCGGATCGGCGCGCCGAATGCGTCCTGCTCAACAACATCGGCGAAGCCCTCGTCGGCGTCTCCGAGCTGGCCGACGCGGAGGTGTCGCTGCAAGCCGCGCGCGACCTCGCCAACGAGCTGGATGATCGACGCACCGCCGCGGACATCGAGCGCAACCTCGGGCTCCTCGCGCTCAAGCGCGGTTCCGCGGAAGCGAAAGAGACGCTCTTGCGCGCCTTCGAATTGGCGGAGAAGTACGGCGGTGTGGAGGCGATCGGGCTCGCTCATCGAGCGCTCGGTCAGCTCCGCGCGCAGACGCTTTTTGACGCCGACGGCGATCAGGCCGGCGACGCGAGCGCGAGCTTCCTCAAGAGCATCGAGGTCTTCCGCGAGAACGGGAACGAGCCGGAAGCGGCGCGTTCGCTCATCGCGCTCGGGACGTACCTGCTCGAACGCGGTGACCGCGACGGCGCGAAGACGCGCTTTCGCGAAGCGCGAACCAGCCTCCGCAAGGTCGGCCTCCTGACCGAGGCGGAAGCGCTGCACAAGAAGCTCACCGAGCTTGGCTGAGGGCGCGCCTCCGCTTGCGAATGAGACGCTCTCTCTGCGCGGCCATCGTCCCGATCGCGGTGTTCTGCGCATTCGCATGTGATCAGGAGTCCACCCGCGTCGCCGGCGTGACCCAGGCCGAGCGCGAGGGATACATTGGGTCGGGCAGCTGCCAGAGCTGCCATCCCGATCACCACGCCAGCTGGTCGCGAACCTTTCACCGCACGATGACGCAGAACGCGAGCGAGGAGGCGGTCCTCGGGCCGTTCGATGGGCGCGCGATCACATACCTCGGCACCCGCGCGGAGATGAGGCGAGACGGCGAGGACTTCGTGATTCGAACGACCGACCCGAGCGGGGCGTCGCGAGAGGACGTCGTCACAAAGACGGTTGGCTCGCGTCGAACGCAGCAGTACCTCGCGGAGCGCGACGGGGAGACGGTCCGCTTGCCCATCGCGTATCACGTCGAAGAGGAGCGCTTCTTTCACATGAACGGCGCCTTCCTGACGCGCGACCCGGAGAGCGAGCCCGCTTCACCCCAAGACTACGAACGGCACGTCACGCGCTGGAACGACAACTGCGTCTTCTGCCACAACGTGCGACCCAACCCCGGCCGCGACGAGGGCGCGTTCGACACGACCGTCGCGGAGCTCGGGATCGCGTGCGAGGCGTGTCACGGACCCGGGCAAAACCACGCATCCGCCAATCGTGATCCGCTCCGGCGATACCGCTTGCACCTCAGCGACGACGCCGACGAAACGATCGTCAACGCGGCGCGGCTGGATCCAGAGCGAAGCGCGGACATCTGCGGTCGCTGCCACGGACAACGGCTCACGGACAACGTCGCGCGCTTTCTTCAGGAAGGAGATCCCTTCGTCCCCGGAGAGAACCTCGCGGAGTACTCCGAGCCGCTCTTTTGCGATTCCACCTTGGGTGGTCGCGAGGCGTTCGCGGAGCGCTTCTATCTCGACGGTACCGCGCGACTGACGGCCTACGAATTCCAAGGCTTGCTTCAGTCGCCCTGCGCGAACCCGCGACCTAACCCTCCACGCGCGACCCCGTCCGCTGCACATGGGAACGACGCGCTCACCTGCACCTCGTGCCACGGGATGCACGAAGGCGATCCTCGCGGGCAGCTTCGCGACGTCTTCGCCGAACAGCCCGACGCGATGTGCACAAGCTGCCACGCCGACACCAGCGCGCTGCCTGGGCATCGCCTCCACCCCGAGACCGAGATCGCCTGCGTCGACTGCCACATGCCACGCGTCGTCTTCGGCGTGATCGATGTGCACCGCAGCCACCGCATCGAGGTCCCCCGGCCCGTGCTTCATGATCGCGCGGAACGACTCGACGCCTGTAGCCTGTGTCACGTGGAGCACCCGCCGTCCTGGTCCGCACGCGCGCTCCTTCAAGAGGTCACGGCGCCTGACACGGACGGCGGGCGCGACCAACCGCTGCTGACCCGGCTCTTCACCGGCGACGCGATCACGCGCGCAGTGGCCGCGACCGCGCTCGGCCGCGTTCAAGACAACGCACGAACCCGCGGGGCGCTCCTCACGTTGATGGCGCGCGACCCGTACCCCGCGATTCGACGCGTCGCCTATCGGGCGCTCCGCAAACGGGTACCCGCGCTCGCCGTCGACGACTTTGATCCGCTCGGCTCCACCGCGACACGGCGCGATCAAATCGCCGCGCTTCGCGACCGCGTCCCGCACCAAGTGGTATCTCCTCCGCCAAGCGCGTTTCCCGCGGACGACATCGAGATCGGCGAATGACACAAGAGGCACAGCACACCGCGTGCACGAAATGGGGCTACCCCCAGCTCTTCCTTGGCGCGCTCTTCGGGGTCGCGCTCGAGGCCGCCCACGGGTTCAAGGTGGTCGCCTATCTTGAGAACGATCTCACTCGCCTCTTGCTGACGCTCGCGCACGCACACGCGGTTGGGCTCGCGCTGGTCGTGCTCGTGTGGGGTGGCAGCGGCGCCGCGCTCTTTGACCGTGAACCAGTCGCCCTCGGTCGCGCCCTGCGGGTCGGCGCGCTGCTCATCCCGCTCGGCTTCGCGCTCTCGGCGATTCAGCATCCGGAAGGTGACCCGAACCTCGCCATCGCGCTCGTCCCCATTGGCGCGGCGCTGGTCCTCGTGAACCTGGGCGCGACCGCGTGGCGTGCGCTGAAGGCGTAGCCTACGCGAGCCGCTTCGCGATCAAGCGGTGCACGGGCAGCCCATCCACCGCCGCGCGCGCTTCCCGATTGGAGACGCCGCCAAACGGGTTCTCCTCGATCTCCTGTGGATCACTGAAGGCGCTGTGCTCCGCGATGAAGCCCGCGTACTGCGCCGCGCGATGCGGGACGTCGGTTTGCACATAGAGGTCCCCATCGGGACGAATCAAACGCGCGAGCTGATCCAGCAGATCCTCCGAGATGACGCGACGCTTGTCGTGACGCTTCTTCCACCAGGGATCAGGGAAGTGAACGAAGACCCGCGCGAGCCCGCCGTCCGGCGTGAGTCGCGGCAACAAGGCGCGGATGTCGGCGCACCAAACCACGACGCGATCATCGAGCTCTTCGCGCGCGACACGTTTCGCGACCACGGTCGACCACTTGGTCTTGATCTCCACCCCGAGGATGCGGGCGTTTGGATCTCGCGCGGCGCGAGTAAAGAGAGAGCGACCGCGACCGAAGCCAATGTCGAGCTCGACGCCTGCGTCGGAGGGCAAGAGCAAAGAAAGATCGATCGGACCTTCCGGCGGCCGTGGGGCGATCGCGCGATAGCGCTTCGGGAACGTTTTTGGATCGTGGGCGTCCACAGACCAGCTGTTAGCACTCAATCTATTGACGAGCACCCGCAACGCGGCGACTGTCCGCGCCGTGTCCGAGTCAGAGGAACCGCGCGACGTAGCCACGGCCGACGACGCGCCCGACGAAGCTGCGGAAGCCCCAGCAGAGCCAGCAAAAAAGGCCCCTGACGAGAGCGCCTCATCGGAGGACGAAGAAGCGCCCAAGAAGATCGCCGAGGCGGAGTCAAACGGGGTGTCCGCCGACCCGTCCCCACGCGAAGAGCGCACCGCCCCATCCGCGGGGACCGCGCGCGTCACCAACCTCCAGTTCTTCTCTCTCTTCGTCGCCCTCTTCGCCTCCGGCTCCGCCGCGCTCGTCTACCAGTCGACCTGGGGACGGATGCTGCATCGGGTCTTCGGCGTCGGAGACCTCGCGATCGCGACCGTGCTCGCTTCCTTCTTTCTCGGCTTGGGCATCGGATCCGCGATTGGTGGACGCTGGGGCACGCGCTCTTCCCGCCCCGCGGTCACGTACGCGATCCTTGAAATCGGTGTGGCGGTCTGGGCGGTCGCTTCTCTCTTCTTGATCCCGCGCCTGCACACGGTCTACGCGGCGCTGGCCGGAGACGCTTCCTTCGGGACGCTGACCGTGGTCCGCCTCTTGGTCGCGTTCGCGATCCTCTTGCCGCCGACCATCCTGATGGGCGCGACCTTGCCGGTGCTGATCGCGGCGGTCTCGCGACGTGGCCTGCACTGGTCGTCCTCCGCGACGAAGCTCTACGCGACCAATACGTTTGGCGCGATGTTCGGCGCGGGCGCGACGGGCCTCTACTTGGTGCCCACCTTCGGCGCGCGCGCTTCCATCTTCGTCGCGGCGGGCGCCAGTTTGGTCGCGGCCGCGGTCGTCTTCGTCGCCTGGCGCGGCCATCGTCAAGACGCGGATATCGAGCGCCCCGAGAGAAGGGACGCCAAGCCAGCGCGCGTTTCGGACAGCGCGAAGCTCGCCATCGCGCTCGCCGGGTTCGCGGGGTTGGCCTCGCTCTCCGGTGAAGTCATCTGGACGCGCGTGCTCCGCATGGTCGTCCAGGGCACCACGCAGGCCTTCGCCGCGATGCTCGTGAACTACCTCTTCGGCATCGCGGTCGGCAGCATCATCGCCGAGCGCTGGCTCCGCCGCGGGATCTCGCCGCGTCGCGCCTTCGCCGTGACGCAGCTCGCGCTGGCCTGCCTCACGGCGCTCGCGATGTTCGTCGCGCCGCAGCTCCCGCGCATCATGGCGCTCACCCAGGGGAACACCGAGCTCGTCCCCCATCACGCCTGGATCGTCTTGGTCCTCTCGATCGCGCTCCTCCTCCCGATCGCGCTGGTCATCGGCACCTCGATCCCGATCGCGTGGCGCATCGCGGGAGATGACCCGGAGGACGCCTCGCAACACGCCGGACGCGTTCTCGCCTCCAACACCTTCGGTGGCTTGGTCGGCTCGCTGGTCGCCGGCTTCGTGATCATCCCGCTCATCGGGATCGAGTTCACGATCATCTTGTTGATGTTTTTGCACGCGGGGATCGCAGCCGCAGCGTTCCGCTCGGAAGCGGTCGCGTTCCGAGATCGCATCGCGTCCCTGATCGGGCCTCCCGCCATCGCGGTCGCGATCATGGTCCTCCTTCAGCCGAACCTGCACGTCCCGTATCTCCTCGACGCCTGGTCCGATCCAGAACGCGCGGTGATCGACGGCCCGAGCGACGAGTGGCGCGATCCGATCAAATACATACGCGAGGGGCGCAACACGACCGTGACGGTGCTCGATCGCGACGGCGCGCTCCGGCTCTTCAACGACGGACGCCCGGAGTCCGGGATCGGCGACGAACCGCCTGGCTTCGGAGACGAGCTCGCGGTCCTCGGTTCGCTCCCCACGCTCTTCGCAGCGCGACATGATCGCGCGATGGTGATCGGGCTCGGTGGCGCCCACACGACCACCATCATGTTGGGCGGTCCGTGGGAACGGCTCGACGTGGTCGAGCTGGAGGACGCCGTGGTTGACGCTGCGCGGGTGCTCTACGAGCGCGCGGAGTTCCCCTTCCCGCTGGATGATGAACGCGCGCACATCGTGGTGGACGACGCGCGCGCTCAGCTGGTCCTGGCGCCGCCGAACACCTACGACGCGGTCGTCTCGCAGCCGAGCCACCCGTGGCTCGCGGGTTCGAGCGCGCTTTACACCAAGGAGTTCTTCCAAGAGGTGGACCGCGCGCTGACCGAAGGCGGCGTGCTCTCGCTGTGGGTGAACCTCTTCCGGATGGACGTGCCGCACCTGCGGAGCATCGTCGCCACCTTGCACTCGGTCTTCGACAACGTGCTGGTCTTCATCGCCGAGTCATCGTCGTTCATCTGCGTCGCGAGTAACGCGCCGCTCACGCTCGACAGCCGCTTCCGAGAGCGCGTCGAAGGCGACGGTCTGCGTCCTTACCTCGAGCCCTTCATGTTGGATCAGAACGTCGACTTCTTGAGCGTCTTGGAGCTCGACGCGGACGGGTCTCGCCGCTTCGGAGAAGGCGCGCCGATCATCGAAGATGACCGGCCCGCGTTTGAGTTCGACATCGCGCAGATGCCGCACGAGAGCGGAGTGAGCTTCGCCGACCTCGACGTCGCCTTTGCCGAGCTGCCTTGGCTCACCGCAGACACGCTCAACGAGATCCCGGTGGAGGATCGCGGCAACGTGATGGTCCAGCGCATCGAGCAGGTCCGCGACCGGTGGCGTTCTTTGGATCGCGCCCGCGCCGCGACCGAGCTCGGCGTGATCTCGCAGCCCACGTCGCGTCTGCTTCAAGGAACCATCGCGAACTACCGCGGTGACCTCTCGCTCGCGCTCACTCGCTATGACGCCTCGCCCTCCCGCGCGGCGGCGCTTGAAGCGGACAAGCTTCGACACGCGGAAGGTCTCTATCGCGAACTGGTGGACACCGCGCTCGCGCGGGAGACTCAGCCGACACGCGCGTCCTTCATCGTCAGCGCAGCGCTCGGCTTGGGTGACGTCGAAGACGTCGCGCGGGCTCTCGCGCTCGCGGAGAGAGTCGATGACGATCGTGACGCCGACATTCGTGACGTCGCGCGCGCCTTCGTGGACGAGGACTGCACCTCTTTGTTGTCGATCCTTGAGGCGCACCCCCGTTTTGAGGATCCCAACGCGCTCTTCCACGCCACCCGCTGCGCGTTTGAAGCGGGCGACGCCGCGCGAGCGCGCGACCTGATGCTCCACCGATCGCGCGTCCTTCGCGGCATTGCCGCAGAAGAGGCCCGAAAAGGCCGCGACGCGCTGGACCAGGACAATCTGGGCGGCGCGATGCGAGCGTTTCGCCGGGCGCTTTTTCACAACCCAGGGCATGGGCGTGCAGCCGCTGAGCTCGCGCGACTCTTGGACGAAGATGGCCGAAACGACGCTGCTGCGGAGGTCCTTCGTGCTGCTTCTGACGCCTCACGCGGCATCCCGGGCGCCAGCCGCACCATTGAGCAGGCCGCGAGCGAGCTCAATGTCACGCTTTAGGGATACGAGGCCGCGAAACCCCAAAGGCCTCGTAAGTATGCACAGATGTTGACCTCATCGGCGCACGTGGACTAAGCC
The DNA here is from genome assembly GCA_938024995.1 of uncultured bacterium. GTDB lineage: Bacteria > Myxococcota_A > Polyangia > Polyangiales > Houyiibacteriaceae > CALJDU01. The sequence continues at coordinate 34,241 of CALJDU010000093.1, forward strand.
TTCCCTTGGTTTCTGCGTCGCTCTTGAACGTCAGAGCCATCCCCTGGAGGCATTCGTGGCCGTGAAGATCCTCGTCGTCGATGACAGCGCGACGATGCAAAAGATCATGCAGATGACCTTCGCCGGTGAAGAGGCGGAAGTCGTAACGGTGGCGGACGGTGAGTCCGGAATCGCGAAGGCGAAAGAGATCGTCCCCGACGTGGTCTTCGCAGACGCGTCGCTTGAAGGCATGGATGGTTACGCCATCTCGCACGCCATCAAGAGCACCGAAGCGCTCGCCCGCACCGCGGTGATCATGCTCGGCAGTCAGCACACTCCATACGACGCGAAGCGCGGGGCGGAATCGGGCGTCGACGATCACGTCGCGAAACCGTTCGACACCCAGGTCCTGATCGACCGCGTCGCTCAGGTCTTGAGCAAGCCACGCGCGACGACCTCCGTCGCCGCAGAGCCAAAGGTCTCCGCCAGCAGCGCGGGCGCCATTCCCGCTGCGCCCGCCGCGCCGCCGGTCAACACACCACGTGCCGAGCCCGCGAAGGGTCCGGCCAAGGGACCCGTTCAGGCACCTGCACCGAGTCCAGGATCACGTGGTCCGAAGCGTACCGTGACATTTGGCGCGACAAGCGAGGGTCCGCCCGCGATCGCGCCTCGTGACGTCAAGGTCCCAAGCGCGCCGAAGAAGCCAGCCCCCGCGCGTCCCCAGACGAGCAAGCTCGGGGGTCGCCCCGCCGCCCCGCGTCCTGCGCCGGTTCGCGCCAAGCCGGACATTGTCCCGGCGGTTCCGGCACCGCCCGCGCCTTCTGCGGCGGCGCCGGCGATCCTCTCCGCCGCCAAGGAGATGCGCCCGCGACTCGAAGGCCTTGGCCTGACCAAAGAGCAGGTGGAAGGCGTCCTCGCCCTCTCCCGCGAGGTCGTGGAGCAGGTCGTTTGGGAGGTCGTTCCCGATCTTGCCGAGACGATCATTCGAGAAGAGATCCGTCGCCTGACGACGGAGTAGCGCACGCATCTCGCCGCTAGCGTGACGTCCGCTTTGGGGTAGTCTCCCTCCCCCATGGCGACCGACGACACCACCGAAATCCCCACCGAGTACTCCGCCAAAGACACCGAGACGCGCTGGTACGAGTTCTGGGAACAGAACGGCTACTTTACGGCGAGCGACGCGCCGGGCGACGACCGCGAGACGTACACGATCGCGATCCCGCCCCCGAACGTGACCGGGTCCCTTCACATGGGTCACGCCTGTCGCACGACGTTCGAGGACCTGCTCATCCGCTACAACCGGATGCTCGGAAAGAACACGCTCTGGATCCCGGGCACCGATCACGCCGGGATCGCCACACAAGTTGTGGTCGAGCGGATCCTCGCGCGCGAAGGCAAGACGCGACACGACCTTGGGCGCGAGAAATTCGTCGAGCGCGTCTGGCAGTGGAAGGAAGAGAGCGGCGGCAGGATCATGCGCCAGCTCCGCTCCATGGGCGCCACCTGCGACTGGAGCCGCGAGCACTTCACGATGGACGAGACGCTCTCCGCGGCGGTCCGCGAAGCGTTCGTGAAGCTCTACGAAGAGGGGCTCATCTACCGCGGCACGCGTCTCGTAAACTGGGACGTGAAGACGCGAACGGTGCTGTCCGACCTCGAGGTCGACAGCGTCGAGATCGACAACGGCGAGCTCTTCGACTTCGCGTACCCGATCGAAGGGGAGCACGGCAAAGCGGGCGACGGCGAGGTCGTCGTCTCGACGACGCGTCCAGAGACGATGCTCGGCGATACCGCGGTCGCGGTCCACCCCGACGACGAGCGCTACACGCACCTGCACGGCAAGTTCGTGATCAACCCGTTCAACGCCCGGCGCATCCCGATCATCTGCGACGCGGAGCTGGTCGACATGGAGTTCGGCACCGGCGTCGTGAAGGTGACGCCGGCGCACGACCCGAACGACTTCGCGACGGGCAAGCGACACGGGCTTGAAGAGATCAACATCTTGAACCTCGACGGCACCCTCAACGAGGAAGGCGGTCCCTTCGCCGGGCTCGAGCGCTTCGAAGCGCGGCGCCAGGTCAAGGCCAAGCTCGACGAGCTCGGCCTCGCGCGGGGCAGCAAGAAGCACAAGATGACCAAGCCCATCAGCCAGCGCTCTGGCGAGGTGGTCGAGCCGATGATCAGCACGCAGTGGTTCATGAAAATGGAGCCACTGGCCGCGCCCGCGATCACAGCGGTCGAGGATGGCTCGGTCGAGATCCTGCCGCCCGAGTGGAAGAAGACCTACTTCCACTGGATGCGGAACATCCAAGACTGGTGCATCAGTCGGCAGCTCTGGTGGGGTCACGCGATCCCCGCGTGGTACTGCGACGACTGCGATCACGTGACGGTCTTGCGCGAGGATCCAGCGACGTGTGGCGGATGCGGAGGTGCGAACATCACGCGCGATGAAGACGTCCTCGACACCTGGTTCTCGTCGGCGCTCTGGCCCTTCTCGACGCTCGGCTGGCCAAAGAAGACCGTCGACCTTGAGCGCTTCTACCCGACCCAAGACATGGAGACGGGCTACGACATTCTCTTCTTCTGGGTCGCCCGAATGATCATGATGGGCATCCACTTCATGGGCGAGCCGCCCTTCTCCCGCGTTCTGTTGGCCGGCATCGTGACCGACGAGAAGGGGGACAAGATGAGCAAGACGAAGGGGAACGTGATCGATCCGATCGACGTCATCCGGAGCGCGCCGCTCAGCAAGCTGATCGCCGACACCGCGGCGATCCCCGACGAGAAGAACCGCGCGCGACGCGTCGCCTATCTTGAAAAAGCGTTCCCCGAAGGTCTCAAGGAGCACGGCGCCGACGCGCTCCGGATGACGCTCCTCAGCTACCCCCCGCAGGCCCATCGCATCGCGCTCTCGATCGAGCGGATCAACGGCTACAAGAACTTCGCGAACAAGCTCTGGAACGCCTCGCGTTTCGCGCTCATGAACCTGAGCGACGACGCGATCGCGTCGGGCACCCCACCGGACGCGAAGCTCCTCGCCAACCGCTGGGTGATGTCGAGGCTAAGCGAGACGATCGCAAAAGCCAACGCCGGCATCGAGAGCTACCGGCTCGATGAAGCCGCGAGCGCGCTCTACCACTTCGTCTGGGACGAGCTCTGCGATTGGTACCTTGAGATCAGCAAGCCCCTCTTTGAGTCGACCGACGCGGCCGTCCTCGCGGAGACCAACGCGACGCTCGTGCACGTCCTCGAGACGACGCTGCGCGCGCTTCACCCGCTCATGCCCTTCATCACTGAGGACATCTGGCAGCGCATCCCGAAGAAGGACGCGACCGAGAGCATCATCATCGCGCCCTACCCCATCGCGGGTCGTGACGCGCGATCGGACGCCGACGCGGACGCTCGGCTCGTCCCGCTCCAGGCCTTCGTGGGCGCGGTCCGGACGATTCGCGCAGAGCATCAGGTGCACTGGAAGGTGCCCATCGAGGTGCACTACGCGGCGACCGACGCGCTCACCAAAGATGTCCTCAAAACGGAAGCGGCGCTGATCGAGCGGCTCTGCAACGGCACGCTAAAGGAGGTCGACAGCGCCCTCCTCGACGACGCCGACGCGAACTTCAAGCTCGCCGCGGTTATCGCGCTCCCCGATGTGCGCGCCGCGATCCCGAACGTGATCGACCCAGAGAAAGAGCGCGATCGTCTCGCGCGCGCCATCAAGAAGGTCGACAAGGATCTCGGGGCGCTTGAGAAGAAGCTCGCGAACCCGCGCTTCGTCGACAACGCGCCGGAAGCGGTCGTCGCCAAGAGCAAAGAGCAGCGCGACCATCTCGCGAAGCAAAAGGAACAGCTCTCCCAAGCGCTCGGTCGTCTCTGACCGGAGGGGCTCTTTTTCCGCTGGGCGAGTCGTGGGAAACTGCCCCATGGCTCGCCTTTGCTTGTTGATGTTGTGTTCGCTCTCTCTCCTCGCCAACGCAGGCTGCGACAACAGTCTCGGTGACCCGCCAACACCGCTCCCCATGGGTTGCGTCAGCGACGACGAGTGCGCGGGGGATCAGATCTGCACCGATGGCGAGTGCGTCCGGCGGCCCGCCGACTGCACCTCGCGTGACGAGTGCGGCACCGGGCTCGTCTGCCGCGCAGGTGCATGCGAACCCTCAGGCGCGTGTGCATCCGATGAGGACTGTGCGTCGGGGGAGCGCTGCTCGGTCACGCGGAACTGCATCCCAGCGGACCAGTGCCGCGGAGATGGAGACTGCGACGCGGGGACGTACTGCTCGGCGAGCTCCAGTTGCGCGGACGAGGGCACCTGTCTCTCCCCCTTCGACTGCGACATGGGGCGCGTCTGCGACGAGACCAACACCTGTGTCCCCGGTTCGGACTGTGGCGCCGAAGAGTTCGAGTCCGAGGCGATCCCGCCGAACCTCCTCATCGTGCTCGACCGTTCCTGCTCTATGCGTCGCGATGTCGCCGGCGTCCCCAAGTGGACCTCCGCGGTCGCGGCGATCAACCAGATCCTCACCGACTTCGAGGGCGTCGCGAACTTTGGTCTCAACATGTTCCCGGACGATGAGGGCAACCGGTGCTTGCAAGAGACGGAGCAGATCAACGTGGCGCCCGGACACGAGACGATGATCCGCACGCGTCTGACGAACGCGCTCCGAACCGACAACCGCTGGTACCCCAACGGTCCCTGCGTGACGAATATCGACACCGCCATGACGCAAGCGGAGGCGGACCCCGCGATCGATGACGACTCCCGCGCGAGCTACGTCTTGTTGATTACGGACGGCGCACAATCGGGAACGTGCGGCGGCCGCGAGACGGGCGATCCGATCACCGAAGCGGCCATCACGCGTTTGCTCAGTCGAGGCGCGAAGACGTTCGTCGTCGGCTTCGGGGGCGCGGTTCGCGAAGATTCGCTCACCCTCTTCTCGGCGGCAGGCGGCGCGCCACGGATGGGGACCCCGAACTACTTCCAAGCCGACGACGCCGACGCGCTCGCGCGCGACCTCTCCGAGATCGTTGGGAGCATCGTGAGCTGCGACTACCGCCTCGGTGAAAACCCAGAAGACCTCGCGCGTACCTATGCGTTCTTCAACGATACGGAAGAGGTCCCGCGCGACACCTCGCGAGCCAACGGCTGGGACTACGACCCGGCCACGATGACCGTTACGTTCTATGGACCGGCCTGTGATCGGATCCGCGACGGAGCCGTGGAAGACGTCGACATCGTCTTCGGGTGCCCCGGCGCCGTGATTGAGTAAGCAGCTCCACGGCCGGCGCCCAAAGACGAAGAAGAGCGCCGGACGAGGCGCTCAGAACAAGTCGAGCTGGCCCGGGAGCACGCGCGAACCGTTCACCTTCACGCCTTCCAGCGTGAGCAGCGTTCGCTTCCGGTCCAGCCCGCCCGTGTAGCCTCCGAGTTCGAAGCCCGCGGCGACCACCCGATGGCACGGCACAACAATCGAGATCGGGTTCTTCCCGTTCGCGGTCCCCACTGCGCGCATCGCTCGAGGTTGGTCGATCGATCGCGCGATGGAGGAATAGGACACAACGGACCCGCGCGGGATCGTTCGCAATGCCGCCCAGACGCGCAGCTGAAACTCTGTGCCCACTGGATCGATCGGCAGCGTGATCGGGTCGACGTCTTCTCCCGCGAAATACGCCGCGAGCGGCTCCGCATACTTGGGCGGAACGTCGCCCTCCGCGACCGGCGCGTCTCGGTAGTCGATCCGCGAGATCCCCACCTCGGTCCACTCCATTCGCACCCACCCCAGGTCTCCCGCGGAGAGCACGCCGGATCCAACCTGAGGACTGCGCGCGGTGGTGTTACTCTTACGGGGCATGGCGGAACTCTCGGGGATTTTGACACGAGCGATGGCGAGCGCGCTGCTGGTGCTCGGAGCGCTCGTTCTCGGAGGCTGCACCCCGAGCTTGCGTATGGTGCATCAAAGCACGACGTACTTCGAGCAGTGCCACGCGGCCGATCTCGATCGCGAGATGTCGATCCCAGAGAAGCGCGCGTGCTGGGACACGTGGCTGTCTCACTACACGATCGGGCAGACCCCAGAACGCGTGATGCACGCGCGCGCGCGGATGGACGCGCTCGGACGTGGCGAAGAGATGCGCGCGCTTCCCGGGACCAACGCGGAGCGAACGGCGGCCTACCTCGCGAACACACAGACCGCTGAGGGCGAGGCGGAAGCCACTGACGCTTCCGAAGGTCGTCGCGGCCCTCCGCCTCCCAGCTTGAGGCGACCTCCTCCAGACACCTCGATCGGCCCATGTCAGTCCGTGTGCAACCCCCGCTGGGATCGGTGCTTGATTCGCTGCGGAGATCGCGGAGAGCGCTGCGTTACTGCGTGCCAGGTGGAATACAGAACCTGTCGCGCAGCGTGTTTCTGACCCTCTTGACGGTCGCAAAGCGGCTTGTAGCGCCCAGAAGACCGCCTTCCTCGGAATCGATCAGCCACACCGCCGCGCCCGACAATTCGCGACATTTCAAGCAATTTGCAGACATTCCGGCCACTTGCCCGGGTCTGGGGTGGGTGCCATAGTCCGCGCGCTTCATGGCTGCTGCGTGGATACTTATCGGGCTCTCGGTGCTCGCCCTCTCCGTCTACATCGTGGGCGTGGTGTGCACCGCGCGACACCTCGGACAGCCTCCCGCCCCCGAACCCGCCGCGTTTCCTCCCGTCAGCTTGCTCAAGCCGGTCAAAGGACTGGAAGAGGGCTTTGAGCTCAACCTGGAGAGCGTCTTCCAGCAAGACTACCCAGGCGCGTTCGAGATCCTCATCTCCGCAACGGAGGAAGACGATCCCGCGCTCCGGGTCGCGCGGCGCGTCGCCGCCCGCTTCCCTCAGGTCCCCTGCACCATCCTCGTGAGCGACGCGAGCTTCGGCCTAAACCCCAAGGTCGCGAACCTCGCGGGAGCGGCCAAACACGCGAAGCACGAGCTCCTCTGGCAGTCCGACGCGAACGTCCGCGTTGGGCCCCAGTACCTTCGTGAGCTTGTCTCCGAGATGCTCGACCGCGACGCCTCGATGATCACGAGCGTCGTCATCGGCACACAAGAGCGCTCCCTCGGCGCCGCGCTGGAGAACCTGCAGCTCACCACCTACATCGCCCCCGCCATGTGTGTCGCGCTGCGCGTCGCGAACATCACGTGCGTCTGCGGAAAGTCGATGCTCCTGCGGCGCAGCGTCCTCGAGCGCCTCGGCGGGCTTGAGTCCGTGCGTGATGTGCTCTGCGAAGACTTCGTTCTCGGTCGCCGGTTTGAGAAAGCGGGAGAAACCGTCGTGCTCTCTCGCACGACCGTCGAGAACATCAACGTCGACTGCGGCGTCGAGCAGTTCGCGTCGCGTCATTCCCGCTGGTTGAAGATGCGCGCCACGCTTCATGTCCCAGGGTTCATCGCGGACCTGCTCGGCAACCCAGTGGGCCTCGCGGTGATCGCGACGCTGGTGAGCGGGTTGGATCGTCAGGTGGTCCTCGCCGCGCTGATCGTCTCCGCGCTCAAGCTCGTCGCCGAAGCGAGCGCCATCGACCTCATGCGTCGACCGATGCTCTTGCGTCACGCGCTCTTGGCCCCGCTAAAGGACATCGCGCTCGTGCCGCTCTGGGTCTACGCCTCGTTCAGCCGCACCGTGGTGTGGCGCGGCGTTCGCCTTCGTTTTGGCGCAGACACCCAGCTTGAGCCGGTGACTGACCGCATGGTGTTGGGCTTCTCGGGGAAGAACGACACCACCGCGTCCGTAACCCCGACGACAGCCGACGACTCCGAAGTGCGCGCGCTCGTCGGATAGCGATTCAGAGACAGCGATTCAGAAACGAGACGAGCAGGATCGGCTCGACCCGCAGGGACAAAGAGGAACGACGTGAACGCGAACCAAGGCTTCGGGCCATCGCACGGACAGCCCCCGGGGCAACCCGGTCCTCAAGCGGCGCAAGACGACGAGAAGAAGAAGCTGATCCTCCTCGGAGGTATCGGGGTGCTCGCGGTGGTGAGCATGTGCTGTATCTCGGGCATCTTGGTCGCGGTCTTCGCCTCCTCCTCAAGCGACCCCGAGCCGGTTTTGGTGGCCGATCCGACGTCGCCCCAAAGACCCACTGCGCAACCGAACGTTCCGCAGCCGGCCACGCAGGGAGTAGACGCCCAAGGACACGCGACGCCCGCCAGTTTCGGCGTCCAGATGCCCCACACTGTCGACCAGCTCGCGCGAAACGTCGTCGGCGTGAGCGCCCGTATGATCGACGCGAGCCTGGAGCGCGGGCTCGTCGAGGCCGCGACGCGACACTTCTCCCGGAGCGGCTCGCGTCGCTATTTCGCCGCGGTCATCTTGAGCACCGACTGGCGCATCAGCCGGAGCCGTGTCGGCATCATCCGCAACCGTAACCTCGACGTCATGCTCTTCTGGCAAGACGAAGGAGGTGTCTGTCGAGCGGCTCCGTACGCGTTCAAACAAGACAGCGACGGCCGCGGATTTCAGACAACCTTCCGCTACGCCGATGGGCGCTCGTACGAGGTCGCCCACCCCGTCCCCGAGCGTGGTGAGCGCCCGAGCAACCCGCAAAAGACCCGTCGACGAAACGACTACCGCCTGAGCTCCCGGCAGCCCGCGATCTACTCCGAGTGCTCCGCGCCAGGCGCGATCGCGCGCTACGAAGCCGAGCGCGCACGCAAGATTGAAGAGCGTCGTGCACGGCGCGACCGACGTCGTCGCTAGTTCTCCGAGATCCCCGGATCACCTTGAATTAATCGGTCCGCTCGGTCCATGGTCCCGGCCATGGCGACCCGGAAACGAGCGAGCAAGAAACCGAGCGCAAGCCAGGAAGCCGCGAACGCTCTTCTGCCCGCGCCCAGTGATCCAAACGCGCTCTACCTGATCGACATCAGCGGCTACATCTTCCGCGCGTACCACGCGATGCCGCCACTTTCGAACAGTCAAGGAGAGCCTACCCACGCGGTCGCAGGCGTCGCGAACATGCTCTTCAAGCTCATGAAGGAACGCTCTCCGCACATGCTCGCGGTGGCGCTCGACAGCCGCGCTGGGTCTTTTCGTCGAGACCTCTATCCGAAGTACAAAGCGAACCGCCCGCCACCTCCCGAAGACCTCGCCTCTCAGATCGAGCGCGTCAAAGAGCTCATCGCGGGGTTCGAGATCCCCGCGTTTGGTCTCGACGCCCACGAGGCCGACGACGTCATCGCGACGGTCGCCGCCTGGGCAGAGCGCGAAGGCATCAAGCTCGTCATCGTGAGCGCCGACAAGGACCTGCTGCAGCTCGTGAGCCCGACGTGCGTGATGTACGACACGATGCGCGAGAAGGTGTTCGGCGTCGACGAAACGGTCGAGAAGTTCGGCGTCCCGCCTACGCAGGTTCGGGATCTGCTCGCGCTGATGGGCGACAGCTCCGACAACGTCCCTGGCGTCCCCGGGGTCGGACCGAAGACCGCGGCCACGCTCTTGAAAGAACACGGGAGCTTCGACGACATCTTCAAAGCCCTCCCCACGTTTACCAAGAAGAAGCTCAAAGAAAAGCTCGAGGCGAACGAAGAGCTCGCGCGCGTCTCAAGAGAGCTCGTCTCGCTTCGCGCGGAGATGGATCTGCCGCTCGATCGCGCGAACATGGTCTTCAACGGCGGCGACCCGGTCGTCCTCCGAGACCTCTTCCTTGAGCTTGAGTTCACCCGATTGCTCTCTCGGATCGGGTCCACACCGATCGCGGCGGGTCGGTACGAGGTCGTTACCGACGTCGACCGCCTCCGGGACATCACGCTGCAGATCCAACACAGCGGAGAGGTCGCGGTCCGCACGGTCCTCACCGCGCCCGACGATGACCCGCACCGCGGCACGCTGATCGGGATCGCGATCTCATGGACCGAAGGACTCGCCGCGTACATCCCGTTTGGCCATCGCTACATCGGCGTCCCCGACCAGCTCGATTCCGCGGTTGTCCTCGAGACGCTGCGCCCGTGTCTCGAGAACTCGCTCCTCAAGAAGGTCTGCGGGAACCTCAAGCGTGAGATCATCGCGCTTAGGCGGCACGGGATGGAGCTCCGCGGCGGTTCGTTCGACGTGATGCTCGCGAGCTACCTCTTGGACCCGCATCGACGGTCACACGAGATCGGCGCCGTCGCGCTTGAAGAGCTCGACGTCACCCTCACCAAGCTCGACAAAGCGCGCCTGAAGTTCGGTATCGATCAGGTCGAGGTCGAAGCGGTGATGGATGTCGCCGCCCAACAAGCGGACTACGCGCTCCGGCTCGGGCACTTGCTCACGCCGCGGATGGGTCACGGCGACTTCCAGGAGCTCTTCTTCAACTTGGAGCTCCCGCTGGTCTCCGTCCTCGCGGATCTGGAGCTCACCGGGATCGCGATCAACGCATCGCTCCTCGAAGAGATGTCAGCGGAGGCCGCAGACGAGATCCTCGAGCTGACCGCGCTCGCGCACCAGCTCGCCGGGCGCAAGTTCAACACCGGGTCGCCGCGGCAGCTCGAGGGCATCCTCTTTGATGAGCTTGACCTCCCCGTCCTCAAGCGGACCAAGACCGCGCGGAGCACGGACGTCTCGGTGCTCGAGGAGCTCGCCGGGATGCATGACCTCCCGGGGGTCATCCTTGATCTACGTACGCTCACGAAACTGAAAGGGACCTACCTCGACGCCCTCCCGCTGGCGCGCGACAAGGAAACCGGACGCGTTCACACCAAGTTCAACCAAGCCGTCGCCGCGACCGGGCGCTTGAGTTCAAGCGACCCCAACCTTCAGAACATCCCGATCCGAACGGAGCTCGGCCGGCGTATCCGCAACGCCTTCATCCCGAGCGTCGGCAACGTGATGATGGCGGCGGACTACTCTCAGATCGAGCTCCGCGTGCTCGGGCACCTCAGCCAAGATCCGGAGCTCATCGGCGCCTATCGCGACGAGCGAGATGTCCACGTGATGACCGCGATGGCGCTCTACGACGTGGACGACCCTGAAGAGATCACGCGCGCCCAGCGCGGCGCGGCCAAGACCGTGAACTTCGCCGTCATCTATGGTCAGACGCGTTTTGCGCTCGCGAAGAACCTCCGCATCACGAAGACCGAGGCGCAGCGCTACATCGATACGTTCTTCGATAAGTACGCCGGCGTGAAGCGCTTCATGGACGAGGTCGTTCAGGAAGCAAAGGACACCGGTCACGTCACGACGATGCTCGGGCGTCGTCGGTCCGTTGCGGACATCCGCAGTAAGAACCCCGCGCTGCGCAACGGCGCGGAGCGGATCGCGCGGAACACACCGATTCAGGGAACCGCCGCAGACATCATCAAGATCGCGATGATCGAGGTACAGCGCGCGCTCCGCGGGCTGGAGTCGAAGATGCTCCTCAGCGTTCACGATGAGCTGGTCTTCGACGTCGCGCCGAGCGAGAAGACGGAAGTAGAAAAGCTCGTGCGCCGCGAGATGATGGCGGCACACGAGCTCTCGATTCCGCTCGTCGTTGACGTCGGATGGGGTCCGCACTGGGGAGCCGCGCACTAGCACGCGCAGCTCCGAGCGCGGAGACAGAAGTTACATGGAGCAGATCGCGGCGAACGCGGGGTTGTCCGCGCCGACGATGACCGCTTGGTCCTGGCCGGGGAAGCAGGAGTTGCCGCCGAGGATGTCGCCCATCGAGCATGTGAAGAGGCACTGTCCGTTGCAAAGCTCGATCGGGTAGCGCCACTCACTGCTCTCGACCTCGATGTCTCCCAGGGTCTTCCCTGAGGTGGTGACCGACGCGACGATCGTGGAACCGACAAACGGAGTGAGCGCGCCACGGTAGGAGTTCGGCACGAGGTCCATCGTGCCGGCCATCGAAGACGGCTGCGCGTCAGTGTTGGCGCTCGGCACGAAGACCGAGATCGGCACCGAGAAAGGGTTCGGGAAGGTGTCGCCCAGGTTGAGCGGGTTGCCCACCGAGTCCTGCAGCTCGACCGTCGCGTTCGTCAGAAGGACGCCGTTCGGGTCCGACCGGAAGTCCGATGCCCGGTTCCGCAACGTGCTGTTGAAGATCGGGATCGCGGTGTACGGCGCGGGGAACGACAGGTTGTAGACACCGAAGGGACGCAAGATCCCGCTCTCCGCGGAGAACTCGCAGGCCCCATCTCCTGCGTTCACGACGACGTTGCCGGAAACGTAGATGGAAGCGTTGTCAGTGACGCAGCCGGACAAAAGCGCGGACGCGATAAGCGTGATGAAAAAAAGGTGACGCATGAATTCCTCGTTGAGAAGTCTAGAGGGGTGGACACCCAGCGCCCAAATTTCTGGTCACTCGGTCGCTAGACCTGGCGTATGGCCTCGAAAAACGCGGGAAGCGCGACCTTCACGATACGCGCTTCGCCCGGCGCTGCGGGATTGATGAACCCGAGCGCGTCGCCCACCCTCTTTTTGTCGTTCGCGATGAAAGGAGCGAGACCGGCGAGCGATGGAAGCTCAATCGGGAGCCCGATCTCGCCCAGCACCTCGCGCAACAAGCCGGCGGCCGCGTGATCGACGTCGAGCCCAAGGCGCCGCGCGACTTGAACCGACGCGAGCATCCCAAGCGCGACGGCCTCCCCATGCCGATACCGACGGTACTCCCCTTCGGACTCCAGGGCATGCGCGATGGTGTGACCAAAGTTGAGCAGCGCACGCGCGCCGCGCTCATGTTCGTCATCCGCGACGATCCTCGATTTCAGCGCGACGCTCATCCGAACCGCGCGGACGGAGGCGTCAAGGTCACCTTCCCGCAGCGCGACCGCGTCCTCTGCCAACCGCTCGAGCGCCTCGGGTCCAGCGAGCCACGCGCTCTTCACCGCTTCCGCCCAACCCGCGGCGCGATCGCGCTCGCTCAAGGTCGAGAGCGTGGCGACATCACACACAACACGCTCGGGCTGATGAAAGGCGCCGATCAAATTCTTGCCGTGCGCGTTGTTCACACCGGTCTTTCCGCCAACCGAGCTGTCGACCATCGCGAGAGAGGTCGTCGGTACTTGAACGAACGGCACGCCTCGCAAAAACGCGCTCGCGGCGAACCCCGTCAAGTCGCCCGCGACGCCGCCGCCCACCGCGACGAAGACCGAGCGCCGATCGAGACGCGCGGAGAACGCCGCTTCCCAGATCCGCGCGACGGTCTCAAGGTTCTTGTGCTCTTCGCCTGAGCGGAGACAGAGCCACGAGCTTCCCTTGATCCGATCTGCGTAGCGCCGCGTGTTCTCGTCACAGACGACCAACGCCCGACGCCCCGCGACCGCCTCGTCGACCCAGTGCAAACACGACTGCCCCACTTCCACGCGGTAGGATCGCGAACCCAAGGGGACGGACAGCGGAGCCCGCGCCGCGATCGCGACGACGCGATCCGCGACCTCCGCGACGTCTCCTTCTGCGTTCACGACCCCGTGACACTCAAGGTACATCGCGCGGCGATCCCGAAGCAGCGCCTCGAGCTTCTCCTGAGCGTTCCCTTGCAGAAGCGGACGCCCTTCTCCCTCGCCGACCCGCTCGAGCAATTGCGACGCACGCGCGTGGAGCGTGATGAGCGTTCCCGCCGCCAACAGCTGCCTTCGCACTCGCCTCGAGGTCACCGTTCCGCCGCCCAGCGCGACGACGATGTTCTCTCGGTTCGCGAGCGTCGCGACGAGTTCCGCTTCTCGCGCGCGAAATCCTGCCTCCCCCTCGGTCGCGAAGAGCGTCGCGATCGTCGCATCGGCGTTCTTCTCAATCTCAGCGTCGAGGTCGACGAACGCGGCACCGATCCGTCCCGCGACGATCGGTCCAACTGTCGACTTACCCGCGCCCATCGGACCAGAGAGAAAGATACGCACGACGCGACCCTAGCAGCCCATGTGTCAGGTCGTCGCGATGACGAAACGCGACCGCAAAATCAGCGAAGCCCGCGCCGACGGCGGAGCCAAAAGACCGCCCCGAGGAGCAGAATCGTTGCGACAATCGTGAGCGGGTGGGCCATCGGCGCGATGCGTTGCACCCCGTCATGACGGACGCGCTGGGTGTCGAGCTGACTCAGCGCCGGAGGGTTGTTCGCGTCGTGGAACGAGCCCCCCGATCGCTCGGCGAGTTCACGTAAGACGTCTGGTCGCGCGACAGGATCGGCGAGCTCGCGCCCGCTCGTCTCCACCACGAACGCCTCCTCAGCGAGCACCGCGCCTTCGTTCCCGACCTCACGCGCGACGACCCGATACGCGCCGGCCACCTCGGGAGCGGTCAGTTCCGCCTCGATCTCTCCGGAGATCACGCGGACCACCTGTGCGGATTCGGCTTCGGCTTCGCCCTCGACCTCCGCCGCGTCGAGCGCGACGATCGAGAGCGCGACGCTCCCATCGCGAGGAACGTAGCTCGCGTCACGGAGCACCCCGCGAACACGCATGATCGCGGACGCTCCGTAGGACGCGCGGTCGGTCGACAGACGCGCGGGCTCCAGGCGCGGGTCACGCGCGAGCCAGCGCAGAACGCGATCCCAAAACCGCTCGTGGACGCTCGCGTCGCCGCTTTGCCCGCCCGCCGTGACACCCCAACGCCATGACCCATCCGACGCAAACGCGAGCACGCGGCCCTGCCCGGACTCGCCCACGACCAAGATCGGTGCACCTCCACGTGGACGCGAAAGCAAGACGGACGCCCCCGCCTTGACGCCTCTGAATCGGTTACTGCCGATGAGCTCGGGGAGACCTCGAAAGAGCGCGGCGCTTTCATCTGGAGCCGCCGCGAGCCCAACGATGGGGTGACGGGCGACCTCGTCTTGCATCACCGGCGAGAAGCGGCTGAGGTCGAGCGAGCGCGTCCCGGCAGTGGTCGGAGGCAGCGTGACCGGGAGCACCTCCGCGATCGGCGTCTCCGCGTACCCGCCGACGGAGAAAGAGCGCTCCCCGCCGATCATCGCGAACGAGCCTCCGCGGCGGACGTAGTCGCGGATCCGCGGGAGGTAGCCCTCCATTTGATATGGGCCGAAATCGAAGTCCTGAAAGACGATGACGTCGAAGCTACCGAGGTGCTCACGGAAGAGCTCATCGGTCGGAAACGGGATCAGCGCGAGCTCGTCCGGGTTCGCCATCGAGAGGTCGGCATTGGTGCGCAAGATGAAGAACGAGATCAGGTCGATCGACCCATCCTTTTTGATCAGCTCGCGCAAAAAGCGCACGTCCCAGGTCGGGTGCCCCGCGACCAGCAACACCCTTAAGCGATCGCGAACGACGTCAACGAGGAACGCGCGGCTGTTGTTCTTCGGCACCGCGTCGCCGTCGGGCGTCGGGATCGACACGTGGTACACAGCGCGGCCCAGCTGTCGCTCAACGAACTCCAGATTGACGGATCCGACCCCTTCTTCGTTGAGGGTCACGACGGTCTCGCTCACGACCTCCCCTTCGCGAGAGAGCGTCACTGGGATCACCTGCGCGCCACGCCCGAGGCTGCGGACCGTGACGCGCGCCTTCGCGACTTGGCGCTGAAAGACCATCGCGTCGGCCGCGACCTCAACGACGGAATCGTCCATCAGCTCCCCGTCGGGATCCACCGCGAACGCGTGCACCCGCACGCGCGGATCGATGGGCAGGTCGGTCAGCGCGCCGTCCGAGATCACGACGACCGCGCCGAGGTCCTCCGTCAGCGCGACCTCTTCCAGCGCGCGTCCGAGGTCGCTCCGCTCCGCGGTCGCGGAGAGCGGCTCGTCGTCGGGGACCGCGGCGACCTCATCACCAAACGAGAACACGGTGACTTCATCGGGTAGGCCCTCCACTGCGCGCGCCGCGATCTCGACGCGCGGTGTGGAGCCTCGCGCGACCTGCATGCTCCGAGAGGTGTCGACCAGAGCGATGACCTGCCCCGGCTCGCTGGACGAGAGCTCCTTTACGAAGGTCGGCTGTACCGCGACCAACCACGTGAGCAGCGCGGCGAAGGCTTCCAGCACGAAGAGCGGCCGATGCTCCCTCGTCCCCGCGCCGCGAGAGACGAGGTACGCGAAGACGAGGAAGAGCGCGGCGGCCATCCACGCGCCGCCCACGACCGAGAACGTGAAGCTCAGCGGACTCTCCCGGGCCTTCGGCGCATGATGAACGGCGCGTGCACCTGGTCGTCCTTGTAGTCCAGGCAGAGCGCGTACATCACGATGTTGACGCCGAGCCGCGCCGCGACCTCGCGCTGCCGCTCTCCGTCAGGCGTGACCTCGAAGCGATAGGTGCCAAGGTTGTCTCGCGCGAGCGCGCCGCCGAGATCGTGACGTGAGTAGGCGACCGCCAGGCGCCCGCCGCGCGTGATGCCGAAGAGATGCTCCGGTCCGCGGACGCGACCCGCGGGGCGACGGAGCAGATAGAACGAGTGGAAGACCGTGTGGTCAGGCGGGACCGGCGCCAACGGGTCCGTCGGAAAGGCGCGACGAAGCAAGCGACGAACGGACAGGTCGAAGCCGTCCTCGTGAGGAGACGCGTCGTCGATCAGGAGGAAGCCGCCGAACTCGATGAAGCGACGAAGCCCGCGAACCTCGGCCTCGCTTCGTGGCTCGAACGCCTCGTCCCCCGCGAGGTAGAGGAACGGGGTCTCGAAGATGGTCTGGTCGTCGAGGCGCGCGCGTCGCGGCGCCAAGCGGGTCTCGATGCTGGTCCGCTTCCGCACTTCCCACGCGAGGCGTCGCCGGGCGGTCTCGCGTGGTTCATCGGCGCCAAGGTCCACGCCGACGATCTCGACGCGGGTGTCTTCGCCCAAGGCGTACGCGGAGGCGCCGACGAGCGACATCGCGGTCGTCACGAGTACGGCTACCAGGAGTCGCGCGCGCTTCACGGACGCACGGTATCAGAGGACGGGATCCAAGGAGGTCGGCAAAGCTTGACCCCGACCACCTCCCGCCCATAGTTCTCTCCTATGTCGTCATCGCGCTGCCGCTTCTCGACCACCGCGTGCCTCGCGCTGCTTTTCGGGGCGCTGAGCGCGGGGCTCGGCTGCGAAAAAGACGACGAGCCGACGCCCGAGATTCGGCAAGAGACGGCTCCTCCAGAGACCGCCCCTCCTGAAGGCGGTCCGCGCGACCTCTTCACGCGAAGCCAACCCTTCATGGGCACGGTCTTCATCATCAAGGTGGACGCGGAGCCAACCGTCGCGGCTCCTGCCATCGAAGATGCCTTCCACGAAATCGGTCGGCTTGAGCATGTGCTCAGCGAGTGGCGTGACGACAGCGAGATCAGCCGCATCAACGACAAGGCCGGCGTCGAGCCAGTCGCGGTCGGCGAGGACACCTTTCGCGTGATCAAAGCGGGCGTCGATGTCTCGCGCTGGAGCGAGGGCGCGTTCGATCTCTCGTGGGCGGCGCTTCGTGGGCTCTACGACTTTCGCCCCGGGCGTCACCGTATCCCGCGTGTTCGCGACCTTCGGCGCAAGCTCCCGCTGATCAACTGGGAGAACATCCGGCTCGACGAAGAGGCGCGCACGGTGTTCCTGACCCGCGAGGGAATGGCGATCGGAACGGGCGGAATCGCGAAAGGCTACGCGCTCGACCGCGCAGGTGAGATCCTTCGCGCGGCGGGCATCGAGAGCTACATGCTCTTCGGCGGCGGTCAGGTTCAGGTACACGGCATGCGCGGCGACCGCGCGTGGCGCGTCGGCATTCAGCACCCGCGCCGCGACAACGAGTACTTCGCGTTCTTCGAGTCGACCGGCGGCTCGATCTCCACCTCAGGCGACTACGAGCACGCCTACATCGACGCCCGCGGGAAGCGCTGGCACCACATCTTGAACCCCCGCAGCGGGCTCCCGGTTGACCATACGGTCAGCGTGACCTTCACGGCCTCAAGCGGCCTCTACGCGGACGCGCTCTCGACCGCGTCGTTTGTCCTCGGGCCACAGAAGGCGCTTGAGATGATCGCGCGGGTGCGCGCGGAACAGTCGGAGCTCGCGGTCGAGGCCGCGATGCTGGACGATGACTGCAAGTTCGTCGCGACCGACCACACCGCGGAGCATATGCAATTCCGTATCGAGCTGGTCGACGACGTGTTGCCCGGCTGCGACTGACTCGCCGCCAGAGCTCTTACCGGATCCGGTGTAACGCGGTGCGCTCCGCGACGCGCTGCAAGCGATGCTCTCCCGCCACCAAGGACTCGGCGAAGCGCCCGAGGAACTCCTCGAACGACTCGGCAAGCGAACGAGCCTGAAGGTGCTCGTCCAACTCGCACACCCGCCACGAGTCCGTGTTCACGACGAGTCGCCGCCGCATGTTCTGACCGAAACAGAACCAACTCTCGCTGTGGCGCGGATCTGAATCTGGAAACTCGAGCTGACGGCAGTGCCACATCGCGCCCGCGAGGGAGAGGAAGCGAAAACCGTCGGCGAAGAGCGGACGGTCCAAGCCAAACTGCCCGTCGTGCATCGCGTAGAACGCGCGAAGGTCGGCCGGGAGCGTCAAGCCGAGCTTGGCTTCGGCCCAGCGGAGCCGCCCGCGCGCGGGACCCGACAAGCTCCTGATGGTCAGTTCGCCATCATTGTTCATGAGCCAGTCCCAGATTCGCGCCCAGCTCGAGGCGAGGGAGGCGGGGAGCGAGACCAGCGACGACACTCCGGGTTGCGCGACGGCCGCAGGCGACCAGTCAACGAGGACGTCCAGTCCCCAGCGCTCGAGCTCCTTTACGACCTCGACGAAGGGGGCCGCGTGATAGCGAGCGAACGAGCGACCTCCCGTTCGGCAAACCGCAGGCGGGTGGAAGTTCTCCAGCCGCTCCTTGAGTTCCAACCAGACCGACCGTTCCTCCTCGGCGGAGAGCCGTCCCTCGATCGCCCCATCGAGTCGAAGCTCGGCGGCGCGGACTGCGGAGTCGACGCCCTTGTTGCACAGCACGATCCCGGTATCTCGGACACGAGCGGCGAGCGGCGAACGTAAGGGAGTCTCCAGCGACGCGATCGGGAGGATGTAGGCGTAGCCCTCAACGCGCTTCATCTTGCGCGAAGCTCGCTGCCCTCATCGGTCTTCACGACGCGTAGCGAACCATCATGGAGCGAACGAGCGGTCTTACGCAGCAGCTCGCTCAGCGAGGACGCGACCCGCTTGGGAGGCACCTGTCGCGAGAGTTCGTAGATCCGACCGCTCGCGAGACTGGTGACGAGGAGGTTCCCCGAGCGCGCGAAGCAAAACCAACCCGCTTCTTGTTCTTCGCGACTGGCCACCGAAAAGTCTGGCTTGAAGCGCGGGATGGCGAGCTCCGTCTTCACAACCGCGGTCGATACTGAAAGGAAGCGATGGCCTCCTGCGAAGAACGGATGAGCGACGCCGAGCTGGCCGTTGTGAACCGCGTAGAGCGCGCGAAAGTCTTCGGGCAGCACCGCGCCGAGCCGCTCTTGTCCCCACGCGACCTCACCGAGCGCGGGACCGGAGAGGCTCGAGATCATCGCCTCCGCGTCATGCTCCAGCAACGCGTCCCAGAGCGATGTAAATGACTCCTCCAGACACGGCGCGAACGGCACATAAGACGAAACGTGCGGAAGCGCGACGGCGTCCTCCGTCCAGTCGACGATGACGTCGAGACCCCAGCGCGCGTACTCCGACGCGATGTCCATGAGCGGCGCGGCGTGAAAGCGCATCGTGTACTGCCCGTCGCTCGTGCACGCCTTATGAAAGAGTGATGAGAAGCGCTTCCGGGCCAAACGCGCGAGCTCTTTGATCAGCTCGCCCTCCGCTTCGACGGAGAACCGCCGCTCTGGAAACGCCTGGTCCAGGCTCAGCCCCGCGTCCTTGATCGCGTCGCCAAGATCCCGACCGCAAATCGCGAGCGCGGTGTCCGCGACCAGGTCGGCGAGCGGCGACGTGACGGGAGCGTCGAACGACGCGATCGGAACGAGGTAGATGTAGCCGTGGAGCGGAGGCACAACTCAGCCTAACTTGCGCGCGCCGGTTCGAACGCTCAATCGTCCATGCCGTCACAGTCGCGATCCACTCCATCGCCGACAAAGTCCTCGGCGTAGACAAAGCGTGTCGCGTCGCTCTCGTCGCAGTCGAACGCGAGGCAATGCCCGTCGCCGTCGAGATCTTCAACGGGGTCCACGCACGTCCCCGTCGTCGCCTGACTGGGAACCGGAGCCGCTCCGCACCCGACCAACGTGATCACGAGCGCGATGCGGACGAGCACGGGCTAGACCTCTCGGTCGGCCTCGCCCACCCAGATCTGCGTCGGGCGGAAGATGCGGTTGTTCTCGAGCTGCTCAAGCAAGTGCGCGAGCCAGCCGCTCACGCGCGCGATCGCGAAGACCGGCGTGTAGAGGTCCGACGGGATGCCGAGCTTCTGGTAGACGATGCCCGAGTAGAAATCGACGTTCGGGTAGATGCCCTTGTGCCCCACGAGCTCAGCCATCTGCTTCTCGAGCTCGACCGCGAGGTCGTACACGGGTGTGGCGCCGAACTCCGCGAAGAGCTTGGTCGCGAGACCCTGGAGCACATCGGCGCGCGGGTCCTTCACCTTGTAGACGCGGTGACCGAAGCCCATGATCTTCTCTTTGCGAGCGAGACGGTCTTCCGCCCAGCGACGCACCGCCTGCGGCGAGTGATCTTCAATCGTCGAGAGCATCGCGAGGACGCGCTCGTTGGCGCCGCCGTGCAGACGACCCGAGAGCGATCCAATCGCCGAGGTCACCACCGTGTACGGATCAGCGAGCGTTGAACCGGTCACTCGGGCCGTGAACGTCGAGGCGTTCATCGAGTGCTCAGCGTGAAGCGTGAGCGCGACGTCGACCACCTCGGCGGTCAACGGGTGCGGGTCTTCGCCCTCCAGCATGTAGAGGAAGTTCGCGGCGTGTCCGAGGTCCGCACGCGGCGCGATGGGCTCGTCGCCGCGACGAATGCGGTACCACGCCGCGACCACCGTCGGGAGCTTCGCGACCAAGCGAATCGCCGAGATGCGCCGGAACGCCAGGTCCTCGACGTGGTCACCCGGGTAAAACATGCTCAGCGCGGACGTCGCGGCCGTCAGCACGTCCATCGGGTGGCCGCTCTCGGGGAGGTGCTTGAGCACGTCGATGATGCGGAACTTGAGGCTCCGCTCCGCGGCGAGCTCAGCCTTGAACGCGGCGAGTTCCTCTGCGTTCGGGAGCGCGCCGAAGAGCAGCATGTGCACGGTCTCTTCGAAGCAGCACTTTTCCGCGAGCTGCTGAATCGGGTAGCCGCGGTACTGCAGTTTGCCCACCTGACCATCGATCAAACAGACAGCGGATTTGGCCGCGGGGACACCCGCAAGACCAGGACGGAATTCAGCAACATCGGCCATAGCGCGCGGAAACTAGCCCGTTTCAGGGCGACTTGTCGAGGACGGCGAACGCGAGTCGGGTCACCTTGTGAGCGCGCGCAGACCGGGGTCGGCTCCGCGCGGTGATTTACCCACGCAAACGCTCACCCGCGCCTCTCGATCCGAGATCGGCTCACGGCACGCGCGCTCCTGACAGACGTAGACCGGGTGCAACTCCCCCGGGCCGCAAGATGAATCAACCGCCACGCGCGAGGGCCTCTGCTGTTCGTCGCCTTTGGCGATCGCGGTCTTCATCTCACCTATCGTGAATGACTTTCATCCGCGGTACCGCCGCCAAGTCTCGCTTCTCTGCGTCCGTGAGCGACCCCCCAAGCTTGAGCAACGCGACGGTGGGATGCGCGCCCAAGAACGCGCGCGCCTGCGCTGGATGGAGACTGTTTCCTTGATACGAGAAGGCACGGAGCGGGAGCTTCAACTTTTTCGTCAGCGTGTCGAACATCTCGCGGTCGCGGGAGACTCCGTTGAGCGAGAGCGAGAGCAGCGCGGGGAATCGCTTCGGCGCGAGCGACTCCGCGACGTGAGGCAACCGCATCCCGCCATCGGGAGCGTAGATATCGTTCGTGACGTGGAGCTCGATGAGCCGCGGGAAGCGATGGTCCCAGAACGTCGTCCAGTTCGCCGCTTTCACCGAGCAATGTTGGAGCGTGAGCGACCGAAGCGTAGGCGCGATCGCGAGGAGCGCTTCGACGTCCGCGTCATTGAGCTGCACCGCGTGCAAGACGAGATGACGCAAAGGAGGCGCTTCGGTCGCGATGGTGTGAAACCACCCTGCCGGCCCGCCTGAGATGTGGAGCGAGTCAAGCGCCCGAAGCGACCCCAGCGTGGTCGTCGTGAACGCGCCCCCCGGAAGCTTGAGCGAGCGGCATGAAGAGAACGCGCCGCCCTCGATCAGTTCGTCCATCTCGGTTTCATCGAAGTAGTGACTCTCGATCGCGAGCGACTCCAGCGACGGCATTGGGTGTCGCTCCGCGAGGCGCAAAAGCGTCCCCGGAGCGAGGCTCCCCTCCACGAACGAGAGCGCGCGAAGCTGCCCCCATGGAAGGGACGCGAGCCCCGCGATATCCGCTTCGTTGACATCGCTCCCGACCGACAGCGAGGTAAGCGCCGGAAAGCCAAGCGCCCCGAGATGGGCGAGCGGCTGCGCGTCGCCGTGACGCCACCAACCTCCGACGTGAAGACGCTCTACTTTCGGGAGCGTGACGCGCGGGAGGCCATCGAGCATCCCGGAATGCCCGAGCGTCAGGTCGGTCAGCGATGCACGAGCAGGGCCTTCAAGCAGCGCGGCGAGCACGTTTGGGGACACCTGATCCGAGTTGCCGGACACGAAAGTGGCGAGCTGCGTCAGATGCGGAGAGCGCAGCAGACCGAGCAAGTCCGGTTCCGGGATCTTGATGCCAGCGACGTCGAGCCCGCGCAGCTTCGAGAGGCCCGTGCACGCGCCGAGCTCCGCGCCGCGGTCCTTCACGCGTTGAAACCGGAGGCGCTCGACAGGGGCGTGGGTGAGCACCTCGCCGTTGTCTCTCACGAACGCGCTCGCGATCATGGCGGCGCTCCTCACGAGACCGCGGTGATAGCTCTGGTTCTTCAGCGCCGGCACCCGTGACGCCCAGGCCTCCGCGTGCTCGCGCTCCAGCGGTGTCGCGATCGCCCACGCGTCAAAGTACGCCTTCGAACGCGGCTCGGCTTTCGCCATCGCGAGCTGGGCCCGCACAAAATCGGCCCGCGGATCACCCTGCTCTTCCAGCCAGTCCGCGTACACGACCCGCGGGATGTCGTCGTCCGGGGAGGCGATGATCGCCGCGATGACATCCGCTTCGCTCATGCGCCAACGACCCGCGCCGCGTCGTCTACCGTCAGCTGTCCATGTTCGCTCTGGAGAAAGCCCAAGACCGCGAGCTTGGGCAGCTGCTTCTTCAGGCTCGCGATCACCGGCGCGGTCAGGCGCGCTTGGTAAGAGAGCGAGCGCAGCTCCGGAAGGCGCACGAGCGCACAGAGCGTCTTCGCCTCCGAGGTTCGCGACATGACCCCTTGGAGCCACATGGTGACGAGGTTCGGGAGCCGCTCATCGTGGAGCGAGCGCGCGGTCGGCTCGGGCGGCAACACATCGCGCGCGCTTGAGATCCGGAGCGAGGCGAGCGTCGGGAACGAGGTCGTCAGGAGCGCCTCGCGAGACCCCTCGGAGACGCCATGCACCACGACGCTCAACGCGCGCGTTTGCGGGGCGACCGTTCTCAACACATGAAGGTCGCTCTCATTGTCGACCTCCAACGATAGCTCAAGCGCGACCGACGGGGGCAACTCGGACAGCA